>NZ_JBQFPS010000008.1:0-227473 GCF_056536485.1 Ruegeria sp. CL5
CGACGTGGTGCGCCGCGCCGACATCGTCGTCGCCGCCGTGGGCCGCCCCGAGATGGTGCCGGGTGACTGGATCAAGGAAGGCGCGACCGTAATCGACGTGGGCATCAACCGCATCGAGCGAGACGGCAAGAACAAACTGGTTGGCGATGTGGACTATGCCAGCGCGGCCGAACGCGCAGGTGCAATCACTCCGGTACCGGGTGGCGTAGGCCCGATGACGATCGCCTGCCTGCTTGCAAATACGCTGACCGCCGCGTGCCGGGCGAATGGCTTGCCAGAGCCCGAAGGCCTGACAGCGTAATACCCGACACAAAGACCTATTTGGGTATGGCCTGATTAGCCGGAGAGCCTGCGCGCTCTCCGGTTTTTTGTTCTCCATGTATTATTAATGCGTATGGGGACTTGTTAACTTGACCCAGCGTTAACCCGTGATAAGCCTTCTAATCCAAGTGGTTGTGAGGTTAGACTACCTTCCGTTTGATGTTTTTGGTGCAGGCTAAGAAGGTGTGTTGCTTGGTATGAAGTCCAAACTAAGTCCGATCATCTCGTTTTGCAGTCTTCAACGTGTAGTGGCCGGCCTAGTTTTTGTTCCATTGCTTGCCTATTCGTTCGCACCCTTTCGAGACATGACGCTGTCATATTCACAGCGGTTGTTGTTCTGGACTGGTGTAATGCTACTGGCGCTGTTTGCAACATGGGCTGCGGGGCAACTTGTGCGCACAAAACTGAGTTTATCGGGATCGTTGTTCCGGGATTTTGCTTTTGCTGCGTTGATCCTGTTGTTGTTTGCCCCCTCTTTGTGGTTTCTGACGTGGGTTCTGTTCTCATTGAATGGACGGATGGCTCCAGACCTGTTGAAGGTCGTCCCTTATGGGCTTCTGTTTGCGACGGGGCTAATACTTGTTCGTCAATGGGGCGATCCAGATGAAGCAGTGGAAGAACCTCGACCACGGCTCTACCATCGATTGCCAACTGGTTTCGAGGGGGAGATCTACCGGCTGACCGTGCGTGATCACAGCGTCGATGTCGTAACCTCAGAAGGGACATTTACCATCCGCTCGCGATTTACCGATGCGATAGCTGAGATGGAGCCGGTTCCTGGGCATTGCACACATCGATCACATTGGGTGGTGGATTCCACAATTGTTGGGGTCAAGAAAGAGGCGGGGAAAACCTACCTGCGTTTGAGGAACGGCGATGAAGTACCTGTCAGCCGGAAATACAAGCAGCATCTTGTGGATGACGGGCTGTTATAAGGGTCATCGCGGCATTGGAATTTTCTGGGGCTGATCCCCCGTCAAGATTGCCCGGGCATCTGAGGCCATGATCCTTGTCAGTGTTTGGTCTGTGCTGCGCAACCCGCCGGTATAGATCCCATAGGCGGGCAGGATTAGTCGGGCATGATCCAAAAGGAACGCAGGTCGAGAGATCGAGCGCCCCCGAATATTCAAACTTGCCTTGGGATGATAGTGGCCGGAAATCTCAGCCATTGCATCTGGTTGGGCTATATGGCGAAAAGTGAGGCCGCTGAAAATCCATTCGGATAGATGCGTACCACCAATTTCAACCGGACCGGGGTCATGATTGCCTTCGATCCAGATCCAGTTCCGACCTGCTTGCAACGTCGTAATCCGAAGCCTGTCCTCAGCTGTCAATGCAGTTGACGCGTCCAAGTCATCAAAGCTGTCCCCCAGACAAATTACTGACGTGGCCTTTGTATGTGACAAGTCACCTCCCAGCCGTGTCAAAGTCTCGCGTGTATCATAAGGGGGGAGCGAAGAACCGCCCCTTCGAGCGATGCGTTCTGACTTGCCCAGATGCAGATCAGATACGCAAAGCAGGCGTTGATCGGGCCACCAAAGCGCCCCGGAACCTAGTGCGCGCAGTTGGTGACCCGCAAAGGAAAACTCGACGTTGTTCATGGTACGTTCTTTGCCTGTTTCGACGGACGGCGCAAGAGGAATCACGGAGATTGTATGCCTGCAGCTTGCAGCAAGCGGGCACTCTCTTCGGCCAGAAGACGTTCTTCTGCCTCACCTTTGACTGGCACTTTTCCCATTTCCAGAAAGAGCGGCGCAGCCAATGGAGAAACGCGATCCAGCCGCAGAAGATCGATGCGGCCATTGATTCGCCCGACCATCGCTTCGATCCGACCGAAATCAACCAATCCGCGCATGGCTTCTTCGCGGGTGATCTGCATCAAAAGATGGTCGGGGTCGTATTTCAGCAGAGTGTCATACAAGATATCTGACGAAAACGTCGCCTGCCGCCCGCTTTTTCGCTGCCCGCCGGTATTGCGTTCGATTAGGCCTGCGATTGTGGCCGAGGCGCGAAACGTCCGTTTCATCACGGCGTTGCCTGCCAACCACGTTTCCAGCCCTTCGCGCAGCGCATCAATTTGAAACAATGGGCATGGATCGGTTACCGCATCCAGGCCCCAGATCAGGGTGGCATAGTCGGTAGCGACAAAGCCCAGTGGGGCAAGGCCGGTCTCTTCCATACGTTTGGTTAGTAACAAGCCCAGGGTCTGCTGCGCATTTCGGCCTGCAAAGCCATAGACACAGATATGTTCACGCCCATTGTCGGGGAAGCTTTCGATCAATAGTCGATCGCGCTGCGGTAGGCGCGAGACCTCGCGTTGCAACGCCAGCCAATCGGCGGTGTGGTCGGGCAAGTGTGGCCAGTCGCTTTGCGCGAACATGCGCAGGATGCGATCGCTAAGCTGCGTAGATGTGGCGAATTTTGTGCCAGAGAAGGTTGCGATTTTGGGTTTCTTGTCGGCACGGCGGCTGACCTCAACCACCATTTCACGCAGCCCTTCATAACGGACGATCTGACCGCCGATCAGAAATGTGTCACCGGGGGTGAGCGAGGCAGCAAACCCTTCTTCCACCTCGCCAAGTGGCTTGCCACCGCGATTTCGTTTCAACCGTACCTTCAGCGTGTCAGTGTCCTGAATTGTGCCCAGATTCATCCGGATACGCTGCGCTGCTCGTGGATCACGCAATTGCCAGCGCCCATCTGATCGCTGCTGCAACCGCTGCCAGCGGTCATAGGCGCGCAGGGCGTACCCGCCAGTGGCGCAGAAATCCAGGCAGGCATGAAATTCGGATCGGGGGAGGTCGGCATAGGGCCCCGCCGAGGTCAGCGCGGTGTAGAGCGCATCGGCCTCGAACGGTCCGGCTGCAGCGGCGATCAGGATATGCTGACAGAGCACATCCCGAGGGCCCGCGCCGCGAGGATCACCGTCCAGGTCATGTTCTTGCACCGCATGCAGTGCGGCCACACATTCGACCACTTCAAACCGGTTGGCAGGTACCAACAGCGCCTTCGATGGGGCATTATAACGATGGTTTGCCCGTCCGATCCGCTGCACCAGCCGTTTGACGTTCTTTGGCGCGCCAATTTGGATCACCAGATCCACATCCCCCCAGTCGATTCCCAGATCGAGGCTGCCCGTGCAGACAATGGCCCGCAGATCACCGCGTACCATTGCGGCCTCAACCCTTTCGCGTTGCTGCCGGTCCAGACTGCCGTGATGGATACCGATTGGCAGACTTTCATCATTTGCCAGCCAGAGATTATGAAAGAATATTTCGGCCTGAGCGCGCGTGTTGTGGAAGATCAGTGTGGTTTTATGCTGCCGAACCTGCTCCAGCACCGCCGGAATGGCATAGGCGGCGCCTCCACCAGACCAGGGGGGCATTTCTTTGGTTTCAAGCATCGCGATATCGGGATCTGGGCCGGGATCGGCCTGAATTATTCTGCATGGATCAGGATGCCGCGCCAGAAACTGCGCAATGCCTTCTGGGTCTTCCACAGTCGCAGACAGGCCGACACGGCGCAAATCGGGGCAGAGCGCTTGCAACTGCGCCAGTGCAAGCATCAATTGATCGCCCCGCTTGCTTTCCGCCAAAGAGTGAATCTCATCAACGATGATGCGCTGGACTCCCGCAAACATACGCGGCGCGTCTTCGTAGGAGGTGAGTAACGCCAAGCTTTCTGGTGTTGTCAGTAGTATATGTGGAGGATCAACACGCTGGCGTTTCTTTTGCGTGGCCGACGTATCGCCAGTGCGGTCTTCGATCCGTATAGGCAAGCCGATCTCTTCCACCGGGGTACGCAGATTGCGGCGGATATCAGCGGCCAGCGCCTTGAGTGGTGAGACATAGATCGTATGCAGCCCATCATGCGCGCCGTCGGCCAGTTCGGACAGGGACGGCAAGAAACCGGCCATCGTCTTGCCCCCGCCTGTCGGGGCAATCAACAGCGTCGCCGGCTCCTGTGCCTGGTCGAACATGTCTTGTTGATGCGGGTGGATCGACCAGCCTTTGGCGGCAAACCAATCGCTAATCCGGGCGGGAATCTGCGTCATGGCCGCAGATTAACCGCCCGGGTTCAGAAGGACAGGGGGTTAGTGAACGATCTTTTCTTCCTTGACGAACATGTTTGCCCAGGCACGGTCGATCAAGTCGGGGCTCATCTGATAGGGGATGCCTTCGAATTCGCAGATCGAGATCATCTGGTCGATCAGGAAGATCGGTTGATAATTCGCGTATATGTTCTGGATTGTCGGGTATTTGACCTTCAGCAGATGTACCAGAGCCGCTTCGTCCAAAGGCATCCCACGTTTGCGGGCGACCATGGCAAAAATCTTAAGGAAGTTCTCTTGGTTCGGACCATCAATTTTTATCTTGAAGAAGATCCGGCGCAGAGCCGCTTGGTCGAAGATTTCATTCGGATGGAAGTTGGTTGAAAAGATGACCAGAGTATCGAAGGGCACTTCGAACTTCTCACCTGATTGCAGGCCGAGGATATCCTTGCTTTCTTCCAGCGGAACGATCCAGCGGTTGATCAGGGCCTGAGGGGGTTCGGCCTGACGCCCAAGGTCGTCCACGATGAAAATGCCTCCGGTCGATTTCAACTGCAGCGGTGCCTGATAGGTCCGGGCAGTGGGGTTGTAAACGAGGTCCAACATGCTTAGCGACAGTTCACCGCCGGTTACCACGGTCGGGCGCTCGCATTGCACATAACGCGTATCGAACCGTTTCCGGCGGCGCAAACTGTTGGGATCGTCCTCTTCCTGTTCAATCGCGGTGTGAACAATCGGATCGTATACGGTGATCACCTGCCCCGAATATTCGATGGCGCGCGGGACATAGACATTGTCACCCAGCGCGTCCCGAATTCCGTTCGAGATTGAGGACTTACCATTGCCCGGAGGGCCATACATCAGGATCGACCGACCGGCGCTGACAGCAGGGCCCAAGTGATCCAGCAGGCTGTCGGGTAGAACCAGATGACCCATAGCACCAGTCAATTGATCACGGGTGACCTGAATGTTGCGGATCGACTGACGCTTGACCTGTTCGCGATAGACGTCCAGTGGCACCGGCATCGCGCCGAAATACTCCGATTGGCTAAGCGCGTCCAATGCACGGGCCTTTCCTGCATCGGTTAACTGATACCCCATCTCGTTGCCCGAGTTGGCGTTCAGTGTGCCTGTCGCCTCCATCAGTTTCTGTTCCCGTGCGATATCGATCAGTTCCTGCGTCACCGAGCCGGGCAAGCATACCGCCGCGGCAACCTCGCTTACCGTATCCACGTTCTTGCGAAAGATCGTTTTCAGCAGAATGTCACGCATCATCACCAGCGGAAGCTGCATTTCAGCCAACCCCTTAGGGGCAGGAGGGGCCATAACGGAGGACGTCTGCATGTTCATAAGCGGGACTCGTCTGTCAATTATCACACCAAAGGCCCCATGCAGGGCCGTTTAGGGAAAATTTGACGCGTCTTTGTGGCAGGACCAAGGCGCGGGCAAGGCGCGGTCATGATTGTTCACGAACCGTGGATTATGCCCAAAATCAGGTAAGCCACGAGGCTACCTGCAAGCGTCAGACCCATTGGAAACTGTTTACCGCGATCCCAACTGTCCCAATGCGGAGCTATCTGGCGCAGTCGGGTGTGTTTCGCTAACCGGTGGGAACAAAAAGCCCCTAGCAGCGTGGCAGACAGAATTATGAATACCCACATGAAATCACTGGCCCAGACAAAAGCAGCGGCGGCAGCGCAGAATTTGGCGTCACCAGCTCCCATAATTCCAGCAGCGTTCAATACGATGCCGACGATCAGAACAACGACTATGTGAAGCAGCTGCCAGGCGTATAAAGGCAGCTTGACAGTGACCGGACCAAACGTGCCGGGTAGCCATTCGCCCGACCATGGCGGCAAAACGAAAAGGCCGACAACGAGAAAAACCACCAACAGTGCCATGACCGCATGGTTCTTGATCCGCATCTCACGCATATCGGTGAAGGCAACGTAGAAACAGATCGGCAGGACAAATGGTAAGAACCACGCTGCCGCTGCCGCTGGTATGTGCATGGATCAGGCGTCCTCGAGTGCCCGAAGCGAGCGAACGGCTTCGTCATAATGCTGGGGATGCGTGGCGATTGCCTCGCGATACAGGTTCTTGGCGAGGTTTACATCGCCTTGTTTAACTGCCGAAATAGCCATCGTATTCAGCAACATCGCCCGTTCGGTCTGAGACATCGGGACAACCGGAACGCTGTAATTGCCTTGTGCACTGCGCGCCAGAACCAGATTGTTCTTCGCGGTAAATAGCGCGTTGTCCTGTTGAATGGCTTCGGTGAACAGACGTTCAGCTTCGGCATATTGCCCGCGTGCCATTTTGGAGTAGCCCCAGTTATTCATGACACCCGCCGGTCGCGTAGTCAGGCCAACTGCGGTTTCATAATAATGGTCTGAGCGTTTCCAGTCTTTTCTGGAGTCTGCCACCAGCGCCTCAAGCCGATAGCGCTTGAAAGTCTCATAAGTGGGTGGGATTTTGTCGAGTGTTGCCTTTGCACCGTCCCAATTTCCGCTACGCACTTGCGCATCTGCATATTCAACCCGGTCGGCGTTGTTTGCACCTTTCATCCCGAGCACACGTTTCCATGCCGCTGATGCCTCGGTGTTGCGCTTGGCGCGGGTCAGGGTAATCGCAAGACCACGCTGAAGATCGATCCGGTCCGGGTTCTTGGCGGCCGCACCCTGAAAATAAGTGACGGCTTCATTTGGATCAGCTGCATTCAGCATCACGTCATTCAGGTTGGTCTCGTCAATAACGTTCACTTCCTGAAATGTACGTTCGACTTTTTCCTCTTCAGTTTCTTTTGCGCAAGCGGAAAAAACCAGCCCGCACGCAAGCATCGTCGGAATCAAAAAGGGATGGCGCATTTTTGCGTCCTTTACTGCTCTGCCTCTATTGCCGGGTTTTTGCGCAGAACGAATTGCCCGTCGCCGCGCTGCTCCAGCTCAAATTCTTGTTCTTGTGGGGTATTATTAGCAGGATTTTCCATTTTTGCGAGTGCTAACCGCAAATTGTCACGGATTGCGTCACTTTCGCCATTGTCTAACGCAAAAGCACGGCGGAAAACCTGTGCTGCTTCGGCGTATTCGCCCGTCTCCATCAGGAATACGCCAAGATTATTCCAGGCGACCGGCCAATCGGGATCATCCTCCACTGCTCGGCGTAGCAGGGGTTCGGCTTGTCCGATCCGGCGTAAGCCCAGATTGGCGGTGCCGAGCGAAGTCAGGATCTCGGGTGTCATTCCATCTGTCAGCGCCGCCCGGGTAAAGGATTCCATGGCAAGTTCGTATTCGCCAGCCGCCATCAGGCGATTGCCGATAGCGATTTCATCCACAGCCGGGCCATCGGGGTCAATCCCAGGCGCAAATGGATCATCCGGAGAACGCGTTTCAGTGCAAGAGGCCACCATAGCAATAACCATGGCGGCCCTAAAGAGATGACGCAGGTGCAAACCGAAAGGCTTGAGAACCTTATCACGCAGAAGGTGAGCGTTATTGGCTTCCAAACTCCATGATACCTTTTGCCGAAGGGCCAACAAGAATGACCAGAAGGGGGGGGACGGTCAGCATCATTGTGGCGAGTGTCATTTTGGTTGGCAACTTGTTCGCGGCTTCTTCGGCGCGCATAACGCGCTTGTCGCGCATTTCGTCGGCGTAAACCCGCAGAGCTTCTGCGATCGAAGTACCAAAGGTGGCTGACTGGATCATAACAGTCACAAATGCGCTAACGTCCTGAACTCCGCAACGGGTGGCAAAATCGCGCAGGACCGTATCCTTTTCTTTGCCAGCCTTCATTTCATAGGCGACGACTTCAAATTCAAGCGCAATGTCGGGATAGGAGGCTTTCATTTCTGCCGCGACCCGAACGATGGCCTGATCAAGCGATTGGCCGGCTTCGACGCAAACAAGCATCAGGTCAAGCGTGTCCGGGAAACCGTTGACGATGGCCTCCTTCCGTTCCTCTACGCGCCGTGTAATCCAGTACTTGGGTATGAAGTATCCGACCAGTCCAGGCCCCAAAACGCGAATTAGGAGTTGAGTAGAGTCAAACTCCTGATCACCTGCGAAAACCGTGACCAGTGAGATACCGATCAGAATTCCGACAATCCCCAACGCAAACTGCGAAAAATGATAGAATCGGACGGCATCTTTTGACTGATAGCCCGCTTGGCGCAGCTTTAGCTGAACGGCCGAATATTCTTCCTCGTCCTTAGGCTCGAGGAAGTTGGCAAACTTTTCAAGCTGCTCGTTGCGGCTGGCGTTTCTCAGGCGTTCTTTCTTTTCTTTCTTACTTTTCTTAGGCGCCGCGTTTGAACGTTGTAGCTTTTTAAGTGGATCCTCAGGCTGATTCAGCATCAAAGGGACGGTGATCAGGATCATAAACAAACCCAGAATACCAACGACAATCAGCGGGCCAAATTCGCCTAAATGAGCTTTCAGCAGCTCATTGATCTGGCTCAGAATTTCCATGGCGGCACCTCTAAACCTTAATATTAGTCAGGATTTTCATGACGATCAGGTTCAATGTCAGCATGATGCCAACAAAGAAACAGGCTGGAATAAAAAGCGGATGATCCATCACCGAATCGTAATAGTGCGGATCCTTGACCAGAATGAACATGAGGCATGCAAGAGGGAAGCCGGACAGGAACTTTCCTGACCATTTTGCCTCAGCGGTAATCGCATTCACCCGACGGAACAAGCGGAACCGGGCCCGGATCACTTTCGCAAGGCCGGCGAGAATATCAGCAAGGTTACCCCCCGACTGCTGCTGAATGGAAACCGCCACGGCTAGGAAGCGCAAATCCTGCATATCTAGCCGTTCTGCCATGTCCTTAAGCGCTTCACCCACTTCCCGGCCATAAGCAGATTCATCCGAGATGATGCCAAATTCCGTCGCAAGTGGGTCCTCCACTTCGCTGGCAACGATCTGGATCGATGAAACAAACGGGTTGCCGACCCGAAGCGATCGCACCATCAGTTCAACCGCATCCGGTAATTGTTCTTCGATCAAAGCCATGCGTTTCTTGGCCTTGTTGCTGACCCAAGTATAGACAGCACCAATACCGATGGCACCCGAAAGCGCGATCCGCAATGTTATTTCGGTCGCAGTGGCCACGCTGAGGGCCATGAAAACCAAACCAGAAACCAGCGCCATGATCATAATCAGCTGTCTGGGCGAGAAGGCGATTGCGGCTTTTTGGGCTTTGTCAGCCAGAAGCGAATAGAGCGGGATGCTCTGCGACTTCATATGCTGCTGCATTTCCTTGCGCAGTTGTTCCAGTACCTGTTCGCGACCGACACCCTTGTCGATCATATCCAGCCTGCGATTGACACGGCTGTTCAGACTGATCGATTTTCCAAAGGCGACAAGATAGATACCTTCGACCAGGGCAAAAACCCCGACGAAAATCACGACATAGATGAGCGCCTCGACAGGCAGTTGCATATCTTGGTTCTCCTACATCGTGGTCGGGTCGTAGATCGAAGCGGGTAGATCGAAACCCCACAGACGGAACCGCTCTGAAAAGTTGCTCCGGACGCCTGTCGCAGTGAAATGGCCGATGATCTTGTTATCAGGGGTCAAGCCAACGCGTTGAAATTTAAAGAGTTCCTGTAAGGAAATCACGTCACCTTCCATCCCAGTAATCTCAGTGATGGAAGTCATGCGACGTGAACCGTCCTGTAGACGGCTGGCTTGAACAATCAGGTTCACAGCCGATGAGATCTGGCTGCGGACGGCTTTGATCGGCATTTCGATTCCAGCCATCGCGATCATGTTCTCAAGACGTGAGATACCGTCGCGGGCAGAGTTGGCGTGGATGGTGGTCATTGATCCGTCGTGGCCTGTGTTCATGGCCTGCAACATGTCGATCACCTCGGCACCACGCGTCTCGCCCACGATGATGCGGTCAGGGCGCATACGTAGAGCGTTTTTTAGACAGTCCCGTGGGCTGACTTCACCTTTGCCTTCCACGTTGGGCGGGCGGCTCTCCATCCGGCCCACATGGGTCTGTTGTAGCTGAAGTTCCGCCGTATCTTCGATGGTTAGGATGCGTTCGGCATCATCGATAAAACTGGACAGCGCGTTGAGCGTTGTCGTCTTACCGGAACCCGTACCACCCGAAACGATGATATTCAGGCGTGTAGAAACCGCGGCCTGCAAATAGGCGGCCATTTCTTCCGTGAAGGCGCCAAAATTGACAAGATCGTCAATGCCCAGCTTGTCCTTCTTGAACTTACGAATCGAAACCAGCGAGCCATCAACTGCAATCGGCGGCACCATTGCGTTGAAACGCGAGCCGTCTGCCAAACGGGCGTCAACGTAAGGGTTGGATTCATCGACACGACGGCCAACAGCAGACACAATCTTGTCGATGATCCGCATCAGGTGCTTTTCATCCTTGAAGGTGATGTCGCTGATTTCCAGTTTGCCTGCTCGCTCGACGAAAATCTGCTGTGGGCCGTTTACCAGAATATCGTTGACCGTATCGTCCTGCAGCAAGGTTTCCAGCGGCCCCAGGCCGGTGACCTCATCATAAAGTTCCTTGTTGAGCTGAGTGCGGTCCTCACGGTTCAAGACAATATTGCGCGATTCCAGAACTTCGCTTGAAATTGCACTGATCTCAGCCCGTAACTCGGCCTCTGCTGCTTTCTCAAGCGCCGCAAGGTTCAGGTTTTCAAGCAGTTCACGGTGCAGTTCCAGCTTGATCTCACCCAAACGCTCTTTGCGCTTGCGCTCTTTGTCGTTGACGGTGACCTCCGCCGCCTTTTTTTGCACCGGCTTGCGTACGACATTGGTCGAGGTCGCCGCCGCAGCTGGCGTTGCGGCCTCAGCTTTTTCAGGCGCCGGGGTTTGGACCGGCTGCGCCGAAGGCTGTTTTTTATATCTTGAAAACACGGCAGCTCCCCTTTGAATTATGCGGCTTCAGCGTCGCTGCTGCCTAGGCTATGAAGCGATTGAGCAAGTTTGGCGATCTCGCGGCGTAGCGGATTCTTGGCCGCTGAGTTTGCCAATGGCAGGCCGTGATCACCGCTTTGCATGACTGCCTTGCCACCATCAGGTAGAAGCAAGTCGATCGAAATTCCCAGGCTTTCGCCCATACGTTTGACCCGGCCTTTTCCGTTGAGGTCGGTGAATTTCGGTGCCCTGTTCATGGCAAACCGCAACTTGTTAAAAGGCAGTTCTTCAGCTTGCAAAGCCCGTTTCAGGCGCAACGCGTTCTGAGCCGATCGCATATCAAGTTCGATCAAAGCAAAATAGACGTGCGCCGCCTGCAGCACCGTTTCAGACCAGTGAACCAGTGTTTTGGGCATGTCGATCACGACGTAGTCGAAGTGGCTGCGTGCTGTATCGATCACTCGCTGGATATCCTCAGGGTTGATAATATCCAGTGGAACCATATCGGACGGAGCGGTTAGGACCTGCAGCTTGTCTTCGAATGTTTGCAGGGCTTGCCCGAAGGATTCCTCATCCATGGAATCAGTGTCCGAGAGCATTTCGAATACAGCTTCGTGGCGCGGAAGGTCCAAAAACGTAGAA
This sequence comes from Ruegeria sp. CL5, assembly GCF_056536485.1. Classification (NCBI taxonomy): domain Bacteria; kingdom Pseudomonadati; phylum Pseudomonadota; class Alphaproteobacteria; order Rhodobacterales; family Roseobacteraceae; genus Ruegeria; species Ruegeria sp. CL5. The sequence continues at coordinate 11,915 of NZ_JBQFPS010000008.1, forward strand.
ACGCTGCCATATTGAAGATCCAGATCAATCAGGCACACTTTGGGTGCTTCCTTGGCTGAAACTGTAGCCAGTTCCCACGCAAGGTTTACGGCCATCGTTGTAGAGCCGACCCCGCCTGCGAGCCCCTGGACCACGAACAGCGCGCCCTCTTTCGACGCACCATTGGCCAGCGGCACTGCTGCGGCTTGTGGTGCTGTGACCGGGTCGGGCTTGTTCATCCGGTCAATCGCTTCCTGAAGTTCGTTTTCGGGAAGCGGGTAGGGGACAAACTCATCAGCGCCCTTACGCAATAGTTGATGCAGGGAAGCCGGAGTCACATCTTCTGCGATCAAAACAACCTTTATGCCCTTTTCCTTGGCACGCGTGATGATTTCACCCATCATGGTCAAGTTGTCTTCGTCATCACCATCCAGCGCCAGGGCAACAAACTGAAGCGATTCAGCTTCGGGCTGGCTAAAGAACGCGAGCGCCTCGGCAAACCCCAGATCCCCCCAGCGTTCTCCTAGCGCGGCTTCCATATCTTCGATCAACAGATCGAAATTCTGGACATCACGGCTAATCGTGCAGGCCAGAATGGCGTCGTTTTCATCTTGCGGCGTCGCGCTCGTCATAAACACAATCCTCGTCGAGAGGGCTGAGCAAACCTGATGAACGCGTGAAAGGTCAGTTCTAGCTTGCTGTCGCCCGATGCGGTCAATTTTGGCCGCAGGTCACCCTATTGTTCACAATGTTGCTTGGAAGTGGGGCGAGAATTGGGCGCAAAAGAACCAATTGTAGGGAAATGGGCGACAATGCCGCCCATTTCTTAGGTATTATTATTCACCGGAATCGCCTTCGCCGATTTGGATGAAGCTGACCGGGGTCGCGCTTGAGATATACTCGCGGTAGATAACGTCAGCGTATTTCCCATCTAGGATATTCTTGTGACTATCAACAAATCCTGAAACCTCGGTAACCGTCCTACGGTTACGACGATCCCGATCCGGAGTCGCCACAAGAGGGCGGGATTTCCCAAACGAAACAACCGCTTCCAGTCGTGATCGCGAGATCCCTTGCCGCGTCAGGAATGCCACCGCCGCATTGGCACGGCGTTGCCCCAGACGGTTGTTATAAGCAGTTGAACCTACAGCGTCGGTGTGACCGTAAACACGGAACCGCGCTTCGGGGAACTGTTTGATCCATGCGGCTTGCTGCAGCAGAATCTTCTGCGCTGATGCATCCAGCTGTGCGCTATCAAACGCAAAGTTGATCTGCGTCGGAACCTCTGCGGCGAATCTTTGAGCCAGGATCTGGCCATACGTCAACTCGCCATTCATAACCTGAATGTTATTCAGCGTAGCGTTTCCGAAAGTGCCCTGATCGATTTCATACCCAGCTTCGCGAGTACAGCCAGCGACAGCAACCGAAAGGCCCAGTGTCAAGATCCACTTTTCCATTGGTCCTATCCTCCTATCAATCCAGAACATAGCCATAGGAGGCGCCAAAGTCCTGCTTGGCCACTTCCGATGCAGCACCGCTTCCGGCTCGTTCAGTCCGGGCGACTTTGCCATTCACGAACAGATCGAACTCGCTGGGTGGTTTGACCCGGTCAGTTGGCAGGGCAAGCGCCTCACCACGAGTGGGCGAAACCAGATGTGCGGTAACAATAATGATCAGCTCACTTTGTTCGCGCTGATATTGAGCGCTGCGGAAAAGAGCACCCAGAACCGGCACATCACCCAACCACGGAACCTGACTGTTCAGATCTGTGAAGTCATCCTGGATCAAACCAGCAATTGCAAAGCTTTCACCATCATTCAACTCGATCGTCGTGCGTGTGGTACGCGAGATGAAGCTCGGGACGTTGTCGCCGTTGATCGTGAAATCGGAACTCTGATCGATTGACGATACGGATGCGCCCATTTCCAGATTGATGCGGTCGCCGTCCACGACACGAGGAACGAACAAGAGCTGAACGCCGAAGGCCCGATACTCGATCGCAACCACGCCGTCACCTTGCGGAACAGGGATCGGCACTTCGCCACCGGCCAAAAATTCAGCCTCTTGTCCGGATAGTGCCGAGAGGTTCGGTTCGGCCAAACTGCGGACTAAGCCTTTGGTTTCAAGCGCTTCCAGTAGCAGACGAACCTGCGTCGAGCCTGCGCCGAACCCAAACAAGATAGCACCCGTATTGGTTTGCACGAACGGGATGTTATTCGCCAACGCGTTGTTAAGTGCAGCTTGGTTGTTCAAGCTGTTGAAGCCGCCGGTCGCGTCTCCACCGCCAAAGCCCAGAGATGCCGACAGGTTCTTCGCTACCGAACGGTTCATTTCGGCGAATCGCACTTTCAGCATGACTTGCTGTACGCCACCAACATTCATCAAGTTCGATACACGCTCAGGCGCGTAGCGCTCGGCGAGTTCAAGAGCACGCGCCAGTCTTGCGCTGCTTGATACCGTACCGGATAGAACAATACCGTCATTTGCGGTCCGTACTTCGATCGGCTCATTTGGCAGAATCTGACGCAGCCGCTCTTTGAACTCAGAGACATCTGGCGAAACGCGCACACGCACGTTTGTGATCAGATTCCCAGCGCCATCGAACATCGTCAGCGTGGTTATGCCGGGTGCGCGACCCAATACATATATTGTCCGGTCGGACAGGGTAGAAATGTCTGCAATGCCTGCGTTGGCAATGCTGATATCGGCAAAGGGTTGTTCACTCTCCACCACAATTGCGCGGTTAACAGGAACATCCAGCGATTCAGCTGTCCCCTTTTTCACCACGCGAAGATTTTGGGCCCACGCGGCATCGCCGATTGGGCTCACAACAAGCGACAACCCCAGCAGGGTTGCGCTGATCCAGGAACGTATTGTCATGTGACCTGCCTCTCCGATCACCACTCGATTTTTTATGGGTCTAATGCCCTATGATCTGAACCCTGCGCCAAATCCGGATTTATTGCAATAATCAATGGTTTCCGGAATTTTCCTTATGTGGGTTTCTCGCAACAACACCATGAAAAAGACCGCGCAAAATGCGCGGTCTGTGGGTCGTTAACGGTTTGAATTTTCGTTAGTTTGTACAGGGAATTGGTGTCTCGACAGTTTCGCCGCCACGACGGGTTCGGATTGTACAAACCTTCTTTTCAACCACTACTGGTGCGGGTGCTCGTTCTTGAATTCCCAATAGTGATTGCTGGTCTACTTCAACCACTTCGGCGACTTCATCATCCTGCGCGCCCACTAGCGCCAGAGACATACGGCCGGTGTTTTGTGCCTGTGCCAAAGCCGCAATTTGTTGTGAGGTCGCCGCTACTGTCACAGTGCGGGCAATCGTGGTCCCTGTGACATCTGAACCCGCAATCTGGTCAACTGCGACCAGTTCAATATTTGTCAGAACCAGTCGGGTTATCTCGCCGCGTCCAGCATCAGTAGTACCGCGCAGCGATCCCGTCCAATAGACGTCCACCGTGTCACCAGGGCGCAAGAAGCCCGAAACGCCGGAGGCAACATCGACGCTGATTGCAAACGCACGCATGCCCTTGGGCAACTGCGACCTCAAGCCCGCTGTTTCGCCCGGGTTGGTAACTTTGACTTCCATGATGGCTTCGTCTTTTTCCATTGCCCGAAGCACATATCGTTCGTTGTTCTTGATATCAGGAAACAATACTGCCGCATCAACGAAAGCGCCCTCGGGAATTGCTGATTCGGGCCACTGGACAACGCGGATATCGTCCTGGTTCAGCCGCTCGCCATACTTAAGAGACCGGTTGGAGACCAGAACTCCGACTGTTGGCACAACGCCAGCTTTAGCATTTGCCAGAGCTTCTTCACGCAGTTTTCGCTCCTGCGCAAGTTTAGCCTGATTCTCGGTAATATATTCGCGTGCCATATAGACAGCACCACCGGCCAGGGCGATCCCGATGATAAGAACAAGTCCAAAAACAGCTCGCATTTGTCCCTCGTCATGTTTCGTTCAAGTAAGTCTCGCGGCTAACTTTGTCGCGATGGTTCAGCGGCTACCCTAGGAGGTAATTGTGTCCAAAAATGGGACAATCCCCACATTTTTCGGAGCAGTATCAAGATCCGTCAAGGAAGCCAGTATATTGGTTTAGTCAAAACTAATTTGCTGGACCTGAATCGACGAGAGGGCTTGCCCGGTTTGCTCGTCGACACTTTGGATGCCTTCGTTCAGGAGCACGTACATCATCCCGGCAATGCCTACGATCGCGGCCGTTAGTACAACCCAATCTACCGTAACGGCGCCGTTTTCTTCGCTAAAAAAATTTTTGATTGTGCTAAACATTGTACGTTACCGAGGTAAGGAACTTTTGCAAAAGGGGCCACGTCTTTTGATAAGACATGGCCCCCACTTTAGATACCAGAGTCTGGCAGCGATTAGTTGGTGTTCGGCGTCACAACAGTGATACCCGACAGCGCGCTGTCGATGTTGCCGGCCAGTTCGCTGGCACCGCTCTGAACCTGATTGTATGCAATGGCTGCCAGAGCAACAACGGCTGCGGTCAGAACGACCCAGTCTACAGTTACGGCGCCGTCTTCGTCTTTGCGGAAGTTCTTGATGAACTTGATCATGTTACGTCCCTCCTAAAGGATCAAATAAGTAATTAACCTCGGCGTCTTCCAGAGCATTCTCTCTCAGTCCGCTCCCGATCGTCTCGGCATGGGTCTATGTTTGACCTTTGCGCGTGGCAGGAATTGGGCCAAACCAATATTTTTTGGATAAATGCTTAAGATTTTATTCGTAGTTCTTGTAACATATTGATTATTAATGGAAATAAATTCACCTTTTTCCGTACATTGAGGATTGGGCGATGCAAAATAGCGGCAAATGAGGCGAAATTGCCCCATTTCGCTTTGTTTTTCTAGCGTTGCAGGCCGTTATAGGGTTCAAAATGCTTCAAAAGATAAGAAATCGAGGCAGGCAAATGTATTTCCGGAACGCAATCTTTTGCGCAGGTGCAGTCGCATTCCTATTGACGGGTGCAATTTCGGTATCCGCGACCGAGATCGAGCCGCGCGGGGTTTATAAGCGTATCAAGGCCCCCAAACCTGGCACGCGCCCGCGTGTGACCATTCAAATTACCCCAGAACAACACGCGGCGTCGCCTTCGGCACCCAGCACTGGGGCAAAGCTGGATGTGCCCGAAGTTACGACCCCTGCACCCGTTCCGCCGTCGATTCCTCCTAAGATCGCAGGAACGACCGAGCCGGTAGGGACCTATGAGGCTTTCTGGAGCCGAATCTCACCCGAACTGCAACAGGCAAGCGCAGGAAGGCTCGCAGAAGCTGTTCAGGCATTGTCTGCGACCGACGTAGCGGCCCCGCGCCTTCAAACACTTCAGGATATCGCAGACGCGCGCGGCGTGGACATCCTGCGCTCGACTGTGGGCACAAATGTCTCGCCTGCGCTCGTGCTGGCGGTAATCTCGGTGGAATCGGCCGGGAAAACACAAGCCGTTAGTTCCGCCGGCGCTCAGGGGTTGATGCAACTCATGCCAGCCACAGCCGAACGCTTCGGTGTCGAAGACAGCCTCAAACCGGAACAAAACATAGAAGGTGGGGTCAAATACCTTCATTGGCTGATGGAGGAATTCGATAACGACCCGATCCTCGTTCTCGCGGGTTATAATGCAGGCGAGGGGGCCGTGCATAAACACAGCGGTGTGCCACCTTATGCTGAAACCAGAGATTACGTGCCTAAGGTCCTTGCCGCATTTCAGGTCGCAAGCGCGCTGTGCACGTCAGCACCGCAGTTCGTATCGGACCCCTGCGTCTTTCAGGCAGCCAATTAAAAAAGGCCCGCGTCATTGCGGGCCTTTTTGCTTTTTGGAGGAGCGATATCAGTCGACAATCGTTGCCTGGGTCGCCGCCCTCATATCCGCATCGCTGACACCATCGGCAAGTTCAACGATCTTCAGGCCACCTTCGACCACATCGAGGACGCCCAGATTGGTGATGATCCGATCCACAACGCCCTGTCCGGTTAGTGGCAAAGTACATTCCTTCAGCACTTTCGAATCACCATGCTTGTTGGTGTGGTCCATCACAACGATAACGCGGCCCACACCGGCCACCAGATCCATCGCTCCGCCCATGCCTTTGACCAGCTTGCCGGGAATCATCCAGTTGGCCAGATCGCCTTTCTCGTCGACTTCCATCGCACCCAGGATCGCAGCGGCAATCTTACCGCCTCGGATCATGGCGAACGAAGTCGCGCTATCGAAGTAAGAGGTGCGGGACAGTTCGGTGATCGTCTGCTTGCCTGCGTTGATCAGGTCAGCGTCTTCCTCGCCCTCAAACGGGAAGGGGCCCATGCCCAGCATACCGTTTTCGGATTGCAGAGTGATATCCTTGTCGCCCACATAGTTCGCCACCAGCGTCGGAATACCGATGCCGAGGTTCACATACATGCCGTCTTCGAGCTCTTCAGCCGCGCGCGCGGCCATCTGATTGCGGTCCCAGGGCATTATGCTTCCTCCTTCTTACGGGTGGTGCGCTGTTCGATGCGCTTTTCGTGGCTGCCTTGAATGATACGGTGCACATAAATGCCGGGCAGGTGGATGCTGTCAGGGTCTAGTGAGCCGCGCGGAACGATTTCTTCAACCTCAGCCACGCAGATCTTACCGCATGTTGCGGCGGGCACGTTGAAGTTACGGGCGGTCTTGCGGAACACCAGATTTCCGGTGTCATCTGCTTTCCACGCCTTTACGATCGCGAGGTCTGCGAAGATGCCTTCCTCCATGATATAGGTCTCGCCGTTGAAGTCTTTGTGCTCTTTTCCGTCCGCGATCACCGTTCCCACGCCTGTTTTGGTGTAGAACCCGGGGATGCCAGCACCACCGGCGCGCATGCGTTCGGCCAATGTGCCTTGTGGATTGAATTCCAGCTCCAGCTCTCCACTCAGATACTGGCGCATGAACTCCGCGTTCTCACCGACATATGAGCTGATCATTTTCTTGACCTGCTTGGTCTGCAGCAGAATGCCGATGCCGAAATCATCAACGCCTGCGTTGTTCGAAGCAAAGGTCAGGTCCTTCGCGCCCGACGCTTTGATCGCCACAAGCAGCATCTCTGGGATACCGCACAGACCAAAGCCGCCCGCCGCGATCAACATGCCATCCGAGATCACCCCATCGAGCGCCTCTTCGGCATTGGCATAGATTTTCTTCATGGAAAACTCCCCCAATGACATGGTGTTGGGCCGAGTTGTGCCGCCACGTCACGGGGAAGTCAACGAATCCAAGGGTCAGGTGGTATTTCTACCTAACCTGCCTTTTTGGTGGTTTTCTTGGCAGCTGCTTTCTTCTTGGGCGCCGCCTTCTTCTTAGTACCCTTCTTGGCCGCACGCTCATTGACCAGTTCAATGGCCATTTCCTGCGTCACATCTTCGGGCTTTATGTCCTTGGGGATTGTCGCGTTGACCTTTTCCCATTTCACGTAAGGCCCGTAGCGCCCGTCCAGAATCTGCATCACGCCACCATCCGGATGTTCGCCTACTTCTTTCAGCGGTTTCGCAGCCTGTCCGCGCCGTCCCGGATTGGCCCGTTTCTCGGCCAGCATTTCAACCGCCCGGTTCATTCCGATTTCAAAAACGTCATTTGGATCTTTGACATTGACGTAGACAGGTTTGGCCTCCTCCGGCAGCTGGTGCATGATATATGGGCCAAACCGTCCAAAGTTCGAGCTGATCATGCCACCTTCGGGATGTTCGCCGATCTGGCGCGGCAAAGACAACAAAGTCAGCGCCTTTTCCAGATCCATGTCATCTTTGTTCCAGCCACGGGGCAGGGATGCACGCGGAGGTTTCTTGTTCTCGGGCGTGGGCTCTCCACGCTGTACATAGGGACCAAATCGACCGGATTTCAGCCAGATCTCATCGCCCGCATCTTCGCCCAGCAAACGTTCGTCACCTTCCGCACCTTCGCCAGCGATCGGACGGGTATAGGTACATTCCGGGTAATTGCCGCAGCCCACGAATCCGCCGGTACGCGACGTTTTGAGGTGCAACAGGCCCACACCGCATTTCGGACAAATACGCGGATCGGATCCGTCTTCTCGCGGGGGATACAGCTGGGGCGCCAACGCCTCATCCAGCTTGTCCAGCACTTCTGATATGCGCAGTTCCGAAGTCTCACCAATTGCAGCCGAGAAATCTCGCCAGAACTTACCGAGCAGATCCTTGTAGTCACGGTCCCCAGCGCTGACGTCATCGAGCTCTTCCTCGAGGTTGGCCGTAAACTCATAGCCCACATACTGGCGGAAGAAGTTCAGCAGAAAGATCGTGACGATCCGCCCCTTTTCTTCGGGGATCAGGCGGTTCTTGTCTTTGCGTACATATTCCCGATCCTGAATCGTGGTGACGATCGAAGCATAGGTCGATGGTCGTCCGATCCCCAGTTCTTCCATCCGCTTGACAAGCGTCGCCTCGGTATAGCGTGGCGGCGGTTGAGTGTGGTGTTGCAGCGCGAGCACGGCCTCGTTGTCGGACAGAATCGCGGCTTTGTCCGAGTCGCTGGTGGCCTTGATGAACTGATCCCGCAATGATGTCTTGGCAAAGCGCGCTGGATCGCCTTGCATGATCTGAGGCAAGCGCTTGTCATCGTCATCAACAACGTCATCTCGGCCTTCTTCATAGACACGCATGAAACCGTCAAACAAGACTACCTGACCGGTGGCGCGCAAACCGACTTGGCCGTCATCACTGCCAATCTCGACCGTCGTGCGCTCCAGTCGTGCCGCAGCCATCTGACAGGCAATGGTGCGCTTCCAGATCAGGTCGTACAGTTTACGCTGATCTTCATCTGTCACTTTCAGCGCTTTGGCATCACGCGACATATCCGTCGGCCGGATACATTCGTGCGCTTCCTGTGCGTTCTTGGCCTTGTTTTTATACATGCGCGGGCTGTCCGGCACATATTCGGGGCCATATCGATCCGAGATGGCATCACGCGTGGCGGCGACAGCTTCGGGCGCCATGTCGATACCGTCAGTCCGCATATAGGTAATGTAGCCCGCCTCATACAGCCGTTGCGCCACCTGCATTGCATGGCGCGCGCCCATTCCAAATTTACGACTGGCTTCCTGCTGCAGGGTTGAGGTCATGAACGGGGCACTTGGGTTACGTGCGGCAGGCTTGGCCTCGACTGAGGTGACACTCAGCGCCCGGCTAGTAATCGCCTGTACAGCCAGCTCGGCCTGCGTGGCATTAGTCAGATCGTGTTTGTCGAGCTTTTTGCCGGCCAGAGTAACAAGACGGGCTTCATAGGTCTGGCCGCGTGGTGTTTCGAACAAGGCCCTTACGGACCAGTATTCAACAGGCTTGAACGCCTCGATCTCCATCTCGCGTTCCACGATCAGGCGCAGGCAGACCGATTGTACGCGTCCGGCAGACTTTGCCCCGGGCAATTTGCGCCACAGTACCGGCGATAGGTTGAAGCCCACCAGATAGTCCAGCGCGCGGCGGGCCAGATAGGCCTCGACCAGAGGCATATCGACCTCGCGCGGGTTCTGCATCGCTTCGGTCACGGCGTCCTTGGTGATCGCGTTGAACGTCACTCGGCTGACCGGCGTGTCCTTCTTGATCGAACGCCGCTTGGTGAGCGCTTCTTGCAAGTGCCAACTGATCGCTTCGCCCTCGCGGTCAGGGTCAGTTGCGAGGATCAAAGCGTTGTCTTCTTTGAGAGCGTCGGCAATCGCTTTGACGTGTTTGCGGCTGTCGTTGCCCACCTCCCATTTCATAGAGAATTCATGCTCGGGATCGACCGAACCATCCTTCGGCGGCAGGTCACGGACGTGGCCATATGAGGCCAAAACAGTGTAGTCGGGGCCAAGATACTTATTGATCGTTTTTGCTTTGGCCGGAGATTCTACAACAACTACGGGCATTTAAGGGGAATCCTCGCTCGACGGATTTTGCGCTTTGTATGACCGTGCAAAATGTGTGGGGCAAGATCGAATTGTCAATGCGTTCGTTTTCCGCGCCCAAAGCCCCTGATTTTCAAGCCATTTCTGGCAGTCTGCACCGTGTCATAAGTCGGTGGTCCCAAAATCTCAGCTTTTCGGATATTAGTTGCTAAGGGCCAAAAGCCCGCCCGGTTGCCGTTGAATCTTACCATCAAGTTCCAGATCGACCAGCACTGGGCCAATTTCGCCAGCGGATGCGTCGACATCCCGGATCAACTGGTCCTCGGCAATTGGAGATGGACCAAGGCAACTGAGAATCACGTCGTGCAGTGCGCGTGGGGTATTTTCGGATTGTGCGGTCACCAGTCCGTTAGGCGGGATTTGTTGGGGCAGTATCTGATGCTGCTGCGTCGGCAATGCGTCAATCACATCTTCAGCGGAGCGTACCAATGTCGCGCCGTCCCGGATCAGCAGGTTGCACCCCGCCGCCCTTGCATCGAACGGGTGCCCAGGGACGGCCAGAACTTCTCGTCCCTGGTCTAGCGCGTCTCGTGCGGTGATCAGGCTGCCTGATTTGGCTGCAGCTTCGACCACGACAACAGCCTGTGCCAGACCTGAAATAATGCGATTGCGGCGCGGGAAATGCCGGGCCTGTGGCGTAGTGCCCATCGGTTGCTCGGACAGGCGCAGGCCGGTTTTTGCGATGTCGCACGCCAGATCAGAATTCTCGGCTGGATAAATCACATCGACTCCACCAGCCATCACCGCCACAGTTCCTGTCTCCAAAGTGGCAATATGGGCCGAAGTATCAATACCGCGGGCCAGTCCCGAGACGACGACGTAGTCTTTCTTGCCCAACTCAGAGGCCAACGCCCGTGCCATGCGGGCACCCAGTGAAGAACAGTTCCGTGCCCCGACCATAGCGATCGCCTGTCGATTCAGAATCGTCGGATCACCAATCGCCCAAAGCATTGGAGGTGCGTCAGAAATGTCGATCAGTGCATCGGGATAGTCAGCGGCCCCAAGGCACAAAAGCTGCGCTTTGGCTGCTTTTGCGGCCCTGAGCTCCGCCTCGATCACCCCGGGGGGGCAGATTTCGTACCCTTCAATTCCGGCTGCGCGCGCCATTTCCGGCAGCGCGGCCAGCGCATTCTGCGCCGAGCCATGTTCGCGCAATAGGCGCCGAAACGTCGCCGGTCCAACTTTGCGTGAACGCAACAGGCGGAGCCACGAAAACCGGTCCTCTTCCGTGGTGGGTGGGAGTGGGGGGTGATTGGAAGAAAGCTGCTCTTCGGTCATCCGATGCTCCGCCTGATTGCAAAACTGGTTTTACGGTGCAGCGGGTTAACAGCCTGTAAATCTTGGATAATTAGAACTGAATTATTCGGATTTTGAAATTAGATGTCACGCTATACATATGAAAATAAAGCAAAAATTTGCATGATTTTTTTTGCGCAAGTTACCGTTGATCGGCAACTTCTTCAACCGATGAGGCGCAGCGTTAACGCTGCGCCTCATTCCTCGCACTGAATTCCGACTCAAGCAGCAGAGCCGCCAACCGTAAGTCCGTCCATCAGTACGGTTGGTTGCCCCACTCCCACCGGCACCCATTGCCCGTCCTTGCCGCAGGTGCCCATGCCCGGATCAAGCGCCATATCGTTCCCCAGGCCCCGAATACGCTTTAGCGCCGAGGGACCGTCACCAATGAGTGTCGCGCCTTTGACCGGAGCACCAATCTTACCATTCTCGACGCGATAGGCCTCGGTGCAGGAAAAGACGAACTTGCCATTGGTGATATCAACCTGACCACCGCCAAAACCGACGGCCCAGATGCCGTCTTTGATGTCTGATACCAGCGAGGCTGGGTCTGAATCACCGCCCAACATGATCGTATTGGTCATACGAGGCATGGGTTTGTGGGCATAGCTCTGTCGCCGCCCGTTGCCCGTGGGTGAAACCCCCATCAGACGTGCGTTTTGGCGGTCCTGCATATATCCGGTCAGTATACCGTCTTCGATCAGGACCGTGCGCGAACTGGGGGTACCTTCGTCATCCACCGAAATCGAGCCGCGACGGTCCGCTATCGTGCCGTCATCAACCACGGTCACGCCTTTTGAGGCGATCTGTTGTCCCATCAGCCCGGCGAAGGCCGAGCTGCCCTTGCGGTTGAAATCGCCTTCCAGACCGTGCCCAATGGCCTCGTGCAACAGAATTCCGGGCCAGCCGGGCCCCAATGCAACCTCCATCACGCCGGCAGGGGCAGGGATGGCATCCAGATTGACCAGTGCGATCCGCAGAGCTTCGCGCGCTTTATCTTGCCAATCGGCAGGATCGATCAGCCCATCCAGACCCACGCGCCCACCGCCCCCGGCTGAGCCGCTTTCGCGCCGTCCGTTGTGTTCTACAATGACCGAGACGTTCAGGCGGGTCATCGGGCGCACATCGCGCACCTGCACGCCGTCGGGGCGCAGAATCTCGATCTCCTGCACTGCGGCGGCAATCGTGGCGCTGACTTGCACGACCCGAGGGTCCAGATCGCGGGCAAAGGCGTCAATCTCGCGCAGAGTCTCGATCTTGACCGGAAAACTGGCGGATTCGATCGGGTCCTCATCAGTGTAAAGCCGTGTGTTGGTGGCCTGTGGCGGTCCGGCCAGCGTCCCTCCACCATCACCGACAGCCAGCCGTGCGGTTTCGGCGGCTCGTTTAAGTGAGGGAATCGAAACATCCGTCGAGTGTGCGTATCCCGCAACTTCACCCTGCACTGCACGCAGGCCGAATCCCTCAGATGCATCGTAGGAAGCCGTCCGCAGTCGACCGTCATCGAACACCAGTGACTCAGACTTTCGCCGCTCGACAAACAGCTCTCCGTCCTCCGCGCCATTGGTTGCGGCCTGCAGCACAGCAAGCGCCTCGTCCTTCGGAAGAGCGCTTTCAAAGGGGCGAAATGGGGCCTGAGACATAGGTTGCGACCTTTCGGGTTTGATCCAGATCAAAAATAGCGTCTGTTTGACGCAAGCATTTTGCTTTATCTACCCGACGGAATATGGTTTTTAACGCGGCCAAAGACAACGGGAGAGGTGCGACCGATTCACACCTTTTCGCCAGAGACGCAAAGATCAAACGATCAGGACAGAAAATGAAGAATGCTTTGATGCTTTCCGGGCTTGCAACAGCCCTCTCCAGCCTTCCCGCCATGGCTCAGGAGCTTGAGATTATTGGCAAGCCGGTGGCAGGCGGCGTTGGTTTCCAGCCTGCTACCACCAGTCTTGCCGAAGGAATTCAGAGTCTCGACAATATGATTCTGGTGATCATCACGGTCATCTGCCTGTTTGTCGCCAGTCTGCTGCTCTACTGCATCGTGCGATACAATCGGCGTGCGAATCCTGAGCCTGCCCGGTTTTCCCACTATACCCCGGTTGAGATTGCGTGGACCCTTGGGCCAATCCTAATTCTGGTTTTCATTGGCGCATTCTCGCTGCCGGTTCTGTTCAAGCAACAAGAGATCCCAGAGGGTGACATCACCATCAAGGTTGTGGGTAACCAGTGGTACTGGACTTACGAATATGTCGATCACGATTTCGCATTCGACAGCTACTTGCTGGGCCACCCGGCCACTTTGGATGAGGGCGCGCGCCCTGCGGATGCAGATGTAACGCCATTTGTGCTGGATGACGCAATGCGCGCCAAGCTGGCCGATGCGGGCTACAGCCAGGATGAGTGGCTGCTAGCGACGGACACGGCGGTAGTTGTTCCAGTTGGTAAGATCATTGTCATGCAGGTTACTGCGTCTGACGTGATCCATTCGTGGACCATCCCGTCATTCGGCGTAAAGCAGGACGGCGTACCAGGTCGTTTGGCCGAACTGTGGTTCCAGGCTGACAAGGAAGGCGTCTATTTCGGCCAGTGCTCGGAACTGTGCGGCAAAGACCATGCCTATATGCCGATCACCGTCAAAGTGGTCAGCGAAGAGGCATATGAGCAGTGGCTGCAGGGCGCTCTGGAAGAGTACGCAGGTAAGCCTGTTTCCTATCAGGTGGCCTCGAACTAAGCCGACTAAGGCCTAGGTAAACATGTGCGGGCTGCGCGGGTTTCGCGCAGCTTTTGCCCCGAAAAGGACCAAAGATGAGCGACGCAAGCTTCAATGCCAGCACCGTTTCCGCGCAGACCCGCGCGGACGAGGCCAGCTTTGGCGATTATTTTGCCCTGCTGAAGCCACGCGTGATGTCGCTGGTGGTGTTTACGGCTTTGGTTGGATTGCTTGCGGCCCCGGTTCCAGTACATCCGTTTGTAGGATTCTGCGCCATCCTGTTTATCGCGATCGGTGGTGGTGCGTCTGGCGCGCTGAACATGTGGTGGGACGCGGATATCGACCGCGTGATGAAGCGCACCAAAGGCCGCCCGATCCCGTCCGGCAAGGTCGAGGAAGGCGAGGCATTGGCATTGGGACTGGCTCTGTCTGGCCTGTCCGTCATCATGCTGGGTCTGGCAACCAACTGGTTCGCCGGCACGTTTCTGGCCTTTACCATCTTCTTCTATGTCGTCGTCTACACGATGTGGCTAAAGCGTTCGACACCGCAGAATATCGTGATCGGTGGTGCCGCAGGGGCGTTCCCGCCGGTGATCGGATGGGTCGCGGCCACAGGTTCGATGACGCTTGAGCCGTGGTTGATGTTCGCCCTGACCTTTATGTGGACGCCGCCGCATTTCTGGGCATTGGCGCTGTTTATGCGCTCGGACTATGACGACGCAGGCGTGCCGATGCTGACCGTTACGCACGGCCGCCGCGCCACACGCTGGCACATTCTGGTCTATACCGCACTGCTTGCGGTGCTGGCGGTGGGCACCGCGTTCTCGGATATCGGAGGCCCGATCTATCTGGTGGTCGCACTGGTTCTGAACGGCTTGTTCCTGCGGGGCGCCTGGCAGATTTCCCGTCGAAACGAAGACGATGCCGAATCCGACAATTTCAAGGTCGAGCGCAGCTTCTTCAAGCTGTCGTTGCTGTATCTCTTCCTGCATTTTGGCGCGATTCTGGCTGAGGCGCTGCTGAAACCCTCTGGGCTGGGAGGCTGGTCATGAGCCTGCGCAAAAGCCACGAGCTGCATCAGCGTCGGTTCAGCCGCAATCTGGGCGTGGGCCTAACACTGGCCGCGTTCATCGTGATCATCTTTGGACTGACGATCGTGAAGGTCTCGGGCACTGATTTCAACATGGCACCACAAGAGGTGCAGAACTGATGGCGTTGACCGGTCCTCAGAAAACCGTTGCACAAACGGTTGGCGTGGTTGTCCTGATGGGCAGCCTCGCTTGGGCAGCTGTGCCGTTTTATGACTGGTTTTGCCGGGTCACCGGCTTTGGTGGGACCACCGGCGTGGCCGAAGTGGCACCCGACGAGATTCTGGACCGCACCGTCACCGTGCGTTTTGACGCATCAAAAGCCAAAGACATGGCCTGGGAATTCAAGCCGGTCGAGCGCGAGATGGAAGTCCGCATTGGTGAGACCGGGCTGGCCTTCTACGAAGCCTATAACCCAACTGATCGCCCGATTGCGGGACAGGCGTCATACAATGTCGCCCCGTATTCTGCCGGTGGATATTTCCAGAAGATTGCCTGTTTCTGCTTTGAAGAGCAGGTTCTGCAACCCGGAGAGCGGGTTGAGATGCCGGTGACTTTCTTCGTCGATCCAGAGATGGTCGAAGATTTGGAAGCCAAGCATGTGCATACGATTACTCTGTCGTATACATTCTATGAAATTGACCTGCCCGAGGGCTATGCAGCCCTGGACGTGCAGGCAGAAACAAACAAGAACTAACGCCTGTAGGTGAGGGACGCTGATGGCACACGCAAAAGACCATGATTATCACATTCTGAACCCGTCGATCTGGCCACTGATCGGCGCGGTATCTGGCTTTGTGATGTTGTTCGGGGCTGTTCTGTGGATGCACGGAGTTACTCCGTGGATCTTCTGGATGGGACTGATCGGTGTTCTATACACCATGTTCGCATGGTGGTCCGAAGTGGTGGTCGAAAGCCGTCAGGGCGACCATACGCCGGTTGTGCGTATTGGTCTGCGCTATGGCTTCATCCTGTTCGTGATGTCCGAAGTGATGTTCTTCTTTGCCTGGTTCTGGTCGTTCTTCAAGCATCGCATGTACCCGATGTACGACTATGCTGGCACCGAGTACATCCAGCCCGACATTCACGCGGTTGACCCGTTCCACCTACCGCTGATCAACACTCTGGTGCTGCTGCTGTCGGGTTGTGCGATCACTTGGGCACACCATGCTTTGGTGCATGACAATGACCGCAAGGCACTGATCAATGGCCTGGCCATTGGCATCGTTCTGGGTATCGCGTTTACTGCATTGCAGGGCTTTGAGTACTATGAGTTGCTGGCCCACGAAGGCTGGAAGTTTGGCGATGACCAGTTCTACTCGAACTTCTTCATGGCAACTGGTTTCCACGGTTTCCACGTCATCATTGGAACCATCTTCCTGTCGGTCTGCTTGATCCGCGCCCTGAAAGGCGATTTTACGCCTGAGAAACACGTCGGTTTCGAAGCGGCAGCCTGGTACTGGCACTTCGTTGACGTCGTCTGGCTGTTCCTGTTCTTCGCCGTTTACATTTGGGGTCAAGCTCCGCTGATGTGACGCCGATCAGGTGATCCAATTGCAAAAGCCGCCCCACGGGGCGGCTTTTTCTCTATAAGGTGCGCAAGATTGCGCCCCATACAATTGCGTGGTTGCAATTAGACCAACACGCGCCGTAACAAGACGCCGATTTCTGCAACAAGGTTTGGCCCCGCCATGCGCCGCATTCTGTTTCTGCTGATTTTCGGCCTCGCGGGTTTGGGCGTGCTGATATCGCTCGGCGTGTGGCAAATGCAGCGTCTGGCTTGGAAACAGGGCATTTTGGCCGAGATCGAAGCGCGCATTGCGGCTGATGCGGTTGATCTCCCCGAGACCGTCACGGAAGCAGATGACAAGTATCTTCCTGTCAAACTCTTCGGAGAAATGAAGCCAGAGGAAATCCACGTTCTGGTCTCGGTCAAGCAGGTTGGGGCTGGGTACCGGATCATTCAGCCCTTCAGCACCGCTGGTCGCACAATTCTTGTGGATCGGGGCTTTGTACCGACGACCGCCAAGCAGGCCGATCGTGTGACTGGCCCGATGGAGGTCTCAGGCAATCTGCACTGGCCTGATGAAATCGACAGCTACACGCCCGTGCCAGATATCGATGGCAACATCTGGTTTGCGCGTGACGTGCCCACTCTGGCTGCGGCACTAGGTACAGAGCCTGTGCTGTTGATCGCCCGGTCCAAAACGGACCCTGACATAACACCTCTTCCGGTGGACACGGCGGGTATCCCGAACGACCACCTTCAATATGCAATCACATGGTTTGGTTTGGCTCTGGTTTGGGCCGCAATGACCGGATACTTCCTGTGGCGCAACCGCGCCCCTTCTGAGAGAGAAGAGCAATGAGATATATCTCGACCCGTGGCCAAGCGCCGGAACTAAGCTTTGAAGAAGCGATGCTGACCGGGCTGGCACGTGATGGTGGCCTGTACCTTCCCGCCGAGATCCCTGTGATGTCACAGGACGAAATTGCTGCGTTGGCTGGCTTGCCCTACGAAGAAATCGCATTCCGCGTGATGTGGCCCTATGTCAGCGGCTCGTTCGCCGAGGATGAGTTCAAAGATATCATAGCACGCGCCTATGAAGGCTTCGGCCATGACGCCCGCGCACCGCTGAAGCAATTGAATGAGAACCACTTCTTGCTTGAGCTGTTCCACGGACCCACGCTGGCCTTCAAAGATTTCGCCATGCAGCTAATCGGTCAGCTGTTTCAGGTCGCGCTCAAACGGCGCGGAGATCGCGTGACCATAGTGGGCGCGACCAGCGGCGATACCGGATCAGCGGCGATTGAGGCGTTCCGCGGGCTGGACGCGGTGGATGTGTTCATCCTGTTCCCCCATGGCCGTGTTTCGGAAGTGCAGCGCCGTCAGATGACGACGCCCGCCGACAGCAATGTGCACGCTTTGGCCGTGGATGGCGACTTCGACGACTGTCAGGCCGCGCTCAAGGATATGTTCAACGATTTTGACTTCCGTGATGGGGTGAAACTGGCCGGTGTGAACTCGATCAACTTTGCGCGCGTCCTGGCACAGATCGTGTATTATTTCTCTGCCGCCGTCAGCCTTGGCGCGCCGCATCGCAAGGTCAGCTTTACCGTCCCCACAGGCAACTTTGGCGACATCTTCGCAGGCTATCTGGCCAAGCGTATGGGATTGCCCATCGACCGTCTGGTCGTGGCAACCAACCAGAACGACATTTTGCATCGCTGTCTGTCGGGCGAGGGGTATTTCAAGGGTGACACGATCCCTTCGATCAGCCCGTCGATGGATATTCAGGTCAGTTCCAACTTTGAGCGCGCACTGTACTTTGCCTATGGTGAGGATGGTGGTGCCGTTGCGCAATTGATGGATGAACTGAAGAACGGTGGCTTCAACGTCAGCCAAGGCGCGATGGAAGCGCTACGGGAAAGCTTCGACTCGGGTCGTGTATCTGAGGATGAGACACTGGCCACAATCAAGCACACTCTGACCCACAGCGCCGAACTGGTTTGTCCGCATACTGCCGTTGGTATCAAGGTCGCTGAAGAACATCGCTCCGCTGATGTGCCGATGATCACGCTGGCCACTGCCCACCCGGCGAAATTCCCGGCAGCGGTTGAGAAGGCAAGCGGCGAACATCCGCCTCTTCCATCCCGCATGTCTGATCTGTATGAACGTCCGGAACGGGTGACACGGATTGCCAACGATCTGGGTGCCCTTGAGGATCATATCAGAAGGCATATTGCTGAGTGACAGTCAGACAGGACCAACTGAAGAACGGCTTTCGTATCGTCAGTGAACATATGCCGGGGCTGCAATCTGCAGCCATTGGCATCTGGGTAACCGCCGGTGGGCGGCATGAGCGGATCGAACAGAACGGCATCGCGCATTTCCTTGAACATATGGCGTTCAAGGGAACCGAGCGGCGATCCGCGCTGCAAATCGCCGAGGCGATCGAGGATGTGGGCGGATATATAAACGCCTACACATCGCGAGAAGTTACGGCCTATTACGCGCGTGTTTTGAAGGACGATGTGACGCTGGCGATGGACGTGATCGGCGACATCGTTCTGAACCCAGTGTTTGATCCGCGCGAGATCGAGGTCGAGCGTGGTGTAATCCTGCAGGAAATCGGTCAGGCTTATGACACGCCCGATGATGTTATCTTCGATTGGCTGCAAGAGCAGAGCTATCACGATCAGCCGCTGGGCCGCACCATTCTTGGCCCGACCGAGCGGGTAAGTGCATTCTCGCGTGAAGACCTGTCGGGTTTCGTGGCTGAGCATTACGGGCCGGAACAGATGATCCTGTCGGCCGCTGGCGCTGTGGATCATGACGCCCTGATGAAGATGGCGGAAGAAATGTTCGGCCATCTGCAGCCGCGCAAAGGTCTAACCCCTGAAATTGCCCGCTTTACCGGTGGTGAGGCACGGCAGGAAAAAGATCTGGAACAGGCCCATTTCGCGCTGGCCTTGGAGAGCCCAGGTTATCGCGATGATGCGATCTATACCGCACAGATTTATTCGACGGCTTTAGGCGGCGGCATGTCTTCGCGCCTGTTTCAGGAAGTGCGCGAAACGCGTGGTCTCTGCTACACGATATTTGCACAGACGGGCGCCTATGCCGACACCGGTACGACCACGATCTATGCGGGCACCTCCGCCGATCAAGTTGCCGAACTGGCCACGATCACCATCGACGAGATGAAGCGCGCCGCCGGCGACATGAATGACGAAGAAGTGGCCCGTGCCCGCGCACAGATGAAGGCCGGAATGCTGATGGGGCTGGAAAGCCCCTCGAACCGGGCCGAACGTCTGGCGCGTCTGGTGCAGATTTGGGGGCGGGTACCCTCGCTCGAGGATACGGTCGCCAAGATCGACGCCGTCAGTACCGAGGATGTACGCGCCTTTGCTGAACAGATGGCCATGCAGGCCCCGGCGGCGCTGGCGCTGTACGGGCCGGTTTCGGGTGCGCCAACGCTGGCTGAGCTACAGGAGAGGCGTGCGGCGTGATGCTACTGGGCAGACGCAAGCTTAAACTCGAAACCGAGCGGCTGAGCCTGCGCCCGCCTGTCCATTCCGATTTCAATGATTGGGCGGCACTGCGTCGCGCGTCAAAAGAATACCTGACTCCGTGGGAGCCGGTCTGGGCGAAGGATCACCTGAGTCGCAAATCATTTACCAACCGGGTCTACTGGGCACAGCGCTCGGTTGCCGGCGGCACGGCGATTCCGCTATTTCTGTTTCGCCGTACGGATAATGTCCTGCTGGGGGCCATCACGCTGGATAATATCCGCCGTGGTCCAGCGCAGGCCGGAACACTGGGATACTGGACGGGGCAATCCTTTGCGCGTCAGGGCTTCATGCGCGAAGCGATTGGAGCGGTGGTTCATCACGCCTTTACCCGCCTTGATCTGAGTCGGATCGAGGCTGCCTGTTTGCCGGAAAACAAGGCCTCGCGCGGGTTGTTAGAAAGCTCGGGTTTCAAGTACGAAGGCGTGGCGCAGTCGTATCTGCAGATCAACGGGCGGTGGCGGACGCATGTTCTGTATGCGTATTTGCGGTCTGATCGGCGCGGGAAGACCGACGTAGGTTAGGGCGCGCTGCCCCGTCGCAGCAGGCCACGCCTCCCCCGGAGTATTTTGGCCAGATGAACAAGGGGCATGACTTGCGAGCGATCTGCGCTACACTCGACGCATGTGGCGGGTTGTTGCGGTATTGATGATGATCTCGGGCGGGGCTGTGGCGCAGGAGCGGCGGCCTAGTCACTGTATCGCTATTGCAGATGCAGCGCCGGGGATTGAATATCTTCACAAAGCGGCCTGGCAGGATCCCGTGCCAGAGTTTTCGGTTCGGATCAGCTATGTCGCGCATGCATCGTTTTTGATCCAGACTCAGGGTGGATTGAACGCGGTGACCGATTTCACCGGCTTTATCGGCGGCGCAGCGCTGATTCCAGACGTAGTCACGATGAACCATGCGCACAGCACCCACTGGACCGCCCATCCCGATCCGGCCATCCCGTACGTCCTGCCTGGTTGGGGCGAGTTCGGGCAGGGCATTGAACATCATCTCGATCTGGGAGAGCTGCTTGTGCGTAATGTGTCGACCGATATTCGATCGGCTTATGGTGGCGTTGAAGAGCGCGGGAACTCGATCTTTGTGTTCGAAATAGAGGGGTTGTGCATCGGTCATCTGGGACATCTGCATCATATTCCCTCGGACAAACAATTCGCGGCATTGGGTCGGCTTGATGTGGTCATGGCCGCAGTGGATGGTGGGACGACCATGCCTCTGCCCGAAATGATCCAAGTTCTGAAGCGGCTGAAAAGCTCGATCATTATTCCAATGCACTGGTTCTCGGACTTCTCACTTGAGCGATTTCTTGTGGATATACGCGAGGATTTTCCGGTTGAACGAGATGGAGTTTCGGAACTCATCGTCTCATTGCGGACTTTGCCAGACCGACCGACGGTCGTCGTGTTGGAACCCCAGTATCTGATTGAGCAGGAATAGGGCTTGCCGCTGCCGCTGGCCTTTGGCAGGGAGTGGGTATGACTCTGTACCCCGCCGATGACCGCTTTGCCGAAGCCGTACGCGCCCAGCTGGGCGATGATGTACTGCGGCCCGTTTCCGAACGCTATCTCGAAGAGCCACGTCAGCGGTTTGTAGGGCAGGGCGGGTTGCTGGCCTTGCCTAAGACCGTAGAAGAGGTGTCGGCTCTGGTCCGGTTGGCTGCTGACGCGTGCGTGCCCGTTGTTCCATATGGCGGCGGCACCGGTCTGGTGGGAGGGCAGGTTGCGCCGGATGGCCCTACGCCGTTGATCATCTCGCTAGAGCGGATGTCAGCAATCCGTGCGATCTACCCGACTGAAAACATTCTCGTTGCTGAAGCGGGTGCCATTCTGGCGGATGTACAGGCGGCAGCCGAGGATGCCGAACGGTTGTTTCCTCTGTCGCTGGCGGCACAGGGGTCTTGTCGGATCGGGGGCAATCTGGCCACCAATGCCGGCGGCGTGAATGTGCTGCGGTATGGTAATGCACGCGATCTATGTTTGGGGCTTGAGGTGGTATTGCCAAGCGGTGATATCTGGCATGGGCTTAGTCGTTTGCGCAAAGACAACACTGGTTATGACCTACGCAACCTGATGACCGGGTCCGAAGGGACGCTGGGGATCATCACGGCGGCGGCACTGAAGCTGTTCCCGCAACCCAAAGGGGTCGGAACGGCGATGTTTCAGGTTGCCTCGCCGGAGGCCGCAATTGATCTGTTACCATTGGCGCGGGATCAGGTGGGCGAGGCGATCAGCACGTTTGAGCTAATCCACAGGCAAGGGCTGCAGTTTCTGACCGAGGTTCTGCCAGATATTCGGCAACCCTTTGCGAAGCCACCGGAATGGAGCGTCCTGATCGAGTTGGGCCTGTCCGCTGGGCAAGATCCTTCGGACATGCTCGAGGCAATCTATGTGGCTGCCGAAGAACGCGGTCTGGTGGGGGATGCCGTCATTGCTCAGAGCGAGGCTCAAAGAGCCGAGTTGTGGGCAGTGCGCGAGCAGATTCCCGAGGCCAACCGCTTGATCGGGTCTGTCTCAAGTCATGATATCTCGGTTCCGATCTCCCGAATCCCCGAGTTTATTCAGCGCGGCGCGCGTGTGGTTGCCAAACGGGGGCCGTTCCGGGTGAATTGCTTTGGCCATTTGGGTGATGGGAACCTGCACTACAACGTGTTTCCACCTGCCGGTCACGACAAGGCCGAGTTTGATGCACAACGCAGTGCCGTTAAACGTGCCGTGCATGATCTGGTACATGAATTTGAAGGATCGGTAAGTGCGGAACATGGTGTTGGTAGGCTCAAGACTGACGATCTTGAAGACTATGGCGATCCGGTAAGATTGCAGGCCATGCGTGCCATCAAGATGGCGCTTGATCCAAAGGGGATCATGAACCCCGGTGCGGTTCTTAAAAACTAAGCGCGACCCGGTCGACTACCGGGCCGCGCCACAAGTTCATGACGCAGGCAGAATAACTTTGTCGATCACATGGATCACGCCGTTCTCGGCCTCAATATCGGCTTGCACCACGTTGGCATCATTCACCATGACGCCATTGTCCAGATCGATAGTAATATCCCCGCCTTGTACGGTTGCGGCGGTCATGTCATCGGACAAATCACCCGACATCACTTTGCCAGGCACAACATGATAGGTAAGGATC
The DNA here is from genome assembly GCF_056536485.1 of Ruegeria sp. CL5. Classification (NCBI taxonomy): domain Bacteria; kingdom Pseudomonadati; phylum Pseudomonadota; class Alphaproteobacteria; order Rhodobacterales; family Roseobacteraceae; genus Ruegeria; species Ruegeria sp. CL5. The sequence goes on from NZ_JBQFPS010000008.1 coordinate 35,150, forward strand.
GCGACAAGTTGGTCTTTGTTTTCCGGCTTTAGCAGATTTTCTACCGTCCCTTCGGGCAGCGCTGCAAACGCCTCATCCGTGGGCGCGAACACAGTGAACGGCCCGTCACCCTTTAACGTTTCAACCAGCTCGGCGGCCTGTACCGCAGCGACGAGCGTTGCGAAGCTGCCCGCACCCACTGCAGTATCGACGATATCTTTAGAGTGCCCGTCTGCCAGGGCAGAAGTGGTCAACAGAAGACTTGCAACTCCAGCAACAGCGAATTTGCGAAACATGACATGATTTCCCTTGATGAGAATGCCTCAGGTGGCATCAATCGGGGTACGCAGTATGTTCACAAACAGATCAGAGATATTAAGCGTCGCAGTTTCTTGAAATCCGCCTTACCCGGGCTAAGCTTGCGGGTTGCACGAATTCCAGTCACGAGTCCGTGAATTGTGTGATGGTCAGAGCCCTTCGAACTCGCACAGAACGTGCACATCCATACCCAGATCTTCCAGCGCTTTGCGACCACCTAGTTCGGGCAAGTCGATGATGAATGCGCAAGAGATAATCTCGCCCCCCAGTCGTTCGATCAACTTGATGCCAGCGGCAGCGGTGCCGCCTGTAGCGAGCAGGTCGTCAACGACCAGAATTTTTTCACCCGGCTGGATGGCATCATCATGAATCTCAACGATGGCTTCGCCATATTCCAGCTTATAGTCTTGGCTGATCGTAGTGCCGGGCAGCTTGCCTTTCTTGCGAATTGGCACAAATCCAACGCTCAACTGATGTGCTATGGCACCGCCCAGAATGAAGCCGCGTGCCTCAAGACCCACGACTTTATCGATCCGCTCGCCCGCATAGGGGTGCAGCATCTGGTCGATTGCCATACGAAACCCGCGTGGATCAGCAAATAGGGTGGTGACATCCCGGAACATGATCCCCTCATGCGGGAAATCGACAATGGTCCGAATGTAATCCTTGACCGTTTTGTTTTTGGACATGGGCCACCCCTTTGGCATCAAACACGCAGGGGTGTTTGACCCATCAAAGTCGGTCATGCAAGAAAACTTTGGCGCCTGCGGCTACTTGCGGCGGCGGCCGATGGCGTTTGGCAGGCCATGGTAACGAAACTGAGCATTCGAGAGCCACGAGTTGCGCGGTTTACGTCAGCCACGCGCGCAAACCGCCGGTTCATCCGGGCGTTCATGAAGGAAAATGCCAAAGACTGACCTTAGGCAGGGCGGCGCAATACAGCTGTAGCGACGCCCATCCCGATCAGAGTCAGCCCTCCGAACCGGGTCATGGCAGTGATGACGTTTGTACGTCCGATCATGCGGCGCAGCCGATCCGCCAGCAGCGCATAGGCGAGTGCGTTTAGCCCGGCGAGACCGACGAAGGTGGCGATCAGTATTGCAAATTGCGGCCCCAGCGGATCAGTAGGGCGCAGGAACTGCGGTACAAACGCAATGAAGAAAGCGATTGATTTCGGGTTCAACGCGGTGACGGCGGCGGCATGGCCAAAGACACTGCGGGCGGTGACATTTCGTTCAGGCTCAATAGCCTGTAAACCACCAGAAGGCGCGCTGCGAAGAAGTTTGATGCCCAGCCAAATCAGATAAACAGCACCCACCCATTTCAGCACAGTGAACAGGGTAGCCGAGGCCAATACCAGCGCGCCCAGCCCCAACAGCGATGCAGTCATCGCCACCAGATCACCCAAAGCCACACCAGTTGCCGAGGCAACCGCAACGCTGCGCCCTTTCGACAGCGCATAGCTGAGAACCAGCAGAACCGTCGGCCCGGGGATCAGCAGCAGAGCGGTCGATGCGGCCACAAAGGCGAGCCAGAGTTCAAGTGACATTGGAAATCCTATCGATGCGTCGCCCACACCAAGCCTCGCCGCAACGGCGAGGTCAAGCCTTTGCGTGTTCTGTTAGGCGGCGCATCACCGTCTCTAATGGTCCGTGCTTGAATTTACTGAACCAAAGCAGGGCAAATAGTGACGACAAGAGACAGAAGAACAGGGCGTACATCGCGATTTGCGGCGCGCTCAGCGATCCGTTTAGCAGTCCGAGTTCTTCCAGCAGCCCCATTCCAATCAGGATATGGGCCATATAAAGCGTCAGGCTTTGTCGTCCCGGCGCGGTCAGAAACGTCGCGATCTCACTCCGCTCGATCATTGGCCAGAGCTTCAATAACAACCCGATCACCATACAGGCGGTCCCAGTCCCCGCCATTATGTAGAATGGCCCGGGCGGGATCGACTCCGTCCCCAGATAGGCCACCAATTCCGGGTCCGATGTTAACATCTGCGGAAACAGAGCCAGCACCGCGGCACCAAAGCCCCACATGATCAACCGATGCTGAATGCAAAGGGTATGAATGTCAGACCGCCCGATCGCCATTCCGATCAATAGGAATGCTGCCCATGGCAAGACCGGATGCCAGCCGTTGAACAGTGCGTTGCGAATAAATCCGGACAAGCTCCAGAGATCGGTATACACCAGCGTTTCCCAATCCCAGCCCTGATCATAGTTGAAGATCAGGTTGGCGACTACTGCGAGGATCCCGATACCCAACGCTCCAAGCCACAGCCCGCGTTTCGAAGCCCTCAGAAACGCGGCACCGACTACAAAGTAAAGCGCATAAAAATGCAGGATATCGGCGTCGAATATGGTCATATTTATGAGTCCGATCACAAACAGAAATGCTGCTCTGCGTAGCAATAATCCTGCTGAGATACATGACAATCCGATACCAATCCCGGCGAGAACTACGAATAAAGCAGCTGCGCGCCCTTCCAGCGCATCAATCAAAACAGAGGCCCAATCAGTGCCCGGAGCGGCTTCGGCTGCGATACGGAAGTTAACCAACACCATACCGCAAAAGGCTAAATAGCGGGCAGCATCCAGCGCGTCCAATCGCTTCATAACTCCTCTCTATACTCGGGCTGGGTTGGCTAAGTGTATGCCTTTTCGTCGATAATTGGCTTCAACATGGCGTTGCATCAGGGCATTTCAACTGCTGCTATCTCAAACGCCAGGGGTTCTTGCATTGCGGCAACAGATTTAAGATTGGATAAAGCTTGGCTCACGCATCTTGAAACGCGCATAAGACTTCCCACACTCGCAGTGCGACCAAAGGAGGGGGCAATGGTTCAAACACAACATGCAGATACTAAGGCAGGTTCCAGACACTTTGGCGTTGAGCGCGTAAAAAACATTCTGGTTGGGCTGCTGCTGACCGGTGCGATCATCTATACAGGCATCGTCGGTTACATGTTTCTTAACCAGCAATCTCTGCTTTACAAACCCGATGGTGAATTGCCCGACCCGTCCAGCGTTGGATTGGCAGATGTTGAGATGCAATCGGTCCCGATGACCGATGGCACAGTGCTGACAGTCTGGGCCGCGCCGGCTGCGGTTCCCGATGCACCGACAGTCCTGTTTTTCCACGGCCAAAGCGGCAATCTGGGTGATCGCGCTGATCGTTTGCGCGAAATTCTCAACTCAGGCTATGGCTTGCTGGCCCCCAGCTATCGTGGCTTTCCGGGCAGCGAGGGTGAGCCTTCGGAACCGGCGCTGATCTCTGATGGCCTGCAACTTTTTGACCGGCTGACCGGAAAGGGTGAAGCCGTTGTTTTGCAAGGACAAAGCCTCGGCACCGGCATCGCGGCCGCCGTTGCTGCTGAGCGCCCCGAGGCGGAATTGCTCGTGCTCGAAGCCCCATTCACTGCAACCGTCGATGTCGCTGCGGAACGCTATCCGTTTCTTCCTGTCTCAGTCCTGATGAAGGATCAGTTTGCCACCCGCGACCTGATCGAACAGATCACGGTGCCGACGTTGATCTTTCACGGCACCGAGGATGAAACCATCCCGCTGCACCACGGACAGGCTCTGGCCGAGATGTCTGATAGCGCGCAGCTTTACGTGATCCCGGACGGAACCCACAACAATCTGTGGTCATATGGCCTGTGGGACGAGGTGCAAAAGAACCTGTCTCAGAACTGAGATCATAGGACCCGCTCAGCCACCGCATCCAGCTTGGCCAACAAGGCCGGGTCACGCTTTTCTGGCGCAGTCAGGATGGCATATTCCAGCGCCCGGTCGCAGCCATGAGGGCAGGGTGCGCGCTCTGCCCCCAGCACAGCGGGCAGACCTTTGACCAATGCTCGGCCTTTTTCCGCATTACCGGTCAGCGTGGCGATGATTGCGGTTACGTCGACCTCGCCGTGGTCCGGGTGCCAGCTGTCATAATCGGTGACCATGGCGATCGAGGCATAACAAAGCTCGGCCTCGCGGGCGAGTTTCGCTTCCGGCATGTTGGTCATGCCGATCACATCACAGCCCCAGTGCTCGCGGTACATCTTGGATTCCGCCAACGAGGAAAACTGCGGCCCTTCCATCGCCAGATAAGTGCCGCCCCGGTGGATCGTGATGCCTGCCGTCTTGCCGGCGGTCTCGCAAGCGTCCGATAGGCGTGGGCAGGTTGGATGGGCAACGCTCACATGAGCAACGCAGCCGGTTCCGAAAAAGCTCTTTTCGCGGGCAAATGTCCGGTCGATGAACTGATCCACGATCACGAAATCACCCGGCGCCATATGTTCGCGGAATGACCCGCAGGCCGAAACCGAAATTACATCCGTTACGCCCAGCCGCTTCAACGCGTCGATATTGGCGCGATAGGGCACTTCGGTCGGTGAATGCACATGACCGCGCCCATGACGCGGTAGAAAGGCCATCTCAATACCGTCCAGTGACCCGGTCAGAATCTGATCTGAGGGATCGCCCCATGGTGTCTCCACAGTGACCCATTCGGCATTTTCCAGACCATCGATGTCATAGATACCCGATCCTCCGATGACGGCGATTTTTGTTTGGGTCACGTTTGCTCTCCATTGAAAATATCTTCTTGGTGAGTTCTGCGGGCCACGGCCTCTTTTGACAAGTAGGTTCAACGGTTTGTGTGCATCTGCGTCAAGCTATGCGTGGGGTGCATATCAGGGTCCCGCCTAGCGCGGTATCTCGAGGCCGGTTTGACCGCTAGAAGGCCCCTTTCGCGCGAACAAAACCGACCAACAGGACCGATCCATGCCCCGAGCCATGCTGGCAAGCTTTGCCAATCGTATAGCCAAACCCGATCTGCGCTGGGTCCCGGATGAGGGATTGACCTTTTCCCGCCTGCGGATCGAGTTGCTGTCCGGTCTCACCGTCGCCTTGGCGCTGGTCCCTGAAGCCGTGGCCTTTGCCTTTGTCGCCGGGGTGCACCCTCTGGTCGGGCTTTACGCGGCGTTTCTGGTCGGTCTGATCACTGCTTTGATCGGCGGTCGCCCCGGCATGATCTCGGGCGCAACCGGGGCGCTAGCGGTTGTCATGGTCGCACTGGTCGCGCAGCACGGGGTCGAATACCTGTTCGCAACGGTGGTGCTGATGGGGATCATGCAGATTATCGCAGGAGCAATGCACTGGGGCCGGTTCATCCGCCTTGTGCCGCATCCGGTGATGCTGGGCTTTGTGAACGGTCTGGCGATTGTGATCTTTCTGGCGCAGCTGGGCCAGTTCAAAGTGCCCGGAACCATGGAAAACACCGGCCACGGCATGGGCGGTGGCGAGTGGCTTTCAGGCGTCCAGTTGTACACAATGCTGGGTCTGGTCGCCCTGACGATGGCTGTGATCTGGATCATGCCCCGCATCACTCGCATCATTCCAGCGCCTCTGGCCGGGATTTTTGTTGTCGCCGCTCTGGTCATTGGCATTGGGCTGGACGTCCCGCGCGTCGGCGATCTGGCATCGATCGAAGGCGGCTTGCCCAAGTTCCATATCCCGATGGTTCCGCTGAACTGGGAAACCTTTGAAATCATCCTGCCCTATGCGCTGATCCTAGCGGCAATCGGCCTGATCGAATCCCTGCTGACCCTGAACCTTGTGGGTGAGATCACCGGCAAACGCGGCGGCGCCTCGCAGGAGTGCATCGCGCAAGGCACAGCGAACGTGGTCACCGGCTTCTTCGGCGGTATGGGTGGCTGTGCCATGATCGGCCAGTCGATGATTAACGTGAAATCCGGCGGACGCACCCGGATCGCTGGCATCGCTGCGGCGTTGTTCCTGTTGTTGTTCATCCTCGTCGGCTCTCCGCTGATCGAACAAATACCGCTGGCTGCACTGGTGGGCGTGATGTTCATGGTGGTGATCGGCACCTTCGCCTGGAACTCGCTGAAGATCATGCGCAAGGTGCCTTTGATGGACGCGTTCGTGATTGTACTGGTGACAGTCGTGACTGTGATGGAAGACCTTGCGGTGGCTGTTGTAGTCGGGGTGATCGTCTCGGCATTGGCATACGCTTGGAACAACGCGAAACGCATCCATGCGGTCACGCGCGACTCGGAAACGGAAGAGGGCGCGAAGGTCTATGAGATTCAGGGCCCGCTGTTCTTTGGATCGTCCGAAGGATTCGTGGAACTGTTCGAGGTACAAAACGACCCCGAGACCGTCATTATCGATTTCGCCGCCAGCCGTGTGGTGGACCAATCCGCGCTGCAGGCCATCGAAAACATTGCTTCCAAATACGAGACGGCGGGCAAGCGGGTTATGCTGCGGCACCTCAGCCGCGACTGTCACACGCTACTGAACAAGGCCGGCCACCTGATGGTCGATAGCGATGATGACCCGGATTACGAACTGGCTGTCGATTATTCGGTTCGGACCGGAATTCTAGGTGGGCATTGAATACCGGAAAAGGCGGCCTGATTGGCCGCCTTATTTCTGCAAAGCGATCTTCTCCAATGCGTTGAATCACCCGAGAGCAGCGCTTCTTCGGCCTGTGCGATGGTATCAGCGGGCCAATCCCACCAGCGCAATGCTTGCAACCGCTCGATAACATGGCGATCAAAACGGAACCGTCGAACTTCCGCTGGATTACCGGTAACAATCGCATAGGGTGGAACCTCACCGCGCACGACCGAGCCTGCGCCGATGATTGCGCCATTTCCGATCCGTGCGCCGGGCAGGATCAGCGCCCCGAAACCGATCCAGACATCGTGCCCAATAACCGTGTCACGTGTGTCAGGTTGGTAGCCTGTCATGCGATCCGGATTGAAGATTGGAAACGGAAAGCAGGTCAACCCATCGGTCGCGTGGTTTGCTGAAGCGGTGATAAACCTTACCCCATGAGCGATCTGGCAGAACTTGCCGAGCACCAGTTTTTCTTCCGAAAAGGGAAACAGATACGGTGCAAGCCGCTGCGCCCAGTCCTGCGGCGCATCAAAATCTGAAGCATACGTGTATGCTCCGGCCTCGAACCGGGGATGATCGACGGCCTGAGATAAGAATACCGTTCCTTTGAGGCTAGAGCCGTCGGGTAGAGAGATCGGATATCTGCGAAGAGGATCGGGCAGCGGCATCAGTCATCCGGTCGTGAAAGGCTGAACAAATCTGTCACTACAGAATAGTCCCGATATCCCAGCCGCGCGAGGGGATTGAACGAGGTCACATCAAACTTGCCATCGCGAATATGGTCGTCCTGCAGGTGAATGCCGGTGACCTCTCCGAATACCACTCGATTTGCCTCACCCGGTAGGGTCACGATCCGCGTCAGTTTGCATTCCAGCGCTGCGGGTGCGCCTTCGACGCGCGAGCAGGCGATCGTTTCGCATTCAATCGGGGTCAGCCCGGCATGGGCGAACTCGTCAATGTGCTTTGCCAGACCTTCCGAGCTGGCATTCATCTCGTCACGATGCGCATGGGCTACGACGTTCACGCAGAACACGCCGGTTGCCTCGATATTGGCGATGCTGTCCTTGCCGCCGTCCTGATCGTGCTTTGTGCCCGTTGTGGCAAACATCACCTGGGGCGGCGTGTAGGCGACGCCGTTAAAGAAGGAATAGGGGGCCAGATTGTTAATTCCAACCGCATCGCGCGTTGAAATCCAGCCAATCGGGCGCGGCGTGATGATGGCGTTGAAGGGATTGTGCGGCAGGCCGTGGCCGTCTTCGGGGCGATAGAACATAAGATCTCCAAGCGTTTGCCCAAGGCGTATCGAAGTGCTAGGGCGAATTCCAGCAAGGAAAAGAGGACGCGCGTGCAGCAATTCAGGATCAGGCCGGAAGAGCCAGAGGACTGGTGGGAGGTCGAGGCACTATATGACCTGTGCTTTGCACCGGGGCGCGAGGCACTGTCGTCCTATCGGCTGCGCGATGACGTGCCTCCGGTTGCCGGGCTATCGCAGGTTGCGCGCGATGGGCAGGGTATTCTGGCGGGCGCGATCCGGTTTTGGCCCGTACACATAGAAGATCACGACGCATTGCTGCTAGGTCCGGTGGCCGTGCATCCAACCCATCAGGGAGAGGGGCTGGGCGGCTATCTGATCCACCAGGGCGTTGAAGCCGGGCGCGCCAAAGGCTGGGATCGTGTCATGTTGGTGGGTGATGCGCCCTATTATGCGCGATTTGGTTTCAATCGGCTCACCGGTGTTGAGATGCCCCCACCCACCAACCCGGATCGCGTGCTTGGGTTAGAGCTAATCCCCGGAGTTTGGTCTGGAATCCAAGGAGTTGTCACCCGCTGGACGCGCTGACCCATTGAAAACCCGCCGCAAAGTGCCGATGTTTTCAGAACAGGAGGGCACAGATGCAGGACGTTGTTCTTGTCGAAAAACTCGATCCCGAGGCCGAACTTGACCGGCTGGCGCAACTTTATGGCTCGGCAGGTGGTGCGGGGGTAAACCTTTTGAACAAATTGGGTGGGTCTGCAGAATCCCTGCTGGATCAGCTGCCAAAACCGGTGCGGGAAGGCCTGACGGAAACCACCGAACAGGCGCTTTGGCTGGCCATGCATGCCGCCGAGGGCACGCGCCGGGCGGTGCCGGATCAGAAACCTTGGGTCAATACGGCGCTGACTACCGCAATGGGCGCAGCCGGAGGCCTGGGCGGCGTGTCAACAGCTTTGGTTGAACTGCCCGCGACCACAGCAATGATGCTACGTGCCATCCAAGGCGCGGCAGCACGCGAAGGGTTCGATCCGAAGGCTGAAAACGTGAAATTCGACTCGATCCGGGTGCTGTCAGCCGCAGGACCGCTGGCCGAGGATGATGGGGCTGATCTGGGCTTTTTCTCGATGCGTTTGACCCTGACGGGGCCAACCATGCAGCGCCTGATTGCGCTGGTTGCTCCGCGATTGTCGGTCGTGCTGGGCCAGAAGCTCGCGGCGCAGTCCGTACCGCTGCTTGGTGCGCTTGCCGGGGGTGGCACGAACTTTATTTATACCCGCTACTATCAGCAGATCGCGCAGGTGCATTTCGGGCTCCGTCGATTGGCAATTGACGCCGACATCCCTCATGACGAGTTGGTGCGCCGATTGTCGGGACGGATGGACCTTAGGCAAGGAACTTTCCCGTAATGCTTGGCAGATTCCACCAGATATGATAAATATCACTTTATAAACCGCAACATAAGCGGAGCGAGCAGTAGGTATGAACCGTGTTTGACGGGCGCAGTGGCGTGGCTAGCAGGCTTTCGGCAGAGGGGCTTTCTCTGTCCGGGGCGCTGCCTGTGTTTACCCAATCTGCTGCACTTTGTTATCGCATCAAATGTGGTGCGCCTGAAATTTTGTTGATCACGACCCGTCGGGCGCAACGCTGGATCATTCCAAAAGGGTGGCTCATCAACGGGCTATCTGCGCCAGAAACTGCCGCGCGGGAGGCCTGGGAAGAGGCGGGCGTGCTTGGAAAATGTGGAACTGAAAGTCTGGGCAGATTTGCATACGTAAAGAAGCGATCTAACAATGCCTCTGCGTTGTGTCTGGTCGATGTTTTTCCGCTGTATGTACAGCAAATGGAAACTCGTTTCCCCGAAGCCGGTAAACGCAGAAGGAAGTGGTATTCGCCTGAAAAAGCATCGGTGAAGGTGTCATCCCCTGAGCTTGCTGCACTTTTGGACGGATTCGGCGGCCATTCGCACTAGTGGATCAAGATCAAGACTTGATATTGCCATGTTGGTCGGTATCTATTCGCCAACCGTAAACTGGAAACACCATGATTCAATACGCATTAAAATGTAGCCAAGGCCACAGCTTTGATAGCTGGTTCCAATCAGCCGCTGCGTTTGACAAGTTGGCAAACACCGGGTTGGTCACCTGCGCCGTTTGTGGTTGCGATCAGGTGGAAAAGGCGATCATGACACCGCGGGTTCGGCCTGCACGAGATACCGTTGCCAATACAACTCCGGCGCCGACGCCAGCGCCAACAGATGAGATCAATATGGCAAAACCTTCGCCCGAGATCCAAGAAGTGTTGAGCGAACTGCGTCGCAAGGTCGAAGAAAACTCTGACTATGTAGGCAAGGATTTCGCCAGCGAGGCGCGCAAAATACATTTGGGTGATGCGCCCGAGCGCGCCATCTATGGTGAGGCACAGCCCGAAGAGGCGCAGTCACTGATTGAAGATGGCGTGCCCGTCGCGCCACTGCCGTTTGTCCCCAGCCGCAAGACCAACTGATAAATGCATATCGTTATTACTGGCACGAACCGGGGGATCGGAAAAACCCTGGCGGATCAATACCGTGCCGCAGGCCAAGATGTGATAGGGACGTCACGAGACGGTAGTGCCGACATCGTATTAGATGTCACAGATCCGGCCCATCACGCGGCGATGGCCGAGCAATTACAAGGTCGCCCGATCGATCTTTTGATCTGCAATGCGGGTGTGTATCTGGACAAAGGACACGACCTTAACGGTTATCCCGCCGAGATGTGGGCGCAGAGCTTCGCCACCAATGTGACCGGCGTGTTCCTGACTATTCAATCACTATTGCCGAACCTGCGTGCGGGGCGGGGACGAATTGCGATTGTCTCTTCTCAGATGGCATCACATACGCGCGCACCCGGTGGCAGCTATATCTATCGCGCTTCAAAAGCAGCGGTTCTGAATCTGGGTCGCAACCTTGCGTCGGATCTACAGGCAGATGGAATCGCGGTCGGAATCTATCATCCGGGTTGGGTGCAGACCGATATGGGCGGAACCAGCGCAGAGATCAGCGTAGATCAAGCGGCGGATGGCCTGATCGAGCGCTTTGCGGCGCTTTCGCTCGACACCACCGGTTGTTTTGAAACCTGGGACGGTCGCGCACACCCTTACTGAGTGTTCAAGGCCGCTTTGGGGAGTTCATAGACTTCTCCGGGCTCGATGAAAATTACCATAATGTCGCCGCGTGTTTCATATGTCAGATTCGATGTCGAACTGCTGGAATCAGGCACGCCCTTGGTAAAATAGATCCGCCGCACCTCGCCGGTGTTCAACTGTACCGCCAGCGTCGCGGTTCCATCTTCACGCTTGCGCAATTCGGCAGGACAGCTGGCCAGTGTGTCACCCGCCAAAGCCGCGCAAGGTACCGTGCCCAGTGAATTCTCACCGTCCGTTCCCGACAGGGTGGCCACTTGGGCATTGGCAGCGGTTGAGATCAGAGTCAGGGCAAGGGCAAAGCGGAACATGGAAATCCTCTTGGAATAAGATGTTGATGGAACGCTTACATCACGTGCGATCAAAGTAAAGCACTGCTGCGCAGACTTTGCCCACTTGCCCTTACGCCCCCCCTCGCATAAGACGCACGGGATCAGAAATTTAAGGCGCGGAGACTTTGGCCTCATGCCCGTACTCGTGATGAAATTCGGCGGCACGTCGGTCGCCAATCTGGACCGGATCCGCCGCGCTGCAAAACGGGTCGGTGTCGAGGTCGCCAAGGGCTATGACGTGATCGTCATCGTTTCGGCCATGTCGGGTAAAACCAACGAGCTGGTAGGTTGGGTCGATGAAATCTCGCCCCTCTATGATGCGCGAGAATACGATGCCGTTGTCTCTTCGGGTGAAAATGTTACCGCAGGCCTGATGGCGTTGACGCTGCAAGAAATGGAAATCCCGGCGCGCAGTTGGCAGGGCTGGCAGGTGCCTCTGATCACGAACGGCGCCCATTCGGCTGCCCGGATCGAGGAGATCCCGCCGGAGAACATTACTCAGAAGTTTGACGAAGGCATGCGTGTTGCGGTGGTGGCAGGCTTTCAGGGCATCAGCCCCGAAGGACGGATCACCACATTGGGCCGCGGTGGGTCTGATACCACGGCCGTGGCATTCGCTGCAGCGTTCGACGCCGAGCGCTGTGATATCTACACAGATGTGGACGGCGTCTACACCACCGACCCGCGCATCTGCGAGAAAGCGCGCAAGCTGGATCGGATCTCGTTTGAGGAAATGCTCGAACTGGCCTCTCTTGGGGCCAAGGTGCTGCAGACCCGCTCGGTCGAGCTGGCGATGCGCTACAAGGTGAAACTGCGCGTTCTCTCAAGCTTTGAGGAACAATCCGACGAGGCTGGTACGCTGGTCGTCGACGAGGAGGAAATCATGGAATCCAATGTAGTCTCGGGCGTGGCCTATTCACGGGATGAGGCAAAGATGACCGTTGTCTCGGTTGCCGACCGTCCCGGAATTGCCTCGATCATCTTCACGGCACTCAGCGATGAAGGCATCAACGTAGACATGATCGTCCAGAACATCTCGGACGAAGGGCGTACCGACATGACGTTCTCCTGCCCAACCAATCAGGTTGCGCGTGCCGAAAAGGCCCTGCTGGCGATCAAGGAACAGGGTGAGCTGAACTATGCCGAACTGGTTGCTGACGAAGATGTCTGCAAGGTGTCGGTTGTGGGGATCGGCATGCGCTCGCAATCCGGCGTTGCGGCCAAGATGTTCAAGATTCTCTCGGATGAGGGGATCAACATTAAGGTCATTACAACCTCCGAGATAAAAATTTCCGTCCTGATCGACAGGAAATACATGGAACTTGCGGTTCAGGCACTGCATGATGCCTTTGAACTGGACAAGGCGGCCTGAGTTTTCAGCCACGTGTCCCGTCTGAAACCGTAACGTGGGTGGGCCATGGCGGAAGGCACGGAAACAGAATCTCGCAAGCTGCTGGGGCGGCTGCGCGAAGAAATGGCCAGCGAGGCCGCCGGTCAGGAACGTCTTGACCGGATCACGCATCTGATCGCAGACAGTACCGAACGCGAAGTGTGCTCGATCTATCTGTTCCGCGATGAAGACACGCTGGAGCTTTGCGCCACAGAAGGTTTATCACCCGAAGCCGTGCACCAGACCCGGATGCGCATGGGTGAGGGGCTGGTTGGACGCGTCGCCAAATACGGCAAGGTGGTCAATACCGCCGATGCGCCGTCAGCCAAGGGGTTTCGGTACATGCCGGAAACCGGCGAGGAACGGTATTCGTCGTTCCTGGGTGTTCCGGTGCAGCGTCTGGGGCAGAAGCTTGGCGTACTGGTTGTGCAGTCACGGGACGCGCGTGAGTTTTCAGCGGATGAGGTCTATGCGCTGGAAGTGGTCGCGATGGTTCTGGCTGAAATGGCCGAACTGGGCGCGTTCGTGGGCGAAGGCGCAGCCTTGTCACCGCTTCATCAGCAGTCGGTGCAATTGAACGGGGGACCTGCGCAGGAAGGGTCTGCAGAAGGTCATGTCTGGCTGCACGAGCCACGCGTTGTCGTCACCAACCCAATCGCTGAGGATCCGCATCGTGAGCGCGAGCGGCTGACCGAGGCAGTTGAAGAGCTACGCGTTGGCGTAGACAAGATGCTCGAGATTTCTCAGGGCGGCGACAAGGAGCAGTTGCAGGTTTTGGAAGCTTACCGGATGTTTGCCAACTCCAAGGGCTGGATGCGCCGGATGGAGGAAGACATCGCCCTTGGCCTCAGCGCCGAGGCGGCGGTTGAGAAAGAGCAATCCCAGGCCCGCGCCCGCATGGGGCAGGTCACCGATCCGTATTTGCGTGAACGGCTGGCAGATCTGGATGACCTCAGCAACCGGTTACTGCGGATTCTGACCGGTCAGGGCAATGGCAACGGGGCTGATCTACCGCCCGATCCGATTCTGATCGCCCGCAACATCGGCCCTGGAGACTTGCTGGAATATGGCCGATCGCTCAAAGGCATCGTGTTGGAAGAAGGCTCGGTTGGCAGCCATGCAACCATCGTGGCACGCGCTCTGGCGATCCCGCTGGTGGTGCATGTGGGCCGTATCACAACCGAAGCACTGAATGGTGATCACATTCTGGTTGATGGGGATAGCGGCGTTGTGCATCTGCGACCCGAAGACACCGTGGTCAGTGCCTTCCGCGACAAGATCGCTATGGAGGCTAAGGCGCAGGAACGCTACGCGTCGATCCGCGAAACGCCGACAGTGACGCAGGATGGTGCGCGTATCAACATGGTGATGAACGCGGGTTTGATGGCTGATTTGCCATCACTGAATAACTCGGGTGCCGAAGGCGTGGGTCTGTTCCGCACCGAGCTGCAATTCCTGATCCGCAATCAGATGCCGAAACGATCCGAGCTTGTAACGCAATACAAACGGGTCCTGGATGCGGCGGGCGAAAAGCGAGTGGTGTTCCGAACACTGGATATCGGGTCGGACAAGGTTCTGCCCTACATGAAGCACGTGGAAGAACCGAATCCGGCGCTGGGCTGGCGCGCGATTCGCGTCGGACTGGACAAACGCGGCGTGATGCGGATGCAGCTACAGGCGCTGATCCGTGCCGCCGATGGAAGACCCCTGACGGTCATGTTCCCGTTTGTCGCGCAGGCAGATGAATTCAGGGAAGCGCGCTGGGAGGTCAAGAAAACCATCGAACGTGAACGTCGGCTGGGTCACGTCTTGCCCGAAACACTCGAGGTTGGGGCGATGCTGGAAACGCCCTCGCTCGCCTTTGCGCCACAGAAGTTCTTTGACGAGGTGGGCTTTATCTCGATCGGTGGCAACGACTTGAAACAATTCTTCTTCGCCGCCGACCGCGAGAATGAGCTGGTGCGTCGTCGTTATGATACGTTGAACGTCAGCTTTCTGAGTTTTATCGAACGTATTGTGGAACGATGCGCGATTTCCGAAACTCCGCTTAGCTTCTGTGGTGAAGATGCCGGTCGCCCGGTCGAGGCGCTGTGCCTCGCTGCGATGGGTATTCGGACGCTGTCGATGCGCCCCGCTTCAATCGGGCCGGTCAAAAGCCTGATGCTGCGATCGAACCTTCAGGAAGTGCGCAAGATTATCGCCGATGCCCGCCATCGCGGCGAACAATCCGTGCGAACTGCGGTGATGGATTGGCTGCGGACACAATCCTGACCGGCCTTCTGCGATGTTGATTGTAAATCCGAGCTTGATTTTTGCGTTCGGGTTTCTTATTCAGCCGATGAATGTTAGCGATAACATGAATTATGACGCACATGCGTTAAGTCCCGGACTGAATCCTTGCCTAATCTGGCGGGGAAGTCGAAAGGAGCCTTGCAATGGTCTCACGCGTAATTCCGGTTGATCCGTTCGACCTTGTTTTGTTTGGCGCGACGGGCGATCTGGCGCAACGCAAGATCCTGCCGGGCCTGTATCACCGGTTCGAGGTCGGCCAGATGCCGGAGGATGCGCGCATCATCGGAACCGCCCGATCCGACATGGACAGTGATGGGTTCCGCGAACAGCTGCGTACTTCGATGCAAGAGTTTGCGCCAGGATTCAAAAAAGACACGCTTGATCGCTTTCTCTCTCGCGTCGATTATGTTCCGGTTGATGCACTGGGTGATGCGGGTTGGCCCGATTTGGCTGAGGCACTGCGTCCGGATGTGGTGCGCGCATTTTATTTGTCCGTCGGCCCAAGTCTCTTCTCAGGTATCGCACAACGTCTGAACGATAAGGGACTGGCCACGCTGGACAGTCGTATCGTAGTCGAGAAACCTTTTGGTCACGATCTTGCATCAGCCAAAGCATTGAATGAGGGCCTGCGCGCCTGTTTCGAAGAGCATCAGATTTACCGTATCGACCATTATCTGGGTAAGGAAACCGTGCAGAACCTGATGGCCCTGCGCTTTGCCAACTCTCTATTCGAACCGCTCTGGAACGCCACCCATGTCGATCACGTCCAGATCACCGTGGCCGAAACCGTAGGCGTCGAAGGGCGCGGTGCTTATTACGATCAGTCCGGAGCAATGCGGGACATGATCCAGAACCATCTGGTTCAATTGCTGTGCCTGACGGCGATGGAGCCGCCTTCGAAATTCTCACCCAACGCTGTGCGCGATGAGAAGGTCAAAGTGATCGAAGCGCTGGAGCCGGTGGAACCCAAGGATATCGCTCGTGGCCAATACCGCACCGAAAAAGGGGGCGATGGGTACCTTGATCACGTTGGTAATCCTGCCAGCCGTACCGAAAGCTTTATTGCGCTCAAGGCCCATATTGGCAATTGGCGTTGGGCCGGAGTGCCATTCTATCTGCGCACGGGTAAACGACTGCGGGCGCGCGAATCCGAGATCGCGGTGTTCTTCCGCGACCCACCGCACACGATCTTCCCGAATGTTGGCCCTTTGCACGGCAACGTGCTGGTAATCCGCCTGCAACCGGACGAGGGCATAACTCTGCGCACCACGATCAAAGAACCGGGGCAGGGTGGGTTCCGCCTGTCCGATGTGGCGCTGGACATGAGCTTTGCCGACGCTTTGGGCGACGATGGCCAATCCCCTGACGCCTATGAGCGCCTGATCATGGATGTGATCCGAGGTGACCAGACACTATTCATGCGGGGTGACGAGGCCGAGGCCGCCTGGGCCTGGGTTGATCCCATCATTCACGGCTGGGAAGAGCGTGGCGACAAGCCCGCGAAATACGATCAGGGCAGCTCGGGGCCTGAAGAAGCATTGATGCTGATGCATCGTGACGGGCGTCGCTGGCGTCAGATCGGAGGATAATCATGGTCAACACAGTTATATCCGACGTCACCAAACGCATCATCGACCGCAGCGCTGACCTGCGCGGCCCGCATCTTGAGAGGATGGAACAGGCCCGGTCAAAAGGCCCGGCGCGGGCGCACCTGTCCTGTAGCGGTCAGGCCCACGCCTATGCGGGGGCGGGTGAGGATCAGCAATCGATGGCCACCGGCACGGCGGGCAATCTGGGCATCGTAACCGCCTACAACGATATGCTCTCGGCGCATCAGCCATTCGAACGTTACCCCGGCTTGATCCGTGACGCGATCCGCGCGGCGGGTGGCACTGCGCAGGTTGCAGGTGGGGTGCCTGCCATGTGTGACGGCGTCACTCAGGGTGAGGCGGGGATGGAGCTGTCCCTCTTCTCGCGCGATGTGATTGCGCTGGCGACGGGCGTGTCGCTGAGCCACAACACTTATGACGCCGCCGTTTTTCTCGGTGTCTGCGACAAGATCGTACCCGGCCTGATCATCGGCGCGCAGGCGTTTGGCCATTTGCCAGCCGTCTTCCTACCCGCCGGTCCCATGACCAGCGGCCTGCCGAATGACGAAAAGGCCAAGATTCGCCAGAAATTCGCCGCCGGAGAAGTGGGCCGCGAGGAACTTATGATGGCCGAAATGGCCGCCTATCATGGCCCTGGAACCTGTACGTTTTACGGCACCGCGAACACCAACCAGATGCTGATGGAGTTCATGGGCCTGCACCTGCCGGGCTCCAGCTTTATCAACCCCAACACGCCCCTGCGCGATGCGCTGACCGAAGAAGGTGCGCGCCGCGCCCTTTCCCTCAGTGCGTTGGGCAATCACTACACGCCCGTCTGCCAGATCCTTGATGAGCGTGCTTTCGTCAATGGCATCGTTGGCCTGATGGCCACCGGCGGTTCCACCAACCTATTGATCCACCTGATCGCCATGGCGCGTGCCGGTGGTATCGTGCTGGACTGGGAGGATTTTTCTGACATCTCCGCCGTCGTGCCTCTGGTCGCGCGGGTCTATCCCAACGGTTTGGCTGATGTGAACCATTTCCACGCCGCTGGCGGGTTGGGCTTTGCCATCGGCACTCTGTTGGAAGACGGCCTTCTACACCCCGACACGCTCACCGTCGCCGGTCAGGGCCTGCACAATTACACTAAGGAACCGAAACTGAAAGACGGCGAATTGATCTGGGAAGATGGCGCGGGCCACAGCCTGAACGAAAAAATCGTTCGCCCCGCCAACGATCCATTCCAGCCCACCGGTGGTCTGTCGCGCCTGACCGGCAATCTGGGCACGGGCGTCATGAAGGTCTCGGCCGTTGCGCCCGAACACCAAGTGGTCGAAGCACCCGTGCGTGTGTTCCACGACCAGAACGCCGTGAAAGCCGCGTTCAAGGCCGGAGAATTCACCGATGACGTTATCGTCGTCGTCCGCTTCCAAGGCCCCAAGGCCAATGGCATGCCCGAGCTCCACTCTCTGACGCCTATCTTGTCAATCCTGCAGGGCAGGGGGCAGAAAGTGGCTCTGGTCACTGATGGCCGGATGTCCGGTGCCTCTGGCAAGGTTCCCGCTGCGATCCATGTTTGCCCCGAGGCGCTGGACGGCGGAGCCATCGCCTATCTGCAGGACGGTGATATTTTGCGCGTCGATGCGATAAAGGGCGAGTTGGAAATCCTGACCCCCGGCGTTCTCGACCGTGCACCTGCTACTGCAGACCTCACTGCAAACCAACACGGCGTTGGCCGTGACCTCTTCGGCGCCTTCCGTCAGAATGTCGGCTCAGCCGACACCGGCGCCAGCATTTTCGGAGTGTAACCCCATGTCCAAAACTCAACGCACCCGCGAGATCTGCGCGCTGGCCCCGATTGTCCCAGTCCTGGTCGTCGACGACGCGGCCCATGCGCGCCCTCTGGCAGAAGCTTTGGTCGCTGGTGGCCTCCCGGCGCTTGAAGTCACCCTGCGAACTCCAGCTGCGCTGGATGCGATCCGCGCAATGGCAGACGTCCCCGGCGGTGTTGTAGGTGCGGGTACACTCGTCACCCCCGAAGACGTCCGCGCCGCCAAAGATGCGGGGGCGCAATTCGGTGTCTCACCTGGCGCAACCGATGCCCTGATCGCCGCTTGCGAAGCCGAAGGCCTGCCCCTTCTCCCCGGCGCGGCTACCGCAAGTGAAGCCATGGCTCTGCTGGAAAAGGGCTATGACATGCTGAAATTCTTTCCTGCTGAGGCCTCAGGCGGAGCGCCCGCTTTGAAAGCAATCGGAGCGCCACTTCCACAAATCACCTTCTGCCCCACGGGCGGTGTGTCGCCCTCAAACGCTCTCGATTACCTGTCTCTGTCGAATGTTGCCTGCGCAGGCGGCAGCTGGGTCGCGCCCAAACAAATGGTACAAACTGGCGACTGGGCTGGAATCGAAACACTTGCGCGCGAGGCCGCCAGTCTGGTGGATTGACGTCGCAGGGCGAAACGCTAGGGTAAGCCTCAATTCAAACAGGTTGCCCTCATGACAAACCAAATCTCCCTCGCGCAAGGGCGCGAGTATCTGGCCATCCCTGGCCCATCGGTCATGCCAGACGCGGTGCTACAGGCGATGCACCGTCCGTCGCCCAATATCTATGACGGCGAATTGATTGAGATGATGCCCGCGCTGACGCATGACCTGAAACGCGTCGCCGGAACCCAGCACAACGTCGCCATCTACATCGCCAACGGCCATGGCACGTGGGAGGCCGCGCTCTCAAACGTGATCGCGCCCGGCGAAACCGTGCTGGCCCCGGCCTCGGGCCGCTTCACCCACGGTTGGGCCGAGATGGCCGAGGGGATCGGCGCCAAGGTCGAATTGATTGATTTCGGCATGTCCTCTCCCTGGGATCTGGAGCGCATCGCCGAAGCATTGCGCGCCGACTCCAGCCACAAAATCAAGGCCGTGCTTGCGGTTCACGTCGATACCTCCACATCGATCCGCAACGATATCCCGGTGCTGCGCGCCTTGCTCGATGACCTCGACCACCCCGCTTTGCTGATGGCCGACTGCATCGCATCAATGGGCTGCGACCGGTTCGAGATGGATGCCTGGGGTGTCGACGTCACGGTGACTGCCTGCCAAAAGGGGCTGATGACCCCGGCAGGCACCGGCTTCGTCTTCTTCAACGACAAAGCGCAAGCCAAACGCGCTTCAATGCCCCGCGTCTCGCAATATTGGGACTGGCAGCCGCGCGCGCATCCCGATCTGTTCTACCAGTATTTCAACGGCACCGCGCCAACACACCACCTCTACGGCCTGCGCGCCGCGCTCGACCTGATCCACAGCGAAGGGATCAAACAGGTCTGGGCCCGCCACGAACACCTGGCAAAGGCCATCTGGGCCGCCTGTGAAATCTGGGCGCAAGGTGGCGCGTTGCAATTCAATGTCGCCGATCCGGCCCATCGAAGCCACGCCGTCACTGCCCTCCGCCTGACTAAAGGGCGTGGCACGCCGCTGCGCAGCTATACCGAAACCCAACTGGGTTTGACGCTGGGCATCGGTCTGGGAATGGAAGACTGGGACGGCTGTTTCCGCCTTGGCCACATGGGACACGTAAACGCCCAAATGGTCATGGCCATGCTAGGTGGCGTCGAAACGGCGATGGCCGCGCTCGACATTCCCCGCGGCAAAGGCGCGCTTGAAGCCGCCGCTGCCGCATTGGCAACCTAATACACGATCCGCGTCTTCATCTGGCCAAAAATATCCTGGGGGGATCGCGCTTCAGCGCGATGGGGGGCAGACAGCCCCCCTAAACGGCTCGGGTATTTGCCAAGGCCTTGGGCAAAGCAGCCTCGAAAGCAACCATCTCTGCCTCTCCCCCACAACTCACGCGAATACACCGGTTCTGAGGCGCAGCGAATGGCATGCGCACAAATACCCCCTGTTCGACCAGCGAGTCCAGAACGGCTTTGGCAAACACGCCATCGTGCCCGCAGTCAATCGCCACGAAATTTGTGGCTGAGGGCAAAGGTTCCAACCCATTGGACCGTGCAATCTGCGCGATCCTGTCTCGAGCCTCGGCAATTTGATCTTGAACCTGCGCCAGCCAATCGCTGTCCTCAAGCGCGGCCAAAGCCCCGGCTTGGGCAGCCCGGTTCATACCGAAATGGTTGCGCACTTTGTTGAAGGCGGAAATCAACCCGGGCGCACCGATGGCATAACCAACCCGAGCCCCGGCCATCCCATAGACTTTGGAAAACGTCCGCATTCGGATGACCCGAGGATCATCAGCTGTAACAGGCGCGGCGGTGCCCTCTGGGGCGCATTCCACATACGCCTCGTCCAGAACCAGCACGCAGCCTTCTGGCAAAGCATCCATCGCGGCCACGATATCCGCGCCGGAATGCCAAGTGCCCATCGGGTTGTCAGGGTTGGCCAGATAGAC
Source organism: Ruegeria sp. CL5 (assembly GCF_056536485.1). Taxonomy (NCBI): domain Bacteria; kingdom Pseudomonadati; phylum Pseudomonadota; class Alphaproteobacteria; order Rhodobacterales; family Roseobacteraceae; genus Ruegeria; species Ruegeria sp. CL5. The sequence continues at coordinate 56,309 of NZ_JBQFPS010000008.1, forward strand.
CAGCTTTGCATTCACTTCTGCCGCTTTGGCAAACAACGCCTCCGGGTCCTCGTGATCGTCGCGATAGGGAATCTTGTGTAACTCCCCTCTGAACCCCGCCACATGGTAGTTAAAAGTGGGATACGCCCCGTCCGACGTCACAACCGCATCTCCTTGCCCGACCAACAGCCGAACCAGATAGCCCAGCAAGCCATCAATGCCTTCGCCGACCACGATATTCTCGGGTGCCACGCAATGATACGCGGCCAGCGCGTGGCGCAATTTGTAATTCTCAGGATCGCCATACATCCATATCTCACCCGCCGCCCGCTGCATCGCCTCTATGGCGCGCGGCGAGGGGCCAAATACGCTCTCATTTGCACCGATTCGGGCGATAAAGGGCGCGCCACGCTGACGCTCCTGCGTTTCGGGGCCGACAAATGGCACGGTTGCGGGCAGGGATTGGGCAAGCGGGGTGTAACGAGGACCGGTCATGGCGGCAGATAAGCGCAACCTCCGCAGCGGGGCAAGCCTTGCACGCAGATGCAATCACGGTCAGTGTGCTCGCAACCGCAGTTCGGAGGCGTTATGCGTTATATACTGGCACTTGTCCTTATCGGTCTTGCCTATCTCGTGTTCTGGCCGGTCCCGGTTGACCCAGTGGCCTACGAGCCACCCGAACCGCCCGGATTCACGGGCGATTTTGCCGAAAACAACTATCTCGACACAGCGCAGTTGATCTCGCTACCGGCAGGGGAGATTGGCCCAGAAGACATCGCAGTGATGCCAGACGGCGCGGTTTATACCACCGGCCAATCCGGCACCCTCTATCGCATCGACGGTGATCAGCCGGCCGAGGTCGATCAACTTGGCGGCCGCCCCCTGGGTCTGCGGGCGGGACCAGATGGCGCGCTTTATATCGCCGACAGCTTTCGAGGGCTGATGCGCTGGGCCGGGCCCGGAACGCTGGAAACACTCGTCTCTGAGATCGATGGCGCGCCTATCATCTATGCCAACAACCTCGACGTGGCACAGGACGGCACGGTCTATTTCTCGAACTCCTCAGACCGGTTCGATCCTGAAATCATGGGCGGCACCAAACCCACCTCGGTCATGACGATCTGGGAGCAATCGCCAACCGGCTATGTGGCACGTTATTCGCCTGACGGCACTGAAGAAAAGATCGCCGAAGGGTTCGTCTACACCAACGGCATTGCCCTTTCACCGGACGAAGATTTCCTGCTGATTGCCGAGACGGGTCGGGCAAGGGTGCACAAGCTGTGGCTGACTGGCCCGAAAGCCGGAAAACAAGAGGTTCTTTTGGATAACCTGCCAGGCTATCCGGACAACATCAAAGCGCAAGGTGACGGCACCTATTGGATGGCATTCGCCAGCCCGCGCGTGCCCGCGGAAAAGCTGATGCCCTATCCCTTCCTACGCAAGGTGATCTGGCGGTTGGGACCCAAGGTGCGCCCCGCGCCGATCCACCGCGGTATGCTGGTACAGTTTGATGGTGACGGAACCAGCCTGCGTACGCTGCAAGACCCCCAAGGGCGGCTGGGCATCACCACTGCGGGCCAAGCGGCTGGCGACCAGTTCTATGTAATGACACTGGACTCTCCTTGGTTTGGTCGGATGCCGATCGCCGATTTGCCCTGACGTCGTTGTAGCGCTGCTTGCCTCTTACTGGCATGCTTGACGCAACAAAGAACGCACCGGAGGTCCCATGTCCCGCGTATCCGTCGAATACAAAGATCACATCGCCCATGTCACGCTGACTCGCGGCGACAAGATGAACGCTTTGGACGATGCGATGATCAAGGCTATCCTCTCGGCGGGGCAAGAGGTCGCCGCCGCCGATATCCGGGCGGTGGTGCTGTCGGGAGAGGGCAAAAGCTTCTGCGCCGGGCTCGATATGGCTAGCTTTGCCAGCATGGCCCAAACAGACCCGACCGAATGGCTGATGACCCGCAGCCACGAAGATGCCAATGAGTTGCAGGAGATTGCCCTGATCTGGCGGCGTGTCCCGGTCCCGGTAATCTGCGCCATTCAGGGCGTGGCCTATGGCGGTGGCCTGCAGATCGCATTGGGTGCGGATATCCGCATCGCGCACCCCGAGGCCAAGCTGTCGGTGATGGAGATGAAATGGGGCCTCATTCCCGACATGGGCGGGATGGTGTTGCTGCCTGAGCTTGTTCGTTCGGACGTTCTGCGCCTTCTGACCTATATCGCCCGTCCGATCGGTGCGCCGCAGGCCGCAGATTGGGGGCTGGTGACGAAACTCTCGGATGACCCGCTGACCGAGGCACTTGCGCTGGCCGAGGATATCACGGGCAAAAGCCCCTCGGCCATCCGTGCCGCCAAGCGTCTGATCGATGTGGCCGAAACCCGAGACCGCGCACATGTGTTGATGGCCGAATCCTCAGAGCAGGTCGACCTGATTGGAAAGCCAGATCAGATGGAGGTTGTCATGGCGCAGATGCAGGGCCGCAAGCCCGAGTTCAAGTAGTCACCGCATAAAACTGCGTCGCGCATCGCGGGCCATATTGTATCGCATCTCCAGATCGGCGATGCGGGACATCGCCGACTTGCGCTCTTCGGGATCCGTCAGAGCAGCATAATCCTTGCGTGCCGCGTCGAGTTTTTTCTTGATGTTGAACTCTTCCGGCAGAACCCCGGCCTGCGCCATGATGCGGTGACCAGCGGCAATGGCAGGATCACCCTGCGCCTCACTTGAACGGTCAGGCAGCGGCGCACCTTCGCCTTCAAGCCCCTGCAACTGGCCCTCGGCCTGTGCCTTCTTAATCTGGCGTTCCACCAGTTTTCCAAGCGATCCGAACATGTCTGTATTCTACTGCCTGTGACAGTCTGGCGAAAGGGATTACCGCAATCTGTTTGTCACGACATACGCTATTCCGCCGGCCAAAAGCCCCCAGACCGCCGCACCCAATCCAAAGACCGTGATACCAGAGGCGGTGATGACCAAGGTCAGAATGGCCGCCTCGCGCTCGGCAGGGATATCCAACGCTGCATGCATGGCGTTGGCCATGACCCCGATCAGAGCAACCCCTGCCAGAGCACCCATCAGCAATGGGTTGGCATGGGCAGCAAAGCTTGTGATTGCCACCGCAAAGACGCCGAACAGGCAGTAAAACACACCCCCCATTACGGCGGACCAATAGCGCTGCGCCGGGTCAGGATGGCTGTCCTCATTGGAACACATCGCCGCGGTTATCGCAGCCAGACAGGTTGCGGGCGCTCCAAAGGGGGCCGAGAGCATGCTTGCGCCACCGACGGATGAAAACAACCGGCCGGGAACTGGATCGAAGCCAAAGCTGCGCATCACAGCGACGCCGGGAATGTTCTGTGTCGCCATCGTGACGATAAACAGCGGTACGCCGATTCCGATCGCAGACGCGACCGAGAACGTGGGCATGGTCCAGACCGGAGCAGCGATCAGTCGGTCCGGCATTAATTGTGCATCTCCGGCGTTCAGCGACACAATGATAGCCGCCGCGACCACAGCTGCCGGAACCGCGATCAACCGATTGAAACGGCCCGCAATAAACCATGTTAGGATCACCGGCAACGCCTGCCATGGGATCTCGACCGCCGCTTTGAATGGTACAAGGCAAAGCGGCAAGAGCACGCCTGCCAGCATCGCTTGCGCCAGCGTAATTGGGATTGCTGCAGCCAACCGACCAAGCGGTTTCCACAGCCCTGCCAGAACGGTCAGGGCTCCGGCGCAAAGGAATGCGCCGATTGCGCCTGAAAACCCTTCGGTCGGTGTAGCAGACACAGCCAGCAGCGCGACACCTGGCGTGGACCAGGCAACGCTGATTGGTAGCTTGTGAAACAGGCTCAACACAATGGCGGCCAGCCCCATAGCGATGGCTGCACTCATCAGGCCCGAGGCGGCTTCGTGCGAAGAGGCTCCCATCGCGTTCAGCCCCTGCAACACAATTGGGAATGAGCTGAAGAACCCGACGATGGCCACGACCAGCCCGGTCGAAACGGTCTGCATTGGGGGAAATGCGCGTGTCATCCTGTCCTCGGCTATAACCACCCGCACTTGCTAACAATCTCAAGCTGCCGCGAACAAGGTGAAATACGTCATTGCACAGTAAAAACCCGCCGGGAGAACGGCGGGCTTTTGAACTTTGAGTGCTTATGAAAGTAGAGGATCAGGCGATCTCGGCCAAACGTGCAAGCGCCTCGTTCAGCTTGGCTTCTTCTTCCTCACGAGCTGCAAGATTCGCTTTGGCTTCAGCAACAACCTCTTCCGGGGCCGAAGCCACGAATTTGGGGTTGTTCAGTCGCCCGCGCAGACCACCAAGCTCTTTTGCGAGCTTGCCCATGGCTTTCTCCAGCCGTTCCTTTTCAGCGCCGATATCGATGATGTCTGCCAGCGGCAGGCCAAAACTCGCACCTGGGGCGGCAATCGAGATGGTCCCCTTGGGCAATTCATCGGCCTTGGTCAGGCTGTCGATCCGCGCAAGACGCTTGATCAGCGCTTCATTGCGGTCCCATGCAGCCTGCCCGTGGGCGTCGATCTCGGTCACCAGCATAGGGACATAAAGGCCGGCAGGAACACGCATCTGCGCGCGGGCTGAGCGGGTGTTTTCGATCACCGAGATCACCCAGTTCATCTCACGATCCGCATCGGCATCCACCAAGTCAGCGGCGGAATAGCTCGGCCAGTCGGCGTGAACGACCATCTTGGCGCGGCTGCCTGTCAGGCCCCACAGCTCTTCGGTGATGAAGGGCATGATCGGGTGCAGCAGGACCATGCACTGATCCAGAACCCAGCGCATGGTGGCGCGGGTCTCGGCCTGTGCTTCGGCGTCGTCGCCTTGCAGCAGAGGTTTCGACAGTTCCACATACCAGTCGCAGACCTTGCCCCAGACAAAGGCATAAAGCCCGTTCGCCGCGTCGTTGAAGCGATAGCTTTCCAGCGCCGCGTCGACCTCTTCCCGTACGCGTGCGGTTTCGCCAATGATCCAGCGGTTTACGGCGGCTTTGGGTTTCAGGTCGGCCACGTCCAGTTGCGGCGCGGCGTCGGTGAAGACCTCGTTCATCTCGGCAAAGCGGACGGCGTTCCACAGCTTGGTACCGAAGTTGCGATAGCCGGTTATCCGTTCGCGGGACAGTTTCAGCACGCCGCCAATCGCCGCCATCGAGGCATTGGTGAACCGCAGAGCGTCGGCGCCGAATTCGTCCACGATCTCAAGCGGGTCGATGACGTTGCCGGTGGTCTTGGACATCTTCTTGCCCTTCTCGTCGCGGACGAGTTGGTGCAGGTAAACGGTGTGGAATGGGATTTGATCGACCACGGCCAGTTGCATCATCATCATTCGGGCGACCCAGAAGAACAGGATGTCGAAGCCGGTGATCAGAACGTCCGTAGGGAAGTAACGCTCCAGCTCTTCGGTCGTCTCGGGCCAGCCCAGCGTGCCGATGGGCCAGAGGCCGGAGGAGAACCAGGTGTCGAGGACATCGGGATCGCGCCAGACCGGATACACTAGCTTGGTCGGGTCCTGTTCGACTGCGTACTGAGCAAGGCTTTCAGCGAATTGATGGATGGCCGCATGCTTGTCGGCGACCTCAATAACGGTCGCATGGCTCAGCGGGCTGGGGATATTGGCATTGTCGTCCAGGAATTTATCGACAACAGCATCAAAGTTGGGCGCACATTCCATGACGTTGCCACGGTGGAGCATGCCGCCTTCGTTTAGCAGACGTCCCAATTCGACTAGATCAAGGTCGCCGTCGTTTTCGTCGTCCTTGAAGTTCTCAGCCGATAGATCAAGGCCATACCAAACCGGAATCTGATGTCCCCACCATAGCTGGCGAGAGATGCACCACGGTTCGATGTTTTCCAACCAATGGTAATACGTCTTTTCACCGGACTCGGGGATGATCTTGACGGTGCCGTCCTTGACCGCATCCAGTGCAGGGCCAACGACCTTTTCAGCATCGACGAACCACTGATCGGTCAGCATCGGCTCGATCACGACTTTTGAGCGGTCGCCGAATGGCTGCATGATTGGTTTGGATTCGACCAGCGGAACGGTTTTGTCCGCGCCTTCGTGGTCCGGCTTCAGCGCGGTCGATCCCAGACGCGGGTCATCAGCACGGGTCATGACAGCCAGACCTTCGCTGGTGATCTCGTCGATCACTTTGGCGCGCGCCTCGAACCGGTCCAATCCGCGCAGGTGGTCGGGAACAAGGTTGATCGCGTCGATCTCACCTTCGGTAAAGGACTGACCGCGTGCGTATTGACCGGCTTTGTACGCCTCATTCGCGTAAGGTGCGCCATCGGCCCGCATGTGCCCGCTTGTATCCATCAGGCGATACAGCGGTATGCCACCACGTTTGGCGACCTGATAGTCGTTGAAATCATGCGCGCCAGTGATCTTCACCGCGCCCGAGCCAAATTCGGGGTCGGGGTAATCATCGGTGATGATCGGAATCTGACGGCGGTGTTCTTTCGGACCAACCGGGATTTCGCAAAGCTTGCCGACGATGGGGGCGTACCGTTCGTCCGAGGGATGAACCGCAACCGCGCCATCACCCAGCATGGTTTCGGGGCGCGTTGTGGCGATCGAGATGTAATCGCGCTCTTCCTCAAGCACGATGTTTCCGTCCTCGTCCTTCTCGACGTAAGTGTAGGTCTCGCCCCCGGCCAACGGGTATTTGAAGTGCCACATGTGGCCGGCGACTTCGATATTCTCGACTTCCAAGTCCGAGATCGCGGTCTCGAAATGCGGATCCCAGTTGACCAGCCGCTTACCGCGATAGATCAGGCCCTTTTCGTACATGTCGACAAAGACCTTGATGACCGCGTCGTGAAAATTCGCAGAATTTTCGTGTCCGGTGCGCGGGTCGCGCGGCGCGCCTGCCATGGTGAAAGCGTTGCGCGACCAATCACAGGACGACCCTAGTCGCTTCAACTGCTCAATGATCGTGCCACCATATTCGCCTTTCCATTCCCAGACCTTGTCCAGAAATGCCTCACGTCCCAGTTCGCGCCGACCAGGTTGCTGCGTGGCGGCCAACATCTTCTCAACCTGCATCTGCGTGGCGATACCAGCGTGGTCCTGACCGGGCTGCCACAGAGTGTCAAAGCCACGCATTCGGTGCCAGCGGGTCAGAATATCCTGCAGCGTGTTGTTGAACGCATGGCCCACATGCAAGGCGCCCGTCACGTTGGGCGGCGGGATCATAATGGTAAAGCTCTCGTCGCGCGATTTGTTCGCGCCTGCCTTGAAGGCTCCGGCCTGTTCCCAGGCCTGATAGATGCGGGCCTCGGCCTCGGCCGCGTTGAATGTCTTTTCCATCGCCATGGGATGCGTCCTGCGTCAACAATATCGGGTCAGCGCCTGCAATAGCGAATGGACGCGGGAAGGGGAAGGCCCTGCGCGGCAGTCGGGCCCGTCTCAGCCGGGATTCGATGGGGCCTGATCGTAAAGCTGCAGTTTCTCGCTGGCCCCCTGGGCCATCGCTTTGGCCTGATCGGCGCGAATGCGCGCGTGAAGGTCCAGAGCGTCTTGTGCAAACAATTCCTTCGGCGCCGGGATGTGAATGAAATTCCCCACCCGGTCTTCGCCGCGCGCCAGAATGGCGTAGTCACGGTCGGCGACCTTTTGCTGCGCGTTGGGGTTGAGATAGCGGATGGCCAGGCCAATTCGACGATCATCCGAAACGTTCGGCCCTGATCCGTGGATCGTCAGCCCGTGATGCAGTGACATCTGACCGGGCTTTAGCTCGATATGAGTCTTGTCTTCATCCGCGACATCCACAGCAACCTCTTGCCCCCGTGACAGCAGGTTGTTTTCGGAAAACGTATCATTATGCGGCAGGATCGGGTTCTTGTGGCTGGCTTTCACGAAATCCATGCAGCCGCTTTCAACCGTTGCCGGAGACAGTGCAATCCATGCGGTCAACTGGTCCGAGGTTTCGCCCATGCCCCAATAGGTTAGATCCTGATGCATGCCCACCACCTGCCTCGTACGCGGTTCCTTGATGAACAGTTCGGCCGACCACAGCAGCAGATCGGGACCCAGCACACCTTCGACCACGTCCAGAACGCGCGGGTCCAGAGCAATGCGCGTGGCAAATGGCATCACCACATGCGCGTTGATGCGTTTGTACATGTTCAGGGGAAGTGGCAGGTCAGCCTCGCGCCAGTTGGTCTCGACTTCCTCCAATTCGGCACGGTACTCGGCGGCTTCTGCGGCAGAGAACACGGGGATCGGAAAGATAAACCCATCATCCCAATAGGCTTCGGTACTTTGGCTGTCCAAACGGCCATTCGTCAGCTTGATTTCTGCGGGCATTGAAACCTCCACACGACTGAATATGAGTTCAGCCTAGGCGCGGCCCAGAACGGCGCGCAACGCTGTTTCCAGACAGGAATGTCGCTTTCAGACTGCACAGAGTTAATTTTCTCAGCCACTGGACAAGGTCTTGCTCCACGCTAGGGTCGCGCATTCAGGCAACCAAAGGATCATCCCATGGAAAAATTCGGCAAAAGCCAGCCCGTCAAACGAACCGAGGATCAGCGGTTTCTGACCGGGCAGGGGCAGTACATGGATGATGCGGTGCCCGAGAATGCTCTGTTTGCTGCTTTCTTCCGAAGCTCTGTGGCGCATGCCACAATAACTGCGCTGGACCTTGAAGAAGCGCGTGCGGCTGAGGGGGTGCGTCTGGTCATGGCACTCGAGGATCTGACCGATGCCGGGATCGATACAGTGATGAATGCCACCACGGTTGCCAATCGCGACGGCACTCAAGGCGCTGCGTCCGAACGGAACATGTTGGCCAAGGATCGCGTGCGTTTCGTAGGTGAGCCCGTTGCGGTTGTCATCGCCGACACCCTTCTGCAAGCCCGCGACGCAGCCGAGCTGATCTGGATGGAAACCGAGGACCTGAGTGTCAAGATGGATGTCGCTGCGGGTGGGGAACCTTTGCATCCGCAGGCCCCCGACAACCGCGCCTTTGACTGGGGGTTGGGCGATGAAGAGGTGACTAACGCAGCCTTTCAGGCAGCAGCGCACACCGTCGCGCTGAGCGTTCATGACAATCGGGTCATTGTGAGTTCGATCGAACCGCGCGGCTGTCAGGCCGATTGGTCGGATGGCCGCTTGCATTTCTCTTATGGTGGACAGGGCGTCTGGGGGATGAAGGTGCAGTTGGCGCAAAAACTGAAACTGGACGCCGAGGCGATCCGCGTTACCACGCCGGATGTGGGCGGCGGGTTTGGTATGAAGGCGATGCCCTATCCCGAATATTTCACAGTCGCAGTTGCCGCGATGAAACTAGGCCAGCCCGTGCACTGGATGTCGGATAGGTCCGAGGCAATGCTATCGGATCACCATGGCCGTGACCTGACCTCGCTTGCGGAGCTCGCCTTTGACGCCGATCACAAGATCACCGCCTACCGGGTGCACAGCAAGATCAACCTAGGTGCCTATAACAGCCATTTCGCGCAGGCGATCCAGACCAACCTGTTCAGCCGGGTGCTGATGGGTGTCTACGATGTTCAGACCACCTACTTGCGGGTCGAAGGCTTCTTCACCAACACCACGCAGGTCGATGCATATCGCGGGGCCGGTCGGCCCGAGGCGATCTACGTCCTCGAACGCGCGATGGACCGTGCAGCGCGTGAGTTGGGCGTCGACCCGTGGGAACTGCGGCGCAAGAACTTCATTCGGCCCGAGGCCTTCCCCTACAAGACCGCAACCGGTGAAACCTACGACGTGGGTGAATTCGACATGGTCCTCAGCCGCGCCGCTGAACAGACCAGCGGTTATGAGGCCCGTAAAGCCGCAGATGCCGAAAACGGCCTGATCCGGGGACAGGGGCTTTGTTACTATATCGAAAGCATTCTGGGGGATCCTTCCGAAGGCGCGAAGGTCGAGTTTTGCGAGGATGGAACGGTGAACCTCTATGTAGGCACGCAGTCCAATGGGCAGGGGCATGAGACGGTCTATGCTCAATTCCTGTCAGACCAGGCGGGCATTCCCGCACATCTCATCAATGTGGTGCAAGGCGACACGGACAGGCTATCGCAGGGTGGCGGGACTGGCGGGTCACGCTCGGTCACGACCCAAAGCAACGCGACACTGGTGACGGTTGATACGATGATTGCCGCATTCACGCCCTATCTTGCGGATAAGATGGGGGTCGAGGAAAATGATGTGACCTTCGACCATGAAACCTTCCGCGCTCCGGGGTCCAACCTAACGCCAACGCTGACCGAGGCGGCCCAGATGGCGCGCACAGACGGACGCACCGATCTGTTGCAGCACGAAGCCCGCGCCAAACTAGAGGCGCGCAGTTATCCCAACGGCGCACATGTTGCCGAAGTCGTTATCGATCCTTACACCGGTGAAACATGGGTGGATCGCTACACCGTCGTCGATGATTTCGGCAATCTTATCAATCCGATGCTGGCCGAGGGGCAGGTGCATGGCGGGGTGGTGCAGGGCATCGGTCAGGCGCTGACCGAGCATGTTGTATATGATGCCGAGGGGCAACTGCTCACGGCATCGTTCATGGATTACGCCTTGCCCAGCGCCGCCGGGATACCCATGATTGAATTTACCTCGGCGCCGGTTCCGTCAACCGCCAACCCGATGGGGATGAAAGGTTGCGGCGAGGCAGGCACCGTGGGCGCACTGGCTGCAGTGGCAAACGCGGTTCAGGATGCGCTCTGGGATCACGGGGTGCGGCAGGCGGATATGCCTTTCACACCTCACAAAGTTTGGGAATTGTTGACGCATGGTTCTGTCGCGGCTGAGTAGAAAGGTACTGGGATGGCTCGGGCGGCCTTTACGGTCCGAGCACTCGGCCGAGTCGCGCCACCGCGAACCGATCAGCCACGTGATTATTCTCGACGGCACCATGTCCAGACTTGAGCCTGGTCTGGAAACCCATGCCGGTCAGACCCTTCGTTTGTGCTGCGAGATGGGCAGCAAGGTCTCGGTCTTTTACGAAGCCGGTGTGCAGTGGGACAGCTGGAAATCTTCACTGGACGTGATGATGGGGCGGGGCATCAATCGCCAGATCCGCCGCGCATATGGCTATCTGGCCTCGCGCTACAAGCCGGGCGACAAGATCTTTTTCATCGGTTATTCGCGCGGCGCCTATGGGGTGCGCAGCCTTGCGGGCGTGATTGACGCGATCGGGCTACTCAAGGCCGAACACGCCACCGTCCGCAACATCAAACAGGCCTATCGCCACTATGAATGCAACGCCAATGGCGAAGCCGCAGCGGTCTTTCGTCGGGAATTCTGTCACGAGGATGTTGCCATCGAGATGGTTGGCGTCTGGGACACGGTCAAAGCGCTGGGCCTGCGCCTGCCGCTGCTCTGGCGCTGGGCCGAGGAACGCCATGCCTTCCACAACCACCAGCTAGGACCCGCCACCCGCCACGGTTATCATGCCATGGGACTGGACGAGACCCGCGAGGTTTTCGAGCCGGTATTGTGGAAATGTACCCCCGATTTTAAGGGCCATATCGAGCAGGTCTGGTTCCGTGGCACCCATGGCGACGTCGGCGGCCAGTTGAACGGTTTTGAGGAGGCCCGCCCCCTCAGCAACATCTCGCTGATTTGGATGCTGGACAAGGCCGAGCTGCACGGCCTGTCCCTGCCCGAAGGGTGGCGCGACCGTTTCCCCACCGACCCCCACGCCCGTTCGGTCGGCACGTGGCGCGGCTGGGGCAAGATTTTCTTGCTGCGTAAGCATCGCAGAGTGGGACGTGACCGGTCAGAGAAGCTGCATGTTTCGGTCTCACCCGATGAACTGCCCCGATGGGTGCCGATGCCGGATTTGCCGTCACACCCGGCGCAGTGAAAGGCTGACCATGTGCCAGCGGCTCCAAGATCGCCGACACTTCAATGTCAAGTTCGAGCCCAAAGCGGTCAATAGGATTGCCAATCTTGAACACCATCAATCAGGAGTAGTTAGAGAACCGAGACAGGCCGAACATTTTGCGATGTTCGGCAGGGGTCAGTCCTGTCTTTCGCTTGAACAACCTCCTAAACGAAGGCGTGTCGGCATAGCCGACTGCTTCTCCAACCTCCGCGACGGGGCAGTCGGTAGTTTCAAGCAACTGCCGGGCCTCTTCAATTCGCAGCGCCAAAACGTAATCTTGCGGTGACTTGCTCGTGGCTTGGCGGAAGCGTCGTGCAAACGTAGTCGGCGGCAACCCGGAACGTTTAGCCATTTCAGCGACTGGGTTATCGATGGCGTAATTGTCGGAAATCCATAACTGAGCCTGTGAGATAATGGCGTCAGCATGAGGTGCCGTAGTGATCATTGAACTGAATGGTGACTGAAGTTCTCCGCGGTTGGCCATAAGCCAGACTTTTGCTGCCCGCACCGCCCTTTGCGTGCCGCCGTAATGCGCGATCAGAAACGTAGCGAGTTCCTGCCACCCGGTTGTCCCACCCGACGTTACGGGTCCGCGAGACGCATCAGCAAAGCAAAGACCACGGTCGATGCGAAGCCGCACATTCGGATAAAACCTCCGAAAAAGGCCTTCCCAAGCCCAATGTGTGGTCGCTTCAACCCCATCCAGAATACCTATTTCCGCCAGATAGACCGCCCCTGTACAGGCTGACACGATACGCGTCTTGGCCAAGTTGCGCTTAGCAAGCCACGCTAAACAAGGATGTTGTTTGGGGTCGAGTCGGTCGTGCGGAGAAAGTGTCAGTCCAGGTACGACAACAATATCAGCGTCGTCTGCGTCGTGAAATGTCTGGTCTGGAGCGATCCACACGCCACTTCCGCAACGAAATCCCTTGGTGTCTGGGCCAACGAGGCTAACGTCAAACACCGGCACTGGCTCCTCGCCGCTCACCAGATGTTCCCAGTCCCGCCCTGCGGCCACCAAAGTGTCATACAGGCCAAACACGCTGGAGGCGCTGGTTTCTGGGGTGGCAACGATCTGAACCGAAAATGGCATCGGCAAAATTCCCAAAATGGTGAATTTACCCCTTTTTTAGCTGTTCCACCACTCACGCCCAACGAAAAATGTCGCGCAGTCTTCATGGGCACGTAGCCTCTGGAGGTGTTAGTGAAGATGAACGCAGTTTGGGAATTATTTTTCGACACTAAAAAGCTGATTTTTCCGAAGAGAACCGCTTCAGAAGAACTCAGCATCACAGATGACCAAGGAAAGGGAACCGGCAACTGCAAAGTGACGGAAGAGGTGTGGAAATCCGCTATCTATCTTGGACCAGGCGGTCCGCTGGTGAGAGACCGTTAGTCAGAGCAATTTCATTGTCCGCTTTGTCCGCACAGCCGACGCTCCAGTCTAAAACACCCTCGCAGTTTTCAGCGAGGGTGTTTTCTTTGTAAGAGCTCGTTACGCCTTGTGTCGTCCCCGACTATGCAGCGCTTCCGGTAAGAGGCGTGGCGAAACGCCTGCGCCCTTTTCACGTTCTATAGTAAAGATTTAGGTTCTTGTGTTCGCTATTATCGCCGACGGTCGCGACGCGAGCTCATTGGCTGGAACGCCACGCCCACATGCGCCTCGCAATAAGGCTTGCCCGCCTCAACCGGAAGGCCGCAGAACCAGAAATCTTCGGTCGCGGGGTCGCCGACGGGCCATTTGCAGGTTTTCTCGGTCAGCTCCATCAAGGTCAGCTTCTTGGCTTTCTTCTCAACCTCGTTGACCTTCGCCAGCGCCTCGGGGCTGATCTCGTTCGCTGAGGGCTGCGGTGGCAACGGCTGGCCGGCCGGAATGATTTGGCGGCGAGCAGGGATAGCGGGTTTCGCTTCCGGAGCAGGCGCCGGGCGGGCCGGTTCTGTTTTGGGTGCCGGTTTTGGCTTGGCCTCGGCCTTGGGCGCGGGCGCCGGTTTTTCCTTGGGCTCGGTCTTTGCCGGGCTGGCGCCGGTTGCACGGTTCGACAGACCCAGACGGTGAACCTTACCGATCACCGCGTTGCGGGTCACGCCGCCCAGTTCCTTGGCGATCTGGCTGGCCGACTGGCCCTCGCCCCACATCTTTTTCAGCAGCTCTACACGCTCGTCAGTCCAGGACATCATTTGCCTTTCAAAAGCGGAAAGCGGCCCCGGATTCGGGCCGCCTTGGGAATTCGTCTCAGCCCCCTATTCTAAACACTGCGGCCCGAGTTACAAGCGGTCTTCGAATCAGGTATGGGGCAGACATGCAGAATCTCATGGATCAGGACGCGCGCCGCTTTGGCGCGGTGAATTGGATGGGCCTCTATACGCTGGCGCAGCGCGAAACCCTGCGGTTTTTGGCGGTGTGGACGCAGACCTTACTAGCCCCGCTGGTGACAGCCGGTTTATTCCTGCTGATCTTCAACATTGCCATCGGCCCCAGCCGGTCGGACGTGATGGGGGTGCCGTTCCTAACCTTTCTGGCTCCCGGCATCATGATGATGACGGTGATCCAGAACGCCTTTGCCAATACTTCGTCCTCGATGGTGATCGCCAAGGTGCAGGGCAATATCGTGGACACGCTGATGCCACCGCTGTCGCCGCTGGAAATCCTGCTGGGTTATCTGGCTGGCGGCATCGTTCGCGGTGTCCTGATCGCCCTTGTCGTTGCGACTGCGCTGGCGCTTGTTTTGGGTATCGTGCCGAAAAACCCGCTGATCGCGCTGATCTTCGTGGTTCTGGGCGGGGCTTTCATGGGCGCGCTGGGCCTTTTTGCCGGTATATTTGCCAATAAGTTCGATCAGATGGCTGCGATTACTAACTTTATCGTCACGCCACTGGCCTTCCTGTCGGGCACTTTCTATTCGGTCGAAGCCCTGCCGCCGGTGCTGAACCGGCTCAGCCATGTGAACCCGGTCTTCTACCTGATCGACGGGCTGCGATATGGCATGATTGGTGTCTCTGACAGTTCACCTTGGCTGGGGATGGCGATTTGCACGAGCGCGACCGTGCTGGTTGGCGCGCTGACCTGGCAAATGTTGCGTACCGGCTATCGGCTCAAGCCCTGACGCTGTCGCGCCTCACGCCAGACCAGGATTAGGCCACCAGTGAGGATGATGGCCGATCCGATCATGCTGACGCTGTCCGGGACAACCTGAAACACGGCGAAATCATAGAGCGCGGCGAATATCAGCGTGGCATAGCTGATCGGCGCCACAAAGGACGCATCTGCCCGCGCCATTCCGTTGACGAAACAGGCCTGAGCGCAGGCCATCAACACGCCGATCGCCGCCAAGGCCGCCCATTGCTGCGGGGTCGGCATTTGGAACACAAAGCTGACCGCGACCGTTGCAATGGTCAGCCCCATCGCATTGTTGACCAGCAAGATCTGAATTGGAATTTCGCGGCCAGAAAGTTTCTTGATGAAAATCAGCTCCATCCCAATCACTGCGGCCGCGGTTAGGGCTAGCAAGGCGGCGGGTTGAAAACTCGCGGGTGTTGGGCGCAACAGTACCAGTGCACCGATCAGCGCTACAATGGCTGCCATCCAGCGCCACGGACCGACGCCTTCTTTCAGCAGCGGGATCGCCAGCACCATTGCAAAGACCGGGTTCAGGAAGGATATTGCCGTCGCATCCGCAATCGGGATGAACGCAACCGAGGCGAACATCAACGTAATCCCAAGCCAGCCAAAACTTGTCCGCCCGACATGCAGGCCCCAATGGACACGCCCGAGGCGCGGGCGCAGGATTCCCACGGTCGTGACGATTACCAGAAAGGCAAACAGAAACCGCCCGTGGCTGATCTGCATTGGATTCAGCGAAGGCCCAAGAACATCTGTGCCCAGCGCCTTGGCTAGTAATGTGGTGCCTGCCAGAATGGCGCTGGCCACAAGAATCAACAGGGCCGCAAGGGCAGGGTTCTGGCGTATCGGAGTCATGGCCCACCCGTGCGTTAGCGCAGGACAAATGGCAAGCAGCAAATCCCGGTCTCAGAATGATTTTTGCCTTATTCGCAAAAACGGGGTTTTCAGACTAAACGTACACCGCTATACGACCCGCCATGATCAAAGCCGCACATATCCTGCGCCTCCGACGCCGGCGCTTTACCGCGTAACCGGCCCGTTTGATCTATTTGCGCTGTCTAAATCCGCGCAATCCCCACCAAATCAGTTGACGACCATGGCCCCAGTGTATCACTCACAGGGCTCAAGCTATTCGAAAAGGATGATCCGATGATCCCGTCCGTTCTGCCGACTTATAATCGTGCGCCCCTGACATTTGTGAAGGGCGAAGGCGCCTGGCTGACCGAGGCGGATGGCCGACGTTTTCTGGACCTTGGCGCGGGCATCGCGGTGAACGCGCTGGGCCATACGCATCCGGCACTGGTGGCCGCGCTGACCGAGCAGGCGCATGCGCTGTGGCATGTCTCGAACCTTTACAACATCCCGCAGCAGCAGGCGTTGGCGGACAAGCTGGTCGAACATACCTTTGCCGACACGGTGTTCTTCACCAATTCGGGTACGGAATCCTGCGAACTGGCTGTGAAAATGGCCCGCAAGTATTTCTATGACAAAGGTCAGGCCAAAAAGGTTGAGATCATCACCTTCGATGGCTCATTCCACGGCCGTTCCTCAGCAGGCATCGCCGCCGCAGGGTCTGAGAAGATGACCAAAGGCTTTGGCCCGCTGCTGCCCGGCTTCGTGCACCTGACATTCGGAGATCTCGATGGCGTCACCAATGCGATCAACGAAAATACTGCCGCGATCCTGATCGAGCCGGTTCAGGGCGAAGGCGGCATTCGCCCAGTCCCCGACGCCGAGCTTAAGGCTCTGCGCCAGATTTGCGATGACAACGACCTCTTGCTAATCCTCGACGAAGTTCAGTGTGGCGTGGGCCGCACCGGCAAGCTTTTCGCCCATGAATGGGCCGGTATCACACCGGATATCATGATGGTCGCCAAGGGTATCGGCGGCGGCTTTCCTCTGGGTGCTGTTCTGGCCACTGAAGAGGCCGCCAGCGGCATGACCGCAGGCACCCACGGCTCGACCTATGGAGGCAATCCCCTCGGTTGCGCCGTCGGCTGCGCAGTAATCGATCAGGTCGCCACACCCGCTTTCCTCGAAGGTGTCAACCGCAAGGCAGGCCTGTTGCGCCAGAAACTCGAAGGCCTGATCGCCGATCACCCCGAGGTGTTCGAAGAGGTGCGCGGTTCCGGTCTGATGCTCGGTTTGAAATGTAAGCCGACCAATATCGATGTTGTCAACGCAGGCTATGACAACGAAGTCATCACCGTTCCTGCTGCCGACAATGTGATCCGCTTGCTGCCTCCGCTAACCCTGACTGAGGATGATATCGCCCAGGCCATGATCCGCCTCGACAAGGCTGCGGCGCAAGTTGAAAACGCAATGGCTTCGGCCTGAATGTGCCTGATTGAAAAGCGAAATAAAATGAACCACTTCCTTGATATCCACAAAACCGACGCAACCGCCTTGCGGGGCATGATCGATCAGGCTGGTGCCATGAAACAGGCCCGCCTTGGCCGTCCCAAAGCCGCGCCGGATGATGAGCAGCCGCTGAAGGATCGCATGGTGGCTCTGATCTTCGAAAAGCCCTCAACCCGCACCCGCGTATCCTTTGATGTGGGCGTGCGCCAGATGGGCGGGCAGACCATGGTGCTGTCGGGCAAGGACATGCAACTGGGCCACGGGGAGACCATTGCCGATACCGCCCGCGTACTGTCACGCTATGTTGACATGATCATGATCCGGACCTTCGATGAAACCATCTTGACCGAGATGGCGGAATATTCGGACGTGCCCGTCATCAACGGCCTGACCGATCGCACCCATCCCTGCCAGATCATGGCTGACGTACTGACGTTCGAGGAACATCGCGGTCCGATCAAAGGCAAAAAGGTCGTCTGGACTGGTGATGGCAACAATGTCTGCGCCTCTTTCCTGCATGCTGCCGGTCAATTCGGGTTCGATTTCACCTTCACCGGCCCGGCCCAGCTAGACCCGGAAGAAGAGTTCATGGGGCTCGCCCGCCAGCAGGGCTCGAAGGTCGTGATCGAACGGGACCCGCACAAAGCGGTTCAGGGCGCCGATCTGGTGGTCGCCGATACCTGGGTGTCGATGCACGACAGCCAGTCCGCCAAGGAGCGCCGCCACAACATGCTACGCCCCTATCAGGTCAACGCCGAGCTGATGGCGCATGCCAAACCCGACGCGCTGTTTATGCACTGTCTGCCCGCCCACCGCGAGGAGGAGGCCACCTCAGAAGTCATGGATGGCCCGAACTCGGTGATCTTCGATGAGGCCGAGAACCGTCTGCATGCGCAAAAGGCGGTCATGCGCTGGTGCCTGGGCGTCTGAGATTCACAGAAAGTACCGAGAGAGCCACATGGCTCTCTCAAATCACGGAGCTTCCCATGCCGCACGTCACTCTCGAATTTTCTGCTGGTCTTGAACAGTCTCATGATTTTCAAACCATCTGCGAACAGCTTTACACCGTTCTCGCCGGGCATGAAGAGTTTGACCCGTCGACGCTCAAAATCCGCGCCACCCCGGTTCCGTTTTCTCATATTGGGACCGAACCGCAGACCTTCATTCATGCCATGCTTTTGCTGATGCAGGGCCGGGATGAGGCGACGCGAGCCGAGTTGAATGCCATCATCATGAATGTTCTGGCCGAGGCTGCGCCCACGGTCGGCAGCATCACCGTGCAGGATGTTGAAATAAACCGCGCCACATATGCCAAGCGCCTGTCAGTCTGATGCAGCCCCGGCACGCGCATGCGGCGTCTAGGCGCGCTGTTTCACATCCCAAACCCGCAATCTGAAAAGCGTTGCGAAGCTCGCCAGAACCACCAGAACGCACAATGCGAACTTGGTCATGATCTCCATCGTGCCCTCAATCAGCAGTGCGTGAATGACGCTACCCAGAATGGTCACTATGGCCAACCCTGCATGGCCCAGGCGCCAGACCCGAAACCGCAAGCTTAGGCGTTGCCGAAAAATCCCCATTGCCGCGGCCGCAAAACCCGCCCACATGGCGATGACTCCCCATGCCGAAAAAGGTGTTGCAGACACAAAAAACAATGCGTCCACGACGTCAGGCGGGCTTGTGATCCACAAGCCGATCACATGGATCACAATGCTTACGACAAGGGCCAAGCCACACCGCCTGTGCCAATGGCGACTGTTAACCGGAGAAAGCCCGGGCAACCAACGCCCGGCCAACAAGGGTTGCAGCAGAAGAAGGCACATCCCGATGATGCCCGCAAAACCGGCGAGGATGTAAATCGGCTCACGCCACGCCAGATACGGGCTAAAAGCCGCTGCTATGACCGGTATAAGAAGTGTGGCAACCAATGCCGCCCAGATCGCAATGCGCTTAGACACCCGTCAGGCAGGCTGCAACACGAAATGTGCGGCAAGGGTCTTGTCCTTCGCGCTCGACATCACTGGGCGCAGGAATACCGTCTCAAATTCACAGCTGTCATAGGCCAAATGCCCGTGTGGTTGACCAAAGGCGGGCACAATCTGAGGCATTTCCAACCGGAACTCTCCGTTCGCATCGGTGAGTGTCGCCCCATGGCTGCGCTGATCGCGTTCATGCCCTTCGGTTGTATGGGCCCAGATCTGGATGCGTTGACCGGGCAGGGGGGCTCCCTCACCCGCACGCCGCACGGTGCCGGTCATCCAAAACCCGCCACCGCCGATTCGCTCCACGATCGGCGCGCCGGGTCGATAATTGTTCGACCCGCCCCGCATCGACGGTGTCGGCGCAAGACCAGAGGCGTGCGCAGGTGTGATCACGCCGGTCAAACCGGCTACAATTGTGCCAACCCCTGTAGCAATTAACTTACGGCGATTGATTTCGAGTCGAGTCATTGCATCCACTCCTGTCGGCTGAACCTCATCTTTGACCGGCTTCCCTGATCCGGCGACACCCGATTTCTAAGGATAGCACGATTGTTTATGATTCCGAGAGTCGGCGAAGGTGAGCTTCAGGTGCTCCGTTCCACGCCTTGGTGAGTAACCGCAAGTCGTTCCAAGGACTTCACGATCATTGTGCGAAAATGCACTTTTCTTGCGATATTTTTCCAATACATTCAGCATTGGCAAACATGAACGCGTCTTATGGGACCGAAAAAACGGAGATCAGGAATGAGTTGGAACCCCACCCATAACCCCGAATGCGCCTCCGAAAAAGATGCTCTCGAAACCTTGATCATCCCACGTGTCCGAGATCTCGGCGGGTTCGAGGTGCGCCGCGCGCTGCCCTCGGTCAAGCGTCAGCTCGTTGGCCCATTCATCTTCTTTGACCAGATGGGTCCTGCCGAATTCATCACCGAGGGTGGCATTGATGTGCGGCCGCATCCTCATATCGGGCTGGGCACCGTAACCTATCTGTATCAGGGAGAGTTCGAACATCGTGACAGCCTCGGTACCCACCAGATGATTCACCCCGGTGAGGTCAACTGGATGGTCGCGGGCCGTGGTGTAACTCATTCCGAACGTACGAGCGCAGAAACGCGCGGCAAATGTCACAACCTGTTCGGCATCCAGACCTGGCTCGCGCTGCCAGAAGCCCATGAGGACATGGCCCCTGACTTCGAGCATCACAAGCAGGGCGCGCTGCCCCATATCGAAGACAAGGGTGTCAGCGCCCGCCTGATCCTTGGCGCCGCCTATGGTGAAACCAGCCCAGTGACCATGTTGTCCGAGACCTTCTATGTCGACGTGCGACTGGACCCCGGCGCATCTTTCCCATTGCCTGACGATCACGAGGATCGGGGTGTTTATGTCACGCAAGGCTCGGTCGAGGTAGCCGGTGATACCTTTGACGAAGGGCGTATGATGGTGTTTAGGCCCGGTGACAAGCTCTCGGTCAGGGCGGGGCCTTTGGGTGCGCGATTGATGCTGCTGGGCGGCGCAACCCTGAGCGAGGATCGATACATCTGGTGGAATTTCGTCTCGTCCTCAAAGGAAAAGATCGAAACCGCTACGCGTGAATGGAACACCGCCGACTGGGCCAACGGTGCGTTCCATCTTCCGCCCGGAGACGATCAGGAATTTATTACCATACCAGACGAGCTTGAACGTACCCGGCCACGGTTGGCGCGTGTATGACTTTACGTCACTCTGGCGCCACTGAACCATCCCGGTGATCATTGGGCCACAGCGGAGGAGTTCAATGAGAATCGTCATCGCGGGCGCAGGCAGCATTGGCTGTTATTGCGGTGCATTGTTGGCAGATGCGGGCCACGCGGTCACGCTGCTGGGCCGCGCCCGCGTGCTGCAACCGATCCGCGATCAGGGACTGACCGTCACCGATTTCGCAGATCTGGACTGCCATGTGCCCACCGCGAAATTGATGCTCAGCGAAGATCCCACCTGCTTAGAGGGCGCTGAATTTGTCATCGTCACGGTTAAATCCGGCGCAACAGCCGAGATGGCAGCGTTGATTGCGGCGCACGCGCCGGCGAATGCCCCGGTTCTGTCCTGGCAAAACGGGCTGGAAAACGCCCGCGGACTACGTGCGGTCCTTGACGGCCGCGACGTGCGGGCCGGAATGGTGCCCTTTAATGTGGTGCCAACCAATACCGCGTCCTATCATCGCGCCACTTCCGGCGATATCGTCATCGAACAAGGTCCGGGTGATCTCGCCCGACATCTCAGCGCCCCGGATTTGCCCGTCACCGAAAGCGACCGGATCGAGGCGGTGCAATGGGGCAAACTGGTGATCAATCTCAACAATGCACTGAACGCGTTATCAGGTCTGACCCTGCAAAACCAACTGCTTGATCGAAGCTGGCGTTGCTTGATGGCCGATCAAATGGCCGAGGCTTTGCGCGTTTTGAAAGCTTCGGGAAACGAAGTCGCCTCAACGACGCCACTGCCAGCATGGACGACCCCGCATCTACTGCGGTTGCCAACACCAATCTTTTCGCGGATTGCAGCAAAGATGCTTACCATCGACCCCAACGCGCGTACCTCGATGGCCTACGATCTGATGGAGGGTCGCCCGACCGAAATCGACAGTCTGCAAGGCGAAATCATCAAGCTCGGGCAAATTCACGCGATTCCAACCCCGATCAACAGCCACATCTGCGGCCTTATTCATCAAGCACCGCGCGGGCCACTTGCGGTCGATCAGGTAATACCCCCGATCAACCAAATGCGGTCAGTAGCCAGAAGATAACTGCCGACAGGGCTGCGGCTGCAGGAACCGTAATTACCCACGCAGCTACGATCGTCATAAAATGGGATCGCCGTACCAACTTACGCCGCCGACGTTCTTCCCGTGCAAGACGCAGTTCAGCGGGTCGTTGCAGGTTCGAATATTTCCAGCGCCGTTCTGCATGCCATTCCCGATAGAACCCCACGCCAAACACGGCCCCAACTGCGATATGGGTTGAGCTGACGGGTAAGCCCAGCCAACTGGCTACGATAACTGTAATCGCTGCTGAAAGCGCAACACAGAACGCGCGCATCGGGTTCAGTTTGGTGATCTGGCTGCCCACCATGCGGATCAGCTTGGGCCCAAAGAGGAACAAACCGAAAGATATGCCAAAGGCTCCGATTACCATGACCCATGTCGGGATTGACACTTTCGATGCAAAATCTCCGAATTCGGCAGCATGCACGATCGCGGCCAGCGGGCCCACCGCATTGGCCACATCGTTTGCGCCATGGGCGAAGCTCAAAAACCCTGCGGAGATCACCAATGGCAAACCAAACAGCGTTTTCAACGACCGGGTTCTGTTCTCAAGGCCTTCGGATTTCCGTCGCACCCAAGGCACGGTCGCGGCCCAGATCAATCCGCCCGAGGCCAGCCCGATCAGCAGGGCGAACTCAATATCGATTTTGACGATGCGTTTCAGGCCCTTGACCGAAAGGTAGGTGGCAAAAGCCCCGGCCATCACGGCGACCAGAATGGGAACCCAGCGACGTGCGGCTGCGATTTTATCGTCCTGGTATTGAATCTTGTGTTTGATCAGCGCCAGAAATCCCGCGGCGATCAGGCCGCCCAACACGGGTGAGATAACCCAGCTCGCGGCAATTGCGCTCATCGTGCCCCAGCTTACGGCACCAAGCCCGGCAGCAGCGATGCCGGCGCCCATAACGCCCCCTACGACCGAATGCGTGGTTGAAACAGGAGCGCCCACCCAGGTGGCTAGGTTTACCCACAACGCGGAAGATATCAGTGCAGCCATCATCGCCCAAATGAAGACATCACTGTTTTGCACCGACATTGGATCGATGATCCCTTTGGAGATCGTCGAAACCACGTCTCCACCCGCGAGCAGTGCGCCAGCACTTTCGGCAATTGCGGCGATCAGAATCGCGCCCCCCATTGTCAGTGCATTTGCACCAACCGCCGGTCCCATGTTGTTGGCGACGTCGTTGGCCCCGATGTTGATCGCCATATAGGCCCCGAAGGCTGCAGCGGCGACAACGATTAATCCGCCATCGGCGCGACCAAACATAACTGCGGCGGCCAAACCTGCCAGAGCGATAAAGACGAGCGCGATACCGGGCGCCAGCAGCGGGCGCGCCACATGTGCATTGGCATACTCAAGACGAGAAATGCGGTGGAGGTCGCTGTCGAGCGCGTGCCAGCGAGCTTTGGGTGGTAGATCAGACATCGGTTTTCACAGGCCGTTCGATTTGACGCCCGCCGCTACCCTGTTCCGTCGAAAGCAGCAACCTTTGTCATGAGAAATATACGTAATTGTTACATTTGCAGCAGCAGATCGCGCAATTCAGGCTCCTGCACCCGTCCAGCCGCCACTTTGGGCGAAACCCAGCAGCGTTCGCGCTGATTGGCCTCAGGATAGTCGTCGGCCAGATTCGTCACCTGAACACGATATACGCTGGTGATCACATGCTGCGCCGTGCCGTCGTTCAATGTCTTGTCATAAGAGTATTGGCCGATCGGTTCCTTTGGAACATCCGTCGCTTGAACGCCTGCTTCCTCCCATGCTTCCTGCAACGCAGTCTCGGGGCCGTTAAGGCCATCAATGGGCCAGCCTTTGGGAATAATCCAACGTCCGGTTCCGCGGCTGGTGATCAGTAATACATCATCGCCGGTCTCTGTGCCCCGCGTGCATAGCGCCGCAACCTGCACCCGGTTCGGGCGCTGGAATAATGGTCGCGCGACCTCTTCCCAGATGTTGCGTATCCATTTCGTCATGCTCGACCTTCTTGGACGTTTAAATGGGCGTCCCTCAATGTTGTCAGAAAAGATTACATAATTATGTACCGCAGATTAAACAATACGTTCCTACCTTGTTGAGCAGTTTTGGCCGAATTGCAGTTCATTATGTGTGTTTTTTGCCGTTTTATGGGGCGAATTCAGGATAGATTTTTAAATTTCACATGAATTTCGACTTCAACCTCAGGTCTTTCGGCGTTTCGCACGCAGAGTTGGGTCAGCCCGAGTTGGATCTTCAGGCCAGGGATGTTTGGGATATTGCGCCCGCATATCCTTGCGCACATCGGCATAAGAGCCCGCCCAAAACCCCGGTAGATCGCGGGTGATCTGGATCGGTCTCTGCGCCGGTGACAGTAGTGTGATCTTTAAGGGTTCACCACCGATCACCGGGTGTTGGGTCACACCGAACACCTCTTGCAATCGCACCGAAATCTCGGGCACCGCACCGCCATAGTCGATTGGCAGCTTGCGTCCCAGCGGAGTTACAAACGACCCTGGCGCGCGGCGGTCCAGCTCTTGCGTCTGTGCCCAATCCAGCCGGGCGCGCAGTGCTGGTAACAGGTCAAAACGCTTCCAGTCTTCGGCGCTGCGTACGCCCGAGAGCGTAGGCAGCAGCCAGTCCTCCAGCGCGTCCATAAGACCCCCTTCCGAACAATCGGGTAGGTCAACACCTTCAGCTCGAACCAACTCGACCCGCGCTGCCAACCTTGCCGAGGCCCCCTGAAGCCGTATTCCCAGATCGCGCACCCCGACCAGCATTGCCTGGGCCACAGCGTCCTCGGGTACGTCTTTCCAGATGCGGTCATCCAGGGTGATCGTCCCGAAGCGTTCCTGCCGTCGGGCCACGACACGGCGTTCGCGCTTGGACCATTCGCAATTATCCACCCATTCAATCTGATCGCCGAATAAATCGCGGATTTCGCCCTCGGAAATCTGCGCGGCCATGCGTACGCGGGCCTCACGCGGGTTGCCGTCTGTGTCGGTGACCACCAGATAAGGAGCTGTTGCCA
Source organism: Ruegeria sp. CL5 (assembly GCF_056536485.1). Lineage (NCBI taxonomy): Bacteria > Pseudomonadati > Pseudomonadota > Alphaproteobacteria > Rhodobacterales > Roseobacteraceae > Ruegeria > Ruegeria sp. CL5. The sequence continues at coordinate 81,443 of NZ_JBQFPS010000008.1, forward strand.
AGGTGTCGTCAGCCTCCAACACCACGCCCTTACCGCCCGAGAGTACATAGCGGGGGGTATCACCCTTGCGGCGCTGCGCGATGCGGTCCGGATAGGCCAGGGCTGCCGTCGCCGCAGGTCTCAGATCGCCAGAGCCCTGCGCTTGCGCACGCAATCGTTTTCCCTCGGTATTGATCCGGTCCAGCGCGCCCTCGTTGACTTGCCAGACGCGATTATGCCGAAACTTGCGGATATCGCGCAACGCCTCGAGCCGCAACGATAGATCAACGGGCGCGCCACGCAGCGGATCTCGATCTGCCATCAGCGCCGCTAAGGGCGCGGCCTCGCGGCCCGCACGCACCAACATATGCGCGAGACGCGGATGCAGCGGCAACGCAGCCAACGCGCGCCCGTGTTCCGTAATCCGGCCCTTGCTGTCCAAGGCGTCGAGCATGGTTAGCAAGGATCGCGCCTCGGTCAATGCGCCCTCAGGTGGCGAAGTCAGGAACGCAAGATCACCCGGCTCCGCGCCCCAGAGCGCGAGCTCCAGCGCCATTCCGGTCAAGTCGGCGGCTTCGATTTCAGCGGGTGGGTATGCGAGCATCGCGCCTTCTTCGCCCTTGGACCACAGCCGGTAGCACACGCCTTCGGCTACCCGGCCTGCACGGCCCGCACGTTGAGTGGCCTCGGCCCGCGTTACCCGTTCGGTCACCAGCCGCGACATGCCAGAACCCGGATCGAACCGTGCGCGGCGCGCTTGGCCCATATCCACCACCACGCGGATATCGGGTATGGTCAACGAGGTCTCAGCAATCGATGTCGCCAGCACGACCTTGCGGCCTGTCGTCACTGGCGCAATTGCTGCGCGTTGGGCGGCAAATGGCAGGGCACCAAAAAGAGGGTGTACCGTGCAGTCGTGGGGCAGGCGGCGTCTCAAAGCAGCCTCGGCGCGCCTGATTTCCCCTTCGCCGGGCAGAAAAACCAGCATTCCACCTGTAGTTTCCCGCTCGGCCTGAACAACCAGATCAACAAGCGCATCCAAGCGTCGAGCCTGCGCACCCAGAGGTCGGTCAAGCCAACGGGTTTCAACCGGGTAGCTGCGCCCCTCGGAAGTGATGAGCGGCGCAACCATCAGCCGCCCCACCGGTTCGGCATCCAGTGTCGCAGACATTGCAAGCAGGATAAGATCGTCCCGAAGCGCTCCTGCCACCTCAAGGCATAAGGCCAGCCCCAGATCGGCGTTCAGCGAACGCTCGTGGAATTCATCGAAAATTACTGCCCCCACGCCTGGTAAATCCGGTTCGGATTGCAGCATGCGGGTCAAAATGCCCTCGGTCACCACTTCGATCTGTGTGGAATTTGAAACCTTCGTATCACCGCGTACGCGGTAGCCGACGGTCTGACCCACAGGTTCACCCAGAGTCTCAGCCATGCGCTCTGCAGCGGCCCGCGCGGCCAGTCGACGTGGCTCAAGCATCACGATTCGACCATCACCAAGGCCCGCATGCAGCATCTCAAGCGGCACGCGCGTCGTCTTACCCGCGCCCGGAGGCGCCTGCAGCACTGCGCGCCCATGCGTTCGCAAGGCGTTCAAGAGGTCGGGAATGGCGTCATCAATGGGCAACCGGGTCATATCGCCTTATCGCCAAAGCCTCGGCCAAGGTCCAGCATCGCCCATCCGGGCCCGAGTTGGGGCTGGACAAACCGGGTCATCCCCTCTCATCTATGGCAAATTCCAGCCGGGGACTGACCGATGAACATTGCCGAGCTTGGCGACAGGATCTTGAACGGAGAGCGCAGGGCACTGGCCAGAGCGATCACGCTGGTCGAAAGCGGGCGTGATGACCACCGAGCGCAAGCTACGGCCTTGCTCGATCGGTTGGCTGGTGTCGGGCGGCAGGCGCTGCGAATTGGCCTGTCCGGCACGCCAGGTGTCGGCAAATCGACCTTTATCGAAAGCTTCGGAATGATGCTGACGGGGCAGGGGTTACGTGTTGCGGTTCTGGCAGTTGATCCCAGTTCGGCCCGTTCGGGCGGCTCGATTCTGGGCGACAAGACCCGCATGGAGCGGCTGAGCCGCGAGAAAAACGCCTTTATCCGCCCGTCCCCCAGCCAGAGCCACCTTGGCGGCGTGGCGCGCCGCACGCGTGAAGCGATTGCGCTCTGCGAGGCGGCGGGATTTGACGTCGTGTTGATTGAAACTGTGGGTGTGGGCCAATCGGAAACCGTGGTGGCCGAGATGTCTGACCTGTTCCTGTTGCTTCTGGCCCCGGCGGGCGGGGATGAATTGCAGGGCGTCAAACGCGGCATCATGGAAATGGCTGACATGATCCTGATCAACAAGGCCGATGGTGACCTGAAAACGACAGCCACCCGCACCTGCGCCGATTACGCGGGCGCGCTGCGTCTGCTGCGCAAACGCCCGCAAGACCCCGAAGGGTTCCCCAAGGCCATGACAGTTTCAGCGGTTGAAGAGCACGGGTTGGAACAGGCCTGGGACGAGATGCAGGCGCTGACCACATGGCGGCGCGACGCCGGGCACTGGGCGTCGAACCGCGCTACACAGGCGCAATACTGGTTCAAACAAGAGGTGCGCCACGCCTTGCTGGCGCGCCTCGACACGCCACAGATGCGCGACCGGATGAGCGATCTGGGCACGCAGGTCAGTGCGGGCCGTCTCAGCCCGTCGGCAGCGGCCGAACAAATCCTCGCCGGGCTGTCCGACACGTAACACTCTGGCGGATTGATGCGCGCGCGGCTGGTGCGCTGACCGCTAATAGTGTATTATCGTTGCATATATTGCAGTGTTTGAGTGTGAGTTACTGCGTTTGAACCGGGTTGAGAAAGGGCTTGGTCAGCTCGGATCGTGCCCGGATGCTCCGAGGAACGGGACACGTCAGAATGCCCAATATCAATGGCACCAACGGCGACGACGATATCGATGTCACAAATGACAACGGTACGTTGAATGGCACGCCGCAGGGGACACCGATTGATAATATCCGGGGCCGTGGCGGCAATGACGATATCACCATCACCGATAGTACCATTGCCAACAATGTCTTGGGCAATGCAGGTATCGACACGATCACTGTCACCAACAGCACGGTTGGCGGGCGCATTGCCAGCGGGTCCGATGCGGATACGGTTGATATCAGCGGGTCAACCGTGGGCAATATCCGGCTTGGCGGTGGCAATGACACGCTGAATTTCATCAGCACCACGGTGACAGGCGACATTCGCGGCGGCAGCGGAACCGACACGCTGAACCTGCCTGAGGGCACTGTTATCACGGACGATACATTCGGGGTGATTACGGTCGTAGACGGGGTTGGATATTCAATCTCAAGCGGCACATTCACTCTGCCATCCGGAATAACTGTCACCTATTCGGCGTTTGAGAACGGGTCAGGCATGCCCTGTTTCACGCGCGATACATTGATCACGACGCAGCACGGCCAAACACCGATCCAGTCGCTGCGCACCGGTGACCTGATCCCCACGCTGGGGCAGGGCCTGCACCCGATCCGCTGGATCGGACGGCGCGAATTTGACCGCCCCCAGCTTGAGACCAACCCCAGACTCTGGCCCGTGCGCATCCTTGCAGGCGCATTGGGCGAGGGGTTGCCGTATCGTGATCTACTGGTCTCGCGCCAGCACCGGATGCTGGCGCACTCAAAGATCGCCCAACGCATGTTTGGCACGACCGAGGTTCTGATTCCGGCCATCAAACTCACTGCGATGCCGGATATCTACGTTGATGAAAGCGTAAAAAGCGTTGAGTATTTTCACCTGCTGTTTGACCGCCATCAGGTGATCTTTGCCGAGGGCGCGCCGACCGAAAGCCTCTATACTGGCCCCGAGGCGCTGAAGGCGCTCAGCGCTGCGTCCCGCCGCGAGATATTCGAGATTTTTCCCGAGCTGGTCGATCTTGACTACCGGGCTGATCCGGCCCGCCTGATCCCGCGTGGGCGGATGCAGGCGCAGTTGATCACACGGCATTTGAAGAACAACAAGCCGTTGTTGCGGTTGCCTCCGATCTGAACTTCCAAGGAATTCAACAAGGGGGCAAAGATTTCGCCGCACCCGTCTTGACCCTTCGCGTGATTCCCACTACACGCATCCAACCAGTTTTCGGGCGCGACTTCGGGTTGCGCCCCTTGTGATTTGGCCGAGGGTCTTGTACCCGGCCTCCAGAAACAAAGGAAGAAACCATGTCGCGCCGTTGCGAACTGACCGGAAAAGGCCCGATGACTGGCAACAATGTCAGCCACGCCAAAAACAGAACTCGTCGTCGTTTTCTGCCCAACTTGAACGACGTTACCCTGCAGTCGGAAACCCTGGGCCGCGGCGTAAAGCTGCGCATCTCGGCGGCAGCCCTGCGCTCGGTAGACCACCGCGGTGGTCTGGATGCATTTCTGGCGAAAGCCAAGGATGACGAACTGTCGGCGAACGCCTTGAAAGTGAAGAAAGAAATCGCCAAAGCGCAAGCTTCGGCATAAGTCTTACCGACGCAAAAGTATTCAGCCCTGCATCCTTGGATGCGGGGCTTTTTTGTCGGTGATGATTACAGTGGACCTGTCCTTTGTTTTCAAAATTCCAACAAAGCGAGACTTTCCGTGACTTTGTTCACAGAAGTCTTGATGAGATCAATATATGTATATGCATATTGTTGATTTTTGGGGGTCATCATGCTGTTTCGAGTAACAAATTTATTGTCTTTCTTGCAAGCTTCACTTGCGGCGGCAGTGGTTCGATGCACGCGGATGCAACGCCGGGTGAATCGTCTACATACGAGTATGAACGCCGACCCGGCAAAACCACCCAAATCCTGAACCGGGCCATTCTGTCTCAGCCTGGCCTTCTCGCTTGAAGCGGATAGAAACTCAGGCGTATATCTCGGGCTAGGATGAAAGACATTTTCCGCCAGATGCTGCCTTATGCGCTGTCCCTGCTCGTACTTGTCACGGGGCAGGGCCTTGCTGCATCGCGCGGTATTGATCGTGCGGTAGGACAGATGGTTCTGTGCACCGGAACCGGGCCTGTGGTTGTGTATATGGATGACGAAGGTCAACCGGTACGTGCGCCGCACTACTGTCCGGACTATGCGCTTAGCCTGCTGGGCGCTGTGCTGGACGCGCGCGCTGCCCTGCCTTTGGCTCCGTCCAGGGCGTTGCCCGCTCCACCACTACGCTCGGCGGATTTGATTTCGGCCCCCTTGCCACGGCATCCTGCCCGCGCTCCTCCGATCTCTGTCTGAATTAGACATCTAACAAAATCAGACATTTACGTAAGGAGAGTCGCAATGGCCCTCAAATCCACTTTGCTCGCAACTTTGGCTGCGCTTTCGTTCACCTCAGGCGCCATGGCTGCCGATGCTATCGTTGTTGACGATGCCTACGCGCGGTCCTCAGGTAAATCGGCCAAGGCCGGTGCCGCCTTCATGGTAATCGAAAACCACAGCGATACCGATGACCGCTTGATCGGCGTCAAATCGGATGTGGCAGGTCGTGTCGAGCTTCACACCCACAAGGTTGATGAAAACGGCGTTGCCCAGATGATCCATGTCGAGGAAGGATTTGCCATACCGGCGGGTGAAGCCCACCTGTTGAAACGTGGCGGTGACCATGTCATGTTCATGGGACTCAATGCGCCATTTCAACAGGGATCTTCTGTGCCGGTGACGTTGATTTTTGAAAAGGCCGGAGAGGTTGTTTTAGAAGTCCCCGTAGATTTGGAGCGGAAGGATCAGGGCGGGCACGGTTCACACGACCACACGCATTCGAACTAATCCGCCGTTTCATCAGCCATCATCAAGGCATCAGGCCGGACAATGCCCGGCCTGTATTGCTAGCGGTTGACAGTTTTCATTCCCAACCGATCACCCGCATTTTTGAACCGTGCGGCTAGAAAGAACATTACGATGGCCGAGGTCAATGCAAAGAAAGCAATTGCCCAACCCAAAGCCACCATTCCGCTGCCGGGCCAGAAGATAAGCACCAGCCCGATGATGAGGGCAAAGATACCTGAATTTCGCACCGTTGCACGCTCGGGATCCTGTGGGTGCATCTGAGGCAGGGCCATGAAGGAGCCTATGGCCACGAATAACGCCATCGCCCCCATCAGCGTAAATGCCAGCCACGCCACTCCCTGCGGCCAGATCAATAGTATCAATCCGATCAGAGCAGCCCCGATGCCAAAGCCGCCAACCAGCCCACGTCGCCCAAACCCAAGCCAAGTGAGCGCACCATCCAAAATAAGCAGCGCCCCCACCAGCCGCAGCAATACTGAGATACTGCTGGTGGGCCAGAACAGCGCCGCAATCCCGATCAGACCGGCCAGAATTCCGCGCAGCAAGAAGGTCCACCACAGGTTAGCCAGATTCTCGCTTAGGGTGTCACGCGCGTTAATGCTGCTATCGTCAAGGATTTCTCCATCTTTGGGTGGTAAATCTGTCATGAACTCACTCAGCTTTATTGTTTTCAGCACCATAGACGCGAAAGCGCTGCTCTGTCTGCCCCTATCGCGTGCGGCCCCGTACCAACATTTTATTGACCCAACGCGGGATCACCTCGGTGGCGGGCCCGAGGTGTGTCTCATCAAAGACGGACGCCCCAGCGGAAGGTTCAAGGTTCAATTCTATCGTTCGCGCACCTCCGGCCCGTGCCTCTTGCGCAAAACCCGCCGCTGGATAAACCTGACCCGAAGTGCCGATTGAGGCGAACAGTGCGGTTTCTGCCAGGTGATTGTAAATTTCATCCATGAAATAGGGCATCTCGCCAAACCACACCACATCGGGTCGGGCCGTCGGTTGAAAGCAGGCTGGGCAAGGCTCGTGTACTTCCATCTCGGGTGGCGAGGTCCAGCGGTGCCCGCAAACTCCACATAGGGCACCGGCCAGCGTGCCATGCATATGGAGTACCCTTGCAGCCCCGCTTGCCTCATGCAGGCTGTCGACATTCTGCGTGACGATGACCACTTCGCCGGGCCATCGCTTCTGCAGCCGGGCAAGCGCACGATGTGCGGCATTGGGCTGTGCCTTGGCGGCCTGCACCCGGCGGGCATTGTAAAACCCATGCACCAGTGCCGGATTGCGGGCGAAGCCTTCGGGCGTTGCGACATCCTCGATCCGGTGCTGCGCCCACAGACCGCCTTCGTCGCGGAACGTGCCCAGCCCGCTTTCGGCGGAAATTCCGGCTCCAGTCAGAATGACGATCTTTTCCATGGCCGCCCCACGCGCTACACCCAATTCCCATGACACACCGTATCCTTTTCGTCTGCCTGGGCAATATCTGCCGCTCTCCGGCAGCCGAGGGCGTTTTTCGCGCCCTGGCACCCCATCACCAAATCGACAGCGCCGGAACCGCGGGTTGGCATATTGGTGATCCGCCCTATGGCCCAATGCAAAAAGCCGCCCGCGCCCGCGATATTAACCTCAGCGACATGCGCGCCCGCCAGTTCGTGGCCGAAGATTTCCACCGCTTCGATCTGATCATCGGTATGGATGCGGATAATATCGCCAATATCGAAGACCTGCGGCCTGATGGCAGCGATACTCCTGTCCGCCTGCTAACCGATTTCGCGCCACATTCCGGTGCCGATCACGTGCCCGATCCGTATTATACCCTCGATTTCGATGGCGCGCTGGACCTGATCGAGATTGCTGTTGATGGCTTGCAGGCGTACCTGAGCGCTGAGCTATAGAAGCTGGAGCGCGCCCTGCATCGGGGCACTGAACGCCCCGATGTCTGCTCAGAGCCCGAAATCCTTGATGCTGCGTTCTGTTCGGACGTCAGTTTTAGGCTGGCGCGCTAGAAATTCCTGGCTCGCTATTTTCTTTAAAACTCAGAACTTGCCGTTCCCATGCGCCATCTCCGCAGGGATGGGGGAAACAACGTCCCGGTGCTCGACTATCTTTCCGTCCTCAACGCGCCATAGGTCGAAAAAGGCCCAAGGTTTCTCACTCACGTTGGCATTTGGAGCGACAAAGACGAAGTTACCTTCTGCAACAACAATCTGAGGCTCAAATTTAGTAATAACGTTGCCTTGTTTAGACCAGGGCTTGGTGTCCTCCATCAGCCCATCTATCCCATCAGCAAGCATTAGATTGTGCTGCATGTAGAACTTGGAATACATAGGGGCTTTCTTTGGTGCGGCACCACCCAAGACATCGCGCACAAGACCGAGAACCAACGCTTTGTTTTATTCTGTTTTGTCGAGATCGGTGATTTCGATTGGCCCATCCGTTATATCTCGGCCAGCCACCGTTGTTTCCGGAGCTGGCTTCAAATTGTCCCAATGCTCGGCAACTTTACCGTCCGCGAGCCGGAATATGTCGAATGCGGCAAGACTGGGTGCGCCAAACGCATCAGTATTTTCAGAAGTGCTGTGCAATACGACCATATCGCCTTCGGCGATGACGCGATGGGTGGTGCCAGCCATTCCGGATTGCTCCACCAAAGGTATCAGGCCAGCCAAACCCTCGGCTCCGGTTGGGATTTGTGGGTTATGCTGAACATAATCCGGCGTAACGAGCTGTCGCGCCGCTTCCGGGTCGTGATCGGCAAAGGCTGTTGTTAAGAGCGCGATTACAAGTTCGTTGGGAGATATGGATTTATCCTTAGATTAATATCCTCTCGATACGCGGTGGCAAAGTCATACCATATTGCAATTACGTACTTTGAACTGACTTAGCATCTCAACACTACACCCATAGCAGTCAGGGAGTTGCGTAGGAACTGATGCGGCGCTACTGTGTCATGCGGTTGCGAAACAATACCAGAGACTGGGACGCTACCAATAGGTATTGCCAACAATGCAGAAGCCTCGAACTGCTCCATCCGTTCAATGCTTTCCAAACAGACAGGCAAATGGCCGATGATCATCATCCTCGCGCTGGAGGATGAGCCGAAACGCTTTGGCGACCTCAAGCGCTGCATCGGAGACGTCACGCAAAGTTTGCTAACCGAAAACCTGCGTGGATTGCAGCGCGACGGGTAATTGACCCGCACCGTCGATCCCGGACCCCCAGTAGCAGTGTCCTATGAATTGAAGCCCTTGGGCCGTAGATTACTCAAGATTCTAAAGCCACTCGTTTTCTGGTCGGATGAACAGATGTATGAAGCCAGACAATTTAGAATGCAATTTGATCGTGAGCAGGCGAATTGACCTCAAAGCGGACTTAAGGCTAGCTATTTCGGAAGGCAGCATAGTCCTGCTGTGCTTACATTTATTCATCTATGCTGAGAAACGAAACCAGATCTTTCCAGTGCTGGAAATAAGGATTCCGAACCCCATACACTCTTGACTAATTCATCACCTTCAACTGCCCGCCCAGCCACGGAATCTGCGCAATCGCGGGATCGATGATTTGGCTTTGCATCAGCCGTCGGATCATGCCAGCGATCTCTTGCGGCACCTGATCCGACCAGTCGGAGCGGTTGAATAAGGAAATGGTGCGCGCGAACTGGCCAAACGGGGCAGGGTGCGCCTCCAGTCCGTCATGAAACCGCGCGGCGCGCATATAGCCCAGCGGCGTGGTGATCGCCCAGCCCAAGCCCCGCGCCACCATCGCCATCAATGCCAGATGCGAGCCGATTTCGAACCGTTCTTCGAACTCCATTTGCTGCCGGGCCAGATGACCTTCGATCTGGCGGCTGATCAACTGTTCACGGGCGTAGCGCAGGAAGGGCAGATCTTGCATCGGTTGCTCTGCGCCCTTGGGCGCGACCAAAATGAAGGGGTCTTGGACCAGAGGGTATTCGATGACACCTTCCAATACTTCACCAGAATGGGCCGAGACAGCCATGTGTAACCGCTGTGCCTCCAGTGCTTCGAACAGATCGAGGCTCGACAGCGTGATCAGCTTGAATTTCGACCGAGTCAGACTATCGGCTAGCAGGGTGGCCAGCCTGGGCGTCAGATCATTGTCGAAATCGTCGATCAATCCGATGGACAGAGTGGTCAGATGCCCCAGATCCATGACCGCCAGTTCGCTCTGCGCCACTTGCAGCTCACCCAGCACCGCTTGAGTGCGCGCCAGGAAACTGCGCCCGGCCTGCGTCAGCCGCATCGGTCGCCGCCCGTGATCGACCAGATCGGTGCCCAAGGCCTTTTCCAGATTGCGCAATTGCTGAGACACCGACGGCTGGCTGAGCCCCGTGATCTCGGCCGCCTGCGCCACCGATCCGGTCCGTGCCAGCGCCTCGAACACCTCAAGGCCCCGCAGGGTCAGCCCTTTCATCACCATCGCACATACCTTTCGCTGCGCCTTTTTTGAGGCGCAGCGTGCATCAGGTCAAGGATTGCCTCTGGCTCAGCTGCAGATCGCCTGCGCCATCTGGCCAAAGTTCTGATACCGATCCCACAGCGCATCATCGCGCGCGGTCTGCGACATCTTCAACTCCTGCGCCTGATGGGGGTCTTCGAACCACTTTGCCACGGTCTTCTGATCGCCACGCGTCAACGCCTGATCCGCCACGCGCTGAATGCAAGTGCATCGCGCCCGCGTCGCCGCCTCACGGTCTGATGCCAAACACGCCCGCTTGATCTGCGCCGCGTCCACTGTGTGGGCCACCGCCGTCACCGATGCCGCACAAAATGCGATTAGGAGGAACTGTTTCATACTCGAGCCTCGTTTTTGCCTGCCCGGACGGGTCTTATGCCCCTCTCGGTCTGCGGCGGAGTATGAATCAAACTGGATTCGGGATCAATCGGGTGGTTCGAAAAAGTGATTGCACGCGGCTGGGATGTCGCGTTTTCTGGCCCGACTTTGTTTAGAACTCTTTCGTGAGACCAATATGCTTAAGAAATACGGACGCACGTTTCACTTGCCGGAATCCCCCGGGGCTACCAGCGATGATAAGATAATGTCCAGCATTGATGAATTGGCTTCGGCTGATGAGGTGGTCTTCACCGAAAAGATGGATGGTGAGAATACAACAATCCATAGTCAAGGCTGTCATCCTCGTAGCATCGACGCTAGATATCATCCGTCGCGCGATTGGATGAAGGCATTCGCAGCAGGCATTGCGCCTCAACTTGCCGAGGATGAGCGCATTGTCGGCGAGTATCTGTTTGCGCGTCATTCAATCGCATATTCAGAGTTGCCAACTTATTTTCTGGGGTTTGGCTGGATAATTGCAGGCGTTGTTCAGTCTTGGGACACGACGTTGTCACGCTTTGAAGAACTTGGGATCACCGCTGTTCCCGAATTTTATCGCGGACGGTTCTCGGCTAAGGTTGTGGCGGATGTGATCGCAGACCTGAATCTGGATACTCAGGAGGGTTTTGTCGTCCGTACAACAGCTGCGTTTAACGAAGAAGACATGCCCACTCATCTCGCGAAATACGTGCGCGAGGGCCATGTGCAAAGTGAGACGCATTGGATGAACGCGGAGTTGGTTAAAAACAGGTTGCTCTGAACGGTCATAGGCCTCGCAATCAAAGGGTTTCGCCGGGCTCTCGTCCCACCTTGACCGCGGCCCATTTCCGACGCATATCCCCAACCCATGACAGACCTCGCTCATATCCGCAATTTCTCCATCGTCGCGCATATCGACCATGGCAAATCCACCCTTGCTGACCGGCTCATCCAAGAGACCGGAACGGTCAAGGATCGCGACATGAAGGAACAGCTGCTCGACAGCATGGATATCGAACGCGAGCGTGGCATCACCATCAAGGCCAACACGGTTCGCATCGACTATACCGCCGACAATGGCGAGGCATACGTGCTGAACCTGATCGACACACCCGGCCACGTGGACTTTGCCTATGAGGTCAGCCGCTCCATGCGCGCGGTCGAAGGCTCTCTGCTGGTTGTGGACTCCACCCAAGGGGTCGAGGCGCAGACGCTGGCGAATGTGTACCAAGCCATCGACGCCGATCATGAGATCGTTCCGGTGCTGAACAAGATCGATCTGCCCGCCTCCGACTGTGACCGCGTAGCCGAACAGATCGAGGATGTGATCGGCATCGACGCGACCGACGCCATTCAGGTCAGCGCCAAGACAGGGCAGGGCATCCACGAGACGCTTGAGGCCATCGTCCAGCAGCTGCCCGCACCGCAGGGTAATCTGGACGCGCCGCTCAAGGCGATGCTGGTGGATTCGTGGTACGACGCCTATCTGGGCGTCATCGTTCTGGTCCGCATCATGGACGGCACGCTGAAAAAGGGGATGCGGGTCAAGTTCATGTCGAACAACACCCTGCACCATGTCGACCGCGTCGGGGTCTTCCGACCGGAGATGGAGATGGTCGACTCCTTAGGCCCCGGTGAGATCGGCTTTCTCACCGCTTCAATCAAACAGGTCCGAGACACCCGCGTGGGTGACACGATCACCAATGACCGCAACGGCACCGAAGAGGCGCTGACGGGCTTCAAACCCGCGCAGCCGGTGGTATTCTGCGGCCTCTTCCCCGTCGACAGTTCCGAATTCGAAGACCTGCGCGATGCGATTGATAAACTGGCCCTGAACGACGCCAGCTTCAGCTTTGAAATGGAAACCTCGGCAGCACTTGGCTTTGGCTTCCGCTGCGGCTTCCTCGGCCTTCTGCACCTAGAGGTCATCCGAGACCGCATCGAACGCGAATATGATATCGAGCTCATCACCACCGCGCCCTCGGTGATCTATCACGTCTACATGAAAGACGGCGAGATGATCGAGCTGCACAACCCCGCCGACATGCCCGACCCGTCGAAGGTCGACCATATCGAGGAACCGCGCATCAAGGCGACCATTCTGGTGCCGGATGAATACCTCGGCGACGTGCTGAAACTCTGCCAGGACCGCCGTGGCATCCAGCTGGACCTGACCTATGCAGGCACCCGCGCCATGGTCGTCTATGACCTGCCGCTGAACGAGGTCGTCTTTGACTTCTACGACCGCCTGAAATCGGTGACCAAGGGCTATGCCTCGTTCGACTACCAGATGACCGGGTATACCGAGGATAATCTGGTCAAGATGTCAGTGCTGGTGAACGACGAACCGGTCGATGCGCTGTCGACCATGGTTCACCGCGATCGGGCCGAGATGCGGGGCCGGGCGATGTGCGAAAAGCTCAAGGACCTGATCCCGCGCCACATGTTCAAAATCCCGATCCAGGCCGCCATTGGAGGCAAGGTCATCGCCCGCGAAACCCTCTCGGCCCTGCGCAAGGACGTGACCGCGAAATGCTACGGAGGCGACGCCACGCGGAAACGCAAACTGCTGGACAAGCAGAAGGCGGGTAAGAAAAAGATGCGCCAGTTCGGGAAGGTCGATATCCCTCAGGAGGCGTTTATTTCAGCGTTGAAGATGGACAGCTAAGGCTCTCCATCTTCAAGAGATTTGCTTCGAAATCAAATGTCACTCGTGACCTGATTAGTTCTCGACTGCGCGTTGTATTGCCGGACCAATCTGACGTTTGCGGGAAATTACGTCCTCTGCTTCCAGCATGTCGTTCGCGATCTCTCCGCCGAATGCGGCAAGAACCAGGTCCTTGTCGGTGTCATCCCCCCATAGCATGTAGGATTTCTGATCGCGGGTATCGACAATCGCAAAGACCAGATGGTCCAGACCGCTCGCATTCTTTTGCGTTTCGATTGCGGCTTTTAACTCGTGCCGACGGTCGATCAGCTGCTGCGCTGTCAATGTCTCGGCAACCCCGATGCCGACATTCTTGCCGCCATACACGAAGTCCTTGTAGTCCAGCAGAACGATATCTTTAGCCGACAGCGCGCTTAGGTCGGATTTCGCCAGCAGCATGTTTTCCGCAAACGTATCGACATCCTCAATGCCGGCCTGCCGCGCCAGTTCCTGCACATAGTGGCGGTCGTAATCCGTGGTGGTTGGCAACGTCAGGTTGACGGTGTCGGACAGGATCGCAGCCATCCCGATGCAGGACAGAGGTGCAGGCAGTTCAACGCCAAGCATCTGCGCCTGATCGGCCAATATTGTTGCTGTTGATCCCCATGGCCGCATCTCGATGCTGATGGCTTCAGACAGGTTGACCGGCGATCCCCCAAGCGCGTGATGGTCGATCAAGGCGACGATGTTTTCAGGGTCAATGCTGGGCGGAAGTTGTGTGCTTTGATTGAAGTCGACTAGCCCAACAGTCATTCCCGAGAAATCACCGATAGCCTTCGGTTCAACCGCGTTGCACTGTTCAATTGCGAACCGGGATTCTGGGTTGATCGAACCGGGAACTCCGGGCTGTCCGCCATAGATATGGGCTGCCAGCAAACTGGCACCAACCGAGTCGGTGTCTGGGTTGAGGTGTCCGGTCCAAACCAGCCCTTGTACGTTTGCCAGATCTTTTTGCAGATAGTCCAAAGCAGCCCCCTGCCGCTCGTTTGATTGCGCCCACGTCGCAGTTGCAACAAAACAGGTTGCCGCGATTGCGGTCACACGAATCCGATTGATGAGTGCCAATTTCGAGCGTGGGTCGGAATGGGTTTGTTTCGATGACATAAACTGCATCAGAGACCTCCGTCTGTTCGCTGATTGCCCGGCCTGTCGGTGCCAGAGATGGGCTTTGTGGTCGGCAAGTTTGGTCAGTGTACAAGAGTCAGGTAAGAATTGACTCATAAGGCTCACATTAAACCAACATGAACAATCCTTTAGGAATTTTTGGGCGCTTCAGTCGAAAACCAATGAGCCCTTATCGGACATACTGATTGGCGACTGTGAACCACCTCACAGCCTCGACTGTGCCATCCTGCTACACTTGATCTCACGGCAATTCCGGCAGGAGGCGCAGATGTCCACATCCATGATCCCTATCATCGCCCTCGGGTCGGCGGGTCTCTATTCCGTGGCCATGATCGCGATGAAGTTCTGGTGGAAACTCCCCGGCGTGGGTCTTGGTCTACTGATCGTCGCGACCCTGCTGGCCGGGGCCACGCTGGAACTCGCCGCCCTGCGCGAGGAACGGCTGGGCATCATCTATACCGGCATTCTGGGGGCCGAGGTTGTTCTGATCGCCATCGCCTCGTTCTTCCTGTTTGGCGAGAACTTCTCGTATCGCGAAGTCGCGGGCATCGGTCTGGTCATCCTCGGCACTGCGCTGGCCTGGGCCTGACGCAAACATTAACCGATTATGAAGTTTCCCTTAGGTAAGTTGTAACCGGCACACCTCCGCCCAATCTGTATCCCACAGCAAGGATGTTCGTTTTTGAACTCCAAAGGGTCGCTTTCAGGAGGAAAGCCCATGACCAGATACATGACTGTCGGAGCGGCTGCTCTGGCCACCAGCCTCGCGCTCGGAACCGCTGCGCTGGCCGATACCACGCCGGACCTGCGCGGCACGTGGCTGGGGAGTTATACGACCGTGCAACCCAGCCACTATTACAAGGGGGATCAGCCGCGCTTTAATCAGGCCGAATGGATGCTCGACGTCCAGATGCAGGAAGACAATGTCTTCTGGGGGCCCAGCAAGTGGCGTCGGGATGGCGATACCGAATGGAACGAATATGAGGCCACCGGAACCATCAGCCTCGATGGATCTGGCGCGATCGGCATCGTTGAAACATCCCCGCTGGTGATTGGCGCAAATGCGTTGATCGATGCGCGGTACGAGGACGGCAAGATCTTTGCCGATTTCCGTAGCCTGCGGAACGGAACGACCTACAGCACCGTTCTGGAACGTCAGGTGAACTGAAGCGTTTCCGGCCCGATCGGATGGTAAAGGGGGTTAATGCCGCTGAAATTTGTGACTGCGGCATGGAGTAGTAGGTACCCCGGTCAGGTCGGAGCGCTTCTCATCAACAATCGTCTCCACAGGGAGGAGACGGACCGGGCGGCAATCTCGCCGCCCACGACAGGGTTCAGACCCCCGCGTTCGAGAATGCGGCGTTCCTCGGCACGGGTCATCTGGATCTCGCGGACCTTCAGCGCGGCGTCGCACGCGGTGAGGTACCTGCCGTCCGGCCTTGAGAGTACCGCTTGATAGGAAGTGAAACTATCCACTGCAGGGTTTCTGGGTAGCTTTCCCACTCCACTGGATCGTCTCGTGGATAGGGCTCATTGCCAGCCCATCGGATTCTCAAGGCTGCTGCCATGTACAGGTTGGTTGAGTTCTGATCCCGCAACATCTGGATTGCCTGATCAGCCAGATCTTTGGACGGGCAATAAGTGGACCAGGCACTCAGTTCGGTATCATCGTATAGCACAAAGAGGATATTCGGGGCACCTTCCGCGGAAGCCTTTGGCGCGACCCGAGCCCAATCGGATTCAGAATCCCTGACATTCAGTTCGATCGTGCCATTGAACCCGGGGAAGCCCAAGGGCCTCTTCATTTCTGGCGCTTCCTGCGCCAGCAACGGTTAGTGCTCCGACGACTAAAATGCGAATGATCATCAACAGAAGTTCCCTTGAAATGGATTATTCGTGAAGCCAAGAGTTCTTTCTGAAAAATATGGTATCAAATTGAACGTTTAAACCAACCTGTGCGTGTATGCCGGTGAAAACCTTTGACCTTATAGCCAACGATGTACCTCAGCTGGTCGTCGCTGGGCAAAATGCATGCTTTCGTCAAAGGAATGTTCCAGTAAGACCTGTCGCGCTTGCTTTCCGAAATTGGATCTCGTCTACGCTACTTCTACGCACTATGGGCGATTTCACAGCAATGACCATTCATTGATAGTGCTTTCGCAGAGGTCTTAAGATCGGATACTCTTGCCAATTACTTCAACGCACTCATCGGGAATTTCTATCACAAGAGCGGCCGACTGCGGCACTCGAGTTATTTGATATTTGCAGGGCTGCATTCATGTAGCCTGGCGGCGAAACGGGTTAAGTCTCAAAGTGACTTTGTTCTTTGGCAACATTTTTGTGAATGCTGCATTTCGGTCTCTTTTCCGCCCATTTTTTCACTGATACACATGCAACATAAAAAGTTAGGCGAGTAAATGTACGGGCGGGTATATGGGAACCGGGTTTAACGGTCAGGTAGCGATATCTTGGTCGCAGACAGAGATTGACGGGCTTGAGGCGGCGCCTCTTGCCCATATGGTTGTCGGTGCAGCTTGGTCTTGGCGGGGCCGCAGGATCGAATTGTCGGCAGATGCTGATGTTTATGTTCAGAACGATGCATACTCAAATGTTGTATCAGCGCTGGCGGCACGAGCGGATGTTGCTTTTGACCCGCTTGCTGTAGCTCAGGGCTCGCTCGTCGTGCTGACAAATGGAGCGCAGAAATTCACTGCCGAGCTTGTGCAAATTGTCGGTGGTTCTTCTCTGATGTTGATTTTCAATGACGGATGCCCCGAAGCGGATCAAGAGTTTTGGGTCAGTGAGGCGGCTGAGAATGTGGAGCCCGCCGATATTGGATTTATCGATGACAGTAAGGTGATTGCCTTCCCCGGTTCTGGGGCTGAGGTGATCGCAATTCCCGCAGATATGCCAAAAATCGTGGGTGTTGCCGCTGAATAGCAGGCCGCACCGCTGAAAATTGTATGAATAATACGGAAAACGGCCCGACTGTTCGGTTCGGCATGTTGACTCTGGTAAAACTGCAGATATAAGCGCGGCTTCATTGGTGTTGGTGGCCCCCGCAAGGGGATGCCTGTCATGGGGGAAACCTCAAGAGGACAACGCCCTTCATAGTGGCCAATGTGGCCTCGACCAAACGAAGGAGATCAGCCGTGACCAAACGCACGTCTGCCAAGTACAAAATCGACCGCCGGATGGGCGAAAACATCTGGGGTCGTCCGAAATCCCCAGTCAACCGTCGTGAATACGGCCCCGGCCAGCACGGTCAGCGCCGCAAGGGCAAACTGTCGGACTTTGGTCTGCAGCTGCGTGCCAAGCAGAAGCTGAAAGGCTATTATGGCGACCTGACCGAGAAGCAGTTCCGCCGCATCTACGCCGAAGCTGTTCGTGTGAACGGTGACACCGGTGAAAACCTGATCGGTCTGCTGGAACGTCGTCTGGACGCTGTTGTCTACCGTGCCAAGTTTGTTGCAACCGTGTTTGCCGCGCGTCAATTCGTGAACCACGGCCACGTCAAAGTGAACGGCAAGCGGGTCAACATCCCCAGCTACCGTGTCAAGGAAGGTGACGTGATAGAAGTGCGCGACAAGTCCAAGCAACTGGCTGTTGTTCTGGAAGCGGCTGCTCTGGCAGAGCGTGATGTCCCAGACTACATCGATGCAGATCACTCGAAAATGACTGCAACGTTTGTGCGCGCACCTGGCCTGAGTGATGTGCCTTACCCGGTTATGATGGAACCGAACCTGGTCGTCGAATTCTACGCGAAGAACTAATCTTCGCCGATCTGCTGAGTTTAAGGACCGCGCTTTAAGCGCGGTCTTTTTTGATTTTGGGGGCTCTGCCCCCGTCGCTTTGCGACTCCCCCGAGATACTTTGAGCCAGATGAAGAGGCGGATCCGAGGAGGAACCCATCGGTGAGCGTTGCGATAGCGCAAGGGCTGAGCCGAGGATATCCGGGCATTTCATTCTACTGAACCGGCGATGACCTGCTTCGAGGCGGTCTGAAGGAATTGCCGCTTTTCTCAATGCGATGAGAAGGGTAAGAGGGGCCACGTTATTGGAGCCCCTCATGAACCAGATCACCCCACAACCCGGCATTATGGACATCGCACTGTATCAGGGCGGGCAGTCACATGTTGAGGGCGTGGCTGAAGTCATCAAGCTGAGTTCCAATGAAAACCCTTTCGGACCAAGCCCCAAGGCAATCGAGGCCGTGCGCGATAGCGCAGCTTCGTTGCATCGTTATCCCAGCACCGATCACGCCAGCCTGCGCAACGCGATTGCTGAAAAGCATGGGTTGAACCCGGACCGTATTATATGCGGCGTCGGCAGTGACGAGGTGCTGCAATTCGTAGCGCAGGCCTATGCCGGGCCGGGCGATGAGGTGATTTATACCGAGCATGGGTTTTCCATGTACCCAATCATCGCGCGCATGGCTGGGGCGACCCCAGTCATGGTTTCCGAGCGGGATCGTCGAGTGGACGTGGATAACATCTTCGCTGCGGTCACAGGCCGGACGCGGATTGTCTTTGTAACCAACCCAGGGAACCCGACTTCAACAATGGTTTCTGACGCAGAGTTGGTACGGTTGGCGCAGGGGTTGCCCACCGATTGCCTAATGGTGCTGGATGGCGCCTATGCAGAATTTGTCGACGGCTTCGATGGCGGGGCAGGGTTGGTTGACCGGTTTAGCAACGTCATCATGACCCGAACATTCTCCAAGGTGTACGGTCTTGGGGGCATGCGCGTTGGCTGGGGCTATGCAGCGAAAGAGATAATCGACGTGCTGAACCGCGTCCGGCAGCCCTTCAATCTGTCTTTGACCGCACTGGCAGCCGCAGAAGCCGCTGTAGGCGACGAAGAATATCTGCGGTTTTGCCAGTCAGAGAATGCGCGCCTTCGCATTTGGTTGTCCGAGGAACTGGCCAAGGTTGGAGTGGCCTCAGATGCCTCCTGCACCAATTTCGTACTCGCCCGCTTTGCTGATCGGAACGAGACTGAGGCTTGTGACGATTTCCTGAAAACTCAGGGTTTGATCGTTCGGCGGGTTGCGGGCTACAACCTGCCAAACGCTCTGCGGATTACCGTAGGTGACGAAAACGCCTGCCGCCGCGTGGTTGCAGCCATTACCGCGTTCAAAGGGGGCGCTGCATGACCCAGATATACGACCGTGTGGCGCTGATTGGGCTAGGCCTAATCGCATCCTCCATGTTCTGGGCGATCAAACGCGCCGGGCTTGCAGGCGAAGTTACCGGTTATGCCCGATCTGAGGCGACACGTGAGACTGCGCGTCGTATCGGGCTTTGCGACCGGGTATGCGATACCGCGCAAGAGGCAGTCGAAGATGCTGACCTGGTGGTCCTTTGTGTTCCTGTTGGGGCGATGGGAGCCGTGGCAGGAGATATCGCACCAGTTCTGAAGCCGGGTGCAACAGTTTCGGATGTCGGGTCGGTTAAGCGTCATGTAATCAAGGCTGTCTCGCAGCACATCCCCGATGGGGTCCATTTCATTCCTGCCCACCCTCTAGCCGGAACCGAACATTCCGGCCCCGAAGCTGGTTTCGCCGAGCTGTTTGACAACCGCTGGTGTCTGCTGGTGCCAGTGGAAGGTTCGGATATAGGCGCAATCGCACAACTGCGCGCTTTCTGGGAAGGCATGGGTTCGAATGTCGATGAGATGGACGCTGATCACCATGATTTGGTTCTTGCCGTTACCTCGCATGCTCCACACCTGATCGCCTACACGATGGTGGGTGTCGCAGATGATCTTCGGCGGGTTACAGACACCGAAGTAATCAAATACTCGGCCGCCGGTTTCCGTGACTTTACGCGAATCGCAGCCTCAGATCCGACCATGTGGCGCGATGTTTTTCTGACCAACAAGGACGCGACGCTGGAGATTCTGGGGCGTTTCACCGAAGAACTCTTTGCACTTCAACGGGCTATCCGCACAGGTGACGGAGAGCAATTGTTCGACTACTTTACGCGCACTCGGGCAATCCGCCGAGGCATTATCGATGCTGGGCAGGACACGGATGCACCAGATTTTGGGCGGGGAAAGACATCGACATGAGAGGCTTGAGCAGCAGCTTATTGATAGGTTTCGTCGTATTGACGGCAACGACTTCACATTCCGCTGCGCCTGAAGCCTCTCTTGTTCCGCTGACACGCCCAGTGAACTCCGAGGTGGTTAAAACCGTTGTCACTTCCAACATCCGTCCCATCCTAAGGCCTTCTTCACCTCAGGTAACAGCCGCGGCGGCCCGACCCGTTGATCTCCCATTTTTGGGGCCAGAGAATTCGATCCGGCCATTTGTTCGACCAGAACAATTGGAACAGCAAGTTCTCTTCAAGAAACGCAAGCTGCGCAAAACCTCGGTGTGCGGTGACATCGACATACAGGGCAAGGCGGTCGGGCGTGTTAATGGCAAGATCAAAGCCTGTGGGATCAAAGACGCGGTTCAGATCACGTCGGTTTCAGGGGTCAATTTAAGCCGCCCTTCAACGATGGATTGCGGAACAGCGCAGGCACTGAACAAATGGGTCGACAAAGCCGTTATACCCACATTCAAACGACGTGGTCCGGTGGTCGAACTGCAGGTCGCCGCGCACTACGCTTGTCGAACGCGGAACAACCGCAAAGGGGCGCGAATATCCGAACACGGCAAGGGGCGCGCCATCGACATATCGGGTTTCAAGATGGCGGATGGTGAGGTGGTGACAGTCCTGGATGGTTGGCGCAAGAATCCGTCCAAGAAACAACTAACCAAAGTCTGGCGCGGCGCTTGTGGGCCGTTTGGCACGGTTCTGGGGCCAAACTCGGATCGCTATCATCGGGATCATTTCCACCTTGATACTGCGCGGTATCGAAGCGGTACTTATTGCCGTTAACGGAGAACCAGCCGGGGTGCAGGGCCTAGTGGCAAAGGCCCCAAGGCTACAAATCCGTCACGGAAATTCAGTTGTAAATCCAGCGCATTCGGATTGCCGCCCAAACCGGCCATGAACCCCAAAGCGCGGGTCACCGCATCAACTGCCTGATCAGGAAGTGCGCCTGCAGCATTTGCCATCGCGATCATATCGCGCCAGTTTTCCGCCTTCATCGCGATTTCACCGGTTGGGATGCCTTGTTCGTCTACATCCAATTCTCCGGTGGCGAACAGGCGCAACTCTCCCCATTTCACCTCTGCCAAACGCAGGTCGATCTCGACGGGTTGAGGGCGACGCTGCTCAAGCGCCGAGCGATCCCAAGGTTTGTCGAAAGTGACAAACATATCCAGCTCAAGTGTTTCGAACGATTGCGGTAGGGTCGAGGCTGAACGCATCAGACGCCTCAGATCATCACCGGGTGTAAATCCGTCGACATTTGCCGTAATCCCATAGCTTTCGGGTGCTCCGGATTGTTCCATCACAAGACCCAGCGTTTGACCACCAGCCTGCGGATCACCTTCGGTGGTCAGCAACCAGCGTTCAGAAGTCAGCGCCATTTTCTCAAGCACCAGTGCGACGCCAGGTTGGAGGTGCAGTTCGGCTTGTAGCTCCTCAGCCTGAACAGTTGTGGTCTGGTCGAAATAGGACAGGCGCTGTGGTGTGCTGGCAAAGCGCAGCATCTGACGACCAGGCCAGATTGCTGGGCTTTGGAACTCGATCCAATCCGCGCTCCATGCCGTTCCGTTAACTGGATCGGCCAAAGCGGGGTTGTCTAGGCGCGTGATGTGTTGAAACGGATATCCGGCCGTTGTCACGTCTGAGAAGTCAGCCTGCCAGCCCAGTTCTTGCTGCCTGTCAAACCAACCGGTCAGTGCGTTGCGCAGCCCGTAACCGGCCACAAACCAATACGCGCTCCACGCAAGGGCGATAAATACAAAAACGCGTATCAGGCGACGCATGATGAATGGCCCTTTTTCCTGCCTCGGATTTGATGTTTATAGGGCCAAACAGGCAAGGACCAGTGCAATGACGATGTGGGTATTTGGATATGGGTCGCTGCTGTGGAACCCGGGTTTCCCGGTAGCCCACAGTGAACGTGCCACTTTGCATGGATATGCGCGGTCGTTTTGTATGCGTTCGATCCACCATCGCGGCACCGAAGAGGACCCCGGTCTGGTTCTGGCGCTAGACGAGCAGCCCGACGCGCTCTGCACTGGATTGGCTCTGGCCGTCGAAGCAGGACATGAAGATCGCACCTTGGCGGAACTGCGCGAGCGCGAGCTGATCTCGTCAGCATATCTTGAACGAATGCTTGATGTGCATCTGGACTGCGGGACGATCGTGAACGCAGTGACTTACGTAATCGACGCGCATCATGTTCAGTATTGCGGTGGCCTGCCATTGGAAGAGCAGGCCCAGATCATCGCCCATGCGGTTGGCGGGCGCGGACCGAATACCGAGTATCTCTATAATACCGCGTCGCATCTGACCGATATAGGGCTGCACGACCCGGACCTTGAGTGGTTGTCGCAACGGGTGCGGACAATCAGTGCATAAACTCTTGGCGTCGCGGGACGAACTTCGTTAGGTTCAGCCCAGAGCAGACAATACCAGGAGCCACGCGCATGGCGCAGGCACATCAGGGCGTGAGACCGCATTTCTCACAACCGATCCGTCAAATCTTGATGATGCTGATTGCAATCGGGCTGTCGGGGCTAGGCGTGTTCATGGCGCTGCCCTATGTGTTGCCCGTCGTTCAAGCCAATCTATATCTTAACGGGTTCATCCTGCTGGTATTTGTCATCGGTGTTGCCGCCTGTTTTCTGCAAGTTACGCAGTTGATCGGCTCGGTTCGTTGGATCGAAGCTTTCATCGGCGGGGTCGAGCGCGACGATGTGCGCCCGCCGCAATTGTTGGCTCCGCTGGCGTCGCTTCTACGAGAACGAGGTGCGCGGTCTCAGATCAGTTCCAGCTCAACCCGGTCAATCCTCGATTCCGTCGCCGAACGGGTGGAGGAGGAGCGTGAGATCACGCGTTATATCACCAACGTGCTGATCTACCTTGGTCTTTTGGGTACCTTCTTTGGACTGGCTACAACGGTTCCGGCCATCGTCGACACAATCCGCAGCCTGAACCCTCAGGAAGGCGAGGAGGGCTTGGCCGTCTTCAATCGTCTGATGACGGGACTGGAATCACAGCTGCAGGGAATGGGTGTTGCCTTTGGCTCGTCTCTACTGGGCTTGGCTGGATCACTGATCGTCGGCTTGCTGGAATTATTTGCAGGTCATGGCCAGAACCGCTTTTACCGTGAGTTGGAGGAATGGCTGTCATCAATTACCCGCGTCGGATTTGCGGCGGGTGATGAAGGGGGCGCCGAACTGGCCGTACTGACACCGGTTCTTGATGCGATGTCCGAGCAGATGGATGCCCTGCAGGATATGTTCTCGGCGCAAGAAGTTGACCGGATCAATGTCTCAACCAAACTGGGTCAATTGGTTGATGTGATCGGGGAAATGAACCAACGGCAAGCCCAGACCGAAGGCGTTACGTCGGCATTGGAACGTGTGGCGCTGGGGCAAGATGCACTGCTGGATCATATGCGCGAACACGGCGCGGGTGAGGGGATCGATGCCGAAAGCCGGATGCGCCTACGATCGATGGATGTACAGCTACTGCGTATTCTCGAAGAGATTTCCGCCGGTCGTCAGGACAGCATGAACGAGCTGCGCAAGGACTTCGAGCTACTGGTCAAAGCACTCACTCTTCCACGCGGCGCGGTGCGCAGCTCTCCGGAAGGAGAGTAACGGATGGCGCTGTCTCGCCGCACAGGGCAACGGTTCTCGGGCTCGGTCTGGCCCGGTTTCGTGGACGCAATGACCGGCTTGCTGATGGTTTTGACCTTTGTGTTGACCATCTTCATGGTTGTCCAGTTTGTGCTGCGCGAGACCATTTCAGGCCAAGAGGATGAACTGACCGCGCTGTCCGACGAAATCGCAGCACTGGCTGGGGCGTTGGGGCTGGAAGAGCGGGAAAACAGCCGCCTTCAAGCTCGGTTTGGAACGCTGAACACGACCCTGAATCGGGTCGAAGATGATTTGGCGCAAGCACAAGGACGCATCACCGACTTCGAGGCGCAGGTCGCCGCATTGCTTGCTGATCAGGAACGGGCACAGGGAGATATTACGGCGCTGGAAACTCAGCGCGATGAACTGCTGACTGAACAAGAGGCCCTCAATCTGGCGCTTGCCCAAAGTCGGCAGGAAATCGACGCGCAAGCCGAAGCCGCGCGTCTGGCCGCTGCACGGCGCGAAGCGCTTGAGGCCTTGATTGCCGACCTTGAAACCAACAAAGATGCTCAAGCCCTTCAAATCACTGAGCTTGAGCAACAACTGACCAAAGAAGAAGCCGCGCGTCTGGCCGAGGCGGCTGCGGCGGAAACCTTGCGCGGTCGTTTGCAGGATGCAGATGCCGAGCTGACGGCGATGACACTCGCATTAGAAGCACAACGCAAGGAAGCCGAAGAAACACTGACCTTGCTGGCCGCAGCGCGGGCCGCGCAGGCAGAGTTGGAGCAGAAATTTGGCGAAATCAATGCCGAAGAGTTAAGAGCTCAGCTTCAGGCTGCGCTAGAGGCACAAACGCAAGCTCAGGCGCAGGTCGACGAACAAAAGTCACTCGCAGACGAGCGTGCTGCGCTCTTGGCTTTGGCACAAGATACACTTGCGTCAGAGAAAGAGATATCGGCAGAGGCGCAGCGGCAGACCGCCCTGTTAAATCAGCAGATGTCGGCGTTGCGTAGCCAGCTTGGATCATTGCAGGCGCTTTTGGATGATTATGAAGATCGAAATGCGGCAGCCGAAATTCAGATTCAAACGCTGGGACAGGATTTGAATGCGGCCCTCGCGCGTGCGGCCTCGGAAGAGCGCCGCCGAAGGTTGCTGGAAGAGGCCGAGCGTATCCGTCTTGAGGCCGAAGCCGAGGAACTCGCCGGTCAAAACCAGGAGCTGACAGCACAGGCGGAAGATCTGCAACGTTACCGCTCGGAATTCTTCGGGCGTTTGCGGGATGTGCTGGGCGATCAGGAAGGTGTTCGGATCGAGGGTGACAGATTCGTATTCTCGTCCGAGGTTCTTTTTGCCACAGGCTCGGCAGAGTTGTCTGTCGAAGGCCGCCAAGAGGTCGCCAAGGTCGCCAATATTCTGCGTAGTATCGCCGCAGAAATCCCTGGTGGATTGAACTGGGTCATCCGGGTCGATGGGCATACCGACAATGTACCGCTTGTGAGTACTGGACGGTATCGCGACAATTGGGAACTCAGCCAGGGCCGCGCTTTGTCTGTGGTGCGCTATATGGTTGATGCGCTGGGTATTCCTCCGGATCGGCTGGCAGCAAACGGGTTCGGGGAATTCCAGCCCGTTAACCCAGCGGACACCCCCGAGGCCCGTGCGCAGAATCGTCGGATCGAGTTGAAACTGACTGAGCGGTAAGCAGCAAACGAGTATCAGACCAACCCGTGAATTCGGGCAAAGGGATCGTGGCTCTTGTCCTTGTGCCACGAATACTCGCACCACTTGGCAACTTCCTCGGCTCTGTCTTCTCCGTGCATCAAGGCGATAGCGCCCAGCGTCATGTCCATACCGGCAGAAACTCCGGATGACGTCAGGAAGGGGCCATCTTCGACCCATCGCGCCTGAGGCACCCAGTTGACATTTGGCCCCTGCGTGCGGACCCACGAATACGCAGCCTTATTCGTGGTGGCGCGCCGATTGTCCAAAACACCAGCTTTGGCAAGAAGAGCGCTGCCGGTGCAAACACTCAGGGTGAACTCCACCTTCTCGGCGCTGGTCGAGATCCAGTCCAGCAGGCGGTGATTCCCGACCTCGCGGCGCGTTCCGGCACCACCGGGGACGAAGAGGATATCATAGTGAGTATCGTCGCTGATCGAGTGTTCGGCGATCGCTTTCAGCTTTTGGTTGCTTTGAATTGGCCCTGGGGTTTCAGCGACAAGTTCCAATTGGAAATCGTCCTCCAGAAGACTGAACATCTCCATCGGGCCAAAGACATCCAGCAATTCAAACCCGGGAAATATCAACGCACCGATTCTACGCAATTCTGCACCTGTTCTCAGCCGACTTATGCAGATGAAAAACGCCTGCCAAATGAAGTTGGCAGGCGTTCAAGCAGGTTTCAAGATTAAGGTCAGTCTGCTGTCAGCAGCGGGGGCTTGTCACCGGGTATACGTGGCTGATCGGGCCCCAGGATTTCAAGGCTCAATTCGCCTTTTTTGACCGAAACACGGACCACGCCACCTTTGGCCAATTTACCGAACAGCAGCTCCTCGGCCAGAGGCTTCTTAATGTGCTCCTGAATGACACGTCCCAGCGGACGTGCACCCATCTTGTCATCATAGCCCTTGTCGGCCAGCCATTCGGCGGCACGGGGGGTCAGATCGATGGTCACGCCACGATCCAGCAATTGAGCTTCAAGCTGCAGGACGAACTTTTCGACGACCTGCAAGATGACCTCTTTCGGCAGCGGCGCAAATGAGATCACGGCGTCTAGGCGGTTGCGGAATTCCGGCGTGAACATGCGTTCGATCGCTGCAGTGTCCTCGCCTTCGCGACGGTCGCGGGCAAAGCCGATGGCGGCCTTGGCTTGTTCCTGAGCCCCTGCATTCGAGGTCATGATCAGCACGACGTTGCGGAAGTTCACCGTACGACCGTTGTGATCGGTCAACTCGCCATGATCCATCACCTGCAACAGAATGTTGAACACGTCCGGATGCGCCTTTTCGATTTCATCAAGCAACAGCACACAATGCGGATGCTGATCGACGCCATCGGTCAACAGACCGCCCTGATCAAACCCGACATAACCCGGAGGGGCACCAATCAGGCGGCTGACCGCGTGCTTCTCCATGTATTCCGACATGTCAAAGCGCAGCAGTTCCACACCCAGCGTATCCGCCAGTTGTTTCGCCACCTCGGTTTTACCCACACCGGTCGGACCGGCAAACAGATAGTTACCGATGGGTTTCTCTGGTTCCCGCAAACCGGCACGGGCCAGTTTGATGGCGCTGGACAGCGCTTCGATGGCTTCATCCTGACCAAACACCACGCGTTTCAGCGAGGTTTCGAGATCTTTCAGAACCTCCGCGTCGTCCTTGGTAACGTTCTTGGGTGGGATACGCGCAATCTTTGCAACCACCGCCTCGATCTCTTTGACGCCAATGGTCTTGCGCCGTTTGCTTTCGGCCAGCAGATGCTGTGCCGCTCCGGCCTCATCGATCACGTCGATGGCCTTGTCGGGCAGTTTGCGGTCATTGATGTAGCGGGCCGACAGTTCGACAGCCGTCTTGATCGCATCCGCCGTGTACTTGATCGAGTGATGCTCTTCAAAATACGGTTTCAGACCACGCAGAATCTTCACGCTGTCTTCGACCGAAGGCTCGTTCACATCAATCTTCTGGAACCGGCGGCTCAGCGCTCGGTCTTTTTCGAAATGCTGCCGGAACTCTTTATACGTGGTCGAGCCCATGGTGCGCAGTTTACCACCCTGCAGCGCCGGCTTTAGCAGGTTCGACGCATCCATCGCGCCGCCCGAGGTCGCACCCGCACCGATCACGGTGTGGATTTCGTCGATGAAGAGAACCGCGTCGGGGTGTTCTTCCAATTCAGTGACGACCGCTTTCAGGCGCTCTTCGAAATCACCGCGATAGCGGGTTCCGGCGAGAAGGGCACCCATGTCCAGCGAATAGATAGTGGTTTCCGCAAGAACGTCGGGAGCTTCTCCAGCCACGATCTTATGTGCCAAGCCTTCCGCGATGGCTGTTTTGCCAACACCGGGGTCCCCTACCAACAGGGGATTGTTTTTGCGGCGGCGACACAGCACCTGGATGCAGCGTTCAACCTCGTCCGAGCGTCCGATCAGCGGATCAACATCTCCCGCGCGCGATTTTGCGTTCAAATCGATGCAATACTTGCCAAGCGCGCTTTCCTTTTGATCGGCCTCGCCAGAGGTGGTCTGCGCTTCTTCTTCGGCTTCATCCGCACCAGTCACCGGCCGGTTTTCACCATAGGCCGGGTCCTTTGCGACACCGTGGGCGATAAAGTTCACCGCGTCATAGCGGGTCATGTCTTGCTCTTGCAGGAAATAGGCCGCGTTGCTTTCGCGTTCGGCGAAGATAGCGACCAGAACATTCGCCCCGGTCACTTCGGTGCGGCCAGAGCTTTGAACATGGATCGCCGCACGCTGGATAACACGTTGGAACGCAGCCGTTGGCACGGCCTCGGACCCGTCTATGTCGGTGACGAGGTTAGACAGGTCTTCGTCGATGAATTCGACCAAGGTGCTGCGCAACTCATCAAGATCAACGCTGCATGCTTTCATTACGCGTATCGCGTCGGGTTCTTCCAGCAGCGCAAGCAACAAATGCTCTAGCGTTGCAAATTCATGTCGCCGTTCATTCGCCGCCGCAAGGGCCGCGTGGATGGCTTGTTCAAGTGTGCTCGAGAATGAAGGCACGCGGGTGCTCCTCTATATTGGGCCGGAAGGGGGCCTTAGGCCGGATCCCCATCCCAACCATGTCCTCATACTATTAGAGTTTGGTTGATCGTGGCCCGGCTTCAAGGGTTTTCTTTCACTTGACAGTCACATTTGTTGTGACCGTGGCCGTGATAGGGGCTTGAAAGGCACTAAAAGTGGTCTTTTCGGGCACGTATTTCGGCAAAAACCGACGCTGGGTCAGAATTTTTCATACCCAGATGGGCCTGAATCACCGGATCTGCAGCGCGCAGAAACGGATTTGTCGCCTTTTCCTGCCCCAAAACTGAGGGCACTGTGGGTTCTCCGGCAGCGCGGGCGCGGTTGATATCGGCCACGCGATCCAACAGGGCAGGGTTGTCAGGATCGATTGTCAGGGCGAATTTGGCGTTTGACTGCGTATACTCGTGGCCCGAGCACACGATTGTTTCATCTGGCAGGGCCGCCAGCTTGCTGAGAGAGGCCCACATTTGTGCGGGCGTGCCCTCGAACAACCGACCGCATCCCAAAGCCATCAGGCTGTCCGCCGTAAAGACGGCGCCGGATTCCGGCATGTAGAATGCAATGTGCCCGACGGTATGACCCGGGACATCCAGAACTTCGACCGGTTCGCTGCCTATATAGAATGTGTCACTTTCAACAACTGCCTGGTCGAGTTTTGGCAGCCGGTGTTCATCCGCCTTTGCGCCGATCACGCGCGCAGGTTGTTTTTCCAGTATGCCACTCAATCCATCCACATGGTCCCAATGGTGGTGAGTCAGCAACACGTGGCTTAATTGCCAGCCTCGCGCCTCAAGTTCCGCCAGAATCGGAGTGGATTCTGGCGCGTCAACCAATGCGGTCTCGCCACTGACGGGATCGTGGGTGAGAAAGGCATAATTGTCGCTCAGGCAGGGGACGGTTACGATCTCAAGAGGCATGGCCTTTTGCCCTTTCATTGCTAGACTGCGCCCAGCTAAGCCGATTGACCGGGTGTCCGCAATGCATCTTGATGTGCAGGATCTGAGGAATTTTTACTATCGCAGCACCTTGGGTCGCGCGGCCCAAGCGGCGATCCGTGGGCGACTGGTGGATCTTTGGCCCGAAGCCAAAGGGCAAACTGTGGTAGGCTTTGGTTTTGCTGTACCTTTGTTGCGGCCCTACCTCAAAGATGCACGTCGTGTGATCGGCTTGATGCCGGGGCCGCAGGGCGTAATGCCATGGCCAGCGGGAATGCCCAATGTCTCGGTTCTGACCGAAGAGACGATGTGGCCAATCGAAACTGGTCACGTTGATAAACTGGTGGTGATGCATGGTTTGGAAAACTCTAACCGGCCCAGCCAGTTGCTGGAAGAATGCTGGCGCGTGTTGGGACCCGGTGGGCGGGCACTATTTGTCGTACCGAACCGGGCCGGACTTTGGTCGCGTTCAGACCGGACGCCGTTCGGCTTTGGGCAACCCTATTCAACAACCCAACTTGAGAACCAACTGCGCGCGCATCACTTTGTACCCGAAAGCCATTGCTCGGCGCTATATCTTCCGCCCTCGTTTCGTCGGTTTTGGCTGAAATCAGGTAGCCTGATCGAAAAAACTGGGCAGCGGATTCCAACCGTCATGGCCGGGGGGGTACTGATGGTTGAGGCGACCAAACTTATCCGGCCACCCAGTGGAAACGTCACCAAAGACGCCGCGAAACGTCCGATCAAAGCGCTGGATGGTTTGTTGAAGCCTGCGTGACAATCCGGCGCGTTTCGAATGGAAAAAATGCGGGAAAAAGGTCACAGGAATCGCAAAAACCTGCATATTCGTAACATTTTTCAACTGCCGCAATCGGTCCAAAGGGTCGCACTTGGCTTAAGTGTATGAAAAATATGGATTTGTGGATAAATCTGTTACCGCTATAGCGTATTGCTTGGTTGGAACACCTCTGCTACATCCCCGGTGATTTTGATCCCCGCCCTAAATGGACGGGGTTTCCTCACGCCCCAAGGTAGCGGCCGCTACTCTAAATCGGGGCCTCAAATATCGGAAGGGTGGACGTGTCCGAACCAGCTTCGATTTCCACAGGCATTGCCGAGCGCTATGCCACCGCGATCTTCGAGATCGCGAAAGAGAATAATGACCTCGCAGGTCTGGAAACCGGAATCAACGATCTGGCAGCAGCATTGGGCGACAGCGCCGAATTGCGCGACCTGATTGCATCGCCTCTGGTTTCGCGCGCCGAACAGGAAAGCGCAATCACCGCAGTTGCCGACAAGATGGGCCTGCATGCCATCCTGCGCAATACGCTGGGTCTCATGGCGCAGAAACGCCGCCTGTTTGTTGTACCGCAACTGGTACAGGTTCTGCGCGACATGCTGGCGGATGAGCGCGGCGAAGTGACTGCTGATGTCGCATCGGCCAAGGCACTGACCAAGACTCAAATGGATAAACTGTCCAAGACGCTGTCCGAGCGTGTGGGCAAGACCGTAACAATCAATGCGACCGTTGATGAAAGCCTCATCGGCGGTCTTGTCGTTAAAGTGGGCTCGAAAATGATCGATAGCTCGATCCGTTCGAAGCTCAACTCCCTACAGAATGCAATGAAAGAGGTCGGATAAATGGGAATCCAAGCTGCAGAGATTTCTGCAATCCTGAAGGACCAGATCAAGAATTTTGGTCAGGAAGCCGAAGTGGCCGAAATCGGCCGCGTGCTGAGCGTCGGTGACGGGATTGCCCGTGTATACGGCCTGGACAACGTGCAAGCGGGTGAGATGGTCGAATTCCCCGGTGGCATCATGGGCATGGCGCTGAACCTGGAAAGCGACAACGTCGGTGTCGTTATCTTCGGTTCTGACCGTGACATAAAAGAAGGTGACACTGTTAAGCGCACCAACTCGATCGTGGACGTTCCGATCGGTGACGAACTGCTGGGCCGCGTTGTGGACGGTCTGGGCAACCCGTTGGACGGCAAAGGCCCGATCAATGCCTCCAAACGTGGCGTTGCAGACGTTAAAGCCCCCGGCATCATCCCGCGTAAATCGGTGCACGAGCCGATGGCAACCGGCCTGAAATCGGTCGACGCGATGATCCCGATCGGCCGTGGCCAGCGTGAGCTGATCATTGGTGACCGTCAGACCGGCAAAACTGCTGTGGCTCTGGACACCATCCTGAACCAGAAAGTCTATAACGACGCAGCAGGCGACGACGAGTCGAAGAAACTGTACTGCGTTTACGTTGCGGTTGGTCAGAAGCGTTCGACCGTTGCACAGCTGGTGAAGAAGCTGGAAGAGTCTGGCGCGATTGAATACTCGATCGTTGTGGCCGCAACCGCGTCCGATCCGGCACCGATGCAGTTCCTTGCGCCTTACGCCGCGACTGCGATGGCTGAATACTTCCGTGACAACGGTCGCCACGCGCTGATCATCTATGATGACCTGTCGAAACAGGCTGTATCGTATCGTCAGATGTCGCTGCTGCTGCGTCGTCCCCCCGGACGTGAAGCCTATCCTGGCGACGTTTTCTACCTCCACTCGCGTCTGCTGGAGCGTTCGGCGAAGCTGAACGAAGACTTCGGTGCAGGCTCGCTGACAGCACTGCCGGTTATCGAAACTCAGGGTGGTGACGTTTCGGCGTTTATTCCGACCAACGTGATCTCGATCACCGACGGTCAGATCTTCCTGGAAACCGAACTGTTCTACCAAGGTATCCGTCCTGCTGTGAACACCGGTCTGTCGGTTTCGCGTGTGGGCTCCTCGGCTCAAACCGATGCGATGAAATCGGTTGCTGGTCCTGTTAAGCTGGAACTGGCTCAGTACCGCGAAATGGCTGCGTTTGCGCAGTTCGGTTCGGACCTCGACGCCGCAACTCAGCAGCTGCTGAACCGTGGTGCGCGTCTGACTGAACTGATGAAACAGCCGCAGTACTCGCCGCTGACCAACGCCGAAATCGTCTGCGTCATCTTCGCAGGCACCAACGGCTACCTCGACAAGATCGACGTATCTGACGTTGGCCGCTATGAGGCTGGCCTGCTGGCGCATCTGCGCGGCAAGCACGCTGACCTGCTGAAGTGGATCACCGACGAAGATCCGAAGATCAAAGGTGACGCAGCAGACAAACTCAAGGCAGCGATCGACGAATACGCCGCGACCTTCGCTTGATAGGGGGTTCCGATGCCTAGTCTGAAGGACCTTAAAAACAGGATCGAGTCGGTCAAATCGACCCGCAAGATCACCAAGGCCATGCAGATGGTCGCGGCAGCAAAACTGCGCCGCGCCCAGGAATCTGCCGAAGCCTCGCGCCCTTATGCCGAACGGTTCAATGCCGTGATGGCGGGGCTGGCGGCGTCGGTCGGGGGCAGCGACAGCGCTCCCAAGTTGCTCCGTGGTACGGGCAGCGATGATGTCCATCTGCTGGTTGTGATGACAGCTGAACGCGGCCTGTGTGGCGGCTTCAACGCGAACATCGCCAAGCTTGCCCGCGCCAAAGCGGACGAGCTGCGCGGCAAAGGCAAGACGGTCAAGGTTTTGACCGTCGGCAAGAAAGGCCGCGATGCGCTCAAGCGTGATTTTGGCGATCTGTTCGTTGGGCATATCGACCTGAGTGAGGTCAAGCGCATTGGCTACAACAACGCGCAAGACATCGCCAAGGACGTCCTGTCACGTTTCGACGGGGGTGAGTTCGACGTTGCCACGATCTTCTACTCGAAGTTCGTCAACGTTGTGACCCAGATCCCGACGGCACAGCAGGTCATCCCCGCCTCGTTCGAGGAAACCGAGGATGACGACAGCGGTGCCGTGTTCGATTACGAGCCCAGCGAAGAGGCCATTCTGGCCGACCTGCTGCCCAAGGGGGTCGCGACCGCGATCTTCTCGGCTCTGCTCGAAAACGGAGCGTCTGAACAGGGTGCACGGATGTCCGCGATGGACAACGCGACACGCAACGCGGGTGAAATGATCGACAAGCTGACGATCCAGTTCAACCGCTCGCGTCAGGCCGTGATCACCAACGAGCTGATTGAAATTATTTCCGGCGCCGAAGCGCTGTAGAGACATACCGGAGACGAAACATGGCGAATGCAAAAGGCAAAGTCACACAGATCATCGGGGCCGTCGTCGACGTGCACTTCGAAGATCAGCTGCCTGAAATTCTGAACGCGCTGGAAACCACCAACAACGGCAAGCGCCTGGTGTTGGAAGTTGCTCAGCACCTGGGTGAAAACACCGTCCGCACCATCGCAATGGACGCGACCGAAGGTCTGGTCCGTGGCGAAGCCGTCACCGACACCGGCGCACCGATCTCGGTTCCGGTTGGTAACGCCACCCTGGGCCGCATCCTGAACGTGGTTGGTGAGCCGATCGACGAAAAAGGCCCGGTTGAAGCAACCGAGGCTCGAGCGATCCACCAGCCCGCGCCGACATTCGACGAACAGTCGACCGAGTCGGAAGTTCTGGTAACCGGCATCAAGGTTGTTGACCTGCTGGCCCCCTACGCCAAAGGCGGTAAGATCGGCCTGTTCGGCGGCGCCGGCGTTGGTAAAACCGTTCTGATCATGGAACTGATCAACAACATCGCAAAAGTGCACTCGGGCTTCTCGGTGTTCGCGGGTGTTGGCGAACGGACCCGTGAAGGGAACGACCTGTATCACGAGATGATCGAATCGAACGTTATTAAGCCGGACAACCTGTCAGAATCGCAGGTTGCCCTGGTTTACGGTCAGATGAACGAACCTCCGGGAGCACGTGCACGTGTTGCTCTGACCGGTCTGACTCTGGCCGAGCAGTTCCGCGACCAATCCGGTACCGACGTTCTGTTCTTCGTCGACAACATCTTCCGCTTCACGCAGGCGGGTTCCGAGGTTTCGGCTCTGCTGGGCCGTATTCCTTCCGCGGTGGGCTACCAGCCAACACTGGCCACAGACATGGGTGCCCTGCAGGAACGCATCACCTCGACCAAGTCGGGCTCGATCACGTCCGTGCAGGCGATCTACGTGCCTGCGGACGACCTTACCGACCCTGCGCCGGCAACCTCATTTGCTCACTTGGACGCGACCACTGTTCTTAACCGTGCGATCTCGGAAAAGGGTATCTACCCGGCGGTTGACCCGCTCGACTCGACCTCGCGTCTGCTCGATCCGGCCATCGTTGGTGAAGAGCACTACAAAGTTGCGACCGACGTTCAGCAGATCCTCCAGCGCTACAAGTCACTGCAGGACATCATCGCCATCCTCGGCATGGACGAACTGTCGGAAGAGGACAAACTGACCGTGGCCCGTGCCCGTAAGATCGAACGCTTCCTGTCGCAGCCGTTCGACGTGGCCGAAGTCTTCACCGGTTCGCCCGGCGTACAGGTTCCTCTGGATGTGACCATCGCGTCGTTCAAAGCGGTTGTCGCTGGCGAATACGATCACCTGCCGGAAGCGGCCTTCCTGATGGTTGGCGGCATCGAAGAAGTGATCGCCAAAGCGGAGAAGATGGCCGCAGAAGCCGCCTAAGGAGTATCCCTGATGGCAAATACGATGCAATTCGACCTCGTCAGCCCCGAGCGGAGCCTCGCTTCGCTTGAGGCCACCGCGGTCCAGATTCCCGGCGCGGACGGGGACATGACGGCAATGCCCGATCATGCCCCTACAATTACCACGCTGCGCCCGGGCATCCTGAAGGTCGAGGCACCTGCAGGAGCCAGCGAGTACCTGGTCACCGGCGGGTTTGCCCAGATCAACGGCGATGGCCTTTCTGTTCTGGCAGAAAAAGCCATTCCGGTCGCGGAAGTGACCCGGTCGCATATGGATGACCTGATCGCAGAAGCCCGTGCCTCGCATGAGGCCGCGAAAGCGGGTGACGATCAATCCATTGTCGACGATGCAGCTAAGTTGCTGGCTGATATGGAAGCCCTTGGAACGCATATGAGCTTATAAAGGTTCATCTCAACCCATTCGAAACGGCCCTGCTTTGCGGGGCCGTTTTTTTGTCGTGATTTCGTCAAAGGTGCAGGGTAAGGTGCCGGAATTGAAAGAAAAGACGACACGATGAAGAAATTTCTGACCCATCCCATCGGTATTGATCAGGGCGAATCCGTTTTGTTTTCCGATTTCGCCGACGGTGGAGATATGTGGATCGGGCAAGGCGCGCGCGAACGCCGAACCGCCATTCGGTTCAAAGAGGCGTTTCGATCAGTGCCATTTGTGCAGATCGGTGTGGCGCTTTGGGATGTGGATACGTCATCTGCGCTGCGAGCTGAGGTGCAGGCAGAAGATATCACCCCCGAAGGATTTAATGCTGTGTTTCGGACTTGGTCTGATACGCGCATTGCCAGAATTCGGGTATCCTGGACAGCGATCGGCGAGGTAGCGCACGAAGATGATTGGAATATCTCCTGAGTCCGTATTGCACGTAAGAGGCGATTGCACCTTTTTGACAGCCGTACCATAACGGAAAAAGCGCCTGCGACGCGCGATGGATACGGAGGACCTTGCCGGTGTTTGCACGCGAGCACATTGAATACAAAGCTTTGAATCTGCCTGATCGTATGGACATGTCGGATGACGAGATGTTGAGTGAGGCGTTGGCATTTTATGACAAGATGAAGCGTCGCCATACCGTACGGGACTATTCGGACCGCTCTGTGTCACGCGCAGTCATTGAAGAGTGTATTCGCGCCGCAGGAACCGCCCCATCAGGGGCAAATCATCAGCCTTGGCACTTCGTCGCAATTTCAAATCCCGAGATGAAGCGCCGAATTCGTGAGGAAGCGGAAGAAGAGGAACGCAAGTTCTATGACGGCGGTGCAGGGGATGAATGGCTGAAAGCGCTGGAACCGATTGGGACAAATGACCAGAAGCCGCATCTTGAAGATGCGCCGTGGTTAATTGTGATATTCGCTCAGAGATGGGGCCATTTCGATGATGGGGTGCGGTTCAAGAATTACTATGTGCCCGAGAGTACAGGTATTGCGACTGGCTTTCTGCTGACGGCATTACATCACGCTGGGTTGGTCTCCCTGACCCATACACCCAACCCTATGAAATTCCTGAATAAACTATTGGATCGCCCTGATCACGAAAAACCGATCATGATCGTTGCGGTTGGTCATCCGAGTGAAGAGGCGAAGGTGCCGAAAGTAGCAAAGATGAAAAAGCCGTTGGATGAAATCATGACGGTCG
The DNA here is from genome assembly GCF_056536485.1 of Ruegeria sp. CL5. NCBI lineage: Bacteria > Pseudomonadati > Pseudomonadota > Alphaproteobacteria > Rhodobacterales > Roseobacteraceae > Ruegeria > Ruegeria sp. CL5. The sequence continues at coordinate 118,486 of NZ_JBQFPS010000008.1, forward strand.
CCGAGTAGCAGGCCGTCATGATCTCAAATGGCAGAAGCTGTGGTCAGTAGCTTTGCTAATTAGTCCATGTGATAGAGCGACTCGTAAATCGGGGTCAGCGTCTTGTCCTCGAACAGGGATGACACACTGGTGCCGTTCCAGATATTCAGGATTGCCTGTGTGAAGATCGGAGCCGTAGGTACGATGCGGATATTTGCGGCCTTTTCGATCTCGGCTGTTGGTTGGATTGTGTCCGAAAGCACCAAAGATTTCATGACCGAATTGGTTACACGTTCAACTGCAGGTCCGCTCATGACGCCATGCGTGATATAGGAATGCACCTCTTTGGCGCCATTATCTATCAGCACCTGGGCAGCTTTACATAGTGTACCAGCTGTATCGCAGATGTCGTCCACGATCAGGCAGATCTTGTCTTTGACGTCGCCGATCACTGTCATCTCAGCAATTTCACCGGCTTTTTCGCGGCGCTTGTCAACGATCGACAACGGAGCGTTGATACGTTTGGCCAATTCGCGCGCGCGCGCAACACCGCCGACGTCGGGTGAGACCACCATCAGATCGTCCATCTGATCTTTGAATTGCTTCTTCACATCCAGGGCAAAAATCGGTGAGGCATAGAGGTTGTCCACCGGCATGTCGAAAAAGCCCTGAATCTGGGCGGCGTGCAGATCCATCGTAAGGATACGCTCGATACCTGCGCCAGTCAGCATGTTAGCCACCAGCTTGGCACTTATTGGTGTGCGCGCTTTAGTGCGGCGGTCCTGTCGGGCATAGCCGAAATAGGGGATCACAGCAGTGATGCGGGCCGCGGACGAACGGCGCAGGGCATCGGCAATGATCAGCAACTCCATCAGGTTGTCATTAGCCGGGTTCGAGGTCGGTTGGATAATAAACATATCCTCGCCACGCACGTTCTCGAATACCTCAACGAAAATCTCGCCGTCGTTGAACCGTTCGACCCGCGCATCGACCAGCCCCTGGTCAACGCCGCGATGTAGGCTCATGCGGCGGGCAATGGTTTCGGCAAGCGGAAGATTGGCGTTCCCAGCGATAAGCTTGGGTTCGTGAAGTGTCGGCATCGGCTGATTTTCCCCGGGCAGCAGTGGCAATGTGACAGATTCGTGATGTTGACACCGCTTAGCATGGGTCTACCGTCCCGCAAAGATAACGCAGCGGAGAAAGTGAACATGGCCCAGATTGACTACTTTTTTGCGACACTCTCGCCCTATTCCTACCTAGCGGGGATGCGACTTGAAGAGATTGCAGCCAAGCATGGTGCGACGATCAATTATAAACCGCTGGATATCATTGCTCTGTTCGGCCGAACCGGGGGAGTGCCTCCAAAAGATCGACATATCTCACGTATCGAATACCGCGCGCAGGAACTGGTTCGCCAAGCGCGTAATCTGAGCATGCCGCTGAACCTGCAACCCGCGCACTGGCCTACGAATATGGCGCCGTCCTCATATGCCGTAATTGCGGCCATTCAGGATGGATCAGGGGATGTCGGAAAGCTGTGCCATTCTTTCCTGCGAGCGTGCTGGGCAGAAGAAAAGGACATCGCCGACGATGGCGTTATCCGCGATTGCCTAGAGCAGGCCGGGTTTAATCCAAACCTTGCCGATAGCGGTCTTCTGGTAGGTGCAGAAACCTATGCCGCCAATCTTGAAGAGGCCGTGGATCGTGGTGTATTCGGCGCGCCGTTTTATATCACACCGGACGGTCAAAGGTTCTGGGGTCAAGACCGTCTTGACGACCTGGACCGTCATCTCGCTGAGATGAAATAGCCGGGCAGACGCGCCCGACTAAAGAAGGCTTAGAAACTGGTCGATCTGTTCGGTTCCGATGGACCAGTCGCAAACCAGGCGGCAGGCCAGCATCTCGCTTTCGTCTTCACCCGCCAGCGTGTCGCCCCACAGATGATAGACAGCGCCTGCCTCGTGCAGGCGCTTGTGCTGGTTGCGGGGGAAACTGGCGAATACCATGTTGGCTTGGGGTTCATGCAGGAACTCTGCGCCGAGTGCACGCAACCCGTCCGCCAGACGCGCGCAGTTGGCATTGGCCTTGCGGGCAGATTTCAACCACAGGTCATCCTTTAGGTAGGCGGCCATTTGGGCCGACAGGTAACGGTGCTTGGAAAACAGGTGCGCACCGCGCTTACGTCGCAGCTCGAATTCCCATGCTTTGCTTTCGTCGAAGAAGATCACGGCCTCGACACCCATCAGCCCGTTTTTGGTGCCGCCAAAACTGACCGCATCAACACCGGCTTTCCATGTCATCTCAGCGGGTGAGCAATTTAGGGCAACCAGAGCGTTGGTGAAACGAGCGCCATCCAAATGCACTGGCAATCCAAAAGATTTGGCAACACCACATAGGGCTTGTAGTTCGGCCAGCGAGTAAACCGAGCCGCGCTCGGTCACCTGAGTGATAGAGACGGGCCCGCGTTGAGGACCATGAACGCCGCGGGTTTCTTCCCCCTCAATGGACTTGGTCAACGCTTCGGGGGTCATTTTGTCGCCACCCGGCACCAGCGTTAGCTTTGCGCCGGTGTAGAATTCGGGCGCGTTGCACTCATCCTCATGAATATGAGCGACGGGTGAGCAGAATACGGTTTCCCACGGCTTGCTCAGCGTCGCCAACGCCAGCGAGTTTGCGGCTGTTCCCGTGGCCACCAGATAGACGGCCGCGCCGGGCGCCTCAAAGATCCCGCGGATTTGATCACGGACTTCGTTCATCAAAGTGTCCGCGCCGTAAGCCATCTGATAGTCCTGATTGGCCTCGGCCAACGCGGTCAGAACTTCGGGATGAACAGGCCCGGAATTGTCAGAGGCAAAATGCATCAGCTCGGCTCCTCGATGATGTAGTCTTCCCATTCTTCCATGGGTGTTTCGAATTCAGATACGGTTCGCCCCTGCATGGAAACTCCGGCGGTATGAACGCTGTCTGGCGTACCTGATACCAAAGGATGCCAGTCGTAAAGTGGTTTGCCTTCCCACAGCAGTCGGTAGGCGCAGGTCTGGGGTAACCAATAGGCATGACTGTCGATATTATCGGGTGTCATGACGATGCATTCGGGTACGAACTGGTGCCGGATGTCATATTGCGTGCACCGGCAGGTTTCGTCATCCAAAAGACGGCAGGCAACACATGTCAGGGCGACCTCGCCGGTATCTTCGTCTTCCAGTTTGTTCAGGCAGCATTTGCCGCAGCCATCGCACAGGGCCTCCCACTCACGCTGGTTCATCTTGCGTAGTGGCTTGCGTTCCCAGAACCGAGGCGCGAGGCCAGCTCGATCGATTGGATCCGTGGTCATGTACTAGCCAGTATCTCTCGGGCGCGCGCGCAATCGGCATCCATCTGCGAGATCAACCCGTCAAGGCCGTCGAATGTCATTTCGGGCCGCAGATAGTCGACCAGACCAACGGACAGCGTCGCGCCGTAAAGATCGCCTGAGAAATCGAACAGGAATGTTTCGATGTTGGGAACCTCACCTTGGAACATTGGCCGGGTCCCGACCGATGCCGCCCCGTGATAGCTGCCCTGATGTGGGCCATCCAGGACGTCGACCAGAACTGCATAAACACCGAATCTCGGAGGGTGCAGCCCTTCGATCGACATATTGGCCGTCGGGTATCCCAAGTCGCGTCCACGTTGCTCGCCTCCAACGACCTCGCCCTCGATCCGATGCCAGTGACCCAGCATTGTTGCCGCATCGCGCGGACGCCCTTCAGTCAGAGCCGTACGGATCGCAGTCGATGAAACCACATTCTCGGTTCGCTCCAACAGGGGCGCGATGGTTACACCGAACCCCATCTCTTCGCCGAAGCGAACCAGGTCCTGAGGGTTGCCGCTGCGTCCTTTGCCGAAACAAAAGTCAGCGCCCACGACAACATGAGACAGCCCCAGACCATCACATATGACGTTTCTGGCGAAAGCTTCAGGGGTCATTCCCGCCAGCGCCGAATTGAAGGGAAGTTCATAAAGCTTCTGCACGCCGAGCTTTTCCAGCCGGTGCGCGCGCGCATTGCCGCGCATCAGACGAAAGGGCGGAGCCTCTGGGGCAAAATACTCTCGTGGATGCGGCTCGAAGGTCATGACTCCCAGCGGTGCGTTCAATTCAGCATTGCGCGCAAGTTCAATGACGGATTGATGCCCTAAATGGACGCCGTCAAAGTTTCCAATGGCGACGCTGGCACCACGATCTTCTGGCTCGACAAACTGGAAGTCACGAATGATCTGCATGAGGATTGCCTAGCGGGACTGACCGTCAGGTTCAAGCCGCAGATCGGCTAAGCTGCGTGATCAGTCGAACTTGCGGCTTGGTGCCAGCACCATGGCCTCACCCACCAGCACTTTCTTACCGTCGACAGCGCAGTGACAATCCAGCTTAACCCGACGTTTGGAGAAATCGATATCGATCACCTTGACCTCGGCATAAACCATGTCCCCCGGACGCACCGGGGCCAGAAATTTGAGCGACTGTCCCATGTACACGGTTCCATGTCCCGGGAGCTGCTCCCCGATCACGGCAGAGATCAGGCCAGCGGTCAGCATGCCATGCGCAATGCGTCCTTCGAAAATCGTATCGCGGGCATAGTCATCATCCAGATGAACCGGATTGCGATCGGTCGAAACCTGAGCAAACATCTCAATGTCTTCATCGGTCACCACTTTACGCAAGTGTCGTGACATTCCCATTTCGATGTCTTCGATACAAATCGTTCCGCGTGGAAGGTTATCCAACATGCTGCCCTCATCCGAGATCGAAAGAGTAACAAAAGACTATCTTTTGCCGCTCGTCGGCAACTTTATTACTTCGCAGTCGCAGAAAATCAAGTCTTTTTTGCTATCTCAAACGGCCAATCGAGAAGGTTGGGTTAATCTGTTCTTTTTCGTTATGGACCCGCAATGCATCCTCATCCGGGTGATGTGCGGTTTTGGTTTCAGCAGCGGCCAGTCCCCCGGTGATGAACAAGGTGTCAATGCCTTCACCCATGCCCCCCGCGATGTCAGTCTGCGGCCCGTCACCAATCGCCAGTATCTCGGAATCCGAGGCGTCGACTCCGATTGCTTGCAGCCTTCGTCGGGCCAGATCATAGATCGGCGGGTGCGGCTTGCCGAAATACAGGCTTTCACCTCCCATCTCACTGTAAAGCCGGGCTAAAGCTCCTGCGCACCACTCGCGTGTTTCGCCTCGGTCCACGACGATATCGGGGTTGGCGCAAAGCAGTTTCAATCCTTTCTGCTTGGCATATAGAAAGTCGGGCCGGTTTACATCCGGGTCTGCCATCGGGTCGAACGGGCCGCAGCACACAATGCCTTCAGCTTCGTCCAGCGCCACGCGTTCGATATGGATAGGATGATCCAACAGCTTCAGAGGTTCAAAAAATCCCGCGTCACGTTGCCATTCGCCCATGAAGTAGACTTTTTCACCAACCGTCCCGCGATACATCGCAGAACGTGCCGAATCGCCACTGGTCGCGATGGTGTCATAGGCGTCCGCGGGTACGTTGAATTGCGTTAGCTGCACTGCAACACCGGCTCGGGGCTTGGGAGAGTTTGTCACCAGAACCACAGTGCCGCCTTTTTGCCGATAAGCTTGCAGGGCAGCCACGGCCTCGGGGTAGGCGGTTATCCCGTTGTGAACGCACCCCCACAAATCAACGAACAGCGCTTTGTACCTGTCAGAGATTTCCGCAAGTGAAGAAACGATTTGGGTCATGGCGCGCCTCGTGGAACAGGGAATGCAAGATACCAAGCCTATGGCAGAGCCCGGCCAGATTTGCCAGAGGTCCCGCTTTGGGCGTGTTGAAGGGAATAGGATTCCCTTGTTCATCTGGCCACAAATATCCCGGAGCGCGAGGCAGAGCCTCGCAAAAAGAAAGGCGCCCGGTTCGAGCGCCTTTGATGATCTAAACTCAGACCTTGAGGTTTGGAATGATCTGCTTTTTCCGGCTCATGATGCCTGGCAGGACAACCGCGTCGCCGTCTACGGTAGCGCCAAAGCTTTTCTCGGCGACGCCTTTGACCAGATCGTTTGGAACCAGCAGGGTCGCCTCTTCGTTCAGAATGTCGACCACGAACAGCAACACCTGATCAACGCCGTCTTCCTTGGCCACGTCGGTCATCGCGCTTACGATGCTGTCCTTGCGATCCAGCACGACGCCGGGTGCTGTAGTTTCCAGAACCGAGACCCGGAACTTGGTGCCGTCGACTTCGTATTCCTTGCTATCCATGCGGATCAGTTCGGCGTCCGAGAAAGACGAGACATCCGATTTCGCTGCAAACATGTCGGCGGCATAGGCCGAGACATCCAGACCAAGCTCAGCCGCCAATTTCTCGGCCACGGAACGATCATGGGCGGTGGTGGTAGGTGAGCGGAACTCCAGCGTGTCCGACAGGATGCAGGTCAGCGCTGCACCTTTGATGGCGTCAGGCATCTTGGCGGCATCGTCACCCATCAGGTCGACCATGATGGTTGCCGTGCAGGCCAGTGGGCGCACGGTGATATCGATCGGGCCTTTGGTTTCAAGTCCGCCAACCAGCTTGTGGTGGTCGATGATCGCGCGGATGTCGGCGCTGTTGATGCTGGCCGGCAACTCAGCCGGATTGTTGGTGTCGACGATGATAACGGGCGCATCTTCTGCCACGTCCTCGATGATCTGAGGCTTGGGCAGGTCCCAGCGTTCCAGCATGAACGCCGCTTCGGTGTTGGGTTCACCCAGCAATGCAGGCTGGGCCTGCTCACCCTTCACTTCGTTCAGATACCAGGACCACAGGATCGGAGAGCCGGTGGAATCGGTGTCGGGAGATTTATGGCCAAAAACTAGCGTTGTCATGTCGCGTGTCCTGAGGAATGTGGATTTGCGCGCCTTATAGGGTGGTCAATCCCGGATGTCACCTGGAAGGAAAGGTGCTGCGACCCTTGGTCTGATTTCCTAGAATTCAGCGCGCTCCAAGGTGTATCCCGCCTGTTGCAACTGGTTTAGCAAGCCGTAGTCATTGCTTAGATGTCCGGCCCCAACAGCGATGACTGCGGTCTGATCCTTCAGGCTCAAAATTATTTCCATCCAATTTGCATTGCGCTGTACCAGAAGCTGATCCTCAAAACTCTGCCATTCGGCATCAAACTCCTCGGGTGTCAGTCCTGATGCTTCAAGCCCCTGTATCTTGGCCAATTCCATGATTGCGGCGTGCTGTTCCTCGATATACGCATTCGCCATGGTGATCATTTGATCGTCACCCGCCTCCAGTGCGCCTGACATCCGGGTCAGCGAGGCAACCTGATCTTCCAACGAATGACTGTCGAACATGACAATCAGGTCCTCGATACGTTCGAGCGAATACTGAGGAATTTGATGTTCATCGGCCAATTCGGTCAAGCGCGTATCCATGCCCCGATCGAAATTTGGGGTGTTCATCAGGCAAGGCGGAATGCCAAGCATCATGCTCAGGAACCAAGGGCGCATCTTCGCAGCCATCCAACTGGGAATCCCGCGATCAGCCAGCGTTTCCGACAACGCGGCCCAATCTTCTTCTGACATCAGATCAATCAAGGTAGGCCCCGAGGTGATCAATACCGGGCTTAGGTCCTCGGCCAGATCTTTCTCGAAAGCCTCCATTTCTGTCATTGTAACTTCAAAGTAGAACGCGTCGACCTGGCTCAGGATTGGCGCCAATCTATCAACCACTGGACCCATTCGCGCATCGTTGGTGTGCAGAGTGCCGATCAAATGCAGCACAGTGTTGTCCTTCGTGGCGATCCAGTGATTGCCTTCCGGAAATGGAATAGCGCGAAGCGTCTCGTCCAGCTCAGCCTGAGCGTCTGTCGACAGATCAAGCCTCAGATCTCGCCCCTCACAGGCTGCTTGCGCGGTGATTGGAAATAATAGGCAAAGACAGATGCTGAGCAGACGCATGGGAATCCTTCCGCAGCTTGCGACGATGCCCAATTCATACCCCTGCCTTCTTACGGCCTGCAACGTGGTTTGTTATCAAGCAGCGGCTGGCAATCTGCGCGAAACCGCATAGCATGGCCTTATGAAGCTTGAGCAAGATCTCTATCCCCCAATCAAAGCGTTGTTGGAACGACAGGGCTATACCGTGAAAGGAGAGGTCGGCGCTGCCGATATCGTGGCCGTACGCGATGGCGAAGACTTGGTGATCGTTGAACTCAAACTGCGCTTTAACCTTGCGCTGTTTCATCAGGCCATCACGCGCCTGAAAGTGACCGATCAAGTCTACATCGGGGTCTGTAAGCCCAAAGGGCGAATGGCGCGACGGGCTTTGAAGGACAATCTGGCGATGTGTCGCCGTTTGGGCCTGGGCCTGATCACCGTGCGCCCGGATGGTACGGTTGAGGTTCAATGCGACCCTGGCCCATATACGCCACGCAAAGACAAGGTGAAAGCCAAGCGATTGCTGCGGGAATTTGAACGGCTACAGGGTGATCCGAATGCAGGCGGTGCCACGCGCCATGGTATTGTGACGGCCTATCGGCAAGATGCGCTTAAATGCGCGGCACATCTGGCTGAACATGGCGCGGTAAAAGGGGAAACGGTGGCAAAGGCGACGGGGGTCCAAACAGCCACGCGCCTGATGTATGACAACCACTACGGCTGGTTCGAGAAGGTGGAGAAAGGCGTATATGCCCTATCTGCCTCGGGGGCCGAAGGATTGAAACATTGGGCATATAGCTGGGAAGAAGCGGAATAGCCGACTTGCCGCGTGCTGAAGGTGATCAGTCAATCCGTGCGCTAATCTCGGCGATCATCGCTTGGCCAATGTCCGAGAGCACCGCGTTGCGTTCAGGAAATGACGCATCGCTTTCAATCAGATAGATGGCTGCCATATATGTTCGTGGTTCAGGTGTCTGCAAAAAGGCGATGATCGCGCGGCTGCCGTAACCTCCTGCTCCGGTTTTGCCCCCAATTATCCAGCTTTTTGGCAGGTGAGCGCGGATAAGCCCGTCGGCCACCTGATCATCAATCATCCATTTCTCAAGCTGCGCGGCTGAGGCGGGTGAAAGCACCTCGTCGAATAACAGCCGTTCTATTGTCTCCAGTATTGCCCTTGGTGTCGTTGTATCACGCGGGTCGCCAGGGGTGGCTTCGTTCAGGGCAGTCTCCCAACGATCCAGGCGTGTAGTGCCGTCGCCCGTTGCCCGGAGGAACTCGGTCAGCCCGGCTGGCCCGCCCAGTTGTTTTAACAAGAGGTTGGCCGCTGCGTTGTCGCTGATTGTCATGGTTGCCCGACATAACGCACCAATTGTCATTCCCGTCTCAACGTATTCGCTCGTAACAGGTGAGTATTCCACAAGGTCTGATGTCTGAATTGCCACATTTTCTGACAGGTCTACTGCACCAGAATCCACACCTGCCAAAATCGCGCCGCACAAGAGTGGCTTGAATGTACTGGACATCGGGAACAGCTCATCGGCCCGATGCGAGACTTCCCAAGCAGCGTCAGTTTCATACAGAAGGACGCCAATTCGCGCGTCCAAGCGGTGCTCCCATAATCGGGTGGTTTGGATAAGGGTTTGGGCCTGCGCGGTAGCGGCGAAACAGATAATCAGAGCAAGTGAAAGCACATTCGCGGCGGCAAGGAACTGGCATCTAGACATCAAAGTTTCCGCTTCAATCAAGGGTGCGACCAGAATAGTCTGCCGAGGTTTTGAGTTAACCAACTACTCTGGATTCTTTAAGCTGCAAAAAATATTCATGCAGCTTGTTGACTCACTTTCGGTTACTCCCTAGCTATGCGTCGTTATCACTCATGAGACCCGAGTGCTAACGCCTCGCCAGTCGGCGAGGGGAGGATAAACTAACTTTGAGCCCAAGGAGCTGCAAAGATGGCATTGAAACCGCTTCACGACCGTGTGCTGGTTCGTCGCGTAGAAAGCGAAGAGAAAACCGCTGGTGGTCTGATCATTCCCGACAGTGCAAAAGAAAAGCCCAGCGAAGGCGAAGTCGTCGCAACCGGCGAAGGCGCGCGCAAGGACAGCGGCGAACTGATCGCGATGGCTGTAAAAGCTGGCGACAAAATCCTGTTCGGCAAATGGTCGGGCACCGAGGTTCAGGTCAACGGCGAAGAGCTGCTGATGATGAAAGAAAGCGACATCATGGGGATCATCGAGTAAGCCCAAGCGGTTTCTCTGATCTTCATCTCAATACATTTTCTCAAGGAGAGACAACATGTCTGCAAAGGACGTCAAATTTGACACCGATGCCCGTAACCGCATGCTGGCCGGTGTGAATGTTCTGGCCGATGCTGTTAAAGTGACCCTGGGCCCCAAAGGCCGTAACGTGGTTCTGGACAAATCCTTCGGCGCACCGCGCATCACCAAAGACGGTGTTTCGGTTGCCAAGGAAATCGAACTGGAAGACAAGTTCGAAAACATGGGCGCGCAGATGGTGAAAGAAGTCGCCAGTCGCACCAATGACGAAGCCGGCGACGGCACCACCACCGCAACCGTTCTGGCGCAAGCCATCGTTCGCGAAGGTCTTAAACAGGTAGCAGCGGGCCTGAACCCGATGGACCTGAAGCGCGGCATCGACCTGGCAACTGCCAAGGTTGTTGAAGGCATCAAAGACGCCTCGCGTGAAGTTAAAGACAGCGCTGAAGTTGCTCAGGTTGGCACGATCTCGGCCAACGGCGAAGCCGAGATTGGCCAGCAGATCGCTGACGCGATGCAGAAAGTTGGCAACGAAGGCGTCATCACTGTCGAAGAAAACAAAGGTCTGGAAACCGAGACCGATGTTGTCGAAGGTATGCAATTCGACCGTGGCTACCTGTCGCCTTACTTTGTCACCAACGCAGACAAGATGATTGCAGATCTGGATGACTGCATGATCCTGCTGCACGAAAAGAAACTGTCCTCGCTGCAGCCGATGGTTCCGCTGCTCGAGCAGGTGATCCAGTCGCAGAAGCCTCTGCTGATCATCGCAGAAGACGTTGAAGGCGAAGCGCTGGCAACTCTGGTTGTCAACAAACTGCGCGGCGGCCTGAAAATTGCTGCTGTCAAAGCGCCGGGCTTTGGCGATCGCCGCAAGGCCATGCTGCAGGACATCGCAATCCTGACCGGCGGTCAGGTCATCAGCGAAGATCTGGGCATGAAGCTCGAGTCCGTCACCATGGACATGCTGGGCACCGCCAAGAAAATCGAAATCACCAAAGACGAAACCACCATCGTCGACGGTGCGGGCGAGAAAGCCGAGATCGAAGCACGTGTTGCTCAGATCCGCACTCAGATCGAAGAAACCTCGTCGGACTACGACCGTGAGAAGCTGCAAGAGCGCGTTGCCAAACTGGCAGGCGGTGTTGCCGTTATCCGCGTCGGCGGCATGACCGAAGTTGAAGTGAAAGAGCGTAAGGACCGTGTGGACGATGCTCTGAACGCAACTCGTGCAGCCGTTCAGGAAGGTGTTGTTGTTGGCGGTGGTGTATCGCTGGTTCAGGCGGGTAAGGTGCTGGAAACTCTGGAAGGTGCAAACGCCGATCAGGACGCAGGCATCAACATCGTTCGCAAGGCAATCGAAGCGCCGCTGCGTCAGATCGCCGAGAACGCAGGTGTCGACGGTGCAGTTGTTGCAGGCAAGGTTCGTGAATCTTCCGACGCAGCATTCGGCTTCAACGCTCAGACCGAAGAATATGGCGACATGTTCTCGTTCGGCGTCATCGACCCGGCCAAAGTTGTCCGTACCGCTCTGGAAGACGCGGCATCGGTTGCAGGCCTGCTGGTCACCACCGAAGCAATGGTTGCGGACAAGCCCGCCAAAGAAGGCGCGGCACCTGCCGGTGGCATGCCCGACATGGGCGGCATGGGCGGCATGATGTAAGCTGCTCAAGCCATAGCGCTTATCGACGGGGTCGCCTTTGGGCGGCCCCGTTTTAGTTTGCGCTGGTAAACACGGCGAACCGCGTGCCGTGTTCGCGCAGAAAAGTGAGTGTGCAAACCGCGTTGAAACCTCTATGCCGTTGATATGCGCCTGTTTCTTTTGACCTCACTGACCATGTGCGCCTTCGCGGCAAACTCGATCCTCAATCGGCTTGCGATTGATAGCGGTGCCAGTGATCCGGCGGGATTTGCGGTCGTTCGAGTATTGTCTGGTGCTTTAGTTTTGGCCGCACTGGTGGCTATGCGAGGCGGCGCAATCCCAGTGTTTAGCCGCCGGCGCATAGCTGGGGCAGGGTCGCTATTACTCTACATGATCGGATTCTCCGTCGCCTATCTGACGCTCGATGCAGGGCTTGGCGCATTGATCCTATTTGGAGTGGTGCAGATCACGATGTTCGCCATCGGGGCTTTGACCGGCTCGGCACCCATGATGCGGCAGCTACTGGGTGCCGGGGTTGCGCTGGGCGGTCTGATATTTGTCCTTTGGCCTGCCGGGCCGGTGCAGGTCGATCCGTTCGGTGCGAGTATGATGACGGCTGCCGGGATTGGATGGGCTATCTATTCCATCTCTGGGCGATCAGAACCAGACGCGTTGTCGGGAACTGCTGCAAACTTCATTGTGGCTTTGCCATTTACGGCACTCGCCTTGTTCCTAATGGGCGGTGACTGGTATATGACGACGCTAGGCTATGTATTGGCGGCGTTATCCGGAGGCGTCACGTCCGGTCTGGGTTATGCACTGTGGTATCGCGTTGTGCCGCAGCTTTCGCCTGCCGTCGCCGCGATCGTACAACTCAGCGTTCCGGTCATCGCCATTGCCGCCGGTATCATTCTGCTATCAGAGGTTGCGAACCTACGGCTGTTGCTAGGAGCAAGTTTTGTGCTGGGCGGAATTGCGCTGGCAGTGACGCGGCGGCGCGGCGACTAGGGGTTTTCTCAACTTTGGTTAAGTCTTATTTGGCGGGTATGAAGTTTGTAGCAGCGATCTTTCTTACTATTGCTCCCGTGGCGGTACAGGCGAAATGCGTCGTGCTGCTCCACGGGCTTGCGCGTACCGAGGCTTCGTTTACCGTCATGGAGCAGCTTTTCCATGCCCATGACTATACCGTAATCAGGCCGGGTTACCCATCGACAGATTTGCCGATACCCGAGCTCGCCAACCAGACATTGCCCGATGCTTTCGAGGCCTGTGGTGACGACACGGTGAACGTCGTGGCCCATTCGATGGGAGGCATTCTGTTACGGTATTGGTTGCAGGATAATGAACCCGAGAAACTTGGGCGCGTCGTTATGCTTGGCCCCCCGAACCAAGGCAGCCAACTGGTAGATGAGCTTGGCGCCTGGGAGGTGTTCGGTTTTCTGAATGGACCCGCCGGTCTGGCATTGGGAACAGGCCCCGAGGGCATTCCGCGCCGCTTGCCGCCTGTCGACTTCGATCTGGGGGTGATTGCGGGAGAGAATTCTTTAAATCCGCTTTTTTCGTCCCTTATTGACGGGCCCGATGACGGCAAGGTCTCAATTGAGACAACAAAAGTTGAGGGTATGTCAGATCATATTGTCCTGCCGGTTACCCATACGTTCATGATGAATAACCCACGCGTCATGGCGCAGACACTGCATTTCATCGAATTCGGACAGTTTGATCCCCAGATCACTTGGCTTGATGGGGTGATGGATATCATCGATCAGATCTGTCTGGGCGAAGACTGCTCGGAACCCGAATCGGAGCGCACTCAATGAGCTCATTGGAACTGACATTGACCGGCGCAGATGTTCTGCTGCCGGAGGATGGGCTTACGAGCGGTGAGTTATCCATCGCAGACGGTCTTGTACAGTCGGGCAGGGCAGGGAGGCAGATTGATTTGTCGGGCTATTTTGTTCTGCCCGGGATCATAGATCTGCATGGCGACGGGTTCGAACGCCATATCGCACCGCGTCGTGGCGCGATGAAGCAGATGGCAGAGGGCATTTTATCGGTTGAGGCGGAATTGGCGGCAAACGGAATTACGACCGCTGTTCTGGCGCAGTTTCACAGCTGGGAAGGTGGCGTGCGCGGACCCGAATTTGCCGGGCAAGTCTTCGAGGCCATATCGGCGGTCCGTGATGATGTGGCGACAGATCTGATCCCACAGCTACGCTTTGAAACCCATATGCTGGACGACTATGAGGTGCTGCCAGAGCGCATTGAAAGCTGGCAGGTCCCCTACGTGGTCCTAAACGATCATCTGCCTCATGATCGGTTGGCGGAAGGGCGCAAACCACCGCGTCTGACGGGGCAGGCGTTGAAGGCGGGGCGTAATCCGGAAACCCATTTTGACATGCTGCTATCAATGCACGCACGCAGTACCGAGGTGCCAGCTGCATTGGATGGGCTTTGCGCTAAACTCACAGAACGAGGCATACGACTGGGCAGCCATGATGACTCCACTTCTCAGGATCGTACGGTCTGGCGCGATCGCGGTGTCATGATCTCGGAATTCCCCGAAACGCTTGAAGCCGCCGAAGCCGCCAGAGCGGGTGGTGATCACATCATCCTCGGTTCGCCAAACGTCGTTCGTGGCGGTTCGCATAAGGGAAATGCCAGTGCTTTGGACCTGATCGCAATGGGTCTGTGTGATGCGCTGGCATCGGATTACCACTACCCCAGCCCACGTCGTGCTGCGTTGATGCTGGTTAAATCCGGTTTGCTGGACCTCACAAATGCTTGGGCTTTGGTTTCTTCGGGTCCCGCAGAAGTTCTGGGCCTCAAGGATCGTGGAGCACTGCAACCCGGAAAACGCGCTGATCTTGTAATATTGGACGCAACAACCCAACGTGTTGCGGCCACTTTGTCAGGTGGGCGCGTCAGCTACATGTCCGGTGATATCGCCAGGCGGTTTCTAAGCTGATCCCAGCTTCATCTGGCCCAAAGTATCCCCGCCAGAGGCATCGCGCGTCAGCGCGATTACTTCTAACGCACGATACGATTGAAGTGCCCCATCTTGCGGCCCACCTTGACCTCGGTCTTGCCGTAGAGATGCAGCGCGATATCCCGCTCACGCGCAAGTTCGGGCACGCGGTCCATGTCGTGACCAATTAAGTTCTCCATCACAACGTCCGAGTGCCTTTGCCCGTCGCCCAATGGCCAACCTGTCACTGCTCGAATATGCTGCTCGAACTGATCTACGGCACAACCATTCTGCGTCCAATGACCCGAGTTGTGAACCCGAGGCGCGATTTCGTTCACGACTAAGCCTTCAGGCGTCACGAACAGTTCAACTCCCATCACGCCAACATAATCCAGCGCGTTCAGGATATTGGCCGCGAGTAATACTGCGTCTGTTCGTTGCGCCGGAGACAGGCGTGCTGGGATTGTGGTCGTATGCAGGATGCCATCACGATGCACGTTCTCGCCGGGATCGAAACAGGCGACCTGACCGTCGAGGCCACGCGCTGCGATAACCGACACTTCATGGCTGAATTCCACGAACCCTTCCAGAATGGAAGGCGCACCTGCCATGTCACCCAAAGCTGCCTCGGCGTCGTCGGGCGCACGTAGGCGGGCTTGCCCTTTGCCGTCATATCCAAAGCGGCGGGTTTTCAGGATCGCAGGGGTGCCGATTTCATCAATTGCAGCCTGCAGACTGTTCAGATCGGTGATGTCTGCAAAGGGCGCAGTTTTAAGGCCCAGACCTTGCAGAAAGGTCTTCTCGGTCAGCCGGTCCTGACTGACCCGCAGCGCCTCACGGCCGGGGCGGATTGGGCAATGTGCTTCAAGCAGATCCAGCGCCTGAGTGGGGATGTTTTCGAATTCATAGGTGATGACGTCTACCGATTCCGCAAAGGCCTTGAGAGCGTTCTCATCATCATACGCAGCGGTTGTGACACGATCCGCCACCTGTCCGGCGGGCGGGTTCGTACCTGGTTCAAAGATATGAGTCTTGAACCCCAGTCGTGCTGCGGCGACCGACAGCATACGGCCCAGTTGGCCACCGCCCAGTATTCCGATCATTGCACCGGTCGGGAGCATATCTGCCATCGTTACGTCTCCAATCGTTTGCCAATCGCTGTAAGAGCGCTGCGCAAAGCATCATGCGCGCCCTCGGACTGCAAGGTATCTGTCATCTGAAGGCTTAGCGTGCCTTCGGTCGCAAGTGCGTCGCGCTCTGTAGCCAATTGACCCGCTTGCCCTTTCTTCGTGGCTTCAAGGAAGCCTGACATCAGTTGAGTGGTGTAGAACTCGGCACCATGTTCGTCGCCGGTTTGCTCGGCCAGCCAGTCTGCACCGGTTGCCATCAGATCCAGAAGGCCTGGCACCATGGCGCAGATTGCGAAATGGGCGTTCAATGCCGTCTCGTCAGCGACTTTTACCACGGGGTTTTCGGGCTCAAACAACTCGGCCAGCAAGCGATCATTGCCGTAGGCGGCGAGTGGGCATCCTCCGGTCTGCAAAAATCCCAACGGGATGGTCTGCACGAAATTTGATGCTGGAGCGCATAGTGTTGCAAGCTGGGTCTGAGGCACCGCAGCCATCACAGATACGATCTGCTGATCAGAGCGAAAGGTCAGCGGGCTCAGAACATCTTCTGCAATATGTGGGCGCAGGCAGAGGAACACGATGTCTGAGCCATCAAGTACCTCCTGCGGAGTGCCGACACCGACTCCAAGCTCTGCCTTCAAGGCCTCGGAAACCTGCGCGTTGCGCTCGGTGACACAAATTTCATGCCCTTTTGAAGCCATTAATCGTGCAATCGGCGCCGCGATGTGGCCGGTGCCGATGATGCCGATGCGGCTCATCCCTGCGGTTCCTCGGGAATCGAGGCCGAGAGCGCCTCGCGCCAAGCCTCCAACCGATCCGCCAGTGCCGCATCCTGTAGCGCTAGTATTCCCGCAGCCATCAGCCCCGCATTGGCTCCACCGGCCGAGCCGATCGCCATGGTTGCCACCGGAAAGCCTTTGGGCATCTGCACGATCGAATAGAGCGAATCCACGCCCGACAGTGCGCGTGTCTGCACAGGCACACCAATCACCGGCACGCGGGTTTTTGACGCCATCATGCCGGGCAAATGCGCTGCGCCGCCTGCACCTGCGATGATCACGTGCAAGCCGCGCGAAACAGCGGATTTGCCATAGTCCCAAAGACGGTCTGGCGTGCGATGAGCCGAGACGATGCGCGCCTCATATGCGATGCCCAATTCATCTAGAATATCGGCGGCCTCTTTCATCGTGGGCCAGTCCGACTGACTGCCCATGATGATCCCTACTTTCACATCGCTCATAGCTACTGTGCCCCTGCCTTCGGAAAGAGCGCGCACTATAGCCAAATCCACTTATGTGGCAATGCGGTACACGCGCTTCAGGCGATGATATCTGGGGTCAAACGGTCTTCGATCAGACGAATAATGTCTTTCAGGCGCAGTTTCTGCTTTTTCAGTCGTTTGATCGTCAGCTGGTCCGAGGTTCCCTTGGCCTGCAGAGCTTCAATTGCCTCGTCCAGATCGCGGTGCTGGCGGCGAAAAACCTCCAACTCAACACGCAGGACTTCATCGGTTTTCATCGAAAGATCGGTGGGCGCGTTCATTGGCGACTCAGTAGCTCATGTGGTGCTTTACACACAAGATAGTGTGTCAGGCTTTATCCGGCCAGACCTTGTGGACATCCCTGTATCTTCCCATATTCTATAATACGCGGTTGCCAGAACGGGGCCGCACAAAACGTCGCTTTGACAAAGAAGGACGAAAATACGTGTCGAAACTTACCTTAGGCTCATACCCGCATCTTTTGGGGTTCGAGCAGTTGGAACGCCTTCTGGAACGGTCTGCAAAGGCTGGCAACGAAGGGTACCCGCCCTATAACATCGAACAGACCTCGGATTTTTCCTATCGCATCACGCTGGCCGTGGCCGGTTTCGCGGAAGAGGACTTGTCGATCACGATCGAGGATCGCCAACTGGTGATCCGGGGCCGTCAACGCGACGACAGTGAAGGGCGCATTTTCCTGCATCGCGGCATCGCGGCCCGTCAATTCCAGCGAATGTTTGTGCTGGCAGATGGCGTCGAGGTGGGCGAGGCGATCATGGAGAACGGTCTGCTGCATGTGGATCTGACCCGCGCCGTGCCAGAAACCGTGGTTCAGACAATCAACATCAAGAAGGGGTAAGAGCAATGAATACGCCGATTGAGATCAACACTGAAGGCAACCGGATTGTCTATGTAAAGGCCGTTGATGTGGCCGACCTGCCGCAGGATCTGCGCGAGCAGGCAGGCGATTTGGATCAGCTTTATGCGGTTCACGATTCCGATGGCCAGCAACTGGCTTTGGTGGCCGACCGCAAACTGGCCTTTGTGCTTGCACGGGAGCATGATCTTTCGCCCGTGGCCGTTCACTGAACCGGCTCCGCACTCTGCTGAAATGACGTGACATTTGCCTCGACTGCGGTGATCTTGCCGCAGTCGGCAAAGCAGGAGTGTGCATCATGAGCTGGTATGATTTTGACTGGGTGGACGCATTCAGTGATCGGGCCTTTGGCGGTAACGGCTGCGCAGTCGTGCATGGCGGGGCCAGCCTGACGGATGAGGTTTGTATGTCTTACGTGCGCGAAACCTCATTGGTTGAATGCACCTTCACAGGACCATCGGATGTAGCCGACATCCGAGTCCGATATTTTCTTGCCAGCCGGGAAATCCCGTTTGCTGGACATCCGACAATCGCAACCGTTGCAGCAATGCGTTCGCGTGACCTGTTCGAAGGCGATGCGCTGACGCTGGAAACCGGGGCAGGGATCGTATCGATCGAACTTAATGGCGATGAGATTGAGATGACGCAGGTCGCTCCGAAATTTGGTGATCAGGTGCCAGCCAAGTTGGTTGCTGCTGCTATCGGGTTGCCTGAGGCTGCAATTGTTTCTCCACCTCAATTCGTTTCGACCGGACTGCCGTTCTGCATCACGGTTTTGCGCGATCACGCAGCGCTGCGTGCGGCTAAGCTTGACGTGGATTCGCTTGGAAGAATTGCTGAAAGGGCTGGATTCTCGGGGTCCGACATGGCCGAGCCGTTTCTGGTCACACTCGATGGCGCAACGGCGGAAGGCGATACATTTTCGCGCCTTTTGATGGCGCCGCCAAGCCCTCCCGAAGACCCGTTTACGGGTTCGGCGACTGGCGCGATGGCGGCCTATCTGTGGAAATATGAATTGATGAAGAAGGACTGTTTTATCGCTGAGCAGGGGCACGATATGGGGCGGCCCGGCCAGGCGCGCGTTACGAAGGTTGGGCCCTCCCAAGCCATGACTGGAATCAAAGTTGCCGGGCGCGGCCATGTGCTGATGCGTGGGCAGGTGGACCTGCCTGACGGGGTGTCATAGCGCATTGGGTCTGTCGCAGCTTACTGCTTCATCCAATCTGCCTGAATGATTGGTCGCGAAGCCGGATCAATCGAATGCCTTTCGCAGATCCTTTCCAGATATGACCGTCTCTGCGGCAGGCCTGCATTTTGACTTGCGAGCCATTTCTTTTGATGGCCGTAGATATGAACTGAATAGGTCCGCTCACCCTCGAACTCTTTCAGCGCGATGTTCGGGGCGTGCAGTTTCCAAAGCTCTTGCCGTTCAAGTGGATAAAACGCATCTGGCGGTTTTGCTTGGCGATCCTCACCCGTCTTGTTCATGAAATGAGTCAGCGCCTTGGGGCCGGAACACCCCCAGGGCAGCGTCTCGATCCCCCATGTTTCTCCACGCATGGAACGATCGCGGTTCTTTCGGTGCAAGCGTGGTCCACGCCATGGTTGGGTTGGGTTTTCGGCCGCCACAAATTCCAACATCTGCGTCAGTGCCTGTGACTCACTCGGCAGCCGGAGAACCCCGTTGGGAAGTGATCCAGAGGAAGTGGAGCCAAAGACATAAGGGCCTTCGAACTCAAATGGCCTGACGCAGTACGCGTCCAGATCGACCCAGATAGAACTGGTTTTCCGCATCAGATGCAGCCGAAAGATGTCTGAGAAAACTGCGATCCGTTGTCGGTCGTTATTCCCAAGATCGAACGGAGCAGGCCAGAGTATGTCAGATGCAGGACGAGTTACGGCACCGTCGGGTACACCATCGATCTGTTCGGCGGTGTATAGAACGAACTCGTGACCGTTATCGAGATAGGATTGGATACAAAGCGCCTCGATCCAGGATAAATTCGAACCGTACCAGAAGCCGGCGATAGTTGGCAGAGGTTGCGCCATTCAGTGACCTGACCACACCCGATCATTCGATTGCTCAATCTATATTCGGTTTTGACCAGATCAGGCAACGTGGGGTGTTTCAGACGAATGTGGCAGCCTCCGAATGACGGAGGCTGCCGTGACTTTTACGAGATGCTCAACCGGCAGCGATCAATCCCATGCTTTCCAGTTTCAGCAGAACCTGATGGGCGCAGTTATCGACTTCGACATTCTCGGTCTCGACGCTAAGCTCAGGGTTTTCAGGCACATCGTAAGGGTCAGAAATTCCTGTGAATTCCTTGATTTTCCCCTCCCGTGCGAGTTTATAAAGGCCTTTACGATCGCGGCGCTCGCATTCCTCAATGCTGGTGGCCACATGCACTTCGCAGAACGCACCGAATTGTTCGATCTCTTCGCGGACGGCGCGCCGGGTGGTGGCATAAGGTGCAATCGGCGCACAGATGGCGATACCGCCGTTTTTGGTGATCTCACTGGCCACATAGCCGATGCGGCGGATGTTCAGGTCGCGGTGCTGTTTTGAGAAGCCCAGCTCAGAGGACAGGTTCTTTCGCACGATATCCCCGTCCAGCAGAGTGACAGGACGGTTCCCAGTTTCCATTAGTTTGACCATCAAAGCGTTGGCAATAGTGGATTTGCCTGAACCTGAGAAGCCTGTGAAGAACACTGTGAAACCCTGTTGAGATCGCGGCGGGAAACGATTGCGCAATTCCTGTACAACCTCGGGGAACGAAAACCATTCCGGAATCTCGAGCCCTTCGCGCAAACGGCGGCGCAGTTCCGTGCCCGAGATGTTCAGGATCGTGACGTTGTCCTTGTCCAGAATCTCGTCATTCGGCTCGTATTGGGCGCGTTCCTGCACGTAAACCATATGTTTGAAGTCGACCATCTGGAGGCCGATTTCGTCCTGGTATTTGCGGAACAGGTCCTGCGCGTCATAGGGGCCATAGAAATCTTCACCAGCCGAGTTTTTGCCCGGACCGGCGTGGTCACGACCAACGATGAAATGGGTGCAGCCGTGGTTAGCACGGATCAAGCCGTGCCAGACCGCCTCGCGTGGGCCAGCCATGCGCATGGCCAGGTTCAACAGCGACATAGACGTGGTCGAGGCTGGGTATTTGTCCAGCACCGCCTCATAGCAGCGTACACGCGTGAAATGATCAACATCGCCGGGCTTGGTCATTCCGACTACAGGGTGGATCAACAGGTTGGCCTGCGCCTCTTTAGCAGCGCGGAATGTCAATTCCTGATGCGCGCGGTGCAATGGGTTGCGTGTTTGGAATGCGACGATCCGGCGCCAGCCAACTTTGCGGAAGTACGCCCGCAATTCGTTTGGTGTGTCACGACGGGCTTTAAAATCATAATGTACCGGCTGCTGGATACCCGTAACCGGGCCGCCCAGATAAACTTTACCCGCTACGTTGTGCAGGTAGTTCACCGCCGGATGGGCATCATCATCCGCACCAAAGACCTTCTCGGCCTCGCGTGCCTTGTCCGGCGTCCAGCGGTCGGTCACGGTCATGGTGCCTAGAATGACGCCTTCCTGATCACGCAGGGCAATGTCCTGACCTGGTTCGACGGTTGCCGCAAATTCCTCATCAACGTCCAGCGTGATCGGCATAGGCCACAGCGCTCCATTGGCCAGGCGCATGTTTTCGACCACGTTGTCGTAGTCGGCTTCGCTCAGGAAACCTTTGAGCGGGTTGAACCCGCCATTCATAAGCAGTTCCAAGTCGCAGATCTGTCGGGGGCTCAGGTCCCAACTGGTCAGGTCGGCTGCTTCGACCTTCAGCTTTTGTGCGGATTCATAAGAAACGTACAATTCAGGGATCGGGGCCAGGTTGCTTAGCATCGTCATAGGAAATCTCTTATCTCAGTTTTGATTGCTCTTGTTTCAGAGGCGTTAGCGAGGCATGTGCCCCGTGCAGTGGGTGAAGTCCATAGTGAGAAAAAAACAAAGGATGATATGCATGGTTTTTATTTGAAATGGAACGTTTTTTTGGATTTTGCATTCTATTGCATAGAAGTTCCCACGGACATACAATCTGGGGCGGTCAATCAGGCAATCTGTTCCAGCGGCAAGATCCGCGACTCAAGTTCGGATGCGTTCTGGACGGGCAGGGCGGGCACAGGTTCGATAACGCCTCGCAAGTTGAAATCACGTAAATCGCTTGGGTCGCATTGCAGTCCCGCCGCTTGAAGTACTTTGTCTGATACAAGTAGCTCGACGCCCAGCGCTTTGGTCTCGGCCTCCAGACGGCTGGCGACATTCACCGCGTCCCCGATGATGGTGCGTGGGGCGTGCTTTGCGGCACCGATTTCGCCCAACACAAGATCACCTATATGCAGGCCCATGCCAATGCATACAGCTGCGCTGCCCTCGGCTTCAAGTTGTTGGTTAAATCTCTTTAACGCCTGGCTAATTTCAACGGCTGCCTGAAGTCCGGCAAGGGCGGAACTTTTGGTGTCCGCCGTTTCGAACATGGCCAACAAACCATCCCCCATGTATTTATCGACTACCCCACCCTGAGCAGTGATGGCAGGCACAATCGCGTCGAAGAAACGGTTCAAAAGGAACACGATGTCATATGGTAATTGTCCGGTTGTGCGGGCTGTAAATCCACGCATGTCAAGGAACAGGACAGCCAATTGCCTTTCCTGCCCCTGACTGGCGTGGGCTCGATCACGCGCGCCATCAGGTCTGAACACGCGAAATACAGTAACTGGGTCCGTTGGGCGCATCTGACAGGCCAGGCGCGTGCCGTCCGGGGCGCCTATGGCTCTCAGACTACGGGCTTCGATTTCTGTGGGTGGATGCAGCTGGTTTTCCCCTTCTTCAACGATAACACGACAGGTTGTGCAGCGACCCTTGCCACCGCACAGGGCGGTATGTGGGATGCCGTTTGCATGCGACATCTCAAGTAGGGTCATACCCTTCTCGGATACAACTTCAGGTCCATTCACATAACGGATACGGACCGAGTGACGCCGCCGCCACAGCTTGCGCCCAACAAAGATCACCCCGGTGAGTGCAAGCGCTCCCCAAAATACCAACAACGTATTGTCTTTTACTACGAACAGATCCTGAAATGTCTCGGGTGAAGGCCAATTGTAATGTTCAATATATTGCTCGCGCAGATCTGGATCAGCGAAATCAGACCAGATGCGACGACCTTCCGTCAAAAGCCCAACCAGCGCGAAGCCAGGTATAAAAACAGCAACGCCGATCAGGTAAGGTGTCAATTTGCGCCACCAAAACGTCAGACGCAGCCACATATGAAGACCAATGCAGCCATGCACCCAAACCAGCAGAAGCAGTAAGCTTTGCATCCAGATCGCACTGTTGGGCCACATCAAGACAATGATATAGCCCATCTCGTCGTTTACTCCGAATATTTCATGGGCATATCGGGTCTGGACTAGGTGCGAGATCAGCTGAAGCGGGATTAGAAGACCTAAAACGACTTGCAGAGCGACACTGAAAGGCATCCTTAGGGTGCGGCGCTGTGCGATCGAGATCAGAGCCAACCCCGCGTGAACCAGCAGCGCGGCATACAGCAGAACGGTTCCGATCCCGTGGCGGCTAACGGTCTTGCGCCCGTCCTGCATTCCATGCAGCAGATCGGTGTGAAACAGACCCAAGCCGATATTGATGAAGTGAAAGAACGCAAAGACAAACAGCACGAGGCCGCTTGCGATCCTGAGCCGGCTCATCCATCCGCCGCGCCAAAGTGCGTTATCCAAAAGCTTACCTGTTCGTCGCGTTGTTTGAATCGATCCTGATACGGCGGTGTGCGCCGGTCAAGGTTACCTTTCGGGACGCCAATCGTTAGGCGTGCTCGTCGGCTGTATCAAATTGACCCCAGTACTGAACAACACGAGATGGTTAAGTTCGGGCCGCGAACGCGAACTGTACAACAGCCCGTCCGCGCCAGATGCGCGTGCTTCATCCGAAAATCGCCAAGTTGGGGAAGGGGTGCCGTTGTCCCGCAGGTCTTGCCAGACAATCGAGACATCGGCGCGCGCCCGCAAGTCCATCAAATGCGCTGCGGAAACCTGAAACTGTTGAATTACACGCGACGGATCGCATGGCGAGACATAGCGCCGTATGGCGATCCCAGCTCCTTCTGCGCTTAGTGAAGCATACAGGGCGAATTGGCCGGAATGATGAAACCGGCCTTCGGGTGCGCGTGCAGGCGCCAATGGGGTGCCCAATTGGCTGCGGAACAGAATTCTCCAGACCGGGCCGGAGAACTCTGTAATCATTCTAGTCGTTCTCCGCCAGGAACCGCTCGGCGTCCAGCGCAGCCATGCAACCCATGCCAGCGCTCGTTACAGCTTGACGATACACATGATCGGTCAAGTCCCCGGCTGCGAAGACGCCCGGAACCGAGGTCTCGGTCGTGCCCGGATTGGTAATGACGTAGCCCCCCATGTGGGTTTCCAAGGTGTCTTTAACCAGTTCATTCGCCGGGGCGTGACCGATAGCGACAAACACGCCTTTGCACGGGATTTCGGTGATCTCTCCGGTTTTGACGTTCTTGACCTTGACGCCTTCGACGCCCAGCGGAGCATCGGTGCCAACGACTTCGTCCAATTCATGGAACCACAGCGGCTCGATCTTTTCGTTCTTGAGCAGCCGGTCCTGCAGAATTTTCTCGGCGCGCAGCTCATCGCGGCGGTGGATCAGCGTGACTTTGCTGGCAAAATTGGTCAGGAACAGCGCCTCTTCCACTGCGGTGTTCCCACCACCGATTACCACAATTTCCTGCCCACGATAGAAGAAACCGTCACAGGTGGCACAGGCCGAGACACCAAAGCCTTTGAATTTTTCCTCGGATGGCAGGCCGAGCCATTTGGCCCGCGCGCCTGTGGCCAGGATTACTGCATCGGCAGTATAAACTGTGCCGCTGTCACCCTTGGCCGTGAAGGGGCGCTGGCTGAGGTCCAGATCGTTGATGATGTCACCGATGACCTCGCATCCCATGGCCTTGGCGTGATCCTGCATCCGCACCATCAGATCCGGCCCTTGCACCTCGGTGTCACCTGGCCAGTTCTCGACTTCGGTAGTAGTGGTCAGTTGCCCTCCAGGCTCGATACCCTGCACCAGAATCGGCTCCAGCATGGCGCGGCTTGCATAGACGCCAGCAGTGTATCCGGCCGGTCCCGATCCGATGATCAAAACCTTTGTGTGTCGTGTTTCAGCCATGGTATCCCCACTCGATCTGCCTTTTAGGGCAATTTTCCAATCCGGATCGATATAGCGACCACAACGCAGAGCTTAAAGCCCTTTCATATTGCAAGCTCTTGATGCGACTGATGACAGGTTAATCGGGCGAACATACATTTGAGATAACGAAAATTGCTCAGTCGTGAAATATTATTGCGCCCACCGGGGCTGCTGATATAACAACCGGAAAAATTTAGGAGCATTCGATGGTCGCGACCCGATTGGATGAAATCGACCGCAAGATTCTTGCGGAGCTGCAGGCCGACGGCCGAATGACCAATGTTGAACTTGCCAAACGCGTTGGGATATCGGCTCCACCCTGTCTGCGACGGGTGCGGACATTGGAGGATTCGGGTTATATCCATGGTTACCATGCGGATGTGAACGCCCGCGAACTTGGATTCGAGGTGCAGGTTTTTGCGATGGTCGGGTTGGAAAGCCAGGCTGAATCCGAACTCAGTGCCTTTGAAGACCGTTGCCGCGAATGGCCTTTAGTCCGTGAATGCCACATGCTGAACGGCGAGGTGGATTTCATCCTGAAGTGCGTTGCACCGGATCTCAGCAGTTTTCAGCAATTTCTTACGGGCGAGTTGCTGACCACGCCAAACGTTGCCAGCGTGAAAACCTCGCTCGTTATCCGAGGCGCAAAAGACGAGCCAGGCGTACCATTTGACGTACTGGAAGACCGGATGAACCAGACGGCCTGACCCTGATGCCAGATTGATCCACCGCGCATGGTGACAGCACCGCTGCCACAGCCAGGGATAGCGCCCAAATTACTAATATCTGCATGATGCCCCCACACTTGCAGTAATCATTAACCAAATCACGCTGTTAAGGCGTCAATTTCACCATCACCCGCTCTTGGCAAGAGCAACGGTCCAAAATCGTTCAGTGATTCGATATGTGAGAATAGATTCAGATAGATCGATCGCAAAGAGTGGCTGATCATACGTACAGCATTGACGCCAGGATGGTAGGTTTCGAATTGCAGACCATCAACCCGGATGACCGAATGTCGCGCGACGCAGATATGGAACAACTCAACCGGAGTCGGCGGTAGCGTTTCAATTACGCTCGTACCGTCTTGGAACTCATTCACGGGTGTCAGCATAGGTTGGCCGGCATGCAAATGGCGCATATGCGCTGGTGTCGCGAGCAGGCGTGCTGCGGGACCAGCGATAACGCCCGACATTGGTTTCTGCATTCCAAAGGTGTCGGCCATAATTCGGGTCAGCGGACGGGTCCGTCCACGCGAATCTTCGCGCCCCGGGATTAGTGTTACAGACCCCTTCCAAAGCACCGTTTCGGATGATCCGTTCTGAGTAAGAACATCATCACCGGGCAACAGGTCTTCAATGGCCATCGGACCATGCGTTGTCTCGACCAACGAGCCACGTGTAAAGGCGCAAAACGCATCTTCGAACATCGGTAAGGCCGGTGCGATATGCCTTGTCTGTGAAACATCCCCATTTTCCAGCAGGCAAGAGACTTCGTACCTTCGAAGTTGGGCCTTAGGTTTTGTTGACGGCCCAGGCACATCGCGCAACAGCGCTGACGTCTCGACCGCGTTTCTGGCAGCTTGTGCCAGAGAATTTGGAATAGCCATATATTCCGTCTCCTCTAAATACCGTCCGGGCATTTTGAACCCCCGTGCAACTGCGCCAAACGGCTATGTTCTTTGTCTTTAATCAAAGGGATAAACACCGGCCGATGCTGCAAGTGCGCAGCGCCGCGAAAAGCAAATACCAATGTTCATGGTCAATTTCATGACCCCCCAGACAAACTCGTAAACTGCAGGCTTCAATTGCCCGCAAGCACACGCTCCGAAACATGGTCGCAATCTCGATCGCGACCCCACATACCGAACCAGAGCATTACCCGGTATGTGGCTTGCCCGTTGAGACCGGCAGCTGGTCCCATGGGGTTGCTTGTCAGCGTCTCGCCGCCAGGCGGCGCGCGACTCTGACAGAGTGACTAGAAACCCGCTTCCAGGGCATTTCTGGTTCCTGATCCTTAAGGGCCGTAAGCACGGCATTCAGAAAGCGCGATTTCATTCTCATATTCATCATCCTGCTTCGTTGGGGCGAAACGCCCGGTTCCTGTATGTCGACCAAATGTGATGCGGCTTTGCGGCACCGATAAGGCTGATCCGGGATGAATTCAGGACAATAGGAAGGTTTTAGTTACCTCTTGGCTACGTGCGCCAACGCTCAGTTGCCCCAATTTCGGGTAACCGTCTGAGCATTGGTGAAAATTTGAGACGATTCTGTGACAGATAAACACAATAAATGTGGCAGAATCTGGGCGAAGTTGCCTTAATTCGGGCTAGATCTACAGCCTGATCGCTGAAATCAACCTGCCGTAATCGACCTCGTTGGCGTGGGTTGAACGCCGATAGGAATAAAACCTATCAGGGTCGGAATACGTGCAGTGCTTAATCCATTCGGCTTGTCCAACACCGGCCTGACGCAAACGGTGCAGGCCAAACGCGGGTAAGTCAAAGTGCAGGCGGTCGCCTTCGCCATTTGCGAAGAATCGCGTGTTTTCTGACGAGTCAGCGATAAAGCTGTCCAGAAATTCCGGGCCAACTTCGTATGCACGTTGCGAAATGGTTGGACCAATGACCGCTGCAGTGTTTGCCCGTGTAGCCCCCAATCCCTCCATCGCATCAAGAGTTGCCTCTAGAACGCCGTCTAACGCTCCGCGCCAACCCGCGTGCGCCGCACCGATCACTTTTGCGTCAGAATCAGCCAATAGAACTGGCTGGCAATCCGCCGTCAATATCGTCAGGGCGAGGCCTGGCGTCGCCGTAACAACTGCGTCTGCTTTGGGCTTCTCGCCATTAATTGGTCCGTCCACGGTGATTACGGTCGGAGAATGCACCTGATGCACGCCGATCAAGCCCTCTGGGGTGACTTCCATGGCCTGGGCGACGCGCCTACGATTCAAGGCTACGGCCTCGGCCAGATCAGTTGAACCGGTTCCGCAATTGAGACCCGCATAAATGCCTGACGAGGCGCCGCCACGACGACTGAAGAACCCGTGTCGTACAGGGGACAGAATATCAGATGTGAGGATTTCCAATGTCATGGTTCCAGTCCCGGTGGCGGTGCAGCGTGTTGCGGATATAGGCCCAGTACTTTGAATAGGTTTCCCATTTCATCCGGGTGCGTCAACCGTCGATGTGCGGATATCAGCGCCTCAAGCTGTGACCCGCTGAGCCGGGCAGCAAGAGACTGAGCACGCGCGGTGATCCCTAGTCGTTCAAGAAACACCCCTTGCGGTGTCAACCTTGATTGGACACAGCCCGCAGCGCGCGCCGCAATCGCCAATGCCTCAAAGTCGACATGCGCTGTCAGGTCAGCCTGGCCGGGTTGGTCCAATGGGTCGACTGTTTTATGTGTCTGCAAGGCTTGCAAGGTGTCTCCAAGAGATCGCCAGTCGCCATAATCGATGATGAGCCCAGCCCCGCCATTCCGTGAAATCTGCCCCGCGACGCTGCTCAGAATGGAGGATGCAGCCGCGCATAACTCGACCAGATCGCCATCCTGTGTATCCTGTAATCGTTCGTTCAGTGCAGCCTGAGGGGTCTGCGCGCCCAGTCCGAATGCAAGTGAGGAGCCGTCACCCCCGACCAATCGCTCGCGCCAACCTTCGCCGTCACGCAGGAACTGACGTACGGGAAGAGCATCGAAGAATTCGTTTGCCACCAGATACAGCGGAAGATCCGGTAGATCAGAAATGGCCTCGACCCATTGGGGTTTATAGTTCTGCAGTGTTTTGGACTGGATACTGCGCAAGACCGGAGAGGCCTCAAACAGCATAATCTCGATCGCGTCATGAAAGCCGGGAACACCTTTTGTCGCGCGCAAGATGTCTGCCATTAGCGTGCCACGACCGGGGCCAAGCTCTGCCAGTGCGACACGTTCGGGTTTGCCCTGATCAAGCCAGCATTGCGCTAGACACAAACCGATCAACTCGCCGAACATTTGGCTGATTTCTGGAGCAGTGATGAAATCACCTTGGGCGCCCAGCGGGTCGCGGGTCGCGTAATAGCCATGCTCGGGATGCATCAGGCATTCGGTCATGTAGTCGGCGACGGTCATGGGGCCATCATTTTGAATGCGGAGGAGCAGAAGATCCTTCAGATTCATGATCTACGCCGCGCCCGCAGCGCAAACCAAAGGCCAAGTGCAATCATCGGCAATGATAAAAGCTGCCCCATGGTCAGGCCGTACCCACCCACATGCCATGCAAGCCCCAGCGGGTTGCCGGGTGTGATAAATTGGGCGTCCGGCTGGCGAAAGAATTCGACCAGGAATCGCGAAGTGCCGTAGCCTGCAAGAAACACGCCCATAATCAGACCGGGTTTCTGAAACGCGCCGCGCCGATAGGCCAACCAGATCAGTAGTGCACCAAGAAGCAGCCCCTCAAGTGCTGCTTCATACAGCTGCGAAGGATGGCGGGCGCACATTCCGGCCACAACGCCGGGACAATCCTGTGCCGCACTGCCGGGAAAGATCACCGCCCATGGCAGTTCACTGGGCCGCCCCCAAAGTTCGGCATTGCTGAAATTCGCGAGCCGCCCCAGCAGTAACCCGGGTGGCACCGTGTGGGCAACCAGATCGGCTAGCGAGAGAAGCGGAATCTTGTGGCGCTTACCGTACAGATAACTGGCGATGATCACGCCCAGCAGGCCGCCATGAAACGCCATGCCGCCTTGCCAGACCATCAGGATTTCCAGCGGGTGCGATAGGTAGTAGGCGGGCTGATAGAAAAGGACGAAACCCAAGCGGCCCCCAAGGATGACACCCGCGATGATCCAGGTCACTAAATCCTCAAGCTGGTCGGGGCGCATCGGGGGTGTCTCGTCCGTCCAAAGCCCAGGTCGCCGCAGCGCGATCAGCGCCACGCGCCAAGCAATCAGAATGCCAACGATATAGGCCAGCGCATACCAGCGCAGCGCAAACTCCATCCCGAACACAGAGATCGAGAAAACGTCGGGTGACAGATCGGGAAAATTCAGTACAGCCTGCATGTGCGTCTCATTGCCCGGGGTTTACGGGGCAAGTCAACCTTGAGCCCGGGCCATTCTTTACCCATATAGAGAGCAATCGTGAAATCGGAGAAAGCCCATGCAAACCCGTAACAAGATTCTGGACGATATGTCTCAACTCATGACCAACGCCATGGGCGTGGCGCAAGGGGCGCGGGAAGAAGCTGAAAATGCGATGAAGTCGATGATGGATCGCTGGCTGGCTGATCGCGACTTTGTAACCCGGGAAGAGTTTGATGCCGTGCGGGCCATGGCGCAGAAAGCGCGCGAAGAAAATGCCGCGCTTGAACAGCGTATTGCCGCACTTGAAGCGAAGCTGGACAAATAAGTCCGACTGAATTGCAAATGTCAGGCAAAGACAATCAGCCGCGCAATCCAGACTTGGATTGAGCGGTGTCGTGTATGATGCCGCCTTGCAGAAATTAATCAAGACAAAGCTGCGTGAGACGCCAATATTTTGATCGGCGTTGCCAACTGTCCACAACTTATTGCTGTTATCCCCAATAATTAGGGTTGCCAGAACCCGGCGCGCGTCGCACCATATTTAGTACAGACAGACTGGGGAAGCCCGGCTTGTAGAGCAGGCAACTAGCGCTGGGGCGCTGCCAGCCCCAAATTGCTAGAGATTAGTGAGGTGGCATTATGGCCCTTTCCGAGCAGTATCTCGAAGAAGACCTTCATCCGATCGACATTGTTGAACATCTTGCAGAACATCACGACTGGGATTTTGACCGGATCGGGGATGATCAGATTGCCATGGCTGTTGAAGGACAGTGGCGCACGTACTCGATCACACTGGCCTGGTCGAATTACGACGAAACGCTGCGTATGGTATGTTCGTTCGAAATGGAGCCTCCAGCTGAGCGCGAAACCGAGCTTTATGAATTGCTGAACAAGATGAATGATCAGTGTTGGGCCGGGGCGTTTACCTATTGGGCCAATCAAAAATTGATGGTCTATCGCTATGGCTTGGTACTGGCCGGTGGTCAGACCGCCAGCCCGGAACAAATCGATACCATGATCACCGCAGCGGTACTGAGCGCCGAGCGCTACTACCCTGCGATCCAACTGGTGACCTGGGGCAACCGTGATCCCGAAGAGGCAATGCAAGTCGCCATTGCAGAGGCTTACGGCCGCGCGTAAAGCTTTGCCCCAAACCATAGGGGAGGGGCAATCATGGATATCTCGCGCGTTGCCGAACAGGGGTTGGTGCTTCTGGGATGCGGCAAGATGGGTTCAGCGATGCTTGCGGGTTGGTTGGAACATGGCCTGCCCGCAGCATCGGTTTGGGTGATCGATCCTTATCCCTCTGACTGGCTGAAGGCGCAGGGCGTCAACATAAACACACCTCTCCCCGAATCCCCGGCAGTGGTTTTGGTGGCCGTTAAGCCGCAAATGATGGGTGAGGCTTTGCCTGCCATTCAGGCGCTTGGCGGTGGCGATAGTCTGTTCATTTCGGTCGCTGCCGGCACATCTTTGGCCACTTTCGAAAACGTTCTGGGTGCGGACACACCCATCATCCGAGCAATGCCAAACACACCTGCAGCGGTTCGGCAGGGGATTACGGCACTGATTGGTAATTCGGAAGCCTCGGATGCCGATATTGTATTGGCCGAGGGATTGCTTTCGGCGATTGGCGAAACGGTGCGCCTTGATGATGAGACGCAGATGGATGCCGTAACTGGCGTTAGTGGTTCAGGTCCGGCCTATGTTTTCCACTTAATTGAAACGCTGGCACAAGCAGGTGAAGCACATGGCTTGCCGCCTGAGCTGGCGATGAAGTTGGCCAAATCAACCGTAGCCGGGGCAGGGGCGTTGGCGATGGCCGCAGATGAGCACCCCTCGCAACTACGGATCAATGTGACCTCGCCCAATGGCACCACGCAGGCAGCGCTAGAGGTGCTTATGCACGAAGAGGATGGGTTCCCAGACCTGCTGCATCGTGCCGTCAAAGCCGCAACCAACCGATCCAAGGAGCTTTCTCGTGAGTGAGATCACATTCGACGAATTTCTTAAAGTCGACATTCGTGTTGGCGAGGTCGTCCGTGCTGAACCATATCCAGAGGCTCGCAAGCCCGCGATCAAGATGTGGATCGACTTCGGTGATGAGATAGGTGAGCGCAAGACGTCTGCCCAGATCACCGCCCATTACGACCCGATGACTCTGGTGGGCAAGCAAGTGATGGCTGTTGTGAACTTCCCGCCGCGTCAGATCGGCAAGTTCATGTCCGAGGTTCTGGTGCTAGGTCTTCCGGACGAAAACGGAGAGATCGTCTTGATCGGGCCGGACGGAGAAGTTCCTACCGGGGGGCGGATGCACTAATGAAATTGCTGATTACCCGCCCAATGACTGAGGCTGTCGAAGCCCGCGCCCGAGCTGAGTTCGATGTGGAAATTCGTGAGGCGACCTCGCCTCTGACACAAGACGAGATGGCGCGCGCGCTGACCGAATTTGATGTCGTTGTCCCCACGCTCGGAGATCAGTTTTCGGCACAGGTGTTTGCCCAAACGCCTGAGCCACGCTGTAAACTGCTGGCAAATTTTGGCGTTGGCTACAATCATATTGATGTGGACGCAGCGCGGGTAGCACGCCTTTTGGTGACCAACACGCCCGGCGCTGTTACAGATGCCACGGCAGACATTGCCATGACTCTGCTGTTGGCTACCGCGCGCCGTGCCGGTGAGGGGGAGCGTCTGGTTAGATCAGGCGGCTGGGAAGGATGGCACCCGACGCAAATGCTGGGCCATCATGTAAGCGGTAAGAAGGTGGGTATCGTGGGTATGGGGCGGATTGGGCAGGCGATTGCTCGACGCTGTCATTTTGGCTTTGGCATGAGCGTCGCGTATCAATCGCGCAGCCCAAAGCAGGTGGATTTTCCAACTGAGTACTTTCCCAATCTCGACGCATTGGCGGCGTCTGTAGATTTTCTTGTATTAGCCGTTCCCGGCGGGACTGAAACGCGCCATCTGGTTAACGCCGAAGTGCTGGAGGTGATGAAACCCGATGGAATTCTGGTCAACATCGCACGCGGTGAAGTCATAGATGAGACAGCGTTGATTGCTGCATTGCAAGAAGGGCAGATCGCTGGCGCTGGATTGGACGTTTACGAATTCGAACCCGAAGTTCCACTTACTTTGCGTGAGATGCAGAATGTGACGCTGTTGCCGCATCTGGGTACGGCAACGGAAGCGGTGCGCACCGATATGGGCCATATGGCGCTGAACAATGTGGCGGCATTTGTTGCCGGGCGAGCCTTGCCCAACCCGGTCTAGTCGCCGACAACCTCGCGCCAGTGTTTGCGGCAGAGCGAAACATAGGTCTCGTTCCCGCCGATCTGCACTTGGGCCCCTTCGGTGATGGCGTTCCCGTTCTCGTCCTGACGAATCACCATGGTCGCCTTGCGGCCGCATTCGCAGATGGTTCGCACTTCGCGCATCTCGTCAGCTAATGCCAGAAGTGTGGCAGATCCCGGGAAGAGCTTGCCCTGAAAATCCACCCGCAATCCGTATGTCAGCACCGGAACCTTCAGGTCGTCTACAGCACGCGCAAGCTGCCAGACCTGTTCTTCCGACAGAAACTGGGCCTCATCAATGAACACGCAGGCAATCTGCCCCTGTTTCAGACGGTTTTCGATCATGGCAAACACATCGTCGGCGGGGTGAAATTTATCCGCCTGTTCGGAAATTCCGATTCGCGAGGCGATCTGCCCCTCACCCGCGCGCCCATCGATGGCAGCGGTCATAAGATAGGTATCCATACCGCGTTCACGGTAGTTGTGCGAGGCCTGCAGTAACACGGTCGATTTGCCCGCGTTCATGGTCGAATAGTTGAAATAGAGCTTTGCCATGCCGTGGGTCTAATTCGCCTGATCGGTCTGGGCAAGCGGTCTCATGTACCGGGAAAGCGACGCCGCCGCTACAGCAGCAGAGGTCGAGCAGATGCTCTTGGGGATGGATAACCTCGCGTCCGCAACAGCGGCGTCTTCGGCCTATAGTTGGCCTATTTACTTTGCAAGGCGGTAATATTGCCCTGCAATCACTCTTTACCGGCACGAACGGCCGCCACTCACTCACAAAATCCCTGCATATCTGAGGGATAGTCAATTTATGGCATTTCAATTATGACTCGAATATGGGAAATTTCCCTACCCTTTCCCCCGGCACGGACAGGCGGGGGACAGGAGCGCAGGTAACAAGGGTAGCAACATGGCAGATATCGGGGCCTATCTGAAAAAGCACACCGAGGCATTGGTAAAGGATGTCGGGATCGAAGCCGCGTGCGAGATCACTGGTAAATCCAAAGCCACCCTGGGAAGATATTATTCTGATAATGCCGAACACGTTGACCGCTTCATGCCTGTGGATGCTGTTGCGCAACTGGAAAACGCCGCAGCTTACCCGCATGTCACCTCGGCACTGGCCGATTTGCAGGGTATCACCCTGTCTTATAACGGTCGGAATTCAGAAGGCCCTCGTACCGGTGGCGTGAATTCTGACGTCATTGCATTAAGCCAACGCTTTGCGATGCTGATGTCCGAATACCAGACCGCAATCGAAGATGGCATCATCACCGTCAACGAGGCAAAGCGCTTGCTGAAAGAGACCAGCATGCTGCAGCAGGTGCTGATCGAGATGAAGCTTCACCTTGAAGAAGAAAGCGTCAGCTGACGCATCCGCACTTGTTGGTGCTTAGTCTCTGCATGGATTTGCAATGATTTCTTGTTGAAGAAGGCGGCACGCAGGCCGCCTTTCTTCGTATTGAGCCCCTTCATTCAGCCTTCGTCGTTGTTGGCATTCTTTCCACGCCCCGGGCTGGCCCCTTCTGAGCCATTCCCACCACCATTGTTGCCTTTGGCCCCGCCCTTTCCGGGCTTATCACCGCCATGGCCACCTTTGCCACCGCCCTTACCGGGCTTGTCGCCACCATTGCCGGGTTTGCCGTCACCCTTGCCGGGTTTGTCGCCACCTTTTCCGGGCTTGTCACCGTCATCACCGGGATTGGTGCCTCCATCGCCAGGGTTGTCTCCTCCATCTCCGGGTTCGCCCCCGCCGTTTCCAGGCGTATCTCCTTCGCCAGAACCAGGGCCTTCGCCTGTATTTGGTCCTGCGTCTTCATCTTTTTCAGCTACGGCGGACCTTAAATTCGGATCACTGCTGCGATCCTCCCCCGTCGATGCGCCGGTGACAGACGCCGTTGGAAGATCGACAAGCAAATCGGTTAGCCCTGGGCATAGCGCTGACGTGTTCTGCAAGATATCCGGCAGGTCCGAGCGTTTTTGCAGATGTTTGACAAAACCGGGCGTGACATGTGAGCAGTCGCAAAGCGTTCCATAGTCACCACTATTTGCGGCGCTGCGCGCTGTTTTGACTGTACAGACCTGAGCCTCGGCAACAGCCGCGCTGCTGGACATGACTCCGATGAATGGCGCAGCAACCAGCGCGGCCATCCCAGTTTTCATCGATTTTCCCATACCTTAGGGCTCCCATCAATACTCCACTCGGATGCCCCGGGGCACCCGTGTATGAGGTGTTGATCGAAGATGAAGGATCGGTGGGGCTTATCTGAAGATATTTTCAAGCAACAATTTCGGGCTGAATTGGTATAGGCCGTAAGGAACGGGTGGGTAGAGAAATGAATATATGCCGTTTATTGGTGCCGCTTCACAATCACCGATCCTACGGAATACCCAGCGCCAAATGAGCAGATTAGCCCCACATCGCCGTCACTCAGATCATCGGAGTGTTTCGAAAAAGCAATGATCGATCCTGCCGAGGATGTGTTGGCATAGTCTTGCAGAATATTAGGTTGCTCTTCCGCCTCAGGTTCACGGCCGAGAACCTTTTTGCCGATGAAATCATTCATAGTCTTGTTGGCCTGATGCAGCCACAGGCGCTTGAGGTTATCGCTGCTGATACCCTCAGCCTCCATATGGTCGCTGATATGTTTGCTGACCATGGGCAGCACTTCCTTGAACACTTTACGCCCGTTCTGCATAAACTGCATGTCGCGGCGATCCTTAACCCCGTCTGGACGAGAGCGGCGAAGGAAGCCGTTATTGTTCCGGATATTGTTGGAAAATGATGTAGCGCAGCGGGTCGAGATGATCTCGAAATGCGGGCCATTTGCATTGTCACGGCGTTCGACCAGTGTTGCTGTGGCTACATCACCAAAGATGAAGTGGCAATCCCGATCGCGCCACTCCAGGTGGCCCGAGCAAATCTCGGGGTTCACCACCAGCGCCGCACGTACCGATCCCGAGCGCACCATATCAGCCGCCGCCTGAATGCC
The DNA here is from genome assembly GCF_056536485.1 of Ruegeria sp. CL5. Classification (NCBI taxonomy): domain Bacteria; kingdom Pseudomonadati; phylum Pseudomonadota; class Alphaproteobacteria; order Rhodobacterales; family Roseobacteraceae; genus Ruegeria; species Ruegeria sp. CL5. Next base: position 155,162 of record NZ_JBQFPS010000008.1, read on the forward strand.
GAAGGTGGCCGAGGAACAGGCCACGTTCATGTCAAACCCGAACCCTTCGATCCCAAGTGCCTGTTGAATCTCGATGGCAATCGCCGGATAGGCGCGTTCGTGGTTCGAGGCGGCGCAGATCACCAGATCGACATCCTCGGCATCGCGTCCAGCCTGAGCCAGGGCTTTACGGCACGCATCCACGGCCATCTCGGTCATGATCCCCGGTTCGTCGTCGCTGCGCTGGCGCAGCGCTGGATGCATGATCTCGGGGTTCAGAACGCCGGTCTTATCCATCACATACCGGTTTTCAATCCCCGATGCTTTGACGATGAATTCTTCCGAGGAATGCTGCATCGGTTCCATCTCACCCGCTGCAATCGCATCCGCATATTCGGCGTTCATCCGGTCGGCATAGGCGTTGAACGCTTCCACCAGTTCGGCGTTGGTGATGATGTTCTCGGGCGTATAGACGCCGGTACCGGTGATGGCAGGGGTGTACATGGCGGGTCCTGATTTCATGATCTGAACAAAATGCAGCCCCAGCCGGTATTGATCAAGATGTGTTGACCCAAGGGAATGCACGCGCGGCCGCTTCAGAACTTGAATAGTTCATTATTCGAAGTATATTTCGCCGCGATTCGGATGGAAGAGACCCATGTCTGACGAAATCAGCACCCGACTAGGCCGCCTCAGCCCTGAGATTCAGGCGATGATGGGGGTCTATGCGCTTTACTGGAAACTGGAAGAGAGCTTTGATTGCATCAAAACGGACCTGAGCCATCAGGAATGTCATATGCTGATCAAGCTGGATGCGCCCAAACGTATGGGGGTGCTAGCGGCGGATATGCTGACCGTGCCGTCCACGATCACGGCGACTGCCGATGCACTGGAACAGGCGGGGCATCTGACCCGGCAGCGCGATCCCGAAGACCGGCGCGCCTGGCTTTTGGTGTTGACCGAACAGGGCGAAGAGGCCCGCAACATGCTGGTGGCCGTGGCTGGTGAGCTGTTTCACAGCGCATCGGGCCTGAACACCGAAGAAACCGCCGAGTTCGCACGGCTGGCTCACAAAATCCGTGACAACATTCTGAAAACCGGAATTCCCGAGGGATTGACGAAATGAAACTCCTGACCTCTGTTTGCCTCGCACTGTCCTTGTTGACTGTCCCCGCCATGGCGCAAGAGCCTGCAAAGCCTGTGAAACTGATGCAGGTCAGCGAAACTTCACCCGGCTTTTCGCGTCAGTTCTTCGGCCGGATCGCTGCGCGACAAACCGTTGATCTGGCGTTTCAGGTCGCGGGGCAGATCGTCGAGATGCCTGTGACCGAAGGTTTTGTGATCCCCAAAGGTGAACTGATTGCCCGTCTCGATCAGGAACCGTTTGAGCTGCAGTTCGACCGCACTCGCCTGCAGAAAGATCAGGCGGACCGCACCCTTGCCCGTCTGTCTCGACTGCGTGGAACGGCAGCCAGCCAAGTGGCCGTTGACGATGCCGAAACAGCGGCGCAACTGGCTGCGATTGCGGTACGGGACGCCGAATATGCGTTGGAGCATGCGACGCTGACCGCCCCGTTCGATGCGCTGGTCTCAAGCCGCGCGGTTGAAGCGTTTACAACTGTTTCAGCGGGCACGCCCATCGTGCGACTCCATGATATGTCCGAACTGCGGATTGAGGTCGACGTGCCCGAAATCCTGTTCCAGCGTTCCGGACAGCAGGATGATATTACCATTACTGCTAAGTTCCCGGTTAGCGATGAGATTTTTCCGCTGGAAATACGCGAATTCGACGCAGAATCCTCAAGCGTGGGCCAGACGTTCCGCATCCAGTTTGGTTTGACCCCGCCAGAGGGGTTGCAAATTCTACCCGGCTCCTCCGTAACGGTTACGGTGCAGGTGCAGGACGAGCGTACCGGGATCATCATCCCGCCCACGGCTATAGAAGCTGATGCCAGTGGAGCACTGGGCGCGATGGTCTTCTCGCCGGTTGGTGCCGATGAAGGCACCGTACGCCGGGTTCCCGTGACGATTGAACCCACCCAGAGCGGCGATGTCCGCGTACTCACCGGCTTGACCGATGGCGAAGAAATCGTCGTCGCCGGTGGTGGTGCGCTATCCGACGGTCAAACCGTCCGCCGCTTTGTCGGCTTCTCGAACTGAGGGCGGTTTCATGAGCATCGCACGCGCTTCGATCGACCGGCCGCTCTATACGTGGTTGTTCATCCTGATTGCCCTGTTCGGTGGTATCTGGGGCTTCACGTCGCTGGGTCGCCTTGAAGACCCGGCGTTCACAATCAAACAGGCGGTGATCGCCACGCAATATCCCGGTGCGACTGCTGAACAAGTGGCGCTCGAAGTCTCGGAACCGCTGGAATCCGCCATTCAGCAGATGGGCGAGGTGGATGTCATCACTTCGGTCAATCGGCCCGGCCAATCGCTGATCGAGGTTGAGATCAAGTCCACCTATGACGGCAGCGAATTGCCCGACATCTGGACCCGCCTGCGCGCCAAGGTGCGCGATGCGGCACGCGGTCTGCCCTCGGGCGTGGGTGTGCCATATGTGAATGACGGGTTCGGGGATGTGTTTGGCCTGTTCTATGCGGTGACGGCAGATGGGTTCTCGGACGCCGAAAAGCACGAGTTGGCGACCTTCCTGCGCCGCGAATTGCTGACGGTCAGCGGTGTGGCTGATGTCGAGGTGCAGGGTCTGCCGGACGAGGCGATTTTCATCGAACCCGACCTGTCGATCTCGGTCAATCAGAACGTGCCCTTACAGGCGATCAACGAGGCCATCGCAAATGCAGATTCGGTCAACGCCTCGGGCTCGTTGCGCTCAGAAGGTGACCGGACAACGATCCTGACGGCCGAGGGCTCGGACAGCGTGTCGGCTATCGCGGGGCTGTCAGTTGGTTCGCAAGGCCAAGTGATCAACCTGTTCGACATGTCTGATGTCTATCGTGGGCGGCAGAACGATCCCGATATCATGATCCGCTTCAACGGGACTGAGGCCTTCACTTTAGGTATTGCCGGGCTGGCCACCGAAAACATCGTCGAAGTTGGCCAGCGTGCAGACGCGAAACTGGCTGAGCTGAATTCCGAGATCCCCTTTGGCGTCGAAATCCTGCCCATCTATCAGCAGCATGTTGTTGTCGATGAGGCCTCGAACGCCTTCCTGCTGAACCTCGCCATGTCGGTCAGCATCGTGGTCGCTGTTCTGGGCATTTTCATGGGTTGGCGTGCGGCCATCGTCGTGGGTTCCACCCTTTTGCTGACAGTTGTGGGCACGCTGCTTTTCATGTCGATGTTCTCGATCGAGATGGAGCGGATTTCGCTGGGCGCCCTGATCATCGCCATGGGGATGCTGGTCGACAACGCCATCGTGGTGGCCGAAGGGATGCAGATATCGATGTTGCGGGGCAAACCCTCGCGCGATGCGGCGGAAGAGGTTGCGTCGAAAACGCAAATCCCACTGCTGGGCGCGACCGTGATCGGGATAATGGCCTTCGCGGGGATCGGGCTCAGCCCTGATGCGACCGGGGAGTTCCTGTTCTCGCTATTCGCCGTGATCGGTATTTCACTGCTGCTGAGCTGGGTTCTGGCGATCACCGTGACGCCTTTGCTGGGGCACTATTTTTTCAAGCAGGGCAGAGAGGGCGAGATTGACGCCTATGGCGGCATTCTGTTTCGCATCTACGGAGCAATCCTGAACTGGGCGCTGCGGTTCCGTTGGCTGGTGGTCGCCGGGTTGATCGCGGTCACGGTCGCCTGCTTTGCAGGTTTCGGCCTGATGAAACAGCAGTTCTTCCCCAACTCGAACACGCCGCTGTTCTTCGTGCACTACAAGCTGCCGCAAGGCACGCCGATTTCCCGCACCGCTGAAGACATGGCTGTGTTTGAGGATTGGTTGGCCGAACGTGATGATGTCGTCTCGGTCGCCACATTCGTGGGGCAGGGGGCCACGCGGTTCATGTTGACCTATGCGGCTGAGAAGCCAAACCCAAGCTATGGCCATATGATCATCCGCACCGAAACGCTGGACGATATTCCTGCCTTGCAGGCCGATCTCGAAGCATTCGGGTCGGCTCAGTTTCCTGAAGGTGAGTTCCGTACCAAACGTCTGATTTTTGGCCCCGGAGGAGGTGATCCGATCCAGGCCCGGTTCTCGGGCAGTGATCCGGTAGTTCTGCGCCAGCTGGCCGAAGAAGCCGTGGGGCGGATGACAGCCGCATCTCCGAATGCGCTGCATGTGCATCACGATTGGCGCGAGCAGGAACTGGCTGTGCAGCCTATCTATGCGACAGAACGGGCGCAAACGGCAGGTGTCTCGCGAGAAGATATTGCCGCCACGCTGCAGTTTTCGACCGATGGGATTACCGGCGGTGTTCTGCGCGAACGTGACCGCCAGATCCCGATCATCCTGCGCCGTCCGGCAGATGGGGACTATTCGATTGTCGATCAGGTGGTTTATTCCGATCAATCGGAACGGTTCGTGCCGATTGAACAGATGGTGGACGGGTTCGACTACAAAGCGCTCAATACCTTGGTTCATCGCCGTGACCGAGTGCTGACCATCACGGTTGGCGCGGATATCCCTCCTGACATGACCGCCGCGCAGGTCCATTCCGAAGTGCGCAGCGCTATCGAGGCGATGGAGCTGCCCATCGGTTATCGCATGGAATGGGGCGGTGAGTTCGAGGATTCGGGCGACGCGCAGGCCAGCCTTGGGCGGCAATTGCCCCTGAGCCTGTTGATCATGGTGTTGATCTCGGTACTGCTGTTCAACGCGATCCGGCAACCGGTCATCATCTGGCTTTTGGTCCCGATGTCCGTCAATGGCGTGGTTATCGGTCTGCTTGGAACGGGCCTTCCGTTCACCTTCACAGCACTTTTGGGACTGCTCAGCTTGTCAGGGATGCTGATCAAGAACGGCATCGTGTTGGTGGAAGAGATCGATCTGGTCCGCGCCACTGGCAAAGCCCTGCGCCCCGCGATTGTCGAGGCCTCGGTCTCGCGTCTGCGCCCGGTGATGTTGGCGGCGATTACGACGATTCTGGGGATGGCTCCACTGCTGACGGATGCGTTCTTTGTGTCGATGGCGGTCACGATCATGGGCGGTCTGGCCTTTGCCACCATCCTGACGATGGTTGCTGCGCCGGTCTTCTACATGTTGTTCTTCAACCGTGAAGAAAGGCGACGCCTGGCTGCCGGCTGATCAGCTGCCGGCATCCTTTTCGGGGTCATAATGATAATAGAAGCAGGACAGCTTGTTGCCATCAGGATCGCGCAAATAGGCCACATAGAAACCGGGCTCGTAATGGGGACGGACACCCGGTTTGCCTTCATCCGTGCCGCCGTTTTCCAAACCCGTGGCATGGAAACGCCGGACCTGATCGGCACTTCTGGCGGGAAAGGCGATCATCGTGCCATTGCCGGTGCTGGCGGGGGCACCATTAAAAGGTGTGCAGATCCAAAAGCCGGTCCCGCTGTCGGGATCGGTGCCCCATCCGGCCCAACCGTCGATCCATCCGGGCAGGCGCGGCTGACCAAGAACCGCGAAAATCGCATCGTAAAAGCGGATGGCCCGCGGCAGGTCGTTGCTTCCGTATGTGGTGTAGAGGTCCATGTGCACTCCTTCCCCGCCCATCATGTGGGCGACGGGCAAGGAGGGGAAGAAAAAAGACCCCGGCCGAGGCCGGGGTCTATTCATTCATACCGTTGCCGTGGCTTAACCCTGCAGCGATTTCACCTCAACATCGCCTTCGGCCTGCGCCTTAATCGCCAGCGCAGCGGCGTAGCTGGCGGCGGCTGTGGTGTAGTATGGGATCTTGTCATACAACGCGATCGAACGGATTGAGCGGCTGTCTTCTACCGCCTGAGCGCCCTCGGTAGAGTTCATCACCAGTTGAACGCCACCGTCCTTCATCAGGTCAGTCACATCCGGGCGGCCTTCATAGACCTTGTTGACTACCCCGCACGGCACACTTTCTTCAGTCAGCCAGGCTTGTGTGCCGCGGGTCGCAACAAGCTCAAAGCCTTGTTCAACCAGAACACGCGCTGCTTCGAGCATATCCGGCCCTTTGTCAGCATCCTTGATCGAGATAAACGCACGACCTGCGCTGGGCAGCACCATACCGGCCCCCATTTGTGCTTTCAGGAAAGCGCGCGGGAAGTCGCGATCCCAGCCCATGACCTCTCCGGTCGAACGCATTTCAGGGCCCAGGATGGTGTCAACGCCAGGGAAGCGCGCAAAGGGAAGTACGGCTTCTTTCACCGAGAACCACGGCATATTTGGGTCGGCCAGTGTCATCTGGTCGGCAATCTTGGTGTCGTCCACCGTCTTATAAGGTGGTCGCTTTGGGAATTCCGTTAGCTTCTCACCTGCCATTACACGGGCGGCAATCGATGCAATCGCACTATCGGTCGCCTTGGCCACGAAGGGCACCGTACGCGAGGCGCGAGGGTTCACTTCGATCAGGTATATCTCATCATCCTTAATCGCGAACTGCACGTTCATCAGACCCACGACATTCAGCGCCTTGGCCAGTTTAAACGCCTGTTCTTTGATCTGCTCGATGATCTCGTCGGACAGCGAATAAGGCGGCAGAGAACAAGCCGAGTCGCCCGAGTGGACGCCAGCCTCTTCGATATGCTGCATGATGCCCGCAACGTGAACATCGGTGCCATCGCACAAGGCGTCCACGTCCAGTTCAACAGCCCCGGCAAGATAGCTGTCCAACAGCACAGGACTGTCGCCCGAGACCACCACGGCCTCGTTGATATAACGCCGCAGCTGATCCATATCGCGCACGATTTCCATCGCGCGACCACCCAGAACGTAGGACGGGCGGATCACCAGCGGGAATCCGATCTCTTCGGCAATCTCCAGCGCTTGCTCATCAGTCGAAGCAATGCCGTTCTTCGGCTGTTTCAGGCCCAGATCGTTGACCAACGCCTGGAAGCGTTCACGGTCTTCGGCAAGGTCGATGGCGTCTGGAGTGGTGCCAAGGATCGGAATGCCTTCAGCTTCAAGCGCGTTGGCCAGTTTCAGTGGGGTCTGTCCGCCGAACTGAACGATCACACCGTGCAGCGTGCCGCTTTCCTGTTCTTTTGTCAGGATTTCCATGACGTGCTCGAAGGTCAACGGCTCGAAATACAGCCGGTCAGAGGTGTCATAATCGGTTGAAACCGTCTCGGGGTTGCAGTTGATCATGATGGTCTCATAGCCCGCTTCGGTCAGAGCGAAACAGGCGTGGCAGCAGCAATAATCGAACTCGATCCCCTGGCCGATCCGGTTCGGACCACCACCAAGGATGACGACCTTTTTGCGGTCGCTCGGGCGCGCCTCGCACTCAACCTCACCCATCATGGGGGCCTCGTAGGTCGAGTACATGTAGGGTGTCTGCGCTTCGAACTCAGCGGCGCAGGTGTCGATGCGTTTGAAGACAGCATTCACACCCAGATTGCGGCGGGCGCGGCGAACATTGTCTTCGTCGCGGCCGGTCAGATTGCCGAGGCGCGCATCCGTGAAGCCCAGCATTTTCAGCTTGCGGATACCGTCCTCGGTCACCGGCAGGCCGTCTTTACGAACTTGACGCTCGGCTTCGATGATCTCACGGATGCGGGCGAGGAACCACGGGTCGAACTTGGTGACGCCGAAAATCTCGTCATCAGTCAGGCCGTGGCGCATTGCTTGGGCAATGGTGCGCAGACGATCAGGTGTTTGCTGGCTGATAGCCTTGATTACGGCAGCTTTGTCGTCGGCTTCTTCCCAAACGCCTACATTCAGGCCGGGGATTTCAATCTCATCAAAGCCGGTCAGGCCGGATTCCATCGAAGCCAGGGCCTTCTGCATTGATTCGTGGATCGTGCGGCCGATCGACATGGCCTCACCCACCGACTTCATCGCGGTGGTCAGGTAGGGCTCAGACCCAGGGAATTTCTCAAACGCGAATTTCGGGATTTTGGTGACGACATAGTCGATGGTCGGCTCGAACGAGGCCGGTGTGACTTTGGTGATGTCGTTGTCCAATTCGTCCAGCGTATAGCCCACGGCCAGTTTCGCGGCGATCTTTGCAATCGGGAAACCCGTCGCTTTCGATGCCAGAGCAGAGGACCGCGAAACACGAGGGTTCATCTCAATCACGACCATACGGCCATCAACCGGGTTGATCGCCCATTGCACGTTCGAGCCGCCCGTTTCGACGCCGATTTCACGCAGCACGGCAATCGAGTGATTGCGCATGATCTGGTATTCTTTGTCGGTAAGCGTCAGGGCAGGGGCCACTGTGATCGAGTCACCTGTGTGCACGCCCATCGGATCGACGTTTTCGATGGAACAGACGATAATGGCGTTGTCGGCGGTGTCGCGCACCACCTCCATCTCATATTCTTTCCAGCCCAGCAGGCTTTCGTCGATCAGGATCTGACCCACGGGCGAGGCATCCATGCCCGAGCGGCAAATATGGATATAATCCTCACGGTTATACGCCACACCACCACCGGTGCCGCCCAGTGTAAAGGCGGGGCGAATGATGGCCGGTAGGCCCACGGTTTCCAGGGTTTCAAGAGCCAGAGCAACACCGGCGTCCAAATCTTTCTTACCGCTCTCGTCCTTGGGGGCGGTCACGATTTCGGCCTTGGGGTTTTCGATGCCCAGCCGATCCATCGCTTCGCGGAACAGGGCGCGGTCCTCGGCCATTTCAATGGCGTCACGTTTTGCGCCGATCATCTCGACACCGAACTTGTCCAGCACACCCATCTCTTCCAGCGCCAGCGAGGTGTTCAGGCCGGTCTGCCCGCCCATGGTGGGCAGCAGGGCGTCGGGGCGTTCTTTCTCGATAATCTTGGCGACAACCTCGGGCGTGATCGGCTCAATATATGTCGCATCAGCCAAACCGGGGTCGGTCATGATCGTCGCGGGGTTCGAGTTCACCAGAATGACCCGGTAGCCTTCTTCTCGCAGCGCCTTACAGGCCTGCGCACCGGAATAGTCGAATTCGCAGGCCTGACCGATGACAATGGGCCCCGCCCCGATGATCATGATCGACTGGATGTCGGTTCTTCTCGGCATGGCCTTGTTCCTTCGATTGTCCGCGAGTCAGGGCACCGCCCCAGCGCCCAAATTGTCCTGCGTTATAGGGACCGCGCGAAAAGGTGCAAGAGCTATCGGAAATGGGTTTAAAATTGCCGCTTTCCCCTCTTTCCCTCGGCGCGCTATTCTCTATACCGCGCAGCACGGCAAATGAGGATGCAATTGCGTATTCGTTTCGATCAAGGACCAGCCGGGCGCGGAACTCGTTTCGAGCGTCCAATCCGGATTATCCGCGCGGACAACGCGGAAGAGGTGCCCCAGGCTCTGGCGGCGCTTGATCAGGTGCGCGCGGATGGGGCGTGGCTGGCAGGATACGCAAGTTACGAACTTGGCTATGTGCTGGAACCACGACTCGCGGATCGATTGCCAGCAGGTCGTCGCCTGCCGTTGTTGTGTTTCGGGGTGTTTGATGAACCGGATCGCGTTGGCCTGTCACTAAATACTGTCGGTATCACCGAGTTTGAACCTCGTTGGGACGAGGCGCGCTACACCCAAGCCTTTCGATTGGTGCATGACGCCATCGGTGCTGGGGACATCTATCAAGCTAATCTCACTTTCCCGATAGACCTTGAAGTGACCGGGGGCAGCGCCGCGCTTTACGCTACGCTGGCGGCGGGCCAGCCTGTTGGTCATGGCGCATTGGTCCAGCAGGATGGCTTGCCCGACTTGCTGAGCCGATCTCCTGAACTGTTCTTCCGTACCGATGCCGAAGGTCGGATCGAAACGCGCCCGATGAAGGGCACCCAACCGCGCAGCGAAGACCCGGTCGAAGACGAACGCCGCCGCGTTTTCTTGTCGTCAGACGGAAAGAACCGGGCTGAGAATCTGATGATCGTTGATCTGTTACGCAACGATATCAGCCGGGTGGCTTTGGCCGGGTCGGTAAAAGTGCCCGAGCTGTTCAAGGTCGAGACCTATGCAACCGTGCACCAGATGGTCTCGCTGGTGCAGGCGCAATTGCATGTCGGCGTCGGGTTGTCGGATATTCTGACGGCCCTCTTCCCGTGCGGCTCGATCACCGGGGCACCTAAGATCAGGGCGATGGAAATCCTGTCTGATCTTGAGCCGTGGCCCCGCGATGCCTATTGCGGCACCATTGGCTGGGCAGCACCGGACGGGCGATCTGAATTCAACGTGGCCATCCGCACTCTTATGGTTGAAGACGACAAAGCGACCCTGAACGTCGGCGGTGGGCTGGTCTGGGACAGCACTGCCCCTTCAGAATATGAGGAGGCGCTATGGAAAGCCCGCTTCGCCCACCAACTGAGCCTGATTTCCGTCTGATCGAAACTCTGGCGTTCCGGCCGGGGCAAGGGTTTGTTCGTCTCGACCGCCATCTGTCCCGCATGGCCCGCACAGCTGAGAAGTTGGGGATAGCGTTTGACCGAGGCTCTGCCCATCAAACTTTGGAGAATGCATCGCGGGAAACCTCGATGCGCTGCCGCCTGACGCTGGACGCACGTGGTAATTTTGAGCTGACAACCGGGGAACTTGCAGCCAACCCATCGGTCTGGCGTGTGGGTCTGGCGGATCGGAGGTTGTCCTCGTCGGATATCTGGCTGCGCCACAAAACGACCCGCAGGGCCGTTTATGACATGGCGCGGGCAGAGTTGCCGCAGGGTGTTGACGAACTGCTGTTTCTCAACGAACGGGAGGAGCTTTGCGAAGGTACAATCACGAACCTGTTCCTGACCATGCCGGATGGAAGACAACTGACGCCTTCTCTGTATTGCGGTTTGCTTCCGGGTATTCTGCGAGAGGAATTAATTGATAATAAACTAGTTACCGAAGCAGTTCTAACCTTGAGCGATCTTCAAAACGCACAATCTATCTACTTTGGAAATTCCCTGCGGGGGCTGATCCGGGCGGAGCTTGTCGCACCTTGAGCAAAAACACCGAGTGGGTGGACACCCCAGCAACCAACCAACGCCTCAGGATCGAGTTCATACTATTCTATGTCGCCGTCCCGGTCCTGATCGCGACTTTGTTCCCGCCGAGCTGGATGTTTCCTTCTCTCTTTGCGTTTACCGGCCTCGGCATTTTGCTGCTGCAGGATACGCCCGGATTCTCTTGGGCCGAGCTTCGATATGGTTGGCGAAACTGGTCGTGGACGGAAGTCGTTGCATTTGCCCTGTTCATGGCTGCCTTCTGTTCCGCCCTAGTATTGTGGGCACGACCCGATGCAGCCTTTGCTCTGCTGCTGTATCGCCCGGAGATGCTGATATTCATTTGGATCGGCTACCCGTTGTTGTCCGCTCTGCCGCAAGAGCTGCTGTTCCGCTCTCTCTTTTTTCGACGCTACCACGCGATCCTGCCCCAAGGCCGCACGGCCTATCTGCTGAACGCCGGGCTGTTTTCGCTTGCGCACCTGATGTATTGGAGCTGGGTCGTCGCGATCATGACCTTCGCCGGGGGCCTTCTTTTCACCTGGGGCTATCGCAAGCGAGGGTCATTCTTCTACGCTGTTCTTCTGCATGCAATTGCCGGCAATATTATCTTTGCGGCTGGGCTTGGCGTCTATTTCTACTCGGGCAACGTGCAAAGGCCGTTTTGACGGCGCGACCCGCCTTGACTTTCCTAGCCCAAAGGGGTGTATCGGCGCGACGAATTCTGCGCCCGAAGGGATATGATCCATGCACGCCTATCGCAGCCACACCTGCGCCGCTCTGACCGCCGCCAATGTCGGTGAAACCGTCCGCCTGTCTGGCTGGGTGCATCGTGTCCGAGATCACGGCGGCGTGCTGTTTATCGACCTGCGCGACCATTTCGGTGTGACTCAGGTTCTGTGCGATGGCGACAGTGCGGCATTTGCTGAGCTTGAGAAGGTGCGGTCCGAATGGTGTATCCGCATCGACGGTACTGTCAAAGCCCGCGACGCTGATCTCGTTAACCCGAAATTGCCAACAGGCGAAATCGAGGTTTACGTGCGCGAGCTGGAAGTTCTGGGCGCTGCCGATGAACTGCCGTTGATGGTGTTCGGCGATCAGGAATACCCCGAGGAAACCCGTCTGCGCTATCGCTACCTCGACCTGCGTCGCGAGGCGATGCAGCAGAACATGACCCTGCGCTCGGACGTTGTTGCATCAATGCGCCGCCGCATGTGGGATCAAGGCTTCCGCGAATATCAAACGCCGATCATTACGGCATCCTCACCCGAAGGCGCACGCGACTTCTTGGTGCCGTCGCGTTTGCACCCGGGCAAATTCTACGCGTTGCCGCAGGCACCGCAGCAGTTCAAACAGCTGATCATGGTGTCGGGTTTCGACAAATACTTCCAGATCGCACCCTGCTTCCGCGACGAAGACCCGCGCGCTGACCGTTCGCCGACCGATTTTTACCAGCTTGACCTCGAGATGTCGTTTGTCGAGCAGCAGGACGTGTTCGACACCATCCAGCCCGTTCTGACCGGCGTGTTCGAAGAGTTCGGCGGTGGTCGCAAGGTCGATCAGGATTGGCCGCAAATCTCCTACAAGGACTCGGCCCTGTGGTACGGCACCGACAAGCCCGACCTGCGGAACCCTATTAGAATGCAAGTGGTCTCTGACCACTTCCGCGGCTCTGGCTTCGCAATTTTCGCGAAGCTGTTGGAGCAGGACGGCACCGAAATCCGCGCCATCCCTGCACCAAGCGGTGGCAGCCGCAAGTTCTGTGACCGTATGAACGCCTTTGCCCAGAAAGAAGGTCTGCCCGGCATGGGTTACATTTTCTGGCGGGATCAGGGCGAAGGTATGGAAGCCGCAGGTCCGCTGGCCAAAAACATCGGCCCCGAACGCACCGAGGCAATCCGTCAGCAATTGGGTCTGGGCGTCGGTGATGCGGCGTTCTTCTTGGGCGGTAAACCGAAGGCCTTTGAAAAGGTCGCTGGCAAAGCGCGGGATGTGATTGGCGAAGAGCTTGGTCTGACTGAAAAAGACCGTTTTGCCTTTGCCTGGATCGTGGACTTCCCGATCTACGAGCAGGATGAAGAAACCGGCGCGATTGATTTTGAACACAACCCGTTCTCGATGCCGCAGGGCGGAATGGAAGCTTTGCAGGGCAACCCTCTGGACGTACGTGGGTATCAGTATGATCTGGCTTGCAACGGCTACGAGTTGGTGTCGGGTGCGATCCGGAACCACAAGCCCGAGATCATGTTGAAGGCCTTTGAACTGGCAGGGTACGGCGAAGACGAAGTCAAATCCCGCTTTGGCGCTTTGTTCAACGCATTCCACTACGGCGCGCCGCCGCACGGTGGCTGCGCCGCTGGTATCGACCGGATCGTGATGCTGTTGGCGGATGAGGCCAACATCCGCGAGGTGATGATGTTCCCGATGAACCAGCGCGCCGAAGACCTGATGATGGATGCTCCCTCTGATCCGACCTCGGATCAGTTGATGGAGCTGGGTCTAAGAATCATTCCGCAGGACTAAAGCCAACCGCTCGCCTTGAGCGGGCAGCTTTTGTCTTGCTGGTGGCAAAGACCCAAACACTCAGCGATGATTGCGAGATTGGTCGCGTATTGTAGAAGTACCTGCTACGGTTCAGTCGAACGGGCTCCCATGGTTTCGCCGCTTGCGGCGGATGGTTTTAGCGGTAAATCGTGTTCGGCGATAGAGCCATACACTCAGGATCGAGGCCGTTAAGAAGTAGGCAGTCAGCACGTCAGATTGCCTCCTGTCTTTCCAGGCGGTCTTGCACAAGGCCTGCGACTCTTGCCGTCTGTGCTGTCATCGGGGCACCTTTGGATTGCGACCGGGCAAGCTCATGCACCGCCTCCGCAAGCGTTGTGTCATTCGCATCTCGCGCAACGCTTTGCAGAAACTGCGTGGCATAGTTTAGCGTGCGTTGGTCCGTCGGCCCGGTGAGCACATCGGCGATATGGGCCATGTCGTCCTGATATGCCAACGGGTCCGGGTGAATGATATCGTCTTTGACCTTGCCGAGGTCACTGGGGCGCCGGTCTTCCGGCAAAAGCGCAAGAATAGTTTTCTGGAAATAAGCAACCGATTTGAGGGGTTTGGCCAAAAAACCATCCGCCCCTGCACGCCGGGCAAGTGATTGGGCGTTGTCATCGCCAGACAACCCCAGAATGACGCCGATTCGGGGAACTGCATGGGTCAACTCGGCAATCAGATCTGCGCCCGAACCATCGGGAAGACCCATATCAACAATCAGGACCGAAGGTCGGTAGATCTGCAAATGCCGCCGCGCCGATTTCAGGCAATCCGCCCGCCGAATACGCGCTCCGCTGTGCAGGCACATCAAGCGTATCGCGTCGCAAGCATAGCGGCTGTCTTCGACCACTAGGATGGTTTGGCCCAGTAGTGGCCGAATTTTGGTTGGCAACGCCGGAGAAGCGAAAGGTTCCGAATCGTCCATGGCAGAACTCCTGATTAGCAGATATCTCACGCTAGGAACTTCTGGCTAATACAGGGTTAACGCGCGTTTTGGCGCACTTGCCCTTTAGCCGGACAACCCCCATAACCGCCGCAGCGCAGAATGAAGGAGAGTTCCATGATCGGTCGCCTGAACCATGTTGCCATCGCTGTTCCCGACCTCGAGGCTGCCTCGGCCCAGTATCGCAATGCGCTGGGTGCCAAGGTCGGCGCACCTCAAGATGAACCAGATCATGGGGTCACCGTGGTGTTCATCGAATTGCCCAACACCAAGATTGAACTCTTGTATCCATTGGGTGAGAACAGCCCTATCAATGGGTTTTTGGAAAAGAACCCTTCAGGTGGTATCCATCATGTCTGCTATGAGGTCGAAGACATTATCGCGGCCCGCGATCATCTGAAAGAGACAGGGGCGCGGGTTTTAGGCTCGGGTGAGCCCAAAATCGGTGCGCACGGCAAACCAGTTCTTTTCCTGCATCCAAAAGACTTCAACGGCTGCCTGGTCGAGCTGGAACAGGTTTAACGCCTATGACCATCACTGCAGCTTTTGTTCTATTCGCAGTTATCTGGTTTATGACCCTGCTTGTGGTCCTGCCGATTCGCATCAAAACACAGGGTGATCTGGGCGATATTGTTCCGGGAACCCATGCCGGCGCGCCAGAAGTTCATCACATGAAGAAGAAGCTGTGGATCACCACCGGGATTTCAGTGGTTCTGTGGGCCATCATTGCAGGCATCATCATATCGGGATTGATCAGCGTAAGGGATTTTGATTGGCTGAACCAACTGGAACCACGCGGCTAAATTAGCGTTGGTCATCCGATAAGCCGTGGTAGATATGGGTGAAGGTCGCGGCACCAAGTATCGGGATCAGCAGATTGACCAGCGGAACCGAGAGCGGAACTGCCATAAGGACGCCCGCGACCCAAATTGTTGTTGCATGTTTTGCCCGCAGTTTCCGTGCACCTTCGCGCCCCAGTCGACGCATGGCGGCCAACGTGAAATACTCTCGCCCCAATAGAAACCCGTTCATGCCCCAGAAAATGAACAACGCAAATGGGGTGAAAAATGCATAGAGTATCAGCGCCAGCAGGTTGGCGACGATCAAAACCCCCAAAAAGCTGAGCGTATCCCGCAGGGCGTCGCCGAATGGGATGCGAGTGGCAGGGGGTAGAGTGGGATAGTGCTTGTCCTCAACCGCCTGCGCGACCTCGTCCAGAAACATCGAGGTAATGGCCGAGGCGACGGGGACCATCAGGAATACCGATAAAACCATCATCAACAAGAACGAGGAGACACTGAGCAGATCGTTCAGCCATGTCACCTCACCCAATATCGGCAGGGTGGCCTGATCGCCGACCAGTGCGTTTATCAGCCACAAAAAGCCGGCATAGGCAGCCACCAACAGAGCGAAGGTCAGGCCAACACCCAACAGAAGAACCTTGCGAAATCTTGGGTCGCCGATCTGACCCAGAGCCTGCAGAAATGACTGAACGATGATCATTCTGAGACCCATTGCGTCAGTGTAGTTACATCCGGGCGCGGTCGCTCGGGAGGGGCAGTCCCTTCAGTCGCAATGTGGATGAAGCCTGCTATTTTCTCATTTTTGGACAACCCCAGTCCTTGCTCGCAAAAGCTGCGGTTATGGGACTGCCAGCCTGAAAGCCAGTTCGCGCCCCAACCCGCAGCCAATGCCGCGTTCAACAATGCCAGACAAACGGCGCCTGCCGAATAGGTCTGTTCAATTGCCGGGATCTTTTCGGAAGGTTTCTGCACTTCGATGACAGCTACGGCCAGATGGCCCATGTCGAACTGGCTGCGTGCCTTGGCGATATCTTCGGCGCTTTTGCCCATGGCCAGACCGCAGGTTTCGGTCAGCGCCGCAAGACGTTGCATGGCCCCATGTTCGATAACGACAAAGCGCCAGGGCTCAAGCTTTCCGTGGTCGGGACTGCGCGCGGCAGCGATGAGCAAAGGCATCAACTCTTCCCGCGTCGGGGCTGGTGCCACAAGCGTCTTTGCTGGGCGCGATCGGCGCACCTGCAGAAAATCCAACGCAGCTTGGTTTTTCAGGGACATATGTTAACTTCCTTCACATGGGCAGTGCTTATGTCGGAGGCATGCCATCTTCTTTCAAGGGCAAATTGCCCCCTAAAAGGTGACTAATTCAATCGGAAAAGCGGCCTGAGATCAGATAAAGAGACGGAAGGGAACCGCTATTCAATGAAATCGTCGCTCTCACGAATCTGATAGACGCCTTCGGGTAAATCCAAAGCCGCCGCCAGATCGCGTACCTGCTCAGGTGACAGGGTGATTTTTTGTATCTGATCAGTTCGGGGGTCCAACTGCTCAAGCGTGACGCACTCGGCAAAGTTGTTGATGACGACGTCCTCTTGCAATGGTTTAGCACCTTCGTCCACCAGAGTAATGACCGTCGAGTCGAATTCGTGTTCAATTGAAAACATATTGGCACAGTGCCTAGGCAGAGATCGCAATGCAACCCGTTGCAGCGGCATTCGGCAGTAGCCCAGGCAAATTGGGCGCGTTATGCTTGCCTGCCGACAGGTTGACTGAAAGGAATAGGAATGCGCGGTTTTGCCTTGTCGCTGGTTTTGCTGTTGGCGGCTTGCGGCTCTTCGTCCGTAATCGCGATTCCGGCAGCGGAATGGAAACCCTCATCACCGGCTCTTCGCGAGAAGGCACGGGAATTCGAGCAGGTCAGCCGCGCGGTTGCAGCGTCGGCTGAAATGGAATGCCGCCGCCAGGCACGTTCTGCCAATTGTGATTTTGCCATACTGGTTGATCTGTCATCAAGAGCGCCAGCAAATGCATTCCAGACGCTGGACGAGGACGGGCGACCGTTGATCATATTCACGCGGCCGATGATTGATTCAACAGAGAATGCGGAAGAGATGGCTTTTGTCATGGGGCATGAAGCAGCCCATCACATTCTGGGTCACATCGCCCGACAAACGAAAAATGCCAAGGAGAGCGCGCGCATTTTTGGCGAACTCGCCCGCAAGCAAGGTGCAGATGATGCGGGAATTGAGCGTGCACAGGCTCTGGGTGCCGAGGTCGGGGTGCAGAACTATACGCGCGTGTTCGAGCTTGAGGCGGATCGTTTGGGGACAAAAATCACCCATGCGGCAGGATATGATCCAATGGTTGGAATGGTCTTTTTCCAGCGAATTCCAGATCCGGGTGACCGCTTCTTGGCGACACACCCGCCAAATGCTGAACGGGTCGAGGCGGTTCTGCAAACGGCCCGCCAGTTGGGATTGCGATAATGATTCAGCTAGACCGATTGGGCGTGGTGCTCAGCGATCGCGGGTCGAAATATGCAGTTACCGGTGCAAAGGTTACCAGCCGTTCCGACGTTGATGCAGCGCTAGCAGAGCTTAAATCCGACAAGGCTTATGCCAAGGCAACGCACAACACCTGGGCCGCGATGTTGCCAACCGGAGCGCTTAAGGCCGACGACGGAGAATCCGGTGCCGCGATGGTCATTTTGCGGATGATGGAGCGCGCGGGTCTTTCGGATCACGTCATAATCGTGACGCGTTGGTATGGCGGCAAGAAACTGGGTGGAGACAGGTTCCGCCGGGTACAAGATGCCACCCGAGTGTATCTGGACCAGTTAGAAGCCGGACATTGACCTGAGTCAAAGGCATCGTTTGATGCATGGGCTACCTTTTCTTCAGCGAGCAAAGAAAGAGAAACGCATGTCTGACCGCGCAACACTGCGACATCACGCAGGTCTGATGGATGAGATGGCTACAACGCTCGGGGTCGATCTGCAGGAGGCCGCGATCGACGGTGCCTTGCGATTTGATGAAATCTCGGACGCAGTACTGCGCTGTGCCCAATGCCCAAATCCGGGGCATTGCGCGGCCCTTTTGGACCAGGGCACCGACTTGGGCAGTGCACCGGAATACTGCCGCAACCAGGAATTGTTGAACAGGCTAGCGCCATAAAGGAGGAGCATGTTCATGCTGCAACTTGGGCGGATTATGCCCCATTTCCATTTAGTTCAGAGAATGGCGCAGGCGATTGGCGCTGATGTTGTGGCGGCACATCGGAATGGGCGCCTGGATCAGCAAGACTGGGCTCAGATGATCCAGGCATGCCGTGGTTGCGAATGGGCGCACGCCTGTACTGACTGGTTGCATAAGAACGAAAATGTAGAGAAGGCACCAGTCGCCTGCCCAAATCGGGCAATGTTTGCGGCGATAAAGGTAGGAAGCAATGGTTGAGCACGATCCTCGACCCCGACTGGGTGAGATCGAAAAACACTTTTGGCTGACACGATCGGTGGCGCGTTGCATGGGGATATCCCTGACCGAAGGAATGGCCGAGGGAAGGATCACGCCTCAAGAATACGCCCGGATGGTGACCCGTTGCCGCAGTGCTGGATGCAGCGAGCAATGCCAGTTTTGGCTCGCTGATCAGCAGGAAAAAGCATCCGCTGCACCGCAGTTTTGCGCCAATGCCAGTGCTCTGAACGATCTGACCTGACCGTCAGAGCTTATTGTGCGTCCCGTCGCATAGCGGCGGATTGGCGCAGTGCTTACAGCCACAAAAGAACACCTTCTTGCTGGCCTCAGCCGTGTATTTTACTGGTTCGAACGACGTGTCTTTGTGCGAACCGTCGCAAAATGGTTGCCGCTTGGACTTGCCACAGGCACACCAGAAATAGGTTTTTCCTTCGGTCACTTCGACCGGATAGGGCGATTTCTGGGCGATGATCGGGGCGTCTGACATGTGGCTACTCCGTCTTTAGCTAACGTCGAAGTCAGAGTTTAGGGTTCTTTGTCAAAAAAGGTAGTCTGCGAATGAAAATCCGCCTTCCAGCGTGGATTCGCCTTAATTCACGAAAGCGTTATCGATTCGGTTGCCATATGAAATTCTTGGTCCTATTCTGATACCGGCCCCGAAAAACTGGGCAATATCAGAAAAGTAATAGAGGATTGATGGACATGAAACTGAAATTTGCTGCTATCTGCGCCACGGCCGTTGTACTGACTGCGTGCTCGCAGCAAGAGGAACCGACCCCGGTCTATATCCAACCCGACTATGACAAGTATGGCACGCCCAGCTGTTCGGCAGGCTACGAACTGGCCACGACCGAGGCGGGTCAGACCGTGTGTAATCCGGTCACGCAATAAGCGTTTCGCAGGCGGTCCATCTATTCGGACCGCCTGCACATTCAAGCCGCTGCCGCCGCCGAAAGGCGGTTTTTTCTTGCCTTTCTGCCGCAGGTCGCGAACGTCGGTTCAGGTGGAATTGATCGGAAAGGCCTATGCGAAAATTATTTGATCACCTGAAAGATCGCACTCGCTGGAGTTGGCAGGGCCTATCAGCTACTTGGCGCGAAGAATATTCGTTTCGGGCTTGGGGCTGGGCAAATCTTGTTTCAGGCGCTTTGGCATTCCTGCTTCCGCTCGATTCCGCTGAAAAAGCGTTGATCCTTGCGCTCGGTATACTGGTATTGGTGGCTGAACTGTTCAATACAGCCATCGAACGAGCAGTCGATCATACCTCGACTGACCACCATTTGCTGGCGGGGCAGGCCAAGGACGCGGCAAGTGCAGCAGTGGCACTTACTGCTGTTGCCGCTGGTGTTGCTTGGGTCGTGATTCTGTTTGGGCTGTTGTAGTCCGGGTCTCGGTCACACCGACGAACACAAACGTCCCCAAAGATCGTATTCCCCGGCTTCGTCCACCTCGACGGTGACGATGTCCCCCGGTTTGAGGTTCTTGAACCCTTCATCGATAAACAAATTGCCGTCGATCTCAGGCGCGTCGGATTTGGTGCGGCAGGTCGCGGCCTCATCATCGATGTCATCTACAATGACCTCGATCGTTTGCCCGACTTTGGCCATCAGCTTAGCCTCGGAAATGGCTTGCGCCTTCTCCATGAAGCGCTCCCACCGATCTTGTTTTACGTCAACTGGAACATGATCTGGCAGATCGTTTGAGCGGGCGCCATCGACATTTTCGTACTGGAAGCAACCGACACGATCCAATTGGGCTTCGTCCATCCAGTCGAGCAATGTTTGGAATTCGTCTTCGGTTTCTCCAGGATATCCGACAATGAATGTCGAGCGAAGGGTGATATCGGGGCAGGTCTTGCGCCATGCCGAGATCTCTTCCAGAGTTTTTGCCCCTGCGGCCGGCCGGGCCATGCGCTTTAACACGTCCGGGTGCGCGTGCTGGAACGGAATGTCTAGATAGGGCAGCACGTTACAGCCCGCATCCGCCATAAGCGGAATCAGATCGCGCACATGGGGGTAGGGGTAGACATAATGCAACCGCACCCAAGCATCGAATTGGCCCAGCTCACGCGCCAGATCAGTGATATGGCTGCGCACCTCGCGATCTTTCCACGGATTCAGATCATATCTGCGATCCAAGCCATAGGCCGAGGTATCCTGCGAGATCACCAACAATTCGCGCACGCCGCTATCGACCAGTTTCTCGGCCTCGCGGAGCACAGCATGCGCTGGGCGGCTGGCCAGCTTTCCGCGCATGTCCGGGATGATGCAAAACTTGCACTTATGATTACAACCCTCGGAAATCTTGAGGTAACTGTAGTGGCGCGGCGTCAGCTTCACGCCCGAAGCCGGAAGCAGATCGACATAGGGGTTCGGATCCGGGGGAACCGCGGCATGAACCGCATCCAGTACCTGTTCGTATTGATGCGGTCCGGTCACCGCCAGAATACGTGGATGATGCTTGCGGATATAATCGGGTTCGGCCCCCAGACAGCCCGTCACGATGACTTTGCCATTTTCGACCAGCGCCTCGCCGATGGCATCCAGAGACTCGGCCTTAGCGCTATCTAAGAAACCGCAGGTGTTCACAATTACGGCATCAGCTCCGGCATAGTCCGGCGAGATACCGTAACCTTCGGCACGCAAACGGGTCAGAATACGTTCGCTATCAACCAGCGCTTTAGGACAGCCCAGCGACACCATTCCAAGTGTTGGCTGACCGCGGCGGGGTGACTCGGCGATGCGGGCCCCTGGGGCCAGATCGGGGCGGAGGTTCGGTGGGTTCGTGCTCATGGCCGGGCATATAGAGGGGAATGCTTCCCCTTGCAAATCCTGCCCACACAGGGCTGACTTGTACCAGAGCAGATAAGCCGGAAAGGCAAACTCATGAAGTGGCTCATTCGTATTCTCTTTCTTGTGGTTGCGGCCTTCGGGCTGGTGATTGGTGCCTTGCTGCTGATGCCAGGAGACAAACTTGCCACGATCCTGGCTGAGCAAGTCAAGGCACAAACTGGTCGCGAATTAAAACTGTCCGGGGATGTCAAACTATCCTTCTGGCCCGTTTTGGGCATGGAAACCGGTCGCGTAACCTTTGGCAATGCGCCCTGGGCCGGGTCCGAGCCGATGCTGAGCGCTCAAAGTCTGGCTGTAGGGGTCGATGCCTCGGCGCTGCTGTCGGGTGATATCCGGATCAAGAGAGTGCTAGCCGATCATCCGACACTGCGTTTGGAACGTTCGGATGGGCGCGGGAATTGGGAGTTGCACCAACCCGGAAATTCATCTGACACCGGTGCGTCGGCGCAAGCGGTTGAAAGTCGGCCGGTGACTCTGGAACAGTTGGAACTGCAGAACGCGCGGTTGATCTACATTGAGAATGGCGCGGTCAGCATGGAGTTCGCCGATGTTGATCTATCTGCCCGTTGGCCCGACGTGACTGCCCCGATGGAAATGCAGGCCAGCATGCCCGTGACCGGAGGCAACGTTAAGGTTAACCTGAACATTCCTGACCTGCCTGCGTTCTCGAGCGGGGTGGTGACCCCGTTGGAACTAAGTCTGACTGCACCCGGTGGTGGGATTCAGTTTTCCGGCCGGGTGAATCTGGCCGGAGAAATGGACGGCAAGACTACTGTCACCGCAAAAAATACACACAAGATGTTGGCTGCATTTGGTCAGGGAGGTGTCACCGTTCCCGAAGGCTTGGGCCGGGTTGCGAATGTATCCGGGCAGATGACCTATACCCGAGACGGGCGGATTTCACTGCGGAAAATGGTTGCTGTCCTCGACAATAATCGGCTTGAGGGTGAAGCGGATATTCAGATCTCTGATCCGCCAAAAATCACGGCGCGCCTGAAAGCGGGCGATCTCGATTTGTCCAATGTAAGTGGTGATGACGTATCAAGCAGCGGGTCCGAGGCTGACGGGTGGTCTAAAGCCAGAATAGATGCGTCATCGCTGGCACTCGCAAACGGGACGATCCGACTGCAAGCGAACTCGATTTCGGTGCCAGGCATGCGCTTTGGCAAAAGTGATCTGACGCTCAACCTTGATCGTTCGAGAGCGGTGTTGAAAATGCATCCCGCGTCGCTTTTTTCAGGGCATCTGAATGGCCAGGTGGTTGCCAACAATCGCAATGGTCTGTCGGTCGGTGGAAATCTGACGGCCGATAATATCGATATCAATGAAGCCCTTGTAACGCTTGGGGATATCAAGCGCCTGTCGGGAACCGGGTCAGGACATCTAGAGTTTCTGGGTGTGGGGCAGAATGAAGATCAGATCATGCGGTCGCTGAGCGGCAAAGGGAATATCGAAGTCGGGAAAGGGGTCATTTCCGGGGTGGATCTGGACCGCCTTATGGGGCGCGGAGGGGGTTCAGGCGGCACAACGGTTTTCAATAGCCTCACTGCCAGCTTCACGATGAAAGATGGTGATCTGAACAACGACGACTTATTGATGAAACTGGATAATTTTCGAGCGGATGGCACGGGCCGAATTGGTCTTGGTGCTCGCGATATCGACTATCTGTTTACGCCGGTGGCTTTACGCGCCAATGCAGGCGAGGGGATATCGGTGCCCGTTCGAATAGTGGGGCCGTGGAGCGACCCGTCGATCAAGCCGGACCTCACCAAAGTCATTGAGGCCGCAGCAGAGGGCAAAGTCAAAGCTCTGGAAGATGACGCCAAGCAAAAGGTATTTGAAAAGGTCGGGAAGGAACTTGATACCACAGTAACGGACACCGGTCAGATCGAGGATGCCCTTAAAGATAAGCTGGAGGACGAGGCCAAGAAAAGCCTTCTCAAACTGCTGGGCGGGGATTGATTGCGCCGATCAAGGGCGCTGAAATCAGCGCCCTTGTTAGGAGGGCTAGATGGTTTGATCGTACTCGCCAACGCCGGGCTCGGTGCGAATAACAGCGTCAATATTGGCGAATATCGCCCGCATTTCGTCTTCGCTTTCGCTGCTTTCGCAAACCACCACGAGGTTCGGAGTATTCGACGAGGCGCGCACCAGCCCCCAGCTGCCATTGTCCAGAATGACGCGCGCGCCATTGACGGTCACAACCTCTTTGATCGCTCGGCCCGCAAAGCTTTCGCCAGCATCGGCCTTTGCGACCAACTTATCAACGAGGCGCTGCAAGATATCATATTTCTCGGTATCCGCTGCATAAGGTGACATCGTGGGTGTTGACCACGTCTTAGGCAGCGCCTTGCGCAGGTCTGACATGCTCTGATCTGGGTTGCGGTCCATCAGCTTGCAGATTTCCACCGCTACGCGCATCCCACAGTCATATCCGCGCCCGACCGGTTCGGCCAAGAAATAGTGACCCGATTTCTCAAAGCCGGCCAGCGCACCGATTTCCTTGACCCGGCGCTTCATATGGCTATGGCCGGTTTTCCAGTAGTCGGCTTTGACCCCAAGCGCTTGCAACTCGGGGTCGCTGGCGAACAGACCGGTTGACTTCACATCGGCGACAAAGGTCGAATTCGGATATATCTTGGCCAGATCGCGGGCCATGATGACGCCGACCTTGTCGGCAAATATCTCTTCGCCTTCGTCGTCTACGACGCCGCAACGATCCCCATCGCCATCAAAACCAAGCGCCAGATCGGCGCCGCTGGCTTTGACCGTTTCTGCCATGTCATGCAGCATTTCCATAGCTTCCGGGTTCGGGTTGTAGTTGGGGAATGTGTAATCCAGCCGCGTGTGGCTTGGCACAACCTCAACCCCGATCCGTTCGAAAATCTCGGGCGCGAATGCGGCGGCGGTGCCGTTGCCGGTGGCGCAGACCACTTTCAGCGGACGGGACATTTTGAAGTCGCCGACCAGATCGTCGATATAGGCCTCTTTCACACCGTCGACGAATTCATATGACCCGCCCGGGCGCGCAACACCTTCGCCGTTCAGGACGATGTCGCGCAGTTCCGACATCTCGTCCGGGCCGTGGGTCAGGGGGCGATCAAAGCCCATTTTGACGCCGGTCCAGCCGTTCGGGTTATGGCTTGCCGTGACCATCGCAACCGCAGGTACGTCCAGATGGAATTGCGCGAAATACGCCATCGGGCTGAGCGCTGGGCCGATATCTTTCACGTGAATACCCGCCTGCATAAGCCCGACGATCAGCGCGTTTTTGATCGACAGGGAATAATCGCGATAATCATTGCCCACTGCAATCACGGGTTCGATCCCGCGTTTGTGCATCTGTGTGCCCAGACCCAAACCCAGGGCCGTCATGCCTGGCAGATTGATCTCATCGGGGTATTTCCACCGCGCGTCATACTCGCGAAAGCCCGTGGGCTTGATCATCGGGTCGCGCAGAAAGCTCCAGGTGTTTGGGGTTACCTCACTAAAGGGATTGGTCATTACAAATCTCAATCGTTAAATCTGAATTGGGTTTTCTTTGGCTAGCGCATCAAATCGCATCAATGTGTCAACCAGATGGCCCATCTGATCCAGAGGGATCATGTTCGGCCCATCTGAGGGTGCGGTGTCGGGATCCTGATGGGTTTCTATGAAAACGGCTCCGACGCCCAGAGAGACAGCGGCACGCGCCATCACTGGCGCAAACTCACGCTGTCCCCCTGAGGAACCGCCTTGGCCGCCGGGCTGTTGCACCGAATGGGTTGCGTCCATGACGACCGGATATCCGGTTTGCGCCATCTGCGGCAGCGACCGCATGTCCGCGACCAGCGTATTGTAGCCAAACGAAGTTCCGCGCTCGGTCAGCAGGATGTTCTGATTGCCAGTGCTTTCGATCTTAGTAACGATATTGGGCATTTCCCACGGGGCGAGAAACTGTCCCTTCTTCACGTTGACCGCTTTTCCAGTATTGCCTGCCGCCAGCAGCATGTCCGTCTGACGACACAGAAACGCAGGGATTTGCAGGATATCGACAGCCTCGGCTGCAATCGCGCATTGGGCCTCGGTATGAACATCGGTCAAAACTGGAATGCCCATGGTTTTGCGAATGTCGTCCAGCACCTTCAGCCCAGCATCAATGCCCATGCCACGCTTGCCGGACAGCGAGGTCCGGTTGGCTTTGTCATACGAGGCCTTGAATACATACTGCGCCCCGGCGGCGTCACATGCCTCTTTCATAGTGCCCGCGATCATCTGGGCGTGATCGGCGGTTTCAAGCTGGCAAGGGCCAGCGATGATGGTCAGCGGAAGGTCGTTGCCAACCATGAGGTCGGCGATTTTTACATGTTTCATGAGTCTTACGAGGATACCTGTTCACGAAGGACCGACGCGGTAAGCGAGATCATCAGGTAGATACCAGCAAATAACAGGAAAGCCAAAATCGTATTTTCGAACTTGCGCGGATAGCTGGGTTCCTGGCTGGCAACAGGGTTCACCGAGACTGTCAGATACCGCACTTTCCGGTTGGCCTCGGTCCGTGTGGCTTCCATTTGCTGCATTGCCGTTTGCAGCATCATGTCTCGGGCCGCTAGATCGGCCTGTGCCATCTGAATACGTACGCTCAGACGCGCCAGCGAATTTTCGCCTGCTGAGGCATCCAGCATCTCAGCATTCAATTCTGACAGCACTGCCTCCAGCCGTTTAATATCTGCGCGCGTGCCGTCCACTTTAGCTTTGTTGGGCCGTGCATTGTCGAGAAGGGCGGCCAGCTGCAGTTCTTTATCCTGCAGCTCAATTTCAAACTGATCGATTCTGGCACGCAAGCTGGCGATCACGCTTTGCGGATCCAGTATGGCACCCTGCAACTGCAATTCGATCAGGTCTTCCTGTGCCTGCCTGCGCGCTTCTTGCGCGGTTTCAAAGCCCGCCAATGCATCACGCATTTGATCTTCGCGTTTCAGCTCGGTCAGGCCATTAATCCTCTCCTCAGCGTAAGAGATCAGACGATTGGATAGATCGACCGAGATTTCAGGGCTGGGCGCGGCGACCTCCATGCGAATGACACCATCACTAGGGTCGTACCCGATCGTGATCATTCGCTTAAAAAGCTTGTAGGTTTCTTCAAGCGTCGCATCAGAGGGCAAACGTTGGATCGGATCAATATTGTCTTGCTGAAAGAACTCAGCAAACCCGACATCCCGTTCAAGGCGTTCCAGCGCGTCCTTGGATTCCAAAAACTCTTGAGTGGATACCGAATCCTGTGCAGTTGCAAACTGTGTCCCCGCGAGGAAGCCTCCGAAAGAGGCCCCTCCACCGTCGGCTTGCAAAATCGAAAACACGGAATCGCTGGCGTACATCGGCGTTGCGACCCGATAGAAATAGTATCCCACTATGAATGTAGGCAGGATCACAAAGGCCGTTAGCCGCGCAAATAATGCAACAAGTTTGCGGCGCCGTCTGCGGGCGATGTCTTTCTGGATTTGCCCGATCTCATATTCGCGGCGTTGGGCCGGGCTGAGCTCTGGACCTGGCAGGTTTTTTTGAGTTTCTTTGGCTGTCTGAGGCAAGTGAATTTTAATGTTATCTTGCGTCGCTTTGTCGTCGGTTGAATTACGTTGATCGTAAGCTGCAAGATCTAGCAGATTGGAACGCTGAAACGGATCAATCCCTTTCTTACGCAACAGTCGCACTGCGTCATAATCAGAGGTTGCCGCCAACCCATTCTTGTGGGCAAGCCGTCTGGCGACCCGCAATTGCCGCCCGGTTAACCCTTCGCGCTTGATTGCGTCCAATTCGGTCCCCGGCTGCTGCGCGTCTGTGCCGGAACCAGAAGCCTGAGTCGCCTTGCGAATACGATCGATCGCATCCGAGCGCGCCTCAGCAGTGCCAGCTCCGCGCGCTGCGCGGTCAGGGTTGTATTTTCTAGCCTTGGGCTTGGTAGTCATAGAGCTGCTTCGCCTCTTCCAAGGTTTCAAACATATAAAGCTGACCATCCACCAAAACAGCAGCTTGGCGCGCGAATTTCTCGAGGGTTGATGGATTGTGTGACACGATTACCAAGGTTGTTGTCCGAAGCTTCTCTTTCAGGATATCGCCGGCTTTCTTGTTGAATTCCACATCTGTGGTCGAGGGCATCCCTTCGTCAATCAGATACATGTCGAAATCCAGAGCCAACATCAGCGCAAAGGTGAATCTGGCGCGCATACCGGACGAGTAGGTGCCAAGCGGCTGGTCAAAATACTCACCCAGATTGCACAGCCATTTACAATAGGCTTCGACATAATCAGGGTCCATGCCGTAGATCTTGGCGATCGAGCGCGCGTTTTCGAGCGCTGACAGGCGTTTGGCGACACCCCCGGTGAAGCCCATGGGGAAAGACACACGGCAATCCCGTCGAATTACACCTTCGTCCGGTTTTTCCAACCCCGCCATCATATTGATCAATGTGGTTTTGCCTGTTCCGTTCGGGGCCAGGACCCCAAGGGAGGTGCCCAGTTCGACACGGAACGACACCTGATCCAGAATCACTTTGCGGCGGGTTCCGGTCCAGAATGACTTGCTGACATTTTCGAATTCCAGCATTTGCGGCCTGTCATCGTACTGTTTTGTTATGGCTCGAAGGTGTGTGTGCTACGGGTCCATGTTGGCCACATTATGTCGAAATATGAAACAAATGATCAATGCGGATCCCGCGATATGACATTGAAGTGTTGCCAAGTTAGGTGCTGTTGGCTCCGACCGTGTTCATTCCTATCTTAATCGAGTGTTCATTGCGGGAACGATTCAATCCGATGAAGTCGCTCATTAAGGATATCGCAGAGTGCCGACTTTGCGCGGACAGGTTTGCGCAGACGGCTACCGCGCACAAGCCGCGCCCGGTTGTCTGGTTCCATTCCGGTGCACGAATTCTGATCGCGGGTCAGGCACCGGGGGCTCGGGTGCACCTGTCGGGAAAGCCCTTTACCGATCCTTCGGGTGATCGCCTAAGGGATTGGTTGGGACTGGACGAACAAGGCTTTTATGACCGCTCGCGGGTATCGATTGTGCCGATGGCATTTTGTTTTCCTGGATATAATGAGCGTAAGGCCGACCTGCCACCACCGCCGCTATGTGGGCGCACATGGCATGAAAAAGTGATGAATGCGCTGGGAGAGGTGCCGCTGACAATCCTCGTTGGCGGTCACGCGCACAAATACCATCTGGGTGTGAAAACGCCGGTCACCGAGACCGTCAGCCGTTGGAGAGACCATGCGCCGCGGGTCTTTGCCTTGCCTCACCCGTCTTGGCGCAATACGGCTTGGCTGAAGAAAAACCCCTGGTTTGAGGCCGAGCTTTTGCCGGTTCTCCGGCAACGGGTGCAAGAGGTTCTGAATGACTGAAACTACAGCTTTAGATGCTGCACATGCCGCTATGCTTGCAGCGCCAGAAGACGATTCAGCACGGCTGCGTTTCTTTGAAAGGTTAGCCGACAGCGAGCTGTTCCTGATGCTGTCGGAAGAGGCCAGGGACGAGAATATTTCGCCTGAGCTCTTCGATGTGGCTGATGGCCGTTTCGTGCTGGCCTTTGATCTTGAGGAACGTTTGGCAGAGTTCGCAGGGCATCCGGTTCCGTATGTTGCTCTGTCCGGGCGTGTTTTATCCGGAATGCTGTCAGGGCAGGGAATTGGTTTGGGCCTGAACCTTGAGACCGCTCCGTCGTCGATGTTGATCCCGACCGAGGCGTTGGGCTGGTTGGAAAGCACGCTGCAGCACGGTCCGCAAGAAGTGCAGCAGAGGCTTGCTGAATTTCACCCACCCGCCGGTCTGCCAGATAAATTGCTGACTGCACTTGATACCAAGCTGGCGACTGCAGCAGGACTCGCCACTGCAGCTTTTCTAGTGGGAACGAAGACGGATGATGGCGGGCGGGGCCATCTTTTGGGATTTGTCTCGGCAGTTGAAAACGCGCAGCCTGCTCTGGCGCGCGCCGTTTCTGAGGCGCTGACATTTTCGGGGATCGAGGCGGGTGCATTGGATGTCGGGTTCTTTGAAGCGGATGAGCCGGCCGCCGCCGCGCTGGCAAAGGTCGGACTTAGGTTCGATTTACCCCAGCCGCAGGCCCCGCAAATTGAAAGGGCCGCCCCAGGCAGTGATCCTGAGCGACCCCCGATCCTGAAATAACAAAGCGCGTTAGTCTGCCGCTTCCAGCTTGTCCTGTGTTCGCGTCTCAAAGTCGCTTGCATCGTGACGTTCGTGCAATTGAGTGTGAGGTTCGCCAAATGGGCGATTGACCATTCGACCACGCTGAACGGCTGGGCGCGCGTCGATTGCTTTGGCCCACCGCATTACGTTCTTGTAGCTTTCGACATCAAGGAATTCCGCCGCATCGTATAGACGGCCCAGAACCAGTTGTCCGTACCAAGGCCAGATAGCCATATCGGCGATCGTATATTCTTCGCCAGCGATATAGGTCTTTTCAGCAAGTTCCCGATCCAATACGTCCAACTGGCGTTTGGCTTCCATGGCGAAACGGTCAATCGGGTATTGCCACTTCTCAGGGGCGTAGGCGTAGAAGTGGCCAAAGCCGCCACCCAGATAGGGTGCGCTGCCCATCTGCCAGAATAACCAGTTCATAACCTCAGTCCGTTCCGCACCACTCGCGGGTAGAAACTCACCGAACTTCTCTGCCAGATGCATAAGAATTGAGGCACTTTCGAACACGCGCACAGGTGTTTCATCCGAATGATCCCAAAGCGCGGGAATTTTCGAGTTGGGGTTGGCTCCGACAAAGCCCGAACTAAACTGGTCGCCTTCGCCAATATTGACCAGCCAGGCATTGTACTCTGCCCCACTGTGGCCCAGAGCCAGCAGCTCTTCGAGCATTACAGTGACTTTGACGCCGTTGGGTGTAGCGAGCGAATAAAGCTGCAGAGGGTGCTTTCCGACCGGAAGGTCCTTGTCATGTGTGGCCCCAGCAATTGGCCGGTTGATATTGGCAAATTGTCCGCCGCTTTCACTGTCCCACGTCCAGACCTTAGGAGGGGTATAGGTGGATTGTTCGCTCATATCATGCCTTTCCTGCGTTGCTGGCCAATGGACCGCTAAATCAACAGCTAATATTGCAGAACTCAGAGTCCAACCCCAAACACCGCGGGAATTTTGTAACAATCCCCCGGATACACCTCACAATTCCCAATTCGTTTTCACAGCGGCGCGAGTGGGTCTTCGCGCGAGGCCAAAAACACCTATTGTCTGAGCAGCCCCGTAGCACGGGTGCCCAGAAACCGATAGGACATGAGGACAATTCACATGAAACGCTTTGCACTGACCCTTGCAGCGACGATGGCTTTCGCCATGCCTGCATTCGCAGGAGATCAATATGTTGATGGTACCGGATTTGCGGTGTCAGGGTATGACGTCGTCGCCTATCGCGACTTGGATCAAGTAGCCGTGGGTCAATCGCAGCCCGAGGCAGTTCGCGGCCGGTCTGACATCACTGCCGATTATAACGGTGCGACCTGGGCATTTTCGACTGAAGAAAACCGCGACAAGTTTCTCGAAAATCCGGCCTATTATGCGCCGCAATATGATGGGCACTGCGCCTATGGCGTGTCGCGTGGCGGCAAGGTTCCGGCCAACCCGAACCTGTGGCGGATCGTCGATGACAAACTGTATCTGAACATCACCGATGTAGTCGTCGGCTTTTGGGAAGAGGACGTTCCCGGCAACATCAATTTGGCAGAAGGCAACTGGCCGGGTATCGAACCCGACGCGGCGTCTACCAGCGTGATCCCGAAATTTACTTCGGAAGGTCCAGTGTCCAACTGATATTGGTGAAAAAAATAAGCCCGGCCTTAACGGCCGGGCTTATTTTGCTGGTAGGTTCTTTCACCCTGCCAACTCAAACAAATCCCGCATTTGCTGGTCTGCTTCAAACCGAATCCTAACGTTTCGGGCACCGGGAAACTTCCGTTCGCGTATAGGGTCGGGAATGACAATTTCACCCGAACCCGCACCTTTGGATTTAAATGTCAAAATCTCGGTTTCAGTTTTCCTGCAACTTGCCAGAACCGAGGTTGGCAAGGCGACTCGGTTTTCACCCTCACAGACAGAAGACGCGACGAAGTAAGTCAGGTCACGTCCGAAACAGCCGATTGCATCTGGCACATGGTCAGATGACTGATCTTGGTCGTCGC
This sequence comes from Ruegeria sp. CL5, assembly GCF_056536485.1. Taxonomy (NCBI): domain Bacteria; kingdom Pseudomonadati; phylum Pseudomonadota; class Alphaproteobacteria; order Rhodobacterales; family Roseobacteraceae; genus Ruegeria; species Ruegeria sp. CL5. The sequence goes on from NZ_JBQFPS010000008.1 coordinate 186,908, forward strand.
TCGTCGCGGCGTGGTCAATCGCAGACATATCTGAAAGCACGTATTCGGGATTTAGCAAATCACGGCAAGCATTGATCTCATCGGCGTCCAGTTCGATCACACGTTTCTTTAGGCGTGGACGACGTGGTGTCGACGAACTCGTCACGCCCTTTCGGGTCAGACCCTCGCTACGCAGAAAATCGTAAGCCGACTTGGCTTTGGAAAAAACCGAATGGTCACCATCTGTATGATCAGGGTGATCATGAAAGGCGATATTGCGCCAGGCGTCTCTGATGTCGTTTGCGTTGGCGTGGATAGGCAGGCCAAGAACCTGCAACGCTTCTGCCCGAGCCTTAACTTTGCTCACTGGCTCCATACTGATAACACTCATTAAAACTACACTGCGCTCAGAGTGCCATCGATCACATTGTTGTCAAATTTTCTTAGATATTAGCGTTAATCCCAGCAACAGTTGCTGGTATCAATTCTGGATTGTCGCCCGCGCTCTAATCGGCGTGCCGCACATCGGTAGTGGTGGGTGTGCCCAGCGACAGATTTGCCACCGGACAGGCCACAAGTTCAAGCGACGTTCTGCAATTCGGTCTGAGGTGTAATACCCAATGCGAAACACACATCGCGGGTCAGTTCAGGGCGATTGAGCGTGTAGAAATGCAACTTGTCCACACCACCTTCGATCAGGTCCGAGCAGAGTTCGGTGCAAAGCGCAGTGGCAAGAAGGTCTTCGCGATCGTCGCGGATCGCCTTCTCAAATGCATTTTCGATCCACTCGGGTACTCGGGTTCCACAGCGTTTTGCGAATTTGCGTGCCCCTTTCCAGTTTTCGATTGGAAGAATTCCGGGCACGATTGGCTTATCAATACCCGCTTTTTCGCATTCATCTCGGAATCGGAAAAAAGTCTCGGCTTCGAAAAAGAACTGGGTTAGCGCTTCGTCCGCACCCGCGTCCAGTTTTGCCTTTAGCCAATCCACATCGGTGCGGGCGTTCTGTGCCTCGGGGTGGATGTCAGGATAGGCACCGACGCGAATACTGAACATCTCCGTTTCTGCCAGCGCGGATATCAATTCTACCGAATTGGCAAATCCTTCCGGATGTGGCTGGAACCGGTCCTGTCCCTTGGGAGGATCGCCGCGAAGCGCGACGATATCCTGAACTCCTGCGCGTGCGAACGTATCGGCAATCTCAAGGGTTTCCTGACGCGAGGCATCTACACAGGTCAGATGCGCGGCAACGGGCAGGCCTGAAGATTTGTGCAGGGTTGCAACCGCATCACGTGTCAGTTCGCGCGTCGTGCCCCCAGCGCCATAGGTGACGGACACAAAGCGAGGGTTCAGCGGAGCCAGCGTCTGCACCGTATCCCACAGGCGAAACGAGGCCTCCAGCGTCTGGGGCGGGAAAAATTCGAATGAGATCTCAGGCTTGGTCATAATGGCCTCGTAACTGTTATTTACGCTCTTGTGCCACCTGAGGTGTTGTGAGACAAACTCATATTATTCAACAACAACATGAGTCACGCAGCATATGCATATTGAGTTCCGACATCTGCGGACGATCAAAGCCATCCACGAATGTGGTGGTTTGGCACGTGCTGCTGATCAATTAAACATTACCCAGTCAGCATTGAGCCATCAGATCAAAGGCTTAGAGGATCAGGCCGGGGTTGAATTGTTCCTGCGCCGGTCCAAGCCAATGAAACTGTCTGCAGCCGGTCTGCGACTGTTGCGGCTGGCAGAGCAAATACTGCCGCAGGTCGAGGCAATGCAGGATGAGTTTTCATCGCTGCGCGACGGTCGCACCGGGCGTATGCATATTGCGATCGAATGTCATGCTTGTTTCGAATGGCTGTTCCCTGTGCTCGAAGCCTTCCGAAAATCCTGGTCTGATGTCGATGTAGACATTCGCCCAGGTCTCGCATTCGACGCGCTGCCTGCGTTGCAGAAGGAAGAGGTAGATCTTGTGGTCTCCTCCGACCCTGAAGATTTGCCGGGTGTCGAGTTTATTGAACTCTTTGACTATCAAGCCGTGTTTGTTGCGGCGTCCTCGCACCCGCTGGCTGATAAACCATTCATAGATGCCGAGGACTTTCGCGGCCAGACACTGATCACCTATCCGGTCGAACGGACACGTCTAGACGTATTCAGCCAGTTACTAATCCCGGCTCGTGTTGAACCCGCCACAATCCGTCAGGTTGAACTGACAGCTGTGATCCTTTTGTTGGTTGCGTCGAACCGAGGTATTTCAGTTCTGCCGGATTGGGTTGTGCGTGAGGTGAAGTACAATTCAGACTATGTAACCCGCCCACTGACCAAAGATGGGATCACCCGCAGGCTTTATGCTGCAGTACGCAGTGAGGACCTTGAAAAACCCTTTGTGCAAGAGCTGGTAAAACTGGCCCGGACTGAGGCGCGCAAGCTGCAGACGCAATAGCGCCAGACTCAGATCAGCCATGCGCATCATTCCTCTTGGCAAGGGCGCGTTGCCCCAGTATACGCGCGGCTTGACCGGACAGGAGCCTATTTAAAATGGTTGGCAGTGCAAATCTCAACATCATGATCAAAGCCGCGCGGAAAGCGGGGCGTTCTCTGGTCAAGGATTTTCGTGAAGTCGAGAACCTGCAGGTGTCGATGAAGGGCGCAGGCGACTTTGTGTCCAAGGCCGACATTGCGGCCGAAGCAATTTTGAAAGAGGAACTGCTGGGTGCCCGCCCGACCTATGGCTGGCTGGCCGAAGAAGGTGGTGCGATTGATGGCGAAGACCCGACCCGCCGCTGGATTGTTGACCCGCTGGACGGGACCACCAACTTCCTGCACGGCCTGCCGCATTGGGCTGTCTCGATCGCTCTCGAACACAAGGGCAAGATCGTCTCCGGTGTGATCTATGACCCAGCCAAGGACGAGATGTTCTTTGCCGAAAAAGGCGAGGGTGCGTGGATGAACGACATGCGCATTCGTGTCTCGGGACGGCACCGTATGATCGAGTCGATCTTCTCAACCGGTTTGCCATTCGGCGGCCGTTCGGACCTGCCTGCGACCCTTCAGGATCTCGCCCGTTTGATGCCAGCCTGTGCTGGTGTGCGCCGCTGGGGTGCGGCTGCTCTGGACATGGCTTATGTTGCCGCAGGTCGTTATGAGGGCTTCTGGGAACGCCGGCTCAACGCGTGGGACGTGGCAGCGGGCATCATCATCGTGAAAGAAGCAGGCGGGTTCGTTCAGGCGCTGAACCCCGAAGGCAGCGTGCTTGAAGATGGCGAAGTAGTTTGTGCGAATGAGCCGATCTTTGACAACTTTGCCAAAGTGATCCGGGGCTGAACGGCTCTTCCAGCGTAATAGATGAACGCGCGCCCGATTGGAGCGCGCGTATTTGTCTAGAAATCCACTTCGATCGCGATCCCTTGCTCAACAGCAAGCTCGACCACAGCGCTTGCGACGGCCAAGTCCTGCAACCCGACGCCCGTTCCATCGAATAGTGTGACCTCTTGATCGGATTGCCGTCCGGGATGTGTGCCATTGATGACTTCACCAATCTGCCGGATATCGGTTTCGTTTTTCGATCCACTGGAGACTGCGTGCTGACATTCGCCCAGTGTGATGGACTGAGCGACCTCATCCGTAAAGACAGTGGCGCGGTTGATCAGGTCGACCCCGACTTCTTGTTTGCCAACCGTATCGGTGCCCATGCAGGCGACATGTGTGCCGTCTGATACATGATCCGACATCAGAGTAGGCGCAAATGACGATGTAATCGTGATGATCACATCCGCCTCGACCATGCCGGGCAATTCAACAGCTTCAAAGGGCAGGCCAGCCTCAGACGCGACTTCTTCGATGTTGGGCAACATATCGGGGTGCAGATTCCAGCCGATGACCTTCTCAAACTCTCTTTGCTCCAACGCAGCACGCAATTGGAACTTGGCCTGATGGCCCGCACCGACCATGCCGATCACCTTGGCGTCTTTAATTGCCAGATGGTTGATGGATACGGATGAGGCAGCCGCCGTGCGCAGGGCTGTCAGCAAATTGCCTCCGACAATCGCCTTCACCCGGCCCGTATCAGGATCAAACAGGAATACGGTGGATTGATGATTGATCAGCCCGTTCGTTTCCAGATTGTTGGGCCAATATCCACCGGCCTTGAGGCCAAGCGTCATGCCCGCCCGATCAAATCCGCCCTTGAAGCCATAAAGCGCGTTTGCATGGCCAATGGCTTCGCGCACGACTGGAAAATTATAGGCATCTCCTGCCGCCATTGCGGCAAATACCTGTTCGATCGCCTCGTAGCTTTCGTTGCGGCCCAGCAGAGCGCCGATTTCCTTTTCAGGAACGATGATCATCTATTTTGCCTTTCGTGAGTACTGATGATCTACGGTTAGACAGGCGACATGAGCCGCCTGCCTTTCCTGCTATGATCAATAGGCCTTGCCGCGTGCCGAGACTGGCCAAAGCGCTTCGACTTTTCCGTTCCGCACACCAACGTACCAGTCATGAACATTGCAGGTCGGGTCGCAATGCCCCGGTACAAGCCGTAATCTGTCGTTTACCTTTAACGCGCCGTTTGGATCACCGATGACCCCGTGCTCGTCAGAACATTTGAGGTATTCCACATCGTCGCGTCCAAATATGAAGGGCAGGCCGCTATCGACTGATTGCGCCTTAAGACCTGCATCACAGATCGCCTTATCAGCTTTGGCATGGCTCATCACGCTGGTCAGAATGAACAGCGCGTTTTCCCATTCGCCTTGGTCAATCCGGTTGCCATCCTTATCGAGAATTCGGCCATAATCGGCATCCATGAAGGCGTAGGACCCACATTGCAGTTCATTATACACGCCTGAGTTGGCTTCAAAGTAGTACGATCCCGTTCCACCGCCCGAGACAAGCTCGCAGTCGATACCAGCGCTCTTTAGGCCGTCATACGCGTCTTCGACCATAGCGATGGCGGCATCCAGTTTCTCTTTTCGGGCCTCATAGGTATCAAGGTGCTGCATCGCGCCCTGATAGGCCTGAATGCCAGTGAATTTCAGGTTTGGCGCAGCTTCGGCAGCCTTGGCGATGGCAACGACATCCTCGGTCGTTGTTACCCCACACCGACCGGCACCGCAGTCGATTTCAACGAATACTTCCAGATCGGTCCCGTGGCGTTGCGCCGCTTCGGACAGGTCGGAGATATTCTCGATGTCATCGACGCACACAATCGTACGCGCACTCAACTGAGGCAAGCGTGCCAAACGATCGATCTTGGCCGGATCGCGCACTTGGTTGGACACCAAAATGTCTTTGATACCACCACGGGCGAACACCTCGGCTTCGGACACTTTCTGGCAGCAAACGCCAACGGCATCGCCCAGCTTTTCCTGCAGTTTCGCCACATCTACCGATTTGTGCATTTTGCCATGCACCCGATGGCGCATCCCATGGGCCTTGGCGTAATCGCCCATCTTTTTGATATTCCGCTCAAGCGCGTCCAGATCGAGGATCAGGCAGGGCGTCTGAATTTCACTTTCATCCATACCGATTGCGGCAGGGATGTCGTAGCCAACTTCAAGCTGATCAATGTTCATCGGTTTATTCATCCTGTTTCTCCTTACCCATTGAGCCAGGGCAGTTTGTCCAAATCCACGTTGCCACCTGTGATGATCACTCCGACCCGCTTGCCTCGGAATGTGTCAGGGTTCTTGATAATGGTCGCAAGCGGGACAGCTGAAGATGGCTCCATCACTACCCGCAGGTATTTCCAGGTGAGCTTCATCGCGTCGATGATTTCTTGTTCGGAGGCGGTGAAGATGTCGGTCACGTAGTTTGAAACGAAGTGCCAGGTGTTTTCCTTGAGCGGCACCAACAGACCATCGGCCACCGTTTTCGGGGCATCATCCGCGATAATGTGACCTGCTTTGAATGAACGGTACGCATCGTCCGCCTGCTCGGGTTCAGCCGCGTAGATTGCGGTTTCCGGTGCTAGGTTTGATACAGTTAGGCAAGTGCCCGAGACCATGCCTCCGCCCCCGATCGGTGCGATTACCGCATCCACACCATCCGTTTGCTCCAGCAACTCGGCCGAACAGGTCGCCTGACCAGTGATGACGCGCGGGTCATTATAAGGGTGTACGAATTCGCCCCCGGTTCTGGCCTGAATCTCGGCGAACGTTGCTTCGCGGGAAGAGGTTGAAGGCTCGCATTCGGTGATCGTACCACCATAGCGACGTACTGCGTCTTTCTTGGCTTGCGGGGCTGTTCGCGGCATGACCACATTACAAGGAATACCTCGGCGACCCGCAGCATATGAAAGAGACAGTGCGTGGTTTCCGCTGGAATGGGTGCAAACGCCCTTGGTTGCCATCTCATCGCTTAAACCAAAGACAGCGTTGCTGGCTCCGCGCACTTTGAAAGCGCCGGCCTCTTGAAAGTTCTCACACTTGAAGAACAGCTGTGCGCCAGTCAGGTCATTTAGGTAATCAGAAGTCATAACCGGTGTGCGCCGAATATGTGGCCTGATCCTTTCATGCGCTGCCCGCATATCTTCAATAGTCAGGTCAGCAACTGGGATTTGATCCAACATTATGGTCCTCCTCAGGCTGCAGCTTTGGCGTGGCCGGATGTTCCAGCGCGATAAAATTCTTGTGCCGCCGCGACGCCGCTGCCCAGCTCAATTGGATAGTTCAGATCGGCCATCGCCATTTCTATCGTGGCCAAACCTGACAGAACCATCACATCCGTCAGACTGCCCAGATGGCCGATGCGGAAGGCTTTGCCATTCAACTCTCCCAACCCGATGCCGAACGAAACGCCGTAGGAGTTAAAGGCATGGTCGGTCAGTTCGTTACTGTCGAACCCTTCGGGCACATAGATCGCGCTGACAGTATCAGAATATAGATCCGGAGTCTGCGCGACGAGTTTCAGCCCCCATGCGTTGGCCGCGCGTCGAACCCCTTCGGCCAGGCGCGTGTGGCGGGCATAAACATTGTCCAGTCCTTCCTCGAACAACATCTTCAGGCTTTCGCGCATACCGTAGATCAGTTGCAACGGAGGCGTGTAAGGAAATCCACCCGAGGCATTTGCCGCCATCATGTCACGAAAATCAAAGAATGTCCGGGGCAGCTTCGCAGTTTCCATTGCTGCCAGCGCCTTGGGGCTAACACACAGGATTGCCATGCCGGTCGCCAGCATGAACCCTTTTTGCGATCCCGAGACAGCGATATCGACGCCCCACTGATCGAATTCAAATGGCATCGAGGCCAGCGAGCTGACGCAATCCACAAACATCATCGCTGGATGATTTGCCGCGTTCATAGCGTGCCGTACGGCCCTGATGTCAGAACGCACTCCGGTTGCGGTTTCATTGTGGGTTACCAAAACGGCCTTGATGTCCTGCGCTTTGTCAGCTGACAGGATCGCTTCAAAGCGGTCTGCAGGTGCACCAGTGCCCCACGTGCATTCGACGATCTGAACGTCCAGCCCATGCCGTTCGCACAGGTCAATCCAGCGGTGACTGAAAACGCCGTAACGCGCGACCAAAATCTTGTCTCCTGGGCTGAGCGTATTAGTGATCGCTGCCTCCCAACCCCCGGTGCCGCTGGCGGGGAAGGTGATGATCTGACCCTCGGTCGTGCCGAAGACTTTCTTTGTATCCTCCAGCACCGGGGCGAAAGTCTCAACGAAATCCGGGGCGCGGTGATCTTGTGTCTGCACCTGCATGGCAAGGCGCAAGCGATCAGGTATGTTGGTTGGGCCTGGGATAAAGACCGGGTTTTGGTTCGACATGACTCAATCCTCTGCTTTGGAAATAAGTGTCGCTGGAACGGGTCTAGGTTGCAATTTTCTTGAAAAACATTTTCATTTTATTCATTAAATAGATAAGGCGCTGAAATGGATGGGAATTTAGTTTCTCAATTTTATTGCCATGGAATTGCGATCTGAAAAACTTGAATCAGTACGGACACTAATATCGGAAGGTGAGCTAGAAAATGGAGTCTCAGAAAAGGCCTCGTGGTCGGCCGAAATCGATGTTCAAGGAAAGCTCAGCCGGAACCATGCAGTCGCTGGACCGAGCGCTGGGCGTACTTACAACCGTCGCCGGGCTGGAACGTGTCGCGCTAAGTGACCTGGCACGCGAGGTCGATATACCAACTGCCACCACGCACCGTATTCTGGTGACATTGCAGAAGCACGGGTTCGTCAGTTTCGACGAAGAGCGGCAAGAGTGGATGGTCGGTATCGAAGCCTACCGGACTGGTGCATCTTTCCTTCGACGCAATAACGTTCTCGAGATTGGTAGGCCGATCCTTCGTCGTCTGATGCTGGACAGTGGTGAGACCGCTAATCTGGCGGTGCCTGATGGGCCAGAAGTTGTCTTTGTCGGGCAGGTTGAAACCCAAAATCCGATCCGGGCCTTCTTTCCGCCAGGTGCGCGAACTCCAATGTATGCTTCGGGTACGGGGAAGGCGATTCTCGCTGCTCTGAGCGAGGATGGTTTAAACAAGGTGTTGGCTCGGACTGACTTGATTGCCTTTACTGAGAACACCAATCTCCCCCAAGCAGGGCTGCATGACGATCTGGCGGAGACCCGTAGGCGCGGCTGGTCTTACGATCATGAAGAGCGCTACGAGGGCATGTCCTGCATTGGCGCGGCGATTTTCAATGATCGCGCCGAACCCTGCGCAGGCATCTCAGTGTCCGGCCCAACTGTGCGGTTCAGCCTCGATCGCGCGCCTGAGCTGGGTATGCTGGTACGAAACGCGGCACAGGAGATTACCCATCTGAGTGGAGGTGGATCGCCCAGCCAGTGATCCGCGATTACTTGCGCGGCACTTTGGGAATACGTGATTGCGACAGCTTATACTTGTGTCCCGGGTGTGGAGGATGGCCATGGGTGCGGTCCCAGAATCCAGGGCCTCCGCGCTTGAGCCAAAGAGGGACACACAGGATCAGGCCAACAAAGAACCCTCCGGTATGGGCCCAATAGGCAACGCCACCCTCATCAGGGTTGCTGGACAGGCTTCCAAAGAACTGAAGACCCAGCCAGACCCCAAGCATGACAAATGCCGGGATGGTGAATATCCGAATATAGACAATCAGGATCAAAAGGATATCGACGCGCGCCTTTGGGAAAAGCAGAAGATAACCGCCCATGACCCCGGCAATAGCGCCGGAAGCGCCGATTGTCGGCACCAAAGAGCCAGGTGCCGAGACAACGTGGATAAGCCCCGCGCCGATCCCCGCCAGCAGATAGAATACAAGAAACAGAACATGCCCCATTTCATCTTCGAGATTATCGCCGAAGATCCATAAAAACAGCATGTTCCCGGCCAAATGCATCCAGCCCCCGTGCAGGAACATTGAAGTCACAAGCGTCTCGAGCCCATAGCCGTCGGTGATCCGTGCAGGAATGACGGCGTAGTCGAAGTAGAGCCGATTCATGGCCCGCGCATCGTCCATGATCCCTACATAGCCGAGGAAGATCAGGATATTTGCCGCCAGAAGGGCATAGACGACATACGGAGTACGCCCCGAAGGGTTATGATCGCGGATCGGAAACATGGCGCGACGCTGGGCTTTTCACCGCCCAGCGTCAAGGCCCGGTTATGCCGCACCTCCGAGTAGTGCGGCATTACCTCCGGCAGCGGTCGTGTCGACGCAGACATGGCGTTCGCCAAGAACACGCGCACGGTCAGGATGACCGGGTATCAGTGAGATAATCGGACCATTGCGCCGGGCCAGATGCTGCTCGATCTGGCGGGCGGTGTCGTCGTCGCCCCACCACAGAACGCCCGAGAAACCGGTCAGGTTTTCAAGCCGGTGTAAATCCAGCGCTCCGGCCATCCGGACTGCCGTTCCGCCCAAGCCTATAACCGCCTGCGCCTGTGCCTCGGCTGCATCGGGTCCAGGGCCCATACACAAGAGTGGCTCACGCGCATATTCGGTCAATCGGTTTGATTCTCCGGTTGGGCCGGGCAGCGATTGCGTGCGAGGTGGGGCAGGTTGTCCTTCGGGTGCGTTCATCTCTGCCGCACTGTCCCAGTGTCCCGAAGAATTCTGCCGATCCGTGGCGCAGAACCGCGCCATATAATTCGGTCCGCCCGCTTTGGGCCCAGTGCCCGAAAGACCCTCACCACCGAACGGTTGTGAGCCAACGATTGCGCCGATCTGGTTGCGGTTGACATAGATATTGCCGGCGTGGATCGCTTCGGTCACATGCTGCACGCGATCGTCGATCCGTGTGTGTAAGCCGAAAGTCAGGCCATATCCTGTGGCGTTGATTTCTGCGATAACCTTGTCGATCTCTTGCGCCTTGAAACGGGCGACATGCAACACCGGCCCGAATATTTCACGTTCTAAGGCTGAGATGCCGGGGATTTCGATCAGAGTTGGTGCGATGAACGTACCTTCGGGTGGGGTAGAGAGTTCTTTTAGAACCCGCCCCTCTGCGCGCGCTTTGGCGACGTGATCTGCGATACCCTGACGAGCCTGCTCGTCAATGACTGGGCCACAATCGGTTGAGATCAGCCAAGGGTCGCCAATTTGCAGAGCGTCCATTGCCCCTTGCAGCATTGTCAGAACATCCTCGGCGATATCCTCCTGCAGATAGAGACAGCGTAGGGCGGAACACCGTTGTCCCGCTGACTGGAAAGCGCTTTCGATGATCGATTGTACGGCTTGCTCCGGCAAGGCGGTGCTGTCCACGATCATGGCGTTCAAGCCGCCGGTCTCGGCGATCAGAGGTGTGCCGGGACGCATATGCTGGGCCATTGCAGACCGAATTTTCAATGCGGTTGCGGTCGAACCGGTAAAGGCCACACCCGAGACGCGTTCGTCCGACGTCAGCGCTGCACCCACTTTTGGTCCTCCGGGCAACAATTGCAGAACATCGCGCGGGACGCCTGCTTCGTGCATCAACTGAACAGCGCGATGTGCTATGAGGGGCGTTTGCGGGGCAGGGGCGGCGAGCACAGCGTTGCCAGTGGCCAGCGCCGCCGAAATTTGCCCCGTGAAGATCGCCAGAGGGAAATTCCAAGGGCTTATACAGGTGAAAATCCCGGCTGGCTTGGCCGCCGGAATATTTGCGGCGTAATAACGTAGGAAGTCGACAGCCTCGCGTAGCTCGGCAACCGCATCGGGTACAGACTTCCCGGCTTCGCGAGCGAGCAGGGCGAATAGCTCGCCGTAGTGCGCCTCGTAGAGGTCGGCGGCTTTGTTCAGGACTTCAGCGCGGGTGGCTGCCGTGGCCTGCCATGGGCAGGCACTGGCAAGCGCCAGCTCGACATCGGTCGGACTGGCAACAGCAACTGAGCCCGGGCGGTCCTGCGGCCGGGCCGGGTTGATAACAGGCAAATCTGACTCGGGCTGAGCATCGTCCGAAAGCAATGGCCGGGCGTACCAGTGATGGGCGCGGTAAGCATCGCGCGCAATGTCGACCCGGTCTAGTGTTGGCGTATGATGCAAATCGAACCCTTTCGAGTTCGGACGCTCGGGCGCAAACAATTCTGGTCCGGTCGGCAGTGGTTTTGCGGGTGTCTGAATGGCTTGGAACGGGTCTGCCGCAACAATTTCCGGTGCGACATCTTCATCAACAATCTGGTTGACGAAGGACGAATTCGCCCCGTTCTCCAGCAGACGCCGCACCAGATAGGCCAACAGGTCACGGTGCGCGCCGACAGGTGCGTAGATACGGCAGCGGGCGCTCTGCTTGTCGCGCACGATCTGATGCAGAGTCTCGCCCATCCCGTGCAGGCGCTGGAATTCGAACGGTTGGTCGTCAGCCATATGCAGGATTGCACTGACCGTATGGGCGTTATGGGTGGCAAATTGCGGATAGATGCGGTCGGTCATATCCAGCAGCTTGCGAGCATTGGCGATGTAGGACACATCGGTCGCTGCCTTCTGGGTGAAGACCGGAAACCCATCGACGCCTTCGACCTGAGCGCGCTTGATTTCGGTGTCCCAATACGCGCCCTTCACCAACCGCACCATCAGCTTGCGGTCATGACGTTCGGCCATCTCGTAGAGCGTATCCAACACGAGACCGGCGCGGGGGCCGTAGGCTTGTACGACAATGCCGAACCCGTCCCAGCCTGCCAGTGCAGGCTCGGCCATGACTTCTTCGATGACCTGCAGCGACAGAGAGAGGCGATCGGCCTCCTCTGCGTCGACATTCAGCCCCATGCCCGCGGCCTTTGCAAGCAGTGCCAGAGCCCGAAGGCGGGGAACCAACTCCTCCATGACCCGCTGTTCTTGCGCCAGTTCATAGCGGGGGTGCAGCGCGGACAGCTTGACCGAGATACCGGGGTTTTCGCGGATGTCTTTGTGGGTGCAGGCTTCGGCAATGGCGGCGATGGCACGGGAATAGGACAGATGATAGCGGGCGGCGTCGGCTTCGGTCCGTGCGGCTTCGCCCAGCATGTCGTAGGAATAGGTGTATCCTTTGTCCTCCATCCCCGCAGCGCGCTTCATGGCTGACTGAATGGTCTCGCCCAGAACAAATTGGCGCCCCATTTCTTTCATCGCACGACCCACGGCAGTTCTGATTACCGGCTCGCCCAAACGTTTGATTGCCCCGCGCAAAGCGCCCACTGGCGAAGTTTTGTCCTCATCCAGAACGCGCCCGGTCAGCATCAGCGCCCATGTTGAGGCGTTCACCAGCGACGAGGATGATTGTCCCAAGTGCTTGCCCCAGTCCGATGGCGCGATCTTGTCTTCGATCAATGCGTCGATAGTGTCCGCGTCGGGGACACGCAGCAGTGCCTCGGCAAGACACATTAGCGCGACGCCTTCATCGGTGGACAGGCCGTATTCGGCTAGAAACACCTCCATCATACCGGGCGACGTGCTGGAGCGAATGTCGCGCACGAGCTGCGCTGCCGCCTTACAGATGTCGGCGCGGTCAGTTTGTGACAGGTCGGCTTGAGCGATCAAAGCGTCCAGCACGGTGGATTGCTCGACGTAGGTTTGGGTATCGATTTTGGTGCGCAGGCAATGTGACATGTGTACTCCGGGGCTTTTGCCTAATATAACTGGCCCTGAGCGGGATAATGGACTGAATTTTTTCTTCTGGTAGTCGAATGTACCGATTTTTTGGGGTCAGATGATGCGAAACGACTTGTCCGGTCTTGATCAGTTCGATCAGGCCATCCTCACGGCGCTGGCCGAGGATGGTCGCATTTCGGTAACAGATCTTGCGCGCAAGATCGGCCTATCGAAGTCCCCGACACAAGCACGACTCAAGCGGCTTGAGGCGGACGGGATCATCACAGGATACCGGGCCATGCTTGATCCGATCCGTTTGGGCCTTGATCATGTTGCCTTTGTCGAAGTGCGTCTGACGGATACACGCGAAAAGGCGCTGGCTGAGTTTAACGCGGCTGTGCGTAAGGTTGCCGAGATTGAACAGGCCCACATGATCGCGTCAAACTTCGATTACCTGCTCAAAATACGTACCCGTTCGATGTCGGAATACCGCACTGTTCTGGCCGAAAAAATCTCATCCCTGCCGCATGTTGCGAATACCTCTACTTTCGTGGCGATGGAGGCGGTGAAAGAAACGGGGTTACTCGCCCCGCTAGAAAACGGTTGACCTATGGGTTCTGGGGGTCAGGTTAGAGGGGATGAAACTCGCATTTGCCGTTTTCCTTGCCGTCTCTGCTGTGCAGGCCACCGCTGACTGCCCGGTCGCACCCGACCATATCTCTGGGATCGACTCGCTGATCGCGCAGGCTCAAGATGCTTCGACCGAGCAAGAAGCGCGAGGCATCTCCGGCCAGATGTGGCAGCTCTGGACCGATGCTCCGGATGCGAGGTCGCAAACCTTGTTGGATCGTGGAATGTCCATGCGTGAGGCCTGGAATTTGGCTGGAGCGTTGGCAGAGTTCGATGCTCTCGTTGCTTACTGTCCTGAATATGCCGAAGGGTACAACCAGCGCGCCTTTGTCAATTACTTGCAGCAAAACTATGGGGCGGCTCTGATTGATCTGGACCGGGCCATAGCGCTCTCGCCGAACCATGTTGCGGCGCTCAGCGGGCGGGCATTGTCGCTGTTGGGGCTGAAGCGCTTGGATGAGGCACGCGCGGCGCTGAACCATGCACTGGAATTGAATCCCTGGCTATCCGAACGTGCCCTGCTTGCCCCGGGGGGGCTACTTGACCCGCCGGGTGAGGATATCTGAACCAAAGCTGAAAACGCCCCCGAACCCGAGTTCGAGGGCGCTCTCACTCATTGGACCGGTTTAGCCAACAAGCCCGTTATCGGTACGTTTGATCGCGATCACCGATGAGCGTGGCGTACCGCCATCGGGCCAATTGCTGCTGGGGTGCTGGATGCCCACGAACATGGTACGCAGATCGGTAGACCAGGCCAGGCCGGTGACCTCGCAGCCATTAGGACCGGTCATAAAGCGCACGATCTCGCCGGTGACCGGATCACCAACCAACATCTGGTTATTGCCATTGCCAGCGAAATCGTCTTCGTTGTTGTCTTTGCCATCCGTCTGAATCCAGACCAGACCTGTCGAGTCGATCGCCATACCGTCTGGCGAGTTGAACAGGTTGCCCTCATTCACGTTCGCTGACCCAGCGCGGTCGTCCGAATGTACGGTTGGGTTTCCGGCCATGACATATAGGTCCCAATCAAAGCCTGTGGCCGCGTGATCCTCATTCGCAGGGCGCCAGCGCACGATTTGACCGTATTTGTTGGCGTCGCGCGAGTTTGGACCGTTGGCCGAGGTGTCATCCCCACCGGCATTTGGCTTCACGCCGCGGTTCTTGTTGTTGGTCAAACAGCAATAGGCCTCAACCGCAACAGGGCTTGAGGCCACCCATTCCGGGCGGTCCATGGTGGTGCCGCCCACTGCCGAAGCGGCCATACGGGTAAAGATCAGGATCTCGGCCACATCCATACCTGTAGAATCGGGCGTCAAAGGCAGCCACTCACCGCTCATGTCGTCGTTAAATTTGGCGACAAAAAGTGTTCCGTCGTTCAGCAGATTTTCGGTGTCGACACCGGGAGCGTAGGCAGCGTTCGAGACGAATTTGTAAAGGTACTCGCCGCGCTCATCGTCGCCCATATAGACCACGACACGACCGTCGGTCGCCAGCGCCACCTCGGCATTTTCGTGCTTGAAGCGGCCCAGACCGGTGTGCTTGACCGGGGTGCTGTCGGGCTTGGTCGGGTCGATTTCAACGATCCAACCTGCGCGATGTGGTTCGTTAGGGTTTTTCGAGGTGTCAAAGCGTGGATCAAACAACTCGTAGCCATTCCAGCTTTCGGCCTTGATGCCATAGCGCTTCATGCCATCTGCGACCTTCTGGTCGTAGCTGGCATTTTCATCAGAGGAGCCGAAGTAACCGTTGAAATTCTCTTCGCAGGTCAAGTAGGTGCCCCAAGGCGTCTTGCCCGAGCCGCAGTTATTCATCGTACCCAGCGCCGCGGTGCCGGTCGGATCAGATTCGGTCTTCAGCAACTCGTGCCCCGCAGCAGGGCCGGCGATCCTCATCGGCGTATTATGGTGGATCCGGCGGTTGAGAGGACTGTCCTTGACGCCCACCCAGCCCTCAGGGCCTTCCTTGATCTCCACCACGGTCACGCCCTGAATGTTCTGGAGTTTCAGGACGTCATCTGCGCTGGCAGGAACTCCCTCCTGCGCAGCAGGCAGGTTTATCTTGCGGTTCGGATATTCGTGGTTGATCGCGATCAACTCGTGACCCTCGAATGAAAAGGTTTCCATCCCATCGGTGTTCTCACCAAAGATCTTGTCAGAGTTTTCAACCGAACCGCCATCGGTCAGATCATAACCATCCGCTTCCGAAAACAGCGGATCACCCCATCGCATCAGCATCTTCCACTCATAGCCTTCGGGCACGTGGACGGTGTCATCGGTCTGGGCAGGGATCGGGGTGAAGGCAAAGCGCGAGGTACCATCAGCCTGTGCTGCGGCTGAAGAGGTCATTTGACCTGCACCCATGGCTGCAGCACCCGATCCGAATGCTACAATACCAGCCAAGAATCCGCGGCGAGATATGGCACTTTCGACGACGCGATCAAAATCGTTTTCCTCGGGGCGAGGGAAGTGCAGCTCATCCCAATCATCGGCGGACATGTTGGTAGGATCGAAGTCTTTCATGGATAGCTCCTGGCTGTCGCAAGGTAATTCCGTCCAGCGGGTTTAGGGCGCTCACACGACAGGAAGATAATAGTTTTATCAAATAATTTTTACACCCCTTAGAGGGCAAACCAGTGCTGGTTTACCCATGGGTCTGAACAAATTACAACCCCTACATATGCAAGAAAACTAGGCAGCTTTCACCTTGCTGCGGCAATAGCAGGATGCATGAACCGGAACCGTCGCGCGCGCCGCCGCCTGATCCAGCAGGAGTTTGATATGCCGCGCTTCAGTCTCTTCGCCGCGCTGTACCAGACACTCGTGCAAGCCATGAAGGCTCCAGATATTGCGCGGATGCTGGCAGGCGCGCGCCAGCGTATCGTCCAGGCCCAGATCGGCGCGGTAGACCGCTTCAGCCTCGTCAAATCGACCAGCCTCCATCAACAACGCGCCCAACGCGTGGCGCGTCGGCTGCATCCACCCCCAGGGTTCGTCATAGACCAAGGCGTCATCCAGTTCGACCGACCGACGTAGATGAGTTAGTCCGCCTTCGTGGTCTCCAGATTTGAAGGCGATCTCACCATCCATCATGGCTTCGCCAATCATCAAAACATCCTCGGCTGTATTGTTGAAGACCAGACGGCTTTCCGGCACCGCCTTGCGTGTCTCAACAGCCGCTTCACGTGCTTGTTTGGCGGCGTCCAGCTGTCCCAGGTTTGCAAGTGCGACCGCGCGTGCCTGTTGAATCGCGGCCGTAGTGTAGCTGTATAGTTCGGCATCTTCGGGCAGTGGTTCATCCAGAATTTCCTGCCACATGCCAAATCGGACCATGACATGGACCTTCTTGCCATAGAAAGATTCAAACAGGTCTGGGAAGAACCGGATCACATTGTCAGGCAGCATCCGCATCAGCTCTTCCGATGCAGCGAGTGCCTTTTCAGGCTGCCCGAGGAACATGGCGCCGTAGGCTTCGAAATGCACATTGTGGACACGATAGACGGTATAAAAGTTCTCCCCCCCTGCCATCGCTTCGTATTTCTGGTCAACGGCGGCGGCTCGATGATTGCGCCAGACGACATTCTGATAGTCACCACAAAGAACATCGATATGCGTGGCCATATGCACCAGGTGTCCGCTATCTGGGACCAAATCGACCAGCCGATCCCCGTGTCGCAGGGCCTTTTCGGGTGCAGGCGACATCTCCATCAGATGGATATACATATGCAGCAGTCCTGGGTGGTCCCAAGCGCCAGGCAGGGTATCAAACGCTGTTTCCAATACGGTCTGAGCCTCTTTGGTCGAAGCCCCTTCGGCAGGTATCCCTTTCTTCAAATCCCAAAGCTGCCATGGGGTGCGGTTCATCAAAGCCTCGGCAAATACGGATGAGACCTCAAGATCGTCTGGATTGTTTGAATAGACCTCACGCATTGAGTCCGCGAACGCGTCATTCCAAGGTGTGTAATCCTCAATATCGGGGTCCGAAGGAAAACGATGTGATATCGCTTCGATCAAAGCGGCCTCGACCTGCGTAGATGTTTTGCGCAAAGCCATAGCCGCCTCGATTGACTGTTGGGCTTTCTCGAGCGTTGCGGCTTTTTCATCGGGCTCAAAAAACTCCCACGGCTTGTTGTAGTTGGGGCCAATGGCATAGGCGACACCCCAATGAGCCATGCCACATTTCGGGTCATAGGTCAGTGCTTGTTCGAAACAGGCGGCTGCGGCCTCATGATTATATCCGAACAACCAGACCAAACCCTGGTCGAATAGTTCCTGAGCTTTATCGGATGAAGTTGTTATGGCACGACGATACGTGCCGAGGTCAAATTCGGTCATCAATCAATCCCCCGTGTGATATCCGCCGAGGAAGAGCGAGCAGCGCCTGTCGGCGGATGTCTGAAGGATAGCACATTTTGAGCGGGGCTTTGGGGGCACTAAGAATAGCGTCTGAAAAAGCGTGTATCGGAATGATTTCGCTTCTTGGCGATCGTGAGTACATGGAATACTCAGCGTCCGTGCTGAGAGGGCGTTGTATAGTAGTAAGACATTAGCCTTCTAAGCTGATGTAATGTGTTTCCAAGACATTCCTGTTTTTGCCGAGTGGTTAATTATATGTATTTATTTTATTGATAATCGTTCCTCAAGATTCCTTGTGTTTCAATTCACTTCCGACAAAAAACTGACAAAATGCCAGAACTTACTGAGACCTTTGCGCGCAAGGTTCCGCAGACAAAAACTGGCACCGCCAAGCACTGGGACAGCGAGATTAAAGGGCTCGTTCTTTTCGTTGGGAAGAAGTCAAAGACTCGGTATTTTCAGAAGGATGTTGGAGGTTAAACCGGCGGGTTCTGATTGGGCGGCATCCGGTGATTTCGGCAGATGCAGCACATCAAACAGCCTTAGGTTTTGCGCCGGATTGGGGCAGAGGGGCCGGAAAGAAGATCCAGATTGGGGCGCCAACCCTTGCCGAAGCGATGGAGGCTTATCTGGCGCGCCCCAAGCTTCGTTCGGAAGCTCACAAACAAGGTCTTCGACAACAATTCGAACGACACCTGAAAGATTGGCTTCGT
The DNA here is from genome assembly GCF_056536485.1 of Ruegeria sp. CL5. Taxonomy (NCBI): domain Bacteria; kingdom Pseudomonadati; phylum Pseudomonadota; class Alphaproteobacteria; order Rhodobacterales; family Roseobacteraceae; genus Ruegeria; species Ruegeria sp. CL5. Next base: position 205,554 of record NZ_JBQFPS010000008.1, read on the forward strand.
CTGTCGTTAGATGACATCACGAAGCGAATTGTTGTTGAGAAACACCAATCGATGGCGCCAACGCCATCAACAGCTAACCATACGTGCCTTTCGCTGCAGATTGGGTCAATGACAGATTTGGGGAAAATCGCCCTTCCAGGGCTGGAACACCTTACGGAACAGAAAACCTTCTCTTCCACTGAACGACACGCAATTCATCGCGTTTCTCATATTCTGTAATAGCTTCACTGATGCCCCTGTTAACTTGATCCTCTCGATCTTCTCCGAGATCGGTCATGCGCATGGTAAACCAAGCAGTCATACCTCCGGGCGGCAAGGTGGCGAAGCGAGGGAAAGGGGGATCATTTTCACCTGTCCGCCATTTTGCGGGCAAGGAGGGATCGAGGACAATACCCCGTGCCACTCCCACGACATCCACATCCCCTGACCGGATTGCAGCTTCAGCCTCCTCTTTACGTTTGAAGCCTCCGGTGACCATAAGTGGAACCGATATCAGTCGACGCGCAGCGCGTGCAAATTCGACAAAGTATGGACCCTTCGTGGCGCGTTCCGAGCTGGAAGGTGCCCCGGGGAAATAGGTTCCGCCGCTGATATCCAGAAGGTCGACACCCTTGCCTTCAAGGCCTGCAACGACTTCGAGTGCTTCGTCTTCCGTTAGGCCTCCGTCGAGTTGATCGGTTGCATTCAGCTTTATTGCTACCACAAATTCGGATGGGACCGCCGCGCGAACGGCTTCGACCGTTTCAATCAGTAGCCGCATCCGCGCCTGTATCGAGCCGCCATAGGCATCGGTTCGGCGATTGAATAGTGGCGACAGAAACTGGCTCAGGAGGAAGCCGTGCGCGGCATGGATTTGCACGCCGCCAAAGCCCAATTCCGCCGCACGCAGTGCGGTGCGGGCAAAACAATCTGGAACGGCCCTTATCTCGGCGAAAGACATGGCTTCGCTGCGGAAATCAGGAAAGTCGATGGCACTTGGCCCTCTGGGTTTGCTGATCGGAAGATGAGCCATTGCCCCAGCATGCCCAAGCTGCAACCACAATTGGGCTCCGTTAGCCGACCCGCGCCGCGCAAGGTCGCGAAACGCTTTCAGGTCGGCTGCATCATCCAGAACCAGATTGCCCGGTTTCTCGGGGTACCTCGGATCACCCTGCACTTCGCCGATGATCGACGCGGCAAGCCCTCCTTCAGCCCAGCGTTCATAAAGCCGCATCTGAGAAGGAGTTGGGTTTCCCTCGCCATCCGCCAACGAATCCGACATCGCTGATTTGATGATCCGGTTCTTCAATACACGCCCATTCGGCAAAGTGAGTGGCGAGAAAAGGGAGATGTTCGAAGCGGTGTTCAAAGCAGTTTTCCTTGGAGTTTTCATCTCCACCTGAGATACTTTGGATCACTTTGTATGATAAGATGGCTACTTGGATCACGTCTTGATAGAATTTGGAACAGATGACACATAAGACAGAAATCGAGATCCTTCTGGCCGTTGTTGATCACGGCAGTTTCTCAGCCGCCGCCAGAGTGTTGGGATACACCCCGTCCGCTGTGGGTAAACGGGTGCACCAGCTGGAAGAGCGGTTGAGGGTGCCGCTTCTTGTCCGCTCAACCCGGCGCATGGCCTTGACCGATGCAGGACAGCGATATGTGGAGGAAGCGCGGGGTCTTCTTGCTCGCCTAACAGCGCTTGAAGAGGATATTGCCGATGATGGCGACAGGCTGCGCGGCACAATCCGCGTGACAAGCGCCGCAGCTCTTGGTCGCCTGCATGTAGTTCCCATTGCGATCGAATTCATGGAACGACATCCGGAGGTTGAGATCGAATTGCTGCTGACCGACAAATCGGTCGATTTGGTCGGAGAAGGTTTTGACCTTGCGATCCGCAGCGGTGTCTTACGCGACTCGTCCCTGGTCTCGCGAAAACTGATGACCAACCGGCGAGTACCATGTGCTGCAACTGCCTATCTCGAACAGCATGGCACCCCTCAGCGACCGGAAGAGCTTACCACACACAAATGTCTGCGCCTGCGTCATGAGATGCACCTTTCGGATTGGGGTTTTGCCCGAGCACCACACGGGCATGCGCGGCTTGGCCCCGGCTTCATTTGCAACAGTCTTGAAGCTCTCCACGCAGCGTGCTGCGCGGGGCGAGGCATTGCTTGGCTGCCAGAGTTTCTCATCTCCCAAGACTTGCCAAATGGCCACCTGGTGCCGATGTTAACTGATTTCACTGAACAAGACGCTGGCGGTGGGATCTTCATTCTACGCCCGGGAACAACCTTCCTGCCGCGGCGGGTGCGGGTTTTGATCGATTTCGTAGTCGACCACTTCCCTTGCATTAGTACCGAATAAACCGGAGGAAGTGCCGTTTGGTGAAGGTCCGCAGCGTTGCGCAGACTGTGAGCCCACCATAGGATTCTGCAATTGCAGTGAATGTCCGAAAGGCAGGTTGCAAGCGCAGCTTTCCAATCGCATGATCATCGCCCGCATAGGACCGTTCTCGAAGTGAATGACGGACCAGCGATGTACTTTGCTGCATCTGCTCCGACTGGCGCTCTGAGCCCACTTTGACCGATGCTGCGCTGTGCTTGAAGAGGTGCAATCAGACCAAAACCGTCATTGCCCCAACAAACTTCGTTCTACGACAAGATTGGTATGGCTGTGTGAGGCTGAAGAATGCCGATTGAGGAAACTTAGCTGCGTACTAGAAAAACCATTGTCATCCCTAACCCGACGAAAGTAACGATGGAACGGATCACATTTACCGGCAGCTTCTTCGCGAGTCTTGCGCCTGGATATCCTCCAATTGTTGCGAGGATCATCATAATAGCGGCTTATTTCAGGTAGACGATTCCGGCCAGCAGGAACGTCACGACAGAGGCTCTGGATAAGATGAACGACAATGCGTTTTTTAATCCGTTCATCAGGTTGATGTCTCGAAACCCCAAACCCGAAAACGGCGCAAGAAGGATAATTCCTAATCCACCGTTGAAGTATCCGCCATAGGTCGTGACGGCCAGTGTGGCCGCGTTTCTGCCTAAGGGGTTCGCTTTGCCTTCACTTTTGGTCCAGCTGCGAATTTGCTTGTCGAACGCAAATAGCAGCGTCGCAAATAGCAAAAGCCAAGGGACGATAAAACTGAATACCTCAGACGGCGTTATCAGCAGCAATACGGCACCCAGGAACCCGCCTAAGACTGATAACCCCAACAGGACGAATAGTGCGCGTCTGTCGTAGGCTCGAATCTCGGATAGAAATCCTACCGCTCCGCTGAGATATCCCGGAAAAACCGCAACGGCGCTTGTTGCATTAGCCGGGATGGGAGGCACTCCTACGAAGACCAGCGCCGGGAAGGTCAAAAAACTACCCCCGCCGGCAATTGAGTTTAAAACACCTGCAAGAAAAGCGGCGACACATATAATGGTGAGATCAAGCATTCCTCACCAGATAGTCATGTGCCGACAGGGCGAAAATATCGACAAGAGAATAGAGTTCATCCAGCATGATGTATTCGTCGGCTGAACCAAGGTTATGGGCCATCAATCCGCAGACAACGACTGGCACGCCTGCGTAGCGATATAACCTCGCGTCAGACGCCCCGGCGCGCATGGTAACTGCCGGCTCTTGTCCCAAAACTTCAATACAATTTTGACGCACCGCTTCGATTACGGGGTGGTCTGGGGCGGTCCAGCTGGGTTCGTATCGACGTGTGATTTCAAGCTCAATCCCATCAACATCCTGACACATCCGGGTCAACTCAGCCTCGATTTGCGCAACCGAAACACCAACCGGCAGCCGGACATCACAAGTAAAATCAGCCCTGTCGGCAACCAAATTTGACAATCTGCCGCCGTCAATTGTGCCAAATGTGATTGTCACATTTTTCAGCACTTCCGTTTCACCTTCACCTGACATGCGTTCGGATTTTTCCGACCACTGATCAATGAGCGGGACAACATTGTTGCCCGTCGTTTCAACCGTGAAAGACCGCAAGGATTTGAAGCTGTCCATGACGGCGGTTAGTTTCTCGATTGCGCTCTCCCCGCGGTGAACATGGGCGGCATGGGTGGATTTGCCTTTTGCCGTAACCTTGGCCCAGATCATCCCTTTCTCGCCAAACCGCAAAATGTGCGGGGACCCGACGTCGCCACTTATCATAGCGTCGCCTTTTGTGTGCGGCACGTTGTCGAGCAAGTATTGGGTTCCAAGCACCCCCATAGTTTCTTCGTCGCCGACAAATGTACCCACGATTTCACCAGGGAAGTCCGCCCCGGTTTCGGCTAGACATTTCATTGCCAGAAGACTGGCCGCGATGCCGCCCTTCATGTCAGAGATGCCCAATCCATAGGCCTTGTCGCCGTCCACTTCGCCTTTTGGATCGCGGGTCCAACCAGACAAATCGCCGGCCGGGAACGTATCCATATGCCCGTTTAGGATCAGACGTTTTCCGGGGCGATTGCCTCGGAGACGGACGACAACATTATGCACCGGTTCTTCTGAGATAAAGCGCTCAATCTCGACACCAGGTATCGATGCTGCTATGGCTTCAATTTCGTCTGCCATCGCCCGAACATCTCCTTCGGGCTGTTGGCTTTGGATTTTCACCAGACGCTGAGTCAGATCGACGACTTGTTTTCGATTTTTGTCGAGCCAGAACCATATTTTATTGCGTACATTTGGCTCGGTAATATTGGCTTCCATTTTCACACTTCCACCAGATCAGTTTGTAGATTTTTCTTCATTTGGCGTCGCTGCATCAGAACTACAGCAACGTAAGCCAGAATGCCGAGAATGTAGATAATCTCCTTAGGCATCCGACCGGACTGCTCTAGACCAACTGACGTGACATAATCGCCCCAGGTAACCCCAAGCTGTTCGGCTGGGCCATTAAATCCAATGTCAGAGACCGCGGTACGCCCATCACTTTCGACCTCAACTGAGATGCCAACGGCTTCCAGCAAATTTTCCGATGCATTTGGAACAGTTGCAGTGAACAGTTTGAAGCGGTCCCGTATTCGGTTTCGCGGGTGACATACAAACGCACTTTCTGCCCTTCTCCAACCGAGGTTTCACCGGCAACAACTTGTGCCATTGGTACGTCTTCATAGGCAGGGCAAAATCGATCCGACACATAATCCGGACGGAATAGGCTGATTACAACAAAAACCAGCAACACGGATTCAATCAGCTTCAGGCGAATGAATATCCACTGAAGTGTCAGGGACGAGAAGGCGAAGATAGCCATCAACGCAACGACAAAGTTTAAGCCCCCCTGCCAGATTCTGTCTACTCCGACCAGCAAAAGTTCTGGGTTGAAAATGAACACAATTGGAAGGATCGCCGTGCGGATCGCGTATTTGAAGGACTGGATACCCGTCTTCATAGGATCTGCACCCGAGATGGCAGAGGCCGCAAATGCTGCGAGACAAACTGGTGGCGTCGCATCTGCCATGAGCCCGAAGCAGAACACATAACGATGCACGGCAATAAGAGGCAGAATCAGACCCGACGCGTTGCCCAGCTCGACCATTACGCCCGCCATCAAGGAGGCGACGACAATATAATTTGCCGTAGTCGGTAGCACCATTCCCAGGATGATGCTAACGACAGCCACAAGGAATAACAGAATGTAGATGTTGCCCTGTGAAAGTGCTTCAACAATTCCAAGCATGGCGTTGTTGAGCCCGGTCGATGAAACGATTCCGACGATGATCCCGACCGCACAAACAGCGCCGTAACGCCCGTCATTGATTTCGCACCAGCAACCAATGAGTAGAATACAATTATTCCACCCGACCGGAGACCTTTCAGGACCGACAAACCATGCTGACGCGCCAGTATCACCTGCTGCAACACAATGATTCCGACCATCATCATGATTGACCAGAACACGACGCTTTCTGGGCTCCTGTGCTTTCCCAACAGCAGGTAAACCAGCATTCCGATTGGAACCAGGAAGTATGCACCTTCTTTGAACGACTTGGCCATCGCTGGCAAGTCAGCCTTCGGAAGATGTATGGGCATGAGTTGGAAAAGGGCGACGTCGTGATCTCGGGCCGGGTCGAGGTGACGGTGGGCGATCAACGCAAGGTTCTGGGGCCGGTCGATGCCTATTACTTCAACAGTCGCACGCCGCAACGGTTCCGGCAGGTCGGCCCCGTAGTCTGCCGGATCATCAGCGCCTGCACACCGCCAACTTTCTGAGCATTTGGAGTGAAAAATAAGCACTATGCATCATAGTGTTGCAGGCCCCGCCGGAATGAGCCACAGTATGATGCATAGTGCGGGAAATTCCTGCATGTCACTTAGGGCGACCGTCGCCCAATTCGGAGAGGACCGGAATGATGAAGAAGCCTGCCACTCTGCCCCGTGGCTATCGTACCTGCACCGCGTCGCTTGCCGTTGGTGACGTACCCGCAGCGCTGCAGTTCTACGAAAGCGCCTTTGGTGCGAAGGTTCAGGCCTGCGACGTGGAAGAGGCTCCGGGATTTGCCACCATCAAGATCGGCAATTCGATGCTGTTTGTCACCGCCGGTTGGGGTGCGCATGGTCCCGCCGTTTCGGGCACGGTCACACCGGTTGGACATCACATGTATGTCGAAGACACTGACGCGACCCTCGCGACCGCGCTGGAAAATGGCGCCCGCCTGATTGCCGAGGCGACCGATACCTATTGGGGTGAACGCTGCTCTACAATCGCCGATCCCTTCGGCCATGTCTGGACGCTTGCGACCCGTATCGAAAACCTCAAACCGGCGGAGATCAGTGAACGGCGCAAGGCGCTGCTCGACGCCGTACAGACCGAGGCTGCATGAGCGTCGCACCGTTCCCAACATTCACTATCCGTCAAAACGATCTGGCGATTCTTGCGGCTGAAAACCGCATCGGAGATTACCCTGTCGCCGTGCGCACGGCGCGCGAGGTGGTCAGCGGCGGCTTTGCCAACCATTCGACGCATCCCAACACATGGACGGTGTATTTTTTGGTCGATAGCCAATGGGCGTTGGTCGAATCCACCCGCGGTCTGCGGCGGGAATGGTCCAGCCTGGACCGCCTTGAAAAATGGCTTCGCAGTTGTGGCTTCCGTTTCTTCTGGGTCCGCAACGATATCGATTTTGTGGAAACTCTAACAGATGAAGCAGCCGAGGAAGAGGCTTTATGACGCCGGAATCTTCCAAAACAATTGGCCTGAGGACAGCAGGCTTGCGTGAATACACGATTTTGTGTTCCGATGAAGAGCGCCGGATCATAGCGGCGGTCGCAATCGGCGAGAAAATGAGAAGAAACGAAATATGACCCCCTTTGCGATAACCGGAATCCAGATGCATGTCGGCGCGCTGCAGTCGAATGTTGACGCTATGTTGCATCGGATCGACATCATGATGGCTCGGTTCCCCTGGACCCAGATGGCCTTGTTCAGCGAGCTGGCGCCTCATGGTCCGCTTGACCGGTTTGCCCAGCCCTTTCCCAATGACGACCTGTCGCGCTTTCAGGACGCGGCGCGGCGTTACGGGATCTGGCTGATCCCTGGCTCGATGTTCGAGAAACGCGAGGATGGGCGGATTTATAACACTTCCGTGGTGATCAACCCGGATGGTGAGATCGTTTCTAAATACTCCAAGATGTTCCCGTTCAAGCCTTATGAACAAAACATCGCCTCAGGCACCGAGTTCTGCATATTCGACGTGCCGGAAGTGGGCCGGTTTGGCCTGTCGATCTGCTATGATATCTGGTTTCCCGAAACAACTCGGCACCTGACTTCTCAGGGGGTTGAGGTTCTTTTGCATCCGGTCCTGACCGGCACAACCGACCGCGAGGCCGAGCTATCGATTGCCAAGGCGACCGCCGCGCAGTTCCAATGCTATGTGTTCGATGTGAACGGGCTGGCCACTGGGGGCGTTGGCCGCTCGCTGGTCGTCGACCCATCGGCCACTGTGCTGCACCAATCGGCAGGGCAAGAGGACATCTTCCCCATCGAGATCGATCTGGATCAGGTCCGTCGCCAACGTGAAGTTGGACTGAAAGGTCTGGGGCAGGTTCTCAAGAGTTTCCGTGACCGCGAGGCGGACTTCCCGGTTTATGACCGTACCAGCGGGGCGGATGCTTATCTGCATACGCTGGGCCCACTGCGTATTCCGCAGAAAGGCGACGTCGCGGGTGTCGCTGCATCCGACCCCAGAACGGCGCTGGGATATAACGAAGACGCCGCGACCAAGCCCGACAATCTGTATCTCTACAAAGGGCGCTCCGGCACAGACTGATACCAGCCCAACTTTTCGGTATCGGCAGAAAGGAAAAATTTCATGCACGGCATTTCCGATAGCGAAAAGCTCCACACTATCTCGGACTACTACAGCGCCTCACAGCTGAGAGCAGACCGATGGAGCGCGCTGCGGGAAACGGCCGAATCTCTGGATCAGGGCGGTAGCGAAAAAGATCGGGACCGGGCACGGCAATTGTTGCAGGCGCTGGCCCCGATCGAAGTGTATTTTGCGTTTCCGGGCGGTTCTGCATTCGATTATTTGCGCCGGTTGTTGGATCATGGCAACTTTGGCGATTTTTCAACCGCCGTGCGCCGGGTGTCGCGTGCGCTTACATCGGGGGCGTATCGTCGCCGCTCGATCCCCCTGATCGCGGATGAAACCGAAGGCGATGAGTTCGAGGACGAAGCGGCCCAAAGCCACGAGGCGCGCGCGCTGGGGCGGCCCTATTTCGAAGTGATGATCGTCGACAACGTCAACGAACATCAGGAACGCTTCCTGCAAACCAGCTTGCAACGGATGCGCCGCAGCGAAGACCAGTTCATATATGAAACCGTTGTGGTTCCTAGTGTCGAGGACGCGTTGATCGGGGTTCTGTTCAATCAGAACGTTCAGGCTGTGATCGTCCGCCCGGGCCTGAGCCTGAAATCCAAGAACGAAACCAATGTTTTGGGCCGCTATATCAGCCTCTATGGCGAGGGCGCCGATCTAGATGCGCTGTCGCCCTCGGAATACGGACCAGAAACCTGCCGCCGGATCGGCATGCTTCGTCCCGAGTTGGATGCCTATTTGATCACTGACCGCTCGGCGGAAGATATCGCCGGTCTTGATCTCGGCCTGTGCCGGCGGGTGTTCTACAATCAGGAAGACTTTCTGGAACTGCACCTGAACATCCTGCGGGGGGTGCAACGAAGGTACAAGACGCCCTTCTTCACAGCGCTCAAGGAATACTCCAAACAGCCCACAGGCGTGTTTCACGCAATGCCGATCAGCCGGGGTAAATCCATCAGCCGCAGCCATTGGATTCAAGACATGGGGGCTTTCTACGGATCGAACATCTTCATGGCTGAAACTTCTGCCACCTCGGGCGGGCTGGATTCGCTGCTGGAACCCAAAGGTCCGATAAAGGAGGCGCAAGAAGCCGCCGCTCGTGCGTTTGGCTCTAAACAGACCTTCTTTGCCACCAACGGAACATCGACCTGCAACAAGATCGTGGTGCAGGCGCTGGTCCGGCCCGGTGACATCGTGCTGGTCGACCGTGACTGCCATAAATCACACCATTACGGTATGGTGCTGGCGGGGGCGAGCGTAGTCTACATGGACAGCTATCCGCTGCACGATTACTCGATGTACGGTGCGGTACCGATCCGTGAAATCAAATATAAACTGCTGGCCCTGCGCGCTGAAGGCAAACTGGACCGGGTGCGCATGGTGCTGCTGACCAACTGCACCTTTGACGGCATCGTCTATAACGTCCAGCGGGTGATGCAGGAATGTCTGGCGATCAAGAAAGACCTTGTGTTCCTGTGGGATGAGGCGTGGTTTGGTTACGCCCGCTTTGCGCCCAATACCCGCGTACGCACCGCGATGCGTTCGGCCAATATTCTGCGAGAAGAGTTCCGCACCACCGAACACGCCGAGGCCTATGCGGCACAGCAAAAGGAACTGAAGGGCAAGGGAGATGACGCGTGGCTCGATACGCGCCTGATCGCACCACCGGACGCACGGGTGCGGGTCTATGCCACGCAATCAACGCATAAAACGCTGACCGCGCTACGGCAGGGCTCGATGATCCACGTCAACGACCAGCAGTTCAAAGGTGCTGTCGAAGAAGCCTTTCATGAGGCTTATATGACCCACACCTCGACCTCGCCCAACTACCAGATCATTGCATCGCTGGACGTGGGCCGCAGGCAGGTCGAGATCGAAGGGTATGAGTTCGTCCAGCGGCAGGTCGAAAGCGCCATGGCAATCCGCCGGGCGGTTACAACGCATCCATTGCTCAAGAAATACTTCCGGCTGGTCACCGCAGGCGACATGATCCCCGAGCAATATCGCGAAAGCGGCATGACCAGCTATTTCGACCCGGATCAGGGTTGGGCCGATGTCTGGGATTGCTGGGCCAAAGACGAATTCGTTCTTGATGCCACCCGCATCACCCTGCATGTCGGCGCGACGGGCTGGGACGGCGATACGTTCAAGACGAAGATCTTGATGGATAAATACGGCATCCAGATCAACAAAACATCGCGTAATACCGTGCTGTTCATGACCAACATAGGCACCACGCGCAGTTCCGTCGCCTATCTGATCGAAGTGCTGGTCGAGATCGCCAAGGAACTGGACGATCTGATGGATGATGCGTCCAAGATGGAGAAACTGGCTTTCGACAAGCGCGTCAGGAACCTGAGCGAGCATGTCCCGCCGCTGCCCGATTTCAGCCGGTTCCACGATGCGTTCCGCTGTGAAAAAGGCACTGAGGCAGGCGACATCCGCACAGCGTTTTTCTTGTCTTATGACGAAGACAACTGCGACTATGTCGAGCCCGACAAAGACATGCTGGACCGGCTTGAAACAGGGGAAGAGATGGTCTCGGCCACATTTGTGATCCCTTATCCGCCGGGCTTTCCCATTCTTGTGCCGGGGCAGGTGATCAGTCCTGAAATCCTTAAATTCATGCAGGAACTGGACGTCTCGGAAATCCATGGATTCCGCGCCGATCTGGGCCTGCGCATATTTACCGAAGACGCTTTGAAAACAATCAAGAAATCATAAGGGACTGGGAGGACCATATGCCAAAGAAGGTGCTGAAAAACATCTCGGAAATCCGCCGGTATTTTCATACCAACAAGGAACCGATCTATTTTGTATCGGCGACCAATTTCAACTTGTTGGGGCTGGATGAATGGGTGATGAACTTTACCTATATCTGCTACATGGATTGCTTTGACGGTCGACATCCGAACGTGTTCGTCCCTTCCGAGATGCCGCATGACGAATTCCAGTCGATCGAAGACATTAATAACTATCTGTTGCAGCACAAAGAGGTCATTGATCTGATCAAACGGCGCGGCGGCAAGCCCAAGTTTGTCTTCTTGATGTTTGACGAAACCACCGAGGCGCTGGTTAAGGAGTTGGGTGGCCAGCTATGGTTTCCTAAGGCAAAGCTGCGCACCAAATGCGACAACAAGATCGAAACAGTTCGCATCGGCAATAAGGCGGGTGTACCTTCGGTGCCAAACACCCTGAATGTGGTCAAAAGCTACGATCACCTGCGGAAAATCTGCGACAAAGCGGGTCTGGGCCACGATCTGGTGCTGCAATCGGCCTTTGGCGACAGTGGCCACACGACTTTTTTCATCAAGTCCGAGACCGATTTCAAAAAGCATGAGCACGAGATCATCGGGGAAGGCGAGATCAAGATCATGAAACGGATCGATTGTCGTGGTGCGGCGATCGAGGCCTGCGCGACGTCCGAAGGCACCATCGTCGGCCCGCTGATGACCGAGCTTGTGGGCTTCAAGGAACTCACCCCCTATCGCGGCGGCTGGTGCGGAAATGAGATTTTCTCGACCGCCTTCCCACCCAAGGCCCGCGAACAGGCGCGGCAGTTGACCTTCCAGTTCGGAGAAGAACTCCGCAAATCCGGCTATCGTGGCTATTTCGAACTCGACTTCCTAATCGACAAGAAAACAGATGAGCTCTGGCTAGGCGAATTGAACCCCCGCATCACCGGAGCCAGTTCGATGACCAACCACGCAGCCTTTGCTCATGCCGATGCGCCACTGTTCCTGTTCCACCTGCTGGAGTTTTCGAAGAAACCGTTCGAACTGGATGTCGAGGAACTGAATGCCCGCTGGGCTGACCCGGACATGATCGACAGTTGGTCACAGATGGTGATCAAACACACCGATGACAGTGTCGACAGGATCACGCAGGCCCCGCAATCGGGGATCTACAAGATGCTGGAAGACGGGCGTGTGGTGTTTGACCGGTTCGACTATCACCGCCGCGCCGTGGGCGAGAATGAGGCGTTTTTCCTGCGCATCTCGAATGTTGGCGATTACCGCTATGAAGGGGCTGATCTGGGCATTCTGGTGACGCGCGGGCGGTCGATGACCAAAGGTTTCAAACTGACTGACAAGTCGAAAAAGTGGATCCATGGGATCACTTCGGCATATATGGCTGAACCTCTGCCCGCCGCGCAACCGATGGAAGACACCGCGTTCAAAATCATGTAGAAAGTCCTATGACGCTTGTTTTTCGTTCCATCGACGAGGCGCAGCCCGGTCCCAAGCTGGCCGGGCTGTTTGCCGAATACTGGCCCGCCTACCGCAAATGGTGGGCGCAAGAGGGGTATTCGGCCCGCCCCACTTATCGTGAATGCCTGCGCGCCCTGCAAAAACATATGCCCGAGATCATGTCGCTGTATGAAGAGGTAGTTGAACTGGTCGGCGGCAGCGACAGCCAAGCGCGGTTTCTCAGCTTTTACTGCCCGCCGAAATACCTGTCCGGGTGCAGTCAGGCGGTCTGGCGCGGCAAGACACCTATTCTGGTGCGAAACTATGATTACCACCCCAAGACCTTCGATGCCGCCTTGCTTAGAACCCGCTGGGGTGAGCGTGGCGTGATCGGGATGAGTGATGGCGTACTTGGCCTGCTCGACGGTATAAACGATGCCGGTCTGACGGTGTCGCTGACGTTTGGCGGACGGCGCGAGGTGGGTGATGGGTTCGGCGTTCCACTGATCCTGCGCTATGTTCTGCAAACCTGCGAAACAACCGCTGAAGCGATTGAATGCCTAAGTCGTATTCCCTGTCACATGAGCTATAACGTCACCGTATTGGACGCAAAGTACAATCATGGCACGGTGTTTCTGGCCCCCGACCGGCATCCGCAAATCTCTGACGTGCCGGTGGCGACCAACCACCAGGGCCAGGTGGAATGGTCGAAACATGCACGCTTTACCGCTACGCTTGAGCGGGAACGGTTCCTGCTGAACCGTCTCAACCAGCACCCCGAAAGCGAAAAGCGGTTCATCGACGCTTTCCTGCGTCCGCCTCTCTATTCCACGGCATTCAGCTCGGGGTTCGGAACGCTCTATACTGCTGTCTACCGACCAGCAACAAAGCAATTGCAACTGGTATGGCCTGGGACGAGCTGGGATCTGTCGTTTGGTAACTTCAGCGAAGGAAAGGTCAACCTGATGTTGCCGAAGGCGGAGGCGGAGGTCTCATACTAGCCCGGGTCTTGTCAGAAGAACTTTGCTTGAGCGGGGTAGGGCGGTTGCGTAGCTTTTGCCCATGACCAGACCTGCCTCTTTCAAGTGTTTTAGTCCAGCCCCGAGATCTTCCGCCTTGCTGTGATGCTGTACATCCGTTTCCCGCTCTCGCTGCGGACTGTCGAAGATCTGCTGCACGAGCGAGGCGTCGACGTGAGCCACGAAACTGTCCGATATTGGTGGAAATGGTTTGGCCCGATGTTTGCTGCTGAGATACGGCGGAAGCGTGTTCAGCAGCTGCGCGCATTCTCCAAATGGACGTGGCATGTGGACGAGGTTTTCGTGAAGCTAAATGGCAAGCGGCATTATATTTGGCGGGCTGTTGATCACGAGGTGAGGTGCTAGAAGCCGTTGTCACCAAACGCCAAAATAAAGCTAGAGTACTGAAATTTTTCAGGAAACTGATGAAGCGTCACGGAAAAGCGAAAACCGTAATCACGGATCGCTTCGCATCGTATCGGGCTGCTCTCAGAGGGCTTGGTGCTACCGAAAAACAGCAGACGGGCAGGTGGCTCAATAACCGGGTTAAGAACTCGCACCTGCCGTTCCGGCGACGCGAACGCGCGATGCAGCGTTTCAGGCGCATGCAAAATCAGCAGAAGTTCGCTGCCGTTCATTGCTTTGTCTAGAACTACATCAATTAGGAAAGATCGCTAGCCAACGGGGGGTGTACTCAAATTGACGCGCACGGCCGTTCATCCAGATCGCGCGATCTTCGCGTTTTTCAATGGACAGCTCTACTGGCCTAGCTGAGACTGGTTCAAATTCGTCTGACAGCACCAGCATGCTTGCAGGACATGTCCACATTTTTGTTGACAGCAAGTCCTGTGCTCGGGCAGCGTTTTGGGCATGGAAAAGAGCAAGAGCGGCCAAACATGGCGCAAATCATGATTGCAAAACTGGGACGCCGGGAAACCGGCTGTGATCTGGTCGTCTAAACTGACGCTGGTCATGAACCGATTTGGCTTTTGCTAGACCGGGCATCCTCATCTCTTCTGCCTCTCCTGATTTTCTGGTTTTTCTAGATGCACAACAAGAACGCGTTGCGTCTTGCCGTTGATATTGGCGGTACATTTACCGATACGGTTTTGGTCGATGAGCAAGGTCATATCCTTGCCACTGCCAAAACACCGACCACCCCGAAAAACCCGACACTTGGGGCGCTTGCGGGTGCTAAGTACGTGTTGGGCAAAACCGGGGCGGACTGGCCTCAGATCAGCGGCTTTATCCATGGCACGACACTGGCCACCAATGCGTTGATCGAGCGCCGCGGAGCAGTTGTGGCGACTGTGACGAGCGAAGGGTTTCGAGACATTCTCGAAATCGCCTATGAGCGCCGCTACAACCAATATGAGATCAATCTTGTTAAACCTGATCTGATCGTGCCGCGTGCGCGCGCTTTTACGATTAAAGGCCGAATGGACTCGCGCGGGCTGGAGTTACAGCCGTTCGATGATGGGGCTGTTTCCCAACTGGCTGAAGAGCTTTCTGCTTGCGGCGCTGAGGCCGTGGCCATTTGCCTTATGCATGCCTATGCCAACCCGACACATGAGTTGCGGCTGCGAGAACTTCTGCTGGCGGCGCTACCCGATCTAACGATTTCGCTATCGAACGAGGTCAGCCCCGAGGCGCGCGAGTTCGACCGGCTCTCAACTACCATAGCCAACGCTTATATCCAGCCTCAGATGGAAAGCTACCTGGCCGATTTCCAAGCGCGGTTTAGCGATGAGGGGTTGCAATGCCCGATCCTGATGATGACTGCGGGTGGGGGCATGACCACGATGCAAACCGCCGCGCGCCTGCCGATCCGACTTGTAGAATCCGGTCCTGCAGGGGGCGCCATTCTGGCTGCGCGCATCGCCGCCGAGACCGGCGAGCGCGAAGTGCTGAGTTTCGACATGGGCGGTACGACTGCCAAGCTGTGCCTGATCGACCAATATCGCCCGCAGACAGCCCGAAAATTCGAAATCGCACGTGCGGCGCGTTTTACTAAGGGTTCGGGTATGCCTGTACGTATTCCGGTGATCGAAATGATCGAGATTGGAGCAGGTGGCGGTTCGATCGCGCATGTGGATCGGTTAGGCCGCTTGCAGGTCGGGCCCGAAAGTGCGGGATCCGAGCCCGGACCCGCCGCCTTTGCCAAGGGTGGAACCAATCCGACGGTAACAGATGCCGATGTGGTGCAGGGGCTGATTGAACCCGGGCGTTTTGCTGAGGGACGGCTTGGGATCGATACGGACGCGGCTGAAACTGCGCTTGCGTCGGGGATCGGGCAGGCGCTGGAGCTAAACAGCGCACAGGTCGCCCATGGGGTCAGCGAGATCGTGGATGAGAACATGGCTGCCGCAGGGCGGATGCATGCGGTGGAATCTGGCAAGGATCTGGGCGCTCGGTTGATGATCGCTTTTGGTGGCAATGGCCCCTTGCACGCCACAAGGGTGGCGCGGCGTGCACAAGTCGATCGCATTCTAGTCCCGCGTGATCCAGGGGTAGGTTCGGCGGTGGGGTTCCTATTTGCTCCGGTCTCGTTTGAAATCATCCGCTCGCGCTATAGCACCCTTGAGGCGCTCGACCTTGAGGGGCTTAGTGCCTTCTTCGACGCAATGATCAGTGAGGCTGAGGCCGTTGTGAGGGCTGGCGCACCAGAAGGGCGACTAACCCGGAAAAGGCAGGCTTTCATGCGCTATCATGGGCAAGGGCATGAGATTGAAATTACGCTACCTGACCGGGCTTTGAAAGAGGCGGATATTCCTGCGCTTCGCAAGACGTTCGAGGAGGAATACAGCCGCCAATTCAGCCGCGCAGTGCCAGGCATGGCTATCGAGGTTCTGAATTGGGCGCTGGAGGTGACGTCAGAGCCACCCGCGCTGGAGCATTACCCCGAGACGCTTGAGAAAAAGCCTGCGCGGCCAGATGGGCAGCGGCGCATCCTGTGTGATGTCACCGGTGAGTGGCGCGAGGCCGATATCCACGAGCGCGCAGCGCTCAGGCCCGGCGACCAAGTGAGCGGGCCTGCCCTGATTATCGAGCCGCAGACCACGACATTCGTCAGCGCCGATTTCTCAGCCCATTTGGATGGCGGCAGTAACATTTGGCTCATACGCAAACGGGAGGGCAACCGATGAGCACGTCGAATACTCGCCTGCAGGTCATGTGGAATCGGCTATTGGCCGTGGTAGAGGAACAGGGTCAGGCGCTGATACGCGCAGCTTTCAGCCCCATCGTGCGCGAATGCGGTGACATTTCCGCTGGCATATTCGATCTACAGGGCCGAATGCTGGCCCAGGCCGTGACCGGCACGCCAGGCCATATCAACACCATGGCTGAAGCAGTCAAAGCACTGCGCGGCCGCTTTCAGCTTCAGGATATGAGGCCCGGCGACATTTACTTAACGAATGATCCGTGGATAGCCTCTGGGCACCTGAACGATTTCCTGTTGATGATGCCGGTGTTTTTTCGGGATCAGGTGGTCGGGTTTACCTCCTGCACCTCGCATTTAGTCGATCTGGGCGGGCTGGGCATGGGGCCAGAGGGCGCTGACATCTTTGACGAGGGGCTGCTCATCCCACCTTGTAAGCTAGTGGATACGGGCAATCTAAACACACTTCTGATGGAGATAGTGAAAGCCAACTCTCGCGAACCCGTCGCCAATGAAGGCGATATCTATGCGCTGATCGCGTGTTGCGAGACTGGTGCCGCACGACTTGCCGGCATGATGGATGAGTTCGGTATCGACCATCTGGACGAGCTGGCCGACTACATCATCGACACTTCATATCGTGGCACCGTTGAGGCCATTGCCCAGCTTCCCGCGGGGACGTGGCACACTGTGCTGAAGGTAGACGGGTATGAGCAGGAGATTGATCTTCATGCGACCCTGACCATCGGTGAAGATTACGTTAATCTGGATTTCAGCGGCACTTCCGGCCTGTCAAAAAAGGGTATCAACGTGCCGCTCAATTATGCCACCGCATATTCGGTGTTTGCCCTTCGCTGTACTATCGGGCCGGACATTCCCAACAATGCGGGCTCGCTTGAGCCATTCCACGTTACGGGGCCAAAGAACTGTATTCTGAACGCCCAGGCACCCGCACCGGTCGCCATGCGCCATACACTGGGGCAGATGACACCCGATTTGGTCTACGGCTGCCTGTCGCAGGCGCTGCCGGATTCCGTTCCGGCCGAGGGGGCATCATGCATGTATGACCTGCCGCTGCGCCATACACCCGAGGCGGTGTCTCGCGGGGATGAGCAGTTTGCGCTGGAGCTTGTATTCAGCGGTGGAACCGGGGCGCGGCCTGATCTGGATGGGCTCTCGGCTACTGCCTTTCCGTCGGGTGTCTGGGGAAGTCAGGTGGAAACGACCGAAGCGGTCGCGCCTGTCCTGATCACACGGCGCGAGCTCATTCCGGACAGCGGCGGACCCGGGCGAACACGCGGCGGCTTAGGTCAACATATTGAAGTACGCTCGTCGCAGGACGAAGAATTCATGGTGTTTCTTTCGGTCGAGCGTGTCTTAAACCCTGCGCGCGGGCGTCAGGGAGGGGGTCCTGGCGCACCGGGGCGCATCCGCATCGGCCATGACGGACCAGATCTGCCTGGAAAAGGTGAGGTTCGGGTGAAGGCAGGAGAAACATTGCTTTTCGAAACTCCGGGTGGTGGCGGTTTTGGAGATCCGCATGAGCGTAGTTTGAACGACGTTCGACGCGATCTCGACGAAGGGCTGATCAGTCAAGAGGCTGCGCGTGATATCTATGGGTACAAACCATGATCCGTTCCGTTGGGCATATATCCGCGATGTCACCTTATGCGCTGGCTCAACTTGAGGCACCGAAGGGGAAGCCCCTGATCTCGCTGTCTCAGAATGAAAGTCTGCGCCCTCCCAGCCCGCTCGCGATAGACGCGGCCGCGAAAGCGCTGGTGGCCGGACATCTCTACCCCGACCCGGATTGGGGGGAGCTTCGCGCCGCGTTGGCGAGGCTTCATGGTGTCCCTGCCGATGGCATCCTGTGTGGCTGTGGCTCGATGGAGCTGATTTCATGCATCACACAAGCGTTTGCGGATGAGCACAATTCGGTACTGGCCCCGGCGCATGCCTACCCGTTTTTCCGAACTGCCGCGCAGATAGCACGAGCGCGCTATGACGACGCCCCGGAAGAAGACAAGCGCGTTTCAGTCGATGCGTTGCTTGCAGCTATCCGAAACGACACCCGTATCGTCTTCGTTGCCAATCCCGGCAATCCTACTGGCTCCCGCATCCCGCGCGCCGAACTGGTACGTCTGCGCGAAGGCTTGCCGCGCGATACCCTACTGGTGGTCGACGAAGCATATGGCGAGTTCACAGATCATATAAGAGAGCCCGTGTTCGATTTGGTCGAACGCGGCGATACGGTGGTTCTGCGTACCTTCTCTAAGGCGTATGGTCTGGCCGGGATGCGCGTAGGTTGGGGCTTGTTTCCACTTGAAATCGCCCGAGAGCTTCGCAAGGTGATGAACCCCAACAACATCACGATAGCCGGCCAGGCGGCTGCAAAAGCTGCGCTCTTGGATCAAGGCTACATGCGCGAAACCTGTCGGGAAACGGCGAGATTGCGCGACGGATTGCGCCAACGGCTGCTTCAGGCCGGGCTAAATGTGCCTGAAAGTTTTACCAATTTCGTCCTGATCCATATGGAAAGCCCTGAAGCGGCGCACCACGCCGATCATGCCCTTCGGGCAGAGGGCGTGTTTTTGCGCCCGCAAGCCGGAGCTGGGCTTACCGATTGCCTACGTGTAACCATCGGTGTCGCGGATCAAATCGACATTGCTGCGAGCCTTCTGGAGCGCCTGGTAAAGGAGGGATTATCATGACGAATTCTCGTGGGCGTGCCCGATTTGGTGTTCTGGTGCCTTTCACCAATACAAATCTCGAACCCGACATGACACTGTTGCGCCCCGATGGCGTGTCGATGCATTTCGCCCGTATGGGGGGCTATGATCAGGACAAGGTCCCCGATGCAGACCAGATGCACGGGCTGGGCGCAGCGGATTTGGACGAGTCGCTGCATCTGTTGCAGGGTGTACGTCCGGATGTGATCCTTTATGGTTGTACCTCGGCGACGCTTACGCACGGCCCGGTATTTGACCGAGGGCTTGCTGAACGGATCAAAGCCACGAGTGGTGCCCAAACTGTGACGGCGGCAGGCGCTTTGGTACACGCGCTGACCACACTGGGGGTGGGGCGTATCGGCTTTGCCTCGCCCTATGTGCCCACGATCAATGACATGGCCGTCGAATTTCTGGCACAAATGGGTGTTGAAACCTTGATCAGCTCAGAGGTGGACAGTGATTTGGACAACTACGGACAGGGCGAACTGGACCCGCAGGCAGTGTTCGATTTGGGCCTTGCCGCCAACCATCCCGAGGCCGATGCGATTGTGCTGTCTTGCACTGACATGCGCAGCGTCGAGATCATCGCCCATTTAGAGCAAGCAGTGGGCAAACCAGTAATCACGTCTAATCAAGCAATGGCTTTCCGTGCGATGCAGCTTGCTGGAATCGGCGAAGCCTTGCCGGGGTTCGGTCAGCTTTTGGAAAGAGAGCGGCTATGAGTTTTGACCGGGTCGCTGAGCTCTCGCTCGCATGCCAGGACATGCTGCGAGGTGCTCTCAACTTGGGCGTAGCGCTGCTGATCGACACGGTTCGCATGGTAGCCGCTGCAACAGGTGTGATGGCAGGGCGAGTCACTGTGGATTGTGCCTTTGCCACTCGCGGCACCGCGAAAGATGCCAGGGCGGTTGATGCGGCCTGAGACCAAATTTAGTGAAATGGAACAGCATGTCCGTGCTCTCGTGGAGGAAAACCATGTCTGACACCCCGCGTATCATTCTGCACAACAGCGACACGGCACCGCTTGCCGAAAGCTTGTGCGCCGCATTCCCAAAAGCAGATTATCGTGAATGCAACAGCTATGAGGGTCTTCCTACGCTGATCGACAGCTATAAGCCCGAGGTCGTCTATTCGGTTCGTTTCGCGGGCACGCCTGGCTATCCGCGCGACGCGCTGTTTGGCCCGCAAGGCCCAAGTTGGATTGCCAATGGTGGGGCGGGTACTGATCATTTCGGCCAG
Organism: Ruegeria sp. CL5; assembly: GCF_056536485.1. Lineage (NCBI taxonomy): Bacteria > Pseudomonadati > Pseudomonadota > Alphaproteobacteria > Rhodobacterales > Roseobacteraceae > Ruegeria > Ruegeria sp. CL5. The sequence continues at coordinate 226,200 of NZ_JBQFPS010000008.1, forward strand.
TGGGACCCTCAGAGGACTATCGTGACCAATGCTGCAGGTGTGGCCGCTGGGATGATGGCGGAATATATCTTTGGCGGGTTTTTGCATTTTACCCTGGATGTGCCTGGTCTGCAGAAAGACAAGGCTGCGCGGCACTGGAACGCGCGTACGGTCAGGCCGTTGGCGGGCAAAACACTCCTGATCATCGGGCTGGGTCATACCGGTCAGGCGGTGGCGGCGCGCGCCAAGGCCTTTGGAATGAAAGTCTTGGGAACCCGTGCCCGCCCCAAGCCGATGAAAAATGTCGATGAGGTGCACGCAGCGGATGAACTGCATGACCTTCTGCCATTTGCAGATTTCATTGCAGTCTCGACCCCACTAATTCCAGCGACACGTGGCTTGATCGGTGCGCGAGAGATTGCGGCGATGAAGCAAGGCGTCATCCTCGCGGATGTTTCACGCGGCGGTGTAGTGGATCAAGCTGCCCTTCACGTAGCACTGAATGCAGGTCACGTGGCGGCGGCGGTACTGGACGTGTTCGAAACCGAGCCTCTTCCCGAAACAAGCCCGCTCTGGGCTCTTGAGAACGTGGTCATCTCACCGCATTGCTCATCGGTTTATGCCGAATGGGAACAGGCTTCTTTTGATTTGTTTATTCAAAACCTGGATCGCTGGATACGCGGCGAGAGATTGGTCAATATCGTGAACCCAGTGCGTGGATACTAAAGAAAATGCTCTGACGGAACGCCTGACGGGGTACTTGTTCCGGCCGTTAACGTCTTAAGAGGACAATCTGTAGGTCGCAGAAAACCAATATCTTTATCATGCCGTTTTTTGTTTGGAGCGTGGCGCATTACCTTTCGCCTTTCGGGAACACCTGCCAGGTGATGTCGGATGCCTTGCGTGAGCGCGTAGCGATGCTCGAGCGCTCTGTTAGGTCGGCCACAGTGAATTAGGCGAGCTCAAAAAACAAATGACTGGAGCGCAGCGTAGAGCGGTCTGACGGCAGTAGACTTTCAAAAACATCGGCGGTACCGGATTCACTTATGTGAATTCTGATGCACTTGCTGCGATCGTTTAATGTCGAAAATAGGAAGTGCCCCTTTGAATAAAGTTTACTTAGGAACAAGAAGTGCCCAAATCGAGATTCTCGGCACACAATTCAAATTCTGCGGTTGCGCCCACATTGCTGAAGGGGTGGATTGCTCCTGCTTCTAGCGGCGTCGCAATGCGCCATAGTGCAGGTGTCTAAATCTGCTTTTGAGAGGAGCCACCCCATGCAAGTTACCACGATC
>NZ_JBQFPS010000009.1:0-192695 GCF_056536485.1 Ruegeria sp. CL5
CCGTAGGGCAGCAGATCATCACTGGAAATGCCCAGCTTGGCACCGATCTCCTGAATCGGCTTCTTGTTTGCCTCACGGGCAATCTCAATATCGGATTTATAGCTCATTGGGTCGGGTCCCTGATTGAATTCCGTGCACGGCCGACGCGCGGGAGTCGGCGCTATGCAGTCCTTACGATGGTGCAGCGCCTTAGTGAACACAGATTCCGACATAATCAAGCCGTGAAACGGCTTCGATCCATTTCGGGCATTACCTATAGAGGTCTTATGTTTTCAAGGTGACCAAGGACGTTGATCCGGTACAAACAATGACATGCAATCGCCTACTCGCACTTTGCCTGGCCGTTCGACCCAGGCCGTCACGCCTCTGCGGCCCTGTGCCGCAGATTTGAATAATGCACCATAACCGGGGGAAACGGCCTCTATTTCACGCCCTGGCAGGACACAGGGGCGGTTTTCCATATCAACGGTGATCGTCAAGCCCCCCACTGCCTGCAGCCGAGAGCTTGGCGGTATGTGGGTAAAATCAGGGATCCCTTTGAGAACCATACTTGCACCCAGCAAAGAGGGATCAAGCCCATCCAGCCGCATATCACGAGCGATCACATCCAGTTCATCAGCGCACAGAATAGAAAGCTGACGCACATTCCTTATCTCAGTGCCGTTCGGGTACAGGTCCCTGACCCGCGAACACGACGCCCGGGTATGCCCCTCATGGCGTGCACCCCGGTCGCCTTCGAATTCGAGATCAAGCGCTTCGACCGCCTGTGCGCTAATAGCGCCACCAACCACTACGTGACCCAACCAGACAACCTCGGCAGCGTATTCCATTTTCCGCAGTACCGGCATTTCCTACATCACCCTCTCGCCTTGTGGGTCATAGAGAACATGCGGATGATGTGATGGAAAGAAAAAAGACCCGAGCAACGCCCGGGTCTGTCTGGTTAAGCTGAGGGTTCAGGCTCCATGCCACCTTCGGGTGGAGACTTCTTAGCCTTGGTTTTGGGAATCGCGGTGACGCTTGGCGCGTTGCCCTCATCTGGCTTATCGCCTTCGTCATCGCTCTCACTTGGCGATTCTCCATTCATAACCCGCTTGATCTCATCTCCGGTCAGCGTCTCGTATTCGAGCAAACCCTGAGCCAGGCGTTCCCATTCCTCGTTCTTTTCGGTCAGAATCTGGTGCGCGCGCTCATAACCTTGCTGGATCAAGCGCTTCACCTCTTCCTCAATCAGCTCTTTCGTATGAGCCGATACTGAGAATCCGGCAGTATTGCCCGAATAGCCTTCGTGGGCTTCGGCATAGTCAATGTTACCGACCTTGTCCGACATACCCCAGCGCATCACCATAGCCCGCGCCAATTGGCTGGCCTGCATGATGTCGCCTGCAGGGCCATTCGAGACGTGATCTTCGCCGTATTTGATCACCTCGGCCGCCTTACCTGCCATGGTCATGGCCAGTTTCTGCTCGCACTCATCCCGGTGATAGTTCAACCGATCCATCTCGGGTAAGGACACAACCATACCCAACGCTCCACCGCGTGGAATAATGGTCGCCTTGTATACGGGATCGCACATCGGCAATTCCAGACCAACGACGGCGTGACCGGCCTCGTGATAAGCCGTCTTCTCTTTCTGATCCTGGGTCAGCACCATCGAGCGGCGCTCGGCGCCCATCATCACCTTGTCCTTGGCGTTCTCAAAATCTTCCATTGTGACAAAGCGGCGACCCACACGAGCGGCCATCAGCGCGGCCTCGTTCACGAGGTTCGCCAGATCAGCACCCGAGAAGCCGGGTGTACCACGCGCGATGATGCGCAGATCGACATCGGGACCCAAAGGTGTCTTGCGCGCGTGCACGCCCAGTATTTTCTCACGGCCTTTGATGTCGGGGTTGCCGACAGTCACGTTGCGGTCAAACCGGCCCGGACGCAGCAGAGCCGGGTCAAGAACATCCTTACGGTTGGTCGCGGCTAGAATGATCACACCTTCGTTGGCCTCGAACCCGTCCATCTCGACCAGAAGCTGGTTGAGGGTCTGTTCGCGTTCATCGTTACCACCGCCATAACCCGCGCCACGATGGCGACCTACGGCATCGATCTCGTCAATAAACACGATACATGGCGCGTTCTTCTTGGCCTGTTCGAACATGTCGCGCACACGGGATGCACCTACACCCACAAACATCTCGACAAAGTCTGAACCCGAGATGGTGAAGAACGGCACGCCCGCCTCACCCGCGATCGCGCGGGCCAGCAGCGTTTTACCGGTCCCTGGAGGGCCAACCAGCAGCGCACCTTTTGGGATCTTGCCACCCAAGCGCGAGAATTTCTGTGGGTTACGCAGGAATTCAACGATCTCTTCCAGTTCTTCCTTGGCCTCATCAATGCCGGCGACGTCGTCGAAGGTTACGCGCCCATGCTTTTCAGTCAGCATCTTAGCCTTGGATTTGCCAAAGCCCATAGCGCCGCCTTTGCCGCCGCCCTGCATCCGGTTCATGAAATAGACCCAGACACCGATCAGCAGCAGGAAGGGCAGCAATGTGATCAGGAACGACTGGAACCCTGACTGCTGCTGTTTCACAGCCTCAACAGGGATGTTTTTGTCGATTAGCAGCTTAGTAACCTCGGCATCGGCGGGTTTGATCGTAGTGTAACTGGCGCCGTTCTGAGTCGAATAGCGAATCTGCTCACCGTCCAGCGTGACTTTGTTGACCTCACCACTTTCGACGGCGGACACAAAATCAGAATAGGTTTTTTCATTGCCCTGAAGCGACCCGCTGGGTCCGCTGAACAGGTTGAACAGTGCAAGGATCAGTAGAAACAGAACGACCCAGAAGGCGATGTTGCGAGCGTTGCCCAAGGAAAATCTCCCGAAAGGTTTCGGCAGGTGGGGACCTGCCGGAGTTACCCCTTAAAATAGAGAGGATTGTGGCAGGTTCAATGCGATAAAATCAAAGCCGCAAAGTCAGACCTTTCTGGCAGCAATTCGACGCGCCATTCATTCGCAAAACTGGCCAAAGGTGCCGCCAAAACCGTATCACCAGCCCAAACGGCGGGTGTCGACAACACTACAGTACGGGGTTTGCCTGTGGAGCGCCAATTTTCGAGCTGCCGAATTCCATCTTCACCCAGCGCCCGAATTTCAGCATCTGCATGATTTGGACCAGATACGATCCAGCGGCGATCCCATGGTTCAAGCGGTCGTGCGCGTTGATCCCTGATGGCGTTTAGCTCTCTGCAAATCCAAGTTTTTTTGCCTTCTGGAACCAGAATACAACCCCCGAGCGTCGTCGCCTGACCAGAAGAGATCGCATCCATCACTTGGTCCACCGCGTTGTGACGCGGAGGATAGCCAGCGCCAGCAATCCACAAGACAGACGCAATCACCAAACGCCGGCGAATTTCCTCGGGTAAAGTTTCGAAATCACCGCGGTCGAGACACAAATCGCCATCCGACACCTGGATGCATCTGGCAGCGGATTCCTGCGTGTAGCGCGCCAGAGCCTCACGCGCTTGTGCCATATTTTCAGCGACCTTTGATAAGTTCGCTGCGGTGATGCCGATCTGATCCAACCCGGATAGGACCTGACGCGCCTTGATCCGATCAAAGCGCTGGTCCTGATTCGAGGGGTCATCAATCCAAGAAATGTCTTGCGCAGTCAGATAGTCTCGTAAGCGCTCACGTGTCGTGGTTAGCAATGGGCGCAATAGGGCTATCCCCCCTTCTTTGCGCGACCCGGACATTGCTGAAAGGCCTGAAACGCCCGCCGCGCGCGCCAACCGCATCAGAACGGTTTCGGCCTGATCGTCTGCGGTATGACCCAGTGCGATTGCCTGCAACCCTTTGGCCTTGGCCCAGGCGACAAGCAGTCGATATCGCGCACGCCGCGCCTGATCTTGCAGATTACCGGCTTTGTCCCAACCTTGCCATTTCAGTATTTCATGAGGGATACCCCAGCGCTGCGCCAGTGCCGCGGCAGCCAAAGCTTCCGAGGCTGATTCAGGCCGCAATCCATGATCGACCGTTGCCGCATATAGTTCCAATTGCTCTTGCTGTGCTATGTCCGCCAACAAACGCATGAGGGCAGTCGAATCACTGCCCCCTGAAACCGCCACACCCAGCCGACATGGTAGCGGGTCCGGCAAGCGCGCCCGCACTTCAGCCCGAAGCGTATCGGCGTCAATGTTCAAGAACAGCCCAGCGTTGCCATTTCCTGCACGGCTGAAGCCGCTGGTGCCGAGGTCGGGAACCGCACACCAACTTCGCCGAGTGTAATGCAGGCCTGATCTGTTTGACCCAATTGTCCAAGCGCTGCGCCCAACTCAAACAAAGCCTCGGGGGCCAGGGGGCCTTCGGAATCGCCTGTGAAACTTGCCAAGAACGCGCGTGCAGCTTCCCGGGTATCACCCACCCCTTTAAGCGCCTGCCCGCGCCGCAAATTAGCCTGACTCGCCAGCGGGCTACCGGGATAAGACAGGTCGAACTGCGCAAACAGATCGGCTGCGGTTTGGAAATCCCCATCCGCCAATGCCTGTGAAGCAGCGTCAAAATCCGCCTGCTCACCCACAGCAAGTTCACCTTGATCCGTGTCCGAGGGTTGCGTCGGCGTTGGTGAAGGAGCTACCGCAACTTCCGTTTGTGTCTCACCGCCCAGTGTGGAGGTTTCGCCCAATGTGCTCAGGTCTCCGCCTTCAAGCTCAACCAGACGGAACTCCAGATCACCAATCCGGTTCGTACCGTCGGTGACGATATTCTGCACCCGTTGGTTCAACTGCTCGGTTTGGCGCGTCAGACGCTGCAACTCGGCCTCGATCGCGTCGACACGTTCCAGAACGGAACTGCCGGACAGGTTCGGCGCGGGCGAGCCTGTGGTCGAAAACTCGCGCTTGAGACGCTGGATTTCAACATGCAGCACGGTCAGTTCCTGACGGATATCCGCCAATGTTTGCTGATCCTGTGCTTGTGCCACACCAGCGACGGCCACAACCGCCGCCAGAACCAATCCTGCAAATCGCATCATCTTACCCCAAGGTTGAGCCGGTCAGCACCGTCACCGCGCGGCGGTTTTTGGAATAGCAATCCTCGGTGCTGCAAATTTCGATAGGGCGTTCCTTGCCATAACTGACGGTGGTCAATCGGTTGCCCGCAACTCCGCGCGAGATCAAATATTCCCGAGCTGCGTTTGCGCGACGGGCGCCAAGCGCAAGGTTGTATTCGCGCGTGCCCTGCTCGTCCGCGTGGCCTTCGATGTTGGCGACAAAATCCGGGTTGGCCAGCAGCCAGTCGGCCTGCCCCTGAAGAACCGTCTGCGCCTGCGGACTGAGCGTGGACTGGTCGACGGCAAACAGAACCCGGTCGCCAACTGTCTGCTGGAAATAAGCTGGCGAGCGCGGATCACTGGGAGACCCCGGAACCAGAGCACCACTGCCACCGGCACCTCCGCCCAGTGCCGACGGATCGTTATTCGTACAGGCAGCAATCAGGGTCAGCACCCCGATAGCCGCGGCTTTGCTCAACAGTTTCATCTCAAGTGCCTCGTGTTTCGTTGTTTATTGCCGCGCTTCTATCACATTGCGGGTTTGTTGTGAACTTTACCTGCTGCCTGTTCCGATCAATTCTGCAGTGGTCCCCAAGACGGGTCGCTACCCCCATCCGGCGTTCGCACAGGGCGCAGGTTCCTTCCCGAAATATCCACGGAGTAAAGCGTCGATCGACCGCTCGCGCCTTGTGTTTCGCGGGTGAACATGATGACCCGCCCGTTCGGTGACCAGGTGGGACCTTCGTCTAGGAAAGAAGCGGTCAGAAGACGCTCTTCACTGCCGTCAGTGCGCATAACGCCGATGTGAAAGCGGCCCTTATTCTGCTTGGTAAAGGCAATCAGGTCACCACGCGGAGACCAGACCGGCGTGCCATAGCGTCCCTGTCCGAAACTGATCCGCGTCGCCTCGCCGCCGTTGGCGGGCATGATATAAAGCTGCGGAGTGCCCGAGCGGTCGCTCTCGAACACGATCTGGCCACCATCCGGCGAATAGCTGGGTGCGGTTTCGATCGCAGGTGTGTTTGTCAGCCGCACACTTTGACCCGAGGCCAGATCCATCTTCCACAGATCCGTGTTTCCGCCCTGCGTCAGCGAATAAACAATCGAGCGACCATCGGGCGAAAAGCGCGGCGAAAAGCTCATGGTGCCTTCCTGCGTTGGCAATTCCTGCCGTTTCACGCGACCGACATCCAGCAAGTAGATGCGTGGCTGACCGGTTTCATAGCTGGTGTACAGCAGACGGTCACCGGTCGGCGAAAAGCGCGGCGCCAGCACGATGGCGGCGCTGTCAGTCAGGTACTGCACATTCGCGCCGTCATAATCCATGATCGCCAACCGCTTGCGCCGCTGATCCTTCGGGCCACTTTCAGATACGAACGCAACCCGGCTATCAAAATAAGCACCCTCACCGGTGATCCGGGTATAGACCTGATCGGCCACCTTATGCGCCATCCGACGCCAGCCGTCGGTGGTGCCTGCAAACTGCAACCCATTGCCCAGTTCCTGACCCGAGAATACGTCCCACACTCGGAACCGAACCGTCAGCCGTTTGCCCGAAACATTGACCGCGCCTGTCACCAATGCCTGCGCGTTGATTGCTTTCCAGTCAGCAAATTGCACCGGGGCATCAAAACTGCTGACCCGGCTGATGAACGCATCCGATGAAATTTCGCGAAACAGGCCCGTTCCCGTCAGGTCCGACACGATCACGCGCGATATATCCTGAGCGTATTGTGCCGCAGAAGGCCCATCCGGCACAAAACTCGGCACCGCAAACGGCATCGGCTCGATGATCCCTTCATCGATTTCCAAGCGCAGCGGGCCACTCTGGGCATAGGCCGAGGTCGAAAGAAGGGTCAGGCCAACGAAGAGGCTGGTCAGAAGTTTCATCATTTGATCCGCATCCTCTCGGGATTGAAGGTAATCTCAATATCCTGCCATTGATCGTATTTGTCAGCAGGCAGGTCGTATCCTTTGGCGCCACAGCGTAAAATCGCGCGCCGCGCTGCCTCGTAGGCTTGTTTTGCCGAAGCGGCCGAGCCGCCGGTACTGTCCAGCAACTGCAGGCTGCCACCGACCACTTTACCGTCCCGGGTAAGCGAGAACCCAACGACGACGATAGTTTCCAGCGCATCCGTCGACAGAGATCCGACATTCCAACACCGCGACACGGCAACCCTCATCGCATCTTCCTCGCCGCTGGTCAGTGGAGGACCCGAAGGTTCGGTACCATTCCCCAGCGCCTCAGCAAGCGCGTCGTTGATTGCCTGATCATTTTGCGCGGGTTCTGTCGGAGCGGGTTCAGGTGCTTCGGCAACCTCAGGCTCGGGTGGTGGCGCCGGACGGTTCGGACGCACGCGCGGGCGGGGCGAGGTGCGGGGAGCCGGGTCCTCGACCTCTTCCGCCTCGGTGACGATCTCGGGCGCGGCTTCTTCAGGAGCAGTCTGGTCCTGCTGCTCTTGCCGAACCTCAGCACCCTCATCCAAAGAGACGGGAGGGGTCTCAATGTCATCCGGTTTCGCCTCCGGCGGGGGTGGTGCAATCTGTTCAGGTGCGATCTTATCTGCGGGGCTCGGTTCCGCCTCGGGACCCGGAGGAACCGGAAGCGCCGCCACCTCGGGCTCGGGCTGTTCAAGCGTCGGGGGCTGTTCGATCAGCTCAGGTTCGGGCTGTATTTCTACCTCCTCGGGCTCCACCTCAGGCTCGGGTTCCGGCTCTGGCTGGGCAACCGGTTCCGGCTCTGGCTGTTCTTCCGGTGCTGGGTCCGGCGTATCAATCTCGTCCGGCTCTGTGGGTTGTTGTAGTTCAGCCGGGTCAGTCGGCACCTCTGGTGCCTCCCGCTGGGCGGTCATTGCCGCAAACTGCTCAGACGATATCACGGTGACATCCTGCACTGCCATCGGCAATGGCTCGGACCGGAAGGTCCCTCCGAAAAGCGCCCAGCTGATCAGGCTGACATGCGCAATTGCCGAAATCTTGGTGCCGGTCTCCACCGCGCGACCTCACTCTCACCCTTCGTCCAGCGTTGGCCCGCCGGTATCGGTTACAAGACCCACGTTGGAGAACCCGCCTGCATTCAGCGCACCCATGACCTGCATTACTTGCGCATATGGGATAGCACCGTCAGCACGCAGGAACACTCGATCACTGCTGCGCTCAGCCGCAATGGCGCGCAACTTGCCGATCAGCTCTTCGCGCAGCACATCTGTTGTCTGGATCTGTACTCGGCCGTCTGCCGTCAAAGTGACAGTCAATGGTTCTTCGTTGTCACCGGGTAAGGCGCTTGCGGCTGTCTTTGGCAGATCAACGGGCACACCAACGGTGAGCAAAGGGGCAGCCACCATGAAGATAATCAGCAACACCAGCATGACATCCACAAATGGCGTCACATTGATCTCGGCCATCGGCTGGGCACGGCCGCGACGCCGCCCGCGCCGGCGTCCATTATCACCCGAGGATTGCTGAACCGCCGCACCCATCGTCAGCTATCCAACTGCCTGGACAGGATCGTTGCAAATTCATCGGCGAATGCTTCATAACCGCCTACGATCCGATCACTGTCGGCGCTGAGCTTGTTGTAGAAAATCACAGCCGGAATGGCAGCAAGCAAACCAAGGCCTGTGGCCAGCAACGCCTCGGCAATACCGGGGGCCACAACAGCGAGGTTGGTGTTCTGCTGTTCGGCAATCTCGATAAAGGCGTTCATGATGCCCCAAACGGTGCCGAACAGGCCGATAAATGGTGCAGTCGAACCTACCGTGGCTAGAATGGGCAGTCCTTTTTGCAGCCCTTCGGCTTCTTTAGCAATCGCCACATCCATCGAGCGGTCAATCCGCGCGGTCGCCCCGGCGATCAAACCACCATCGTTACGATGCGAGCGGCGCCACTCGATCATCCCGGCTGCAAAAATCTTCTCAGAACTGCCATCCGGCTGTGTCCCGATCTTCTCGAACAACTCGTCCAGAGGATTCCCTGACCAAAAGCTTTCGTCAAACACCTGAGCCTCACGACGCGCCGCCCGGTAATTGATCAGCTTTTGAATGATGATCGCCCAAGACCAAAAGGATGCGATCAAAAGGATCAGCATCACGATTTTGACGATAAATGTCGCACGGGCAAACAGCCCCCACATGGAGAAATCGATCTCCTGCGCCAGCGCCAGCGTTTCAGCTTCCATGAACCTGCTCTTTGTTTTGCCTGATGGCCATTTGGCCTTGTTTTGCCAAACGCTAACGCAGATGGATATGAAAAGCCAACAGAACCACCCTTGAGGGTGAAAATGTTACATCAATGCGCGAATCTCTGCCGGAAGGCGCACGGGCTTACCCTGCGCATTCATGCAAACCGCGGTGACCGCGGCACGAAAGATCTCGGTTTCACCACGCCTAACCAATTGCGACATCGACAGCCGCGCACCCGATAGTGAAACCATCTCGGTTTCCACCACCAATTCATCTTCGAAGCGCGCAGCGGCCAGATAATCCGCCTCGATCCGCCGCACGACCCAGACAATACCCGCATCCCGCATCGCGTTCTGATCGTTGCCCAGCTTGCGCACCCAGTCGGACCGGGCGCGTTCGATGAACTTCAGGTAATTCGCGTGATAGACTACCCCGCCCATGTCGGTGTCTTCGTAATACACGCGAACCGGGTAAACATGTTTCATTGCGGTTGTTCCAATCGGGCAAACAGACGCAACGCATGAGAGGAATCCTGCGCTGCCCCGGGTAAAACCGGATCGTAGGCGGCGCGGATCAAGGCGGCAATATCAGGCCGTAAGATCGTTGCGTCACCTGCGATGGCCAAAGGTGACGCGCTACGGAATGCCGTATCGGACCATAGCAGAATGGTCTGCACCACCTGGCTGAGCGCCAGTGTTTCCGCCGGGACCTTGGACATCTCCTTGTCCATGCGCAGAAACACAAAAGCCGCGCGAATTGCGCCATCTTCTTCGAACCGGAAAATGCGATACTGATTGGCAACAGCGGCAACCAATCGCTCGACCAATGGAGCCAAATCCGGGATCAGGCGATCCAGATCAGGAACTTCCAACAACTCCTGCCAATCTCGGAAGAAGAAGACCATGCAGTTGGCACCCAGCTCAGGGTCCGTCTCGGTCATCTTATGATCGGCCAGAGTGACGACCGCTTCAAACGCGCCTTTGACGGTCGCGAGTGTCTCATCCTCGACACCGAATACGATTGGCGCGATGGGCCGCCCCCAGCGCGCAAACAAAAACTCACCGTTTTCGCGCGTGAACAGCGCTTGGATCTCTTCCGGAGTCACGCTTGAACCTTCATCTTCTGAAAAATACTCTCAGTAGAGGCATAAAATCTCTTGCGAGCTGCTTCAACCAAACAGATCGCTTTGCACTTTGGGCGCAGCCATACCCAAATGCGTCCATGCCTTCTGCGCCAGCATCCGTCCGCGCGGGGTGCGTTGGATCAATCCTTGCTGCAACAGATAGGGCTCGATCACTTCTTCCAGCGAGTCCCGGCTTTCCGACAACGCCGCCGATAGCGTCTCTATTCCAACCGGACCACCAGCATAGTTCTCGGCAATCAGCTTCAGATACCGGCGGTCGGCCCCGTCCAGACCCAGATTGTCGACACCCAGTCGGGTCAGCGCCCAATCCGCCAATTCGCGGGTAATCCGACCATCACCTTCGACAATGGCAAAATCTACGACCCGCCGCAGCAAACGACCGGCGATCCGCGGTGTTCCGCGTGACCGTCGCGCAATTTCGCGCGCGCCTTCATCGTCGGCAGGAGCTCCCAGCTTCCGCGCATTCCGTGTGACAATCTCATGCAACTCATCGACCGTGTAAAACTGCAGCCGGGTTGGAATACCAAAGCGATCCCGCAGTGGGGTCGTCAATAGCCCCATGCGTGTGGTCGCCCCGACCAGCGTGAAAGGCTGTAACTCAATTCGCACCGTCCGCGCCGCCGGGCCTTCACCGATCACCAGATCGAGCTCGAAATCCTCCATCGCTGGATAAAGCACCTCTTCAACTGCCGGGTTCAGACGATGAATCTCGTCGATGAACAACACATCCCTTGATTCCAGATTGGTCAGGATCGCCGCCAGATCCCCCGCCTTGGCCAGAACCGGCCCCGAGGTCATGCGGAAATTCACTCCCAACTCACGCGCCATGATCTGCGCCAGCGTGGTCTTCCCCAATCCCGGGGGGCCATGGAACAGTGTATGGTCCATCGCCTCACCCCGCTTGCGGGCCGACTGGATAAAGATGCGTAGGTTCGCGCGTGCCTCGGCCTGACCGATAAATTCATCAAGGCCCTGAGGGCGCAGGGCGCGATCATTGTCTTCCGGCATCGGCTCGGGGCGCAAGGCGGGATCGGCGTCTACCATTAACTTACCCTTTCGGAGCCAGCAGTTTCAGCGCGGCGCGGATCAGATCGGCTTCACCCGCATCGGGCATATTGGCCGCTGCCTCGGCGACAGCAGAAGCCGCCTCGGATGGGCCATAGCCAAGATTGCCCAGCGCCGAAAGCGCGCCCGCAGAAGCAGCAGCAGCGCCTGAGGCCGGTTTTACCGCTCGTTTCGGCGCGGGCGCAGGCTCACCCGCGTCGATGACTTCCAGAGCGGGACCCTCCATTGCTTCGGTTACAGTGCCACCCATAGCCATCACGCTTGGGGCTTTGTCCTTCAGGTCCAACACGATCCGTTGTGCCGTCTTCGGTCCGACACCCTTGGCTGCCTTGACCGCCCCCCAATCGCCCAAGGCGATCGCACGGCTGACACCATCCGGTCCCAACGCACTGAGGATCGACAACGAGACCTTCGCGCCAACGCCCTGAACCGAGCAAAGCAGGCGATGCCATTCCTTCTCTACCAAGGACAGAAAGCCGTAAAGCTGCATCAGGTCTTCGCGCACAACCATGTCTGTGTAGATCGATACACCTTCACCCACTCCGGGCAAAGCCGCCATGGTCCGATCTGAGCAATAGACGATGTACCCGATCCCGCGTACGTCGATCAGAACGTGATCAGCAGCGCGATAGTCCAGTCGTCCGGTGAGTTTGCCGATCATGCACGCACCTCTTTCAACCGAGCCTGCGGAGCGGAGCCATAGTAGGAGTGACAAATCGCAATCGCCAAAGCGTCCGCTGCATCCGCCCCTTTGGGCGAACAACCCGGCAGTTGCAATTTAACCATGTGCAACACCTGTTCTTTCTCGGCGTGGCCTACACCCACCACAGTTTTCTTGACCCGGTTGGGGGCGTATTCACCCACCGGCAGACCGGCTTGTGCCAGGGTCAATAGCGCAACACCCCGCGCCTGCCCCAACTTCAGGGTTCCTGCTCCGTCTTTGTTGACAAAGGTCTGTTCGATGGCCGCCTGATCGGGCCGGTGTTCAGCGATAACCTCGACTATCTGGTTGTGGAGCGACAAAAGCCGTTCTCCCAAATCATCACCATCGGATTTACACAAGCCATTCGCGACGTGGCTCAGGCGGCTGCCCGTTGATTCGATGACGCCCCATCCCAGGGTCCTTAGACCCGGATCAATGCCCAGAATTCGCATGTTTGCTTCGGCCTGCTCGGGTTTACGTGATCTTTTTCCATCGATTAGCACGAAGCGTGAACATTTTCCAAGCAAAATGGTCGCAGGGTGAAAAACGACATTTGTGTCGCCCCTGGTCTTCCCGGGTTCATTTGCGACACGGACGGGTTCATTTTCGACCTCGATATGAAGGAAAATTAACCAATGATTTAAAGGGCTTTCAGAGATACTGAGCATTGCAAAAAACGCATAGGACACATGCAATTTCAGCGCTTGCGCGGCAAGATTGAGATCACTAGATGCCGCTCAGATCGCAAGATCAGAGTTTAACACAAACCAGAAGGAAACAGGATATGGCTGCACTGGACACCACCCGCACCACCACTGGCTCATTCGGCCTCGTCGGCCGTATCGGCGCGACTTTCGCATCGGTTGTAAGCACCGTAGTCGAATGGAATGACGCCCGTGTAACACGCAACGCGCTGAACGGTCTGACCGATCGTGAACTGGCTGATATCGGCTTGTGCCGTGGCGACATCGACGAAGTCGCCGAGGGCCGTCGATAACAAATTGTCGCTGCTCCAAATAAGCCCCTACTTCCTCCCTGTGGGGCGAACAGAAACACCGCGTGCCTCAAGACACGCGGTGTTTTTGATTGAGGAGGGCGTTCAAACTTAGGCTAGAACATTACCTTGTTTAATTGGGTGGCGAAGAATGCAGTCACAGGATCGGCTTGCATGATCCATGCACCAGCTTGTTCAACTGCAGTGCCTTGGTGCAAGGCATCCACGCGCGTGTCGTAGGCAGACGGGCCCAGATGGGACAGAAGGAAAGCTTTGAAACCAAAGAAGCCCACCACACACATGAGTAAAACCTTGGCCGGAACTGCCGAGCGCACGCGCTGCGGCTTCATCACCACCAGCCCATCCGACCGCATGGTCGCACGATACCCACGGCTTAGTTTTTGATGCTTTTTGTTCAAGCGCGTAACGCGTTGATCAAATTCCAGTTGTTTTCCAGTCATGGCAGCCTCCAAAAAACCGCCCCCCGATTGCGTCCAATGACGGTAAAAGAAGAATGCGACAAAAACGTGGCGAAAATCCACAAAACTCCCGCAAATGGCCTAGCTTTCGCCCCGTTTGCTTAAGATTAGCGTCGTCCACTCACCAATCTCACTCCTGCGCACCTGATTGAAGCCATTTTGGATATAAACTGTGAGCACATCATCAGCTTGTTCATTGAGGATTCCCGATAGGATTGCGTGTCCGCCTACCCGCAGATTCGCCGATATCTCTGGTGATAGCGCGACCAGGGGCCCTTTGAGAATGTTTGCAAATATCAGGTCATAAGGCGCATGTTCATTCAGGTCGGGATGATCGAATCCCGCAGCTTCGACGCATTTCACGGCTCCTGCCATACCGTTTGCCTTCAAATTGGCCTCGGCCACATCAACAGCAACCTCATCAATATCACTGGCGATGATATCGCCAACCCAAACCCGAGCCGCGGCCATCGCCAGCACGGCAGTACCGCAACCGATATCGGCAACTTTGGTGGCCGCGAAGCCTTCATCCAGAAGAAAGTCCAGAGCTTTGAGACATCCTAAGGTCGTTCCATGATGCCCCGTGCCAAAGGCCATCGCGGCTTCAATCAACAATGGAATACGACCATCGGGCAGCTTGTCTGCGTCGTGGCTGCCATAAACAAAAAAACGACCTGCTTCGACCGGGGCCAGTTCGCGACGTACGTGTGCAACCCAGTCAGTTTCGGGAAGCTCTGAGACGACGAATGGCTTGGCCTCAAATGCTGCAGCCAAAACGGCCAACGCCGTCTCGTCTGGTGCTTCAGTAAAGTACCCGCCAATCTCCCATAGGCCCGAGCCATCCTCGACCTCAAACACCCCCACTCCGGTGGGCTCCGGGTTCAGACGTTCCATCGCCTCGCCCAGACCTTCGGCTGCTACTCTGCCGGTCAGGGTGGTCAGTGCGGTGAATGTGGGCATGGGGGCCTCCTGTCTCAAGCTGCCCCTGCGCGTAGGGCGGCGCGGCGCCGAGGTCAAGCGCCGGTGACTACTCGGCGGGTGCAGTGGCGTATTTCGACAGGATTGTCTCGTTCCCGGCCTCCGGATGCCGTGGGATCAGAAGGGACAAGCCCAACGACACCATCGCCATCGCAGCGGCAAGACCAAATACGGCGCCCGGTGAAATGACCCAAAGCAGACCCAATAGCGCAGGCAGGAACACCGCCGCGATATGGTTAATGGTAAAGGCAACGGCCGCAGTGGGTGCAATATCTGCCGGATCGGCGATCTTTTGGAAGTATGTTTTCAGTGCCAGTGCCAGCGCAAACAGAACATGATCGATCACATATAATATTGCCGCCAGCAAAACGCCCCATCCGAACCAATAGATACCACCGTAGGCTGCGAATACGATTGCAAGGCCGGTATATTCAAAGATCAGCGTGCGGCGTTCCCCGAATCTGGCAACTGCTTTGCCCAACATCGGCGCTGCGGCCATGTTGATCATCAGGTTGATGAGGTAGAGGCTGGTCAGTTCGTGCACCTCAAACCCGAACTTCTCAACCATCATGAAGCCCGCGAAAACGATGAAAATCTGACGCCGCGCGCCTGCCATGAATTGCAGGGCGTAATACAACCAGTAACGTCTGCGCAGTACGATCTTTTTGGTCTGGGGTGTCGGCGAATCGAACTGCGGAAATGCGATCAGACAAAACAGCGCAAGCAGAACGGTTACGCCGCCAGCAGCCATGAAGACGAAGTTATAAGACAGATCGAACCGATCCCATGTCAACACGATCAAGCCATAGACCACAGCCGTCGCAGCCGAACCCATCGCAACCAGCCAGCCCAAAATCTGTGGCGCACGATCCTTGGGCAACCACTGCAGTTGCAACGACTGATTCACCGTCTCGTAGTAGTGAAACCCGATTGAGCTGAACAGAGTGACAAACAACAGACCGCCAAGGCTTGGAAACCACGCGGTCACCGCAGTTGCAGCGCCCAGCATCATCAACGAGATCATGGCCAGAACCTGCTCGCGGATGAAGATGATCACTGCGATAACGCCGACGGCCAGAAACCCCGGAATTTCGCGCACCGTGTGCAACAGACCGATATCCGCCCCGTCAAAGTTCGCAGCCTCTATGACAAAATTGTTCAGCAACGCACTCCACGCGTTGAACGCAATCGGCATGGTCAACGCCATCACGAACAAGAGCGTCATAGGACGGCGCCAGAGCGGAAGACTCTGCGCCTCAGACAAGGGCATGGGTTTCAGCATGAGGTTGCCTTACGCCGATTTGCACCTTTTGGCGAGTGGAAAGCGGCTGGCGCACAGTGGCTCTGCACTGATGCAGGGGTCAGTAGAAGCTTTGCGGATCGATATCCACGGCCAGGCGGATATCGCCTTTCAACTTCAATGGGGCAATCCAGCGGGCGATGGCGTCCTGAATAGGCGCGCCTTTCGGGGCTTTGACCAAAAGCCGGACGCGGTGACGGCCACGTATGCGCGCGATGGGGGCCGGAGCCGGGCCAAACACCTGCGCTCCGACGTCGCGCAGCGGTGCATCGTTGCGCGCCATGTCATTGCCGATATCGAAGACCGGCCCAACCTCGGGGCCCGACAGGACAATCCCGGCCATACGGCCGTAAGGCGGCACCCCAGCGGCCTGACGCCCAGCGGCTTCAGCCGTCCAGAACCCTTCTTCATCGCCCGATAGAATCGCCCGGATCACAGGATGCTCAGGCTGGAAGGTTTGCAGCAACGCCTGCCCCGGTTTATCCGCACGGCCTGCCCGGCCCGCAACCTGTCGCATCAATTGAAAAGTCCGTTCCGCCGCGCGCAGGTCGGCCCCGTGCAGGCTGAGGTCCGCATCGATCACCCCCACCAGCGTCAGCTTGGGAAAGTTATGCCCCTTGGCCACCAGTTGCGTCCCGATAACGATATCCGCATCGCCCTCGGCAATCTCTTCGATCTTGGCCTTCAAGGCACGGGCCGAACCAAACAGGTCAGAGCTGAGCATAGCGATCTTGGCCTCGGGGAAGGTCGCCTCGGCCTCTTCGGCCAGTCGTTCAATCCCCGGCCCGACCGGTGCCAGCTTGCCCTCGACCCCGCAGGACGGGCAGGTCTCGGGCATCGGCTTGGTCTCACCACATTGGTGGCACATCAGACGTTTGAGGAACCGGTGCTCCACCATCCGCGCATCGCAATGGTCACAGGCAATCTGTTCTCCGCAGGCCCGGCACAGGGTCACCGGTGCATAGCCGCGGCGATTGATGAACAGCAGCGACTGTTCGCCCCGCTCAATCCGCTGCCGTACCGCCTGCCGCAGCGAGGGGGAAATCCAAGTCCCCGCCTGCGTCTGTTCGGCCCGCATGTCGATGGGCTTCATCTCGGGCAGGACTGCCACGCCAAAGCGTGCGGTCAGGTCGAGACGCTCATACTTCCCAGCCTCGGCATTCGCCCAGCTTTCAAGCGACGGCGTCGCGCTGGCCAGAACCACGCGCGCCCCGCAGATGGAGGCCCGCAGCACCGCCATATCGCGCGCGCTGTAATGCACGCCATCTTCCTGTTTGTACGACGTGTCGTGCTCTTCATCGACCACAACCAGCCCCAGATCGCGGAACGGCAGGAACAGCGCCGACCGAGCGCCCACAACCAGCTGAGCATCCCCCTGTCCAACCATCCGCCAGACCCGACGTCGTTCTGTCATTGTTGCGCCCGAATGCCATTCTGCCGGACGCGCACCGAAACGTGCCTCTACACGGGTCAGAAATTCAGCCGTCAGCGCAATCTCGGGTAGCAGGACCAGAGCCTGCCGCCCCTTGCGCAGCGCCTCGGCCACGGCTTCCAGATAAACCTCGGTTTTGCCCGACCCCGTCACGCCCTTCAGCAGCGTGGTCCCATAGTCACCCGTGCGCTGCCCGGCTTGAAGTCGCGCAACGGCTTTTGCCTGATCCTCGGTCAGGTCTTTCCCCGGCAGATCAGGGTCCAGATGGGGATAGGGCAGATCTCGCGGGCTGTCCTCTTCCCGCACAGCGCCCTGCTTCACCAGCCCTTTCACTACAGACGAGGTTACACCCGCCTGCTCGGCCAGTTCTTTCAGTGTGAAAGCCAACCCCCCGTAGTCGCGCAGCACCTCCAGCACACGGGTTCGCGCATCAGTGATCCGGTCCGGTTCCGCGCTTCCCAGCCGGTAAACCTTGCGCATTGACGGCGGATCACCCAATCCCGGCGCGCGCGTTGCCAGACGCAGCACCGCAGGCATCGGCGTCAGCGTGTAATCCGCTACGCGCCCCAGAAACACACGCATCTCCTCGCGCATCGGCGCGACTTCAAGCACCCGGATCACCGACCGCGCCTTGGCCAGATCAAAACCGCCCTGCCCCTGCCCCCAGACCACACCCAAGACTTTACGCGGCCCCAAAGGCACCTCGACAAACGCCCCAAGAAAGCACCCGCCCTCGGGCGCTTTGTAGTCCAACGTCCGGTCCAGCGGTTGCGTGGTCAGCACCGCAACCAGCTCTCCTTCGTCGAAAAATCCGTTAGCGCTCACGGCATATCCTTCGCAGGGGGTTCCAGCATGGGTCTCTTTGAGGTAAAGCCATCCGCGACCAAGGCCAACCCATCAAAGGACTGCCCTCATGAAATTCTTCGTAGACACCGCCGAGATCGACGCCATCGCCGAACTGAACGATCTGGGCATGGTGGACGGCGTAACCACCAACCCCTCGCTGATCCTGAAATCGGGCCGCGACATTCTGGAAGTCACCAAAGAGATCTGTGATCTGGTCGACGGCCCCGTCTCGGCCGAAGTTGTCGCCACCGAAGCCGACGACATGATCGCCGAAGGCCGCAAACTGGCAAAGATTGCATCGAACATTGCTGTCAAAGTACCGCTGACATGGGCGGGTTTAAAAACCTGTAAAACGCTGACCGACGAAGGCCAGATGGTCAATGTGACCCTGTGCTTCTCGACCAATCAGGCGATTCTGGCCGCCAAGGCGGGCGCGACCTTCATCTCGCCCTTCATCGGACGCCTTGACGATATCAACCTCGACGGCATGGACCTAATAGCAGATATCCGTCAGGTCTATGACAACTACGGGTTTGAAACCGAAATCCTGGCCGCCTCGATCCGTACCGTGAACCACGTTACCGATAGCGCACGCATCGGGGCCGACGTGATTACCGCTCCTCCGGGTGTCATCAAGAAACTGGCCGACCACCCGCTGACCGACAAAGGTCTGGAAACATTCCTGGCCGACTGGGCCAAAACAGGTCAGAAAATCCTCTGATCCCAAGCGCTGCCGCGCGGTGCTGCCAGGCACCGCGCCCGGCCCAACGGCCAAAGCCGAATTTCAATCAGCGCAAGGCTGGCGGGAGCTCCCGCCACAGCAGCGATGAAATTCGCCTTTCGCGTGCATTTTTCCCAAGGCAAATCCGGCAACCCGTGTTATAAGCCCGCCAAAACAAAAAACGACCGGACGGGACATGAGCAGCGATCCTAAACTCAAGGACAATCTCCGCGCCGCGATTCTGGCTGAGCCTGACGCAGTGCTGGATGACAAAGACCTAATGCAAGCCCTTGTGGCGGCAAATGAACAAGCCCGCGGTGACAATGTCGTTGATCTGCGCGGCATCGCCATGCAACGCCTTGAGGCACGGCTCGATCGACTTGAGGATACCCATCGCTCAGTCATCGCAGCAGCTTACGAAAATCTGGCAGGCACAAATCAGGTGCATCGTGCCATTCTCCGGCTTCTCGAGCCCACAGTATTCGAAGATTTCTTGCGCGCGCTTGGCAATGACGTGGCCGAGATCCTGCGCGTCGATCACATCACATTGGTTCTTGAAACAACTATCGTGCGCGACGATCCTGTAGTGAACCAGCTTGGTGGTGTTCTGACCGTGGTCGAGCCCGGATTTATCGACAGCTACCTGACCTCGGACCGCAATGGCCAACCGCGCGAAGTAACGCTGCGCGAAATTCGCTGTCCCAATCCTCAAGTCTACGGTGAACAGGCTGATCAACTGCAATCCGAAGCCTGCCTCAAACTTGATCTCGGCGCGGGACGCTTGCCCGGCATGATTGTCATGGGTGCCAACGACCCACGGCATTTCTCACCTCAGCTTGGCACAGATCTTCTTGCCTTCTTTGCCGGTGTCTTTGAACGCTCGATGCGCCACTGGTTGTCATGAGCCTGATCTCCCCAGCCTGCCGCGATGCTTTGCAGCATTGGCTGGACAGTCTGGGGGCGCTCGCTGGGCGATCAGAGAATACGCTCGAGGCCTATCGCGGTGACGTGACCGAATTCCTGTCCTTCATGACCCTGCATCACAGCGAGCGCCAAGGGCTAGCAGCACTGGAACGTATTACCGTCTCGGATATGCGGGCCTGGATGGCGGATCAGCGCAATTCAGACGTCGGCGCGCGATCTCTGGCGCGCAAACTGTCTGCGGTCAAAAACTTCTATCGTTGGCTGGCTGAGCGCGAAGGGTTCGAGCCGACCGCTGTCCTGTCCACACGCGCGCCTAAATTTACTAAGAAATTGCCGCGTCCTCTGGCCGAAGACGCAGCCCGCGCCATGATCGAAACGGTCGAGTTGCAATCATCTTCCGATTGGGTTGCCGCCCGGGATGTCGCGGTCGTAACACTCCTATACGGTTGTGGGCTTCGCATTTCCGAGGCACTTTCCCTGACCGGATCGGATGCGCCCCTGCCGGATACTCTGCGCATTTCAGGGAAAGGTGGCAAAGAACGAATCGTGCCGGTTCTTCCGGCCGCTAGGGCAGCAGTTGATCGCTATCTCCGGCTATGTCCGCATCCGCAAACACCTGATGCCCCGCTGTTTCGAGGCGTTCGGAGCGGCCCTCTGAACCCCGGGATCATTCAGGCCGTGGTCGCCAAAGCGCGAATGCAGCTTGGCCTACCCGCCACAGCCACCCCGCACGCGATGCGCCACAGCTTTGCTACCCATCTGCTGTCTGCGGGCGGTGACTTACGTGCGATCCAAGAGCTTTTGGGTCACGCCTCGCTTTCGACCACACAGACCTATACCGCGGTCGACACGGCCAGGTTGATGGAAGTCTACAACCGCACGCACCCAAAAGCCTGAAGCAAAGCCCCTTTTTGCTTTGCATCTGCGCCTTGCTTCCGTCATGACACCACCATGACACTTAGATTCAAAGCGCTTTCCGTTCATCTCTTCACCGCCACAGGTGCCGTTTTCGCAATGCTCGCCATGTTGGCCGCAGTCGAAGAGAAATGGAGCCTGATGTATCTCTGGCTGGTTGTCTCGTTCATCGTGGACGGAATCGATGGCCCGCTGGCGAGGCATTATCACGTCAAAAAGAACGCACCAGAGTTTGACGGCGTGTTGCTGGATCTGATCATCGACTATCTGACCTATGTGTTCATTCCCGCTTTCGCCTTGTTTAAGTCAGGACTGATGGATGGTTGGACCGGCTGGTTCGCTATCATCGTTATCACCTTTGCCAGCGCGATGTATTTTGCGGATACGCGCATGAAAACCAAAGACAATTCCTTCTCCGGCTTTCCGGGCTGCTGGAACATGTTCGTCATCGTGATCTTCGCTTTGGAGCCCAACTTCGGGGTCATCCTGCTGCTGGTCACCTTGCTGTCAGTCGCAATGTTCCTGCCGCTGAAATTCATTCACCCGGTCCGAACCGAGCGTTGGCGCACCTTGTCGCTGCCGATGGCCTTTGCGTGGACCTTCTTTGCAGGCTGGGCAGCATGGGTCGACTTTCACCCTGAAAGCTGGGCCCATTGGGGGCTGGTGATCACCAGCCTGTATCTGGTTTCAGCCGGAATAGCGCAGCAGATCATCCCACCGCGCAAAGCCAGGGATTACAAGACTTCCTGAACCTCAAACTCAGTCCCGTTATGGGTGAATACATCACCTTCTTGCAGGCCAACCATAGCCAGATAGATCGGGCTTTGGGTCGAAATGCCCATATAAGTTTTGCCGTCCACGTCAAACCGAGTTGTTGAGACACATACGACGAAGCGGCGATTGTTGAACTTGATCACCGCGCCGGGCTGCACCGTGTCCGTGACGCTGAAATCAGTGTTTTCGATGACGTCAATCTTGGCGTGATGCGCATGAACGGGTGCATCAAAGGCGGCCGCCAGGTCCGCATTCTCGCGCGAGGCAGCAATGTCATCCTTGTCATGCCCTTCCCGGTCATCCAGTTGGGAATCCTTCAGAAAGGCATCATAATGCGCCTGTGCGGTTGCCAGTTCCTGTTCTTCCAAAGACATCAAATGATCAACAATGGCTTTCTTACGTGCGGCGGGATCTGTGTGGCCGGTCATGCAATTCGGTCCTTCAAATTCACTATTTGATATAGGTTGGGGCCGTGTCGCTCTGAATGCAACAGGTAAGTGCGGATCAGATCAACAGGCTGGCTGCACCTTCGTGACGCAGCAGAGCCACTTTGGTCTCTACTCCACCATGCCCTGAAAACCCGACCATCTTGCCATCCGCGCCCAGAACCCGGTGACAGGGAATGATGATCGGGATGGGATTCCCACCGCATCCCCGCCCAACCGCCTGCGCAGAGTATCCAAGCTCGTCGGCCAACTCGCCGTAGGTGCGCGTATCCCCGAACGGGATGGCATACATCGCATCGCACACGCGACGCTGAAATTCTGACCCCTTGATCCGATAGGGCAGATCGAACTGCTGCAAACGCCCTTCGTCATAAGCGCGTAATTGCGCCACCGCCTCTCGCAGAACCAGGGTGACCGGGCCTTCGTCTCGGCCATTCCAAACAAGTCGTGTAATGGCGCCATCGATCTCTTCGACACCAAGGCAACCAAACTGAGTTTCTACGGCGATCATCGGCATAAGAGAACGGTTGCAGATGTTTCGTCACACCTGCAACCCGAATCCTGACGATCCGCCTTTCATCTGGCCAAAAACACCTCGGAGCGCAAGGCAGAGCCTCGCATCAGCGAACTCTCCTACGCGCACCGTTTGGGTGTCAGCTCAGCGCTTCGTTACAGCGCCCGCACACGCCCGGATGGGCATGCAATCCCACATCGGGCAGGATTTTCCAGCACCGCTGGCATTTGTCGCCCTGGGCCTTTTCGAAGACCACGGCGACGCCTTCGATTTCCGGAACCCGGAACGCCTCGGCGGGGGCCGGATCGCCTGTGACGGCCAGGCCCGAAGTGATGCACATGTCATCCACGTCGAAGGATGCCAGCAGGTCGCGGGTTTCCTGATCTTCGACATACACGATCGGAGCGGCCTCAAGGCTGGATCCGATCACCTTGTCTTGACGCTGAATTTCCAGCGCTGCGGTCACAGCACGGCGGACACGGCGGACTTTGGCCATGCTGGCTTCCAGTTCTTCATGGCGCCAGTCGACGGGCGTTTCAGGGAAATCGACCAGATGGACTGAGCTGTCATCGGCCGGGAATCGTTCCAGCCAAACCTCTTCCATGGTGAAGACCAGCACCGGGGCCAGCCATGTGGTCAGGCGGTGAAACAGGATATCCAGAACCGTGCGCGCAGCACGGCGGCGCTGGCTGTCACCGTCGCAATAAAGCGCATCCTTGCGAACATCGAAGTAAAACGACGACAGATCGACCGTGGCAAAGGTGAACACGGCGCTGAACACGCCCTGAAAATCGAAGGATGCATAGCCCTTGCGCACCTGCTCATCCAGCTCTGCAAGACGGCTGAGCACCCAACGCTCCAAGCGTGGCATGTCCTCGGGCGCGACGCGATCCGCTTCGGTGAAATCCGCCAGCGAGCCTAGCATGAACCGCATGGTGTTACGCAGGCGGCGATAGCTGTCGGCGGTGCCTTTCAGGATTTCCGGCCCAATCCGCTGGTCGGCGGTATAATCGGTCTGAGCCACCCACAGCCGCAGGATATCAGCGCCGTATTGCTTGACGACCTCTTCCGGCACGATGGTGTTGCCCAGCGATTTTGACATCTTGTTGCCTTTGGCATCCAAGGTGAAACCGTGGGTCACCACATTGCGATAGGGTGCACGACCCTTGGTGCCACATGCCTGCAGCATCGAAGAATGGAACCAGCCGCGGTGCTGGTCAGTACCTTCCATATAAACGTCGGCAATACCGTCCTCGGTCCCGTCCTCACGATCACGCAGAACGAAGGCGTGGGTCGAGCCCGAATCGAACCATACGTCCAGCACGTCGAACACCTGATCGTACTCGTCCGGGTTAACGATTCCGTCGAGAATCTTTTCTTTGAACCCGTCCTTGTACCAGACGTCTGCGCCGTCCTTCTCAAACGCTGCCTTGATACGGGCGTTGAGCTCTTCGTTGCGCAGCAGGTAGTCCGCGTCGGTGGGCAAAGCCCCCTTCTTTGTGAAGCAGGTCAGCGGAACACCCCAGGCGCGCTGACGGGACAGTACCCAGTCCGGGCGCGCCTCGATCATCGAATACAGGCGGTTGCGGCCCGTTTGTGGGGTCCACTTGACCAACTCATCGATAGACCGCAGGGCGCGTTCGCGGATGGTATCACCCATTTCGCCCATGCCGTCATCCAGTTTGCGGTCCACGGATGCGAACCACTGCGGCGTGTTGCGGTAGATGATTGGAGCTTTCGAGCGCCACGAATGCGGATAGCTGTGCTTGATCTTGCCACGCGCCAGCAGCCCGCCAACCTCGGCCAACTTGTCGATGACCGCTTTGTTTGCGTCACCCTCACCGCCCTTGCGGGACAGGATGTATTTGCCGCCGAAGAACGGTAGATCAGCGCGGAAAGAGCCATCATCCATTACGTTATAGGTGATGACCTGTTCCAGCATGCCCAGATCGCGAAATAGCTCGAATTCCTCCATACCGTGCGAGGGCGCGCAATGGACAAAACCGGTACCTTCCGTATCGGTCACAAACTCAGCAGCGCGGAAGTCACGGATATCGTCCCATTCGCCATTGCCGCCCTCGGCCCCGGCCAGCGGGTGTGCCAGCTGGATCTTGGCCAGATCTTCCTGCGTCACATCACACAGACGACGGTACATGGAGTCATCCAGCCGCGCACGTGCAAAAACATCCGCTGCACGATCATCGGCCAACAGATAGCGGTCGCCGATCCGCGCCCAGCACTCCTCGGGGCGGCCGGTGATTTCGTAGAGGCCGTACGAAATGTCTTCACCATAAACCACAGCCTTGTTCGACGGCATGGTCCACGGGGTCGTCGTCCAGATCACCACATAGGCGTTGTCCAACGTCACATCGCCGGTGTTCACAACCTTGAATTTCACCCAGATGGTGAAGCTTTCCTTGTCGTGATACTCGACCTCGGCCTCGGCCAGCGCGGTTTTTTCGATGGGCGACCACATGACGGGTTTCGAACCCTGATAAAGCGTGCCATTCATCAGAAACTTCATGAACTCGTCGGCGATCACGGCTTCGGCGTGATAGTCCATGGTGATGTAGGGATCGGGCCAGTTACCGGTGATGCCCAGACGTTTGAACTCTTCGCGCTGAATGTCGATCCAACCTTCGGCGAACTTGCGGCATTCCTGACGGAAGTCGACGATGTTCACCTCATCCTTGTTCTTGCCCTTCTTACGGTACTGTTCCTCGATCTTCCATTCGATCGGTAAGCCGTGGCAGTCCCAGCCGGGCACATAACGCGAGTCGAAGCCCATCATCTGATGCGACCGCACGATCATGTCCTTGATGGTCTTGTTCAGCGCGTGACCGATATGCAGATGCCCATTCGCATAGGGGGGGCCATCGTGTAGGGTAAAGGGTTTACGGCCCTCTTTCTCGCGCAGGCGGTCATAGACACCGATCTTTTCCCAGCGCTCCAGCCATGCAGGCTCGCGCTTGGGCAGGCCAGCTCGCATCGGGAATTCGGTCTTGGGCAGATTAAGCGTGTCTTTGTAGTCAGGTGTTTGGGGTGTGTCGGCGCACATTTGGGGCGTCCTCAGGATGATCTTGTCGTGTATGGATCGAAGCGGTCAGTGCGATATCTCAAGCACCTTTGCCCGGCGTCTCGCGATATCAGAGCGCCGGGGATATAATTCGAATAATGATGGCCAGACGGTCAAACATGGCCGCGCTTATAGGACGCCAGCCCTCAATGGTCCAGAGGTTCCGCATCCTGAGGCGAATGGCGCAGCTTGGCCCAGCGATTGAGCCATGCCAGCCCTGCCAGAGCGAGCCCTAACACAAGCAGAGAAAAGACGCGGATCAGCCCCCCCAATCCAGCGATATCGATCAGAAATACCTTCGCCACCGCCAACCCGATAACAGCCAAGCCAGCCTTGCGCATCAAATCAGAGTGGCGGGCCAGTGATTGATAAAACAACGCCGCTCCGACCACCAACAACGTGATTGTATAAGTATAAAGCTCGGGCTGAGTGACGCCGTTGCCTTCATACATACCGCCCGCGCCCTGCCAGACATGCCGGATCGCTAATCCCAGCCAAACAGTCGCCAGAGCAGTGGCTGCTCCATAGCTGATTTGTTTCAGCAGAACGGGCTGTGTAACGACACGCCAGGCCGAGAAACCAATTGCCAGCGCGGGCAACAAATAGGCAACGGCGAGCGTGTTCAAAACCATTGGTCCCAGTACCGGGTCCGCAAACGGGTTGAGCAGCGGGTTGGCTTCTGACAACGCCTGACCCAGGCGATACACACCATGCGCACCGAAGAAAGCAGCCAAGGCGTAGCGCAGATAGTTTAACTTACCGCCCAACTTGAACCGTTGCACCTGTGCGAAAGCCAGCAACAGCCAGATGACCGCAAGCAATCCCAGCCCCCAGTGGCTGTTGGTGGCACCGCCTTCGCCGAAACTTTCCAGCCAGCGCAGCAACAGCAGCGATAGCAGTATCCCCGCTGTCGCCCAGGCCGCGCTTTCAAGGAGCAATGAAGCAATCGGGCGGTCTAGGGGCTTCAGTAACGTCCAGCCCACAATGAAACCGACAACCGCAGCCGAATAGACCAACGTCATTTCGAGCAATGGAGCGCTTTCGGCCCAAATAAGCCCTGGGTCCAACACCAGTCGGACTGTGACGGTGAATACGCCTGCCCAGATGAACCAGCTCATCGGAGGCAGTTCAAATCGTCTGTCCAACGCGGCGGCCACAACGATCATGGCGACAAGCGCCACGGTTAAAGCAGCCGAACTGAGCACAATAATGCAGGCAAAGCTGAGACAAGAAAGCGCGGACAGAGTCGCCAAGGCTGCGCGCATCCGGTTTTCACCATCGACCCGCGCGAACCGTTCGGCCAGAACTACCATCATCGCGCCCAAAGCGATGGCATGTAGCGCCCATGGGTAGGCTCCGAATACCTCAGCAGGGTGCCATCCGATCTCAAGCGCGATCGCCAGGGCCGGAGCGAATATCGCCGTCCCTCCGGCCCAGACCACGCTATAGCGCCCGGCCCGAAAGGATCGCCAAGCTGCAATCAAAGTGACCAAAGCGCCTAAGGCCACCAATTGCGTGACGCTCCAAGGATAATCTGCCTCGGCTGTTTCCGCATAAGTATCCACAAAGCGAAGCCATACTGCACCTCCATCCAACCCGTGCACCAAGACAAACCAGATTAGTCCCAGTGCTGGGAATGCGGTCACATCCTGTAATGCCCGTGCATCCTTTGCCCAGAGCATCAGCGCCAATACCAAGCCTGTGAACAGCGCGACGCCCAACCAGAATTCACCACCTGAATCTGGCCAATGCAGCGACAAAATTACTGAGGAAACAAGTACCGCACCAAAGGCAATCCGAGTTGGAAACTCGGGCCATGGTTCTCCTTTCCGGCGTCGGATAATCTCGGTCACCATCGCACCAGAGTGGTTTGGCCAGATACGCCGTATGGGTATCGCGATCGCAATGATCGCCAGTGCCGTGACGCAGGTTAGATACCCGGGCTCGGTCGACGGCGAAGACAGTACCAGCAGAAACGCGGCCCCATAGGCGCCAATTAGGGTCAACACCGAAATCCACGCCCAACGCCTGACTGTATCAATTCCCAGACCCAATACGGCGATTATGAAAAAGTAACCGTAGAGCCAGCTAGGATCATCCGAGGAACCACCCACGGCAAAGGGGGCGGCAAAAGCTCCGATCAGGCCAACAGCCGCCAATAGCGGCCCATGGAACCAACCCAACACGAGCCCGAACAGCGCGATGACAACCAACCCGGCCAATGCTGCCTCGGGCCCAATCAGATCATAAAGCTGGCGTGCAGCCAGAATGCCGCCGAACAGGGTAACCAGCCCTGCGCCTGAAAATACCGATGGGAGATAAGCGGTTGAGGCCTCCTCATCATCGCCGAACCGACGGCGGATCACCTCACCCGCGCCGATCAGCAGCAAGCCAAAGACCAGCGCCGCAGCGACCCGCGCGGTGGGGGGCAACAACCCGTTTTCGACCCCATACTGAACCAGAAAGATCCCCGCCAACGCCAGTGAAAGCGCCGATACCGCGTAGAACCAGTTCTCGCGCAACCACGCGCCCAGCGCTGCGATTTTTTCTTCGCGAAATACGATACTGGCTGGAGGATCTTTAATCTCGGGAGCTAGCGGTGTCTCCGTCAGACCTTCGTCGGTGGTGGTTGAAGCTTTTGCCGCTGCCCAAGGCGCAGGCTTAGCTTGCGCGGTCGTGGGTTCTGATCGGGACGTTTTGGGTGCCTCAGCAGTGCTTTCGGGCATTTGCCCTGCAAGTTGCCGCTCAAGCTGTTCTACCCGTTTGCGCAACCGCGATTGGCCAACCAGCAATACGATGATCGAAGCAGGAATGGCCAGAACGATTAGGCCAATGAGAACAAGCAAGGATTCCAACCGAAACCTCCGAGGTAGGATACATCAAACGTATCGCGGTGATCGGCAGGTTTATAGTAAGGAAATCCACATGATTACCGTATGTTGCTTTGCAAGCCTGCCTAGAACAGCGCCAAGTTGGGGCGCGCCAGCATCAACCAGACGATTGTCAGCACAGCAACAAAGGCCGGAATGCCGCAGGCGAACCAAAGGCGGAACAATCGGAAATATGCAACCGGCAAAGCAGTCCCATCGTGATTGGCCAGTCTTGCATAATCCCGCAGCCTGATTTGTATCCAAACCACAGGCAACCAGAACAGGCCGGTCAGAATATAAAGCAGCACAGACGCCACGATCCAATCCTCTGTCAGAGACCAGCCTAAGCGCCATGCCAACAGTGCGCCCGTCACAGGCTGTAGTACGACCGCGGTTGCGGTGAAAATCATGTCGGCCAACACCACGATACCTGCAGTATGGGCGATAATCCTCGCGTCTGCCGTTCGATGCGCCATCAGCATGAAAAAGGCGATGCCCGCGCCTGTTCCCAACAGAACACACGCTCCGATCACATGCAGCCAGCGCAGAAACAGGTCCGGGTCCATTAGCGGCTCTCCAACATGGGTCGAGCAACCAATGACAGCATCAATGCGGGCGCGATTTTGACCAATGGTCCCAGCGGATCTAGCCAAAGCTCTGGTGCCATCAACGTTGCGGCGATCAAATAAAACATGGCGATCGCGGCTTGAGCCAAACAAACGCGGGCCGCCCAAGGGCGCCACAGAATTGCCAGCCCCAGCATTATGTCAATCAATGACCAGAACACTACGCTTGCATTTGCGATGGCGCCTGACCAACCATTCCTCGTAAGGACTTCGGCTGCCTGAGAAAGACCCGTTAGTCCGAACACACCAGATAGAACCCAGAAGATGCAGAGCACAGCAATAACGACCGGCATCTGCAACGTCATCCGAGCTGTCAGCCTGTGTTCTCTCGCGCAAGCCAGCCCGCCATAAATCTCCTCTAATCCGGCCAGAGAGCGGCCCGTGGCACGGCGATATGGCTCAGGGTCGCCTGTCACCCCTTGAGCCATTACCATCATCGCCGTACTCCGCAGCGGTGATCGCCACCCAAGGTGGCCAAGCAGATCAGCCACGGCGGCGACTGCATTGGTTACCCGTGGTGGCATTGTGATAGTTAAGTGTGCAGGCGAAAAGCCAAGCCAGTGTCGTGTCACTGACAAAACCCGCGACAGCGGTTGCGGCGTATCTTCCACCAGATCATAGCTACCTGGCGGCAGTTCGTCGCGAATGGCAGACAAGACGGCGGCGCACAGGTCTCGCATCCCGACACATTGCACCGGAGTTGCAGGAAAGGCGACCGGCTGTACGAAAGGCACTGCCGCCAGCATCCGCAACAGCGCCGTGCCGCCATAATCGCTCTGTCCGATCACCAACCCGGGCTTGAAGCACAACAAAGTCGCGCCACTTGCGCGTAGGGCCGCATCCCCGTCCGCCTTGGAGCGCATGAACTCGGTCGTGGCATCGGTGTCGGCCCCGATTGCCGAGACCTGGACGATTGAAACGCCTTCCTCGGCACAAGCCTGTCCCAGCGATGCAAGAGCCGTGTAATGCACGGCGCGCAGATCGTCTTGTCCCCCATCCTGCAGCGCCCCGGCGCAATTCACCACAACATCGACACCTGTGAGGAGTGGCCTCCAGTCCCCGGCTGATCCAAAATCACGCAGGTCGCCCGACACCAGATCAATATCGGGCAAGACACGTCCCGCTGTCTTTCGGCTGCGTATAAGGCCCTTGACCGCGATACCGTCCGCATGCAGCGCCCGAACAACAGCCGCACCGATGAAACCATAGGCGCCCAGCACCAATACTGTTTTTTCTTCGAACTTCACTGCCACAGGATGACCCACACGTGTTTTCGTCACCCTAGCGGAACAAACCGCTGCGACCAGCTTGATTGAGCCGTCTGCGACAACAGCAACGATCAGGGATGGAACAGGGAACCGACCAAGAATGCGATCCCAGCGGCCAGACCACCGATCAGAAGTGTTTCGGCTCCGGATCGCCACCAAGGCGCAAGGGACCAGCGGCTTTTCATGGCTCCGATGGCAAAGAATACACCTGCCGTCATCCAGGCCGAAACGGTAAACGCACCTTCAATCGAGAAAAGGAATGGCAGCAGTGGAATCATACCCGCGACCAGAAAGGCAAAGAACGTCGCCATTGCGGCTTTCATCGGGTGCGGGTCGACGCTGCCTAACCCGTATTCGCCCTCGATCATCAGGTTAATCCAATTGTCGTGGTTTGAGGTGATCTCATCTGTGGCCTCGTCCAACACGCGGCCCGACAGACCTTTTTGCATAAGGATTTCGCGTACTTCCTTGCGCTCTCCGTCCGGATAAAGCCTGATATGCTGTTCTTCGATGGCGCGGATGCGATGGATGTTGTCGATCTCAGCCTTGGTGCCAGAATAGTTGCCCGCTGCCATCGAGAACCCATCCGCCAGAACGTTGGCCAGCCCTAGCGCAACGATGACAAATGGCGACAGCCCCGCCCCTGCGACACCGGCGACGATGGCGAACGTGGTGACCGATCCATCGATGCCGCCATAGACCACATCACGCAGCACACCGCGTCCAGGCGGGGCATTGATCCGTTCAGTAATTTCTCGCTGGCTGTGGCCGTGATCGGTCATGGCTTGCTCCGACTTTTTTATGACGGATCCATGCTATTGTGGCCTTGCGCCAGATCAACTCTTGGAAAACAGCCCGCTAAGTGCGCGTTTGATCATGCCCCGCGTCGAGGGTTTGTGGCGTTTTGAGAAGGGCAGAGGTCGGCACACCTCCATCGCGGCGACGCCAACGCGAGCTGTTAACGCACCATTGACCAAGCCCTCGCCGAACCGGCGCGACAGTTTGCTGAGGACTGAGCCGCCCAGGATCGGCTCCAGTAAATCATCCCCTACAGCTACGGCACCGGTCGCAACCAAATGCACAAACACAGCACGGGTCAGGCGCCAACTGCCAAGAAAGCCTGCCCGACCGCCGTAAATCTCGGCGATGCGTCGGATCATGCGCAATGAGCTTGCCAGCGCCGTTGCGACGTCAGCCAGCGCAAGTGGCACCAGAGCGGTCACGGTAGCGACCTGCCGGGCTGCGGCCTCGACCTCGCGACTGGCGGCGGCGTCCAGTGGGGCCAGCAGTTCATCTTCGGCCAAGCTAAGCAGGGTTGAGGCATCGAATAGCTCGCCCATGCGTTCGTTCAGACGATCGCTGCCCCAGCGGGTTTCATCACGCCCCTTGTAGAATGCAATCAGCCGTGTGGTGACGGTGCGGGCTTGCGTCAAGTCCTCGTCTGCTAACGCAGCATCGGCAGCGCGGCGCAACCCGTCCACGCGAGAAAGGCGACTAATCGCGCCCAGTTCACGTAGTGCGATTACCAGCACGACCAGCAAAAGCGCGGAGATAAGGCCCGTGACAATCCACCCTAGAATTGGGGCGCGTTCCAGCAGCGACATGGCAAAATCCCACGCCGCAACCGAGACCACCGCGCCTACGACCGCAAGCGCCAAACCCCAGAACCAGCGCGCCAAGGCTGATGGTTTTCGGGCTGCAAACCGAACGGCGGCCTGTATCGCCTGCCTCTGCGGAGGTGCGATATCAGGTACGGGAGGCGCGGTTGAAACATCGGCTGCCGGAGTGTCGTCTTCCAGATCAATCAGCACAGGGCCCTTAGCCATCGACCTCCTCCTTACGTGTCCAGACATATTTGATATCTGGCAGGTTTTCGTCATTCTCGGACCCGTCGCTGCGCGCGACCTCGACAAACCCGTTGCGTTCGTAGAACCGGCAGGCGCGGTGATTGGCCTGAAACGCATATAGATTGAGATTGGGGCGCTGCGTCTTCGCGAGATCAAGCAATTGCTGTCCGATCCCCTGCCCACGCGCCGGTGCTGTCAAATAGAGCGACTGAACTTCTTCCCCGTCCAACGCCAGAAATCCGGCGACCTGGCCTTGCACCTCGGCGACAGTGACCCAGCCCAAATCAATCATGCGACCGCAAAATGCAATGGTTTCAGCTTCGGAATGCAGCTCTGGCATCCAGTTGTTTTCCCGTGCGAAACCGTGCAGAATAGCGCCCGTCTTTCCGGCATCTGTACTGCGCGCGGGGCGGAGGATCACGTTCACAACCTGTCTCCAATTAGAAACTGCGCGGCCCGGTCCAACCGAATATGCGGCGGACCGTCTCCGGGATTCAGGGTCAGATGCGCCGGCGCGAAGGCCATATAGCCATAATCCTCGCCCAGCCATCCTTCGGCCCCGTTGCGCGCAGGGCCAAGCAGATGGGCCGGGTCTTCTGGCAGATCACCGGGATAGAACGCCGCCTGCTTGCCGCTATCCAGTAGTGTGCCGCGCACGCAAGGGAGTTCAACGCCGTTATGGCTGCGCATCTCTTCCGTCGTGGTTCGAAGCGAAGCCAACGATAAGGCCGCCGTCTCAGCACCCGCAAAGCTGGCGCGATCGCGCGCTTCACGGGTCAGGGCCTCGATAATCGCTGTCAGATGTGGGTGCTGCGAATGATGCAGGTGATCCGCCTTAGTGGCCGCAAACAGGATACGCTCGACCCGCTTGCCAAGCAGCAGCCTGTTCAGCCACGCATTGCGACCGGGGCGGAAGGCCGACAGGATATCGGCCATGGCGCGGCGCATATCTTCAACCGCTTGCGGGCCTTTGTGGATCGCGCCCAGTGCATCAACCAGTACGATCTGCCGATCGATCCGGGCAAAGTGATCGCGGAAGAAGGGTTTGACCACCCGCGATTTATAAGCCTCGTAGCGCCGTTCCATCTCGCGGTGCAGCGACCTTCGGCGTGATGCTTCAGACACCGGCAAAGGCGCGAAGGTCAGCACTGGAGAGCCTGCGAGATCTCCCGGCAAAAGGAACCGACCGGGAGTGCAGTCGTAGAACCCGGCCTCACGCGCGGCATTTAGATAGTCTGTGAAGCTGCGAGCAAAGTCCTGCGCCTGCGGCTCATCATGCGGCGCGTTTGGATCGGCCGCTTTGGCCTTGGCCAGAAACGCCTCTGCTTGTGGACGGTTGGATATGTGCTCCAGCGTTCCCCGCGACCAGTCATCGTAGGATTTGTCCAGCAGGGCCAGATCCAGCAGCCATTCACCGGGATAATCCACAATGTCCAGATGCAATGTTCGCGGCCCTTGCAGCCCTGAAAGCAGACCTGCGGGCTGGACTTTGAAGGACAGGCGCAGCTCAGACACCGCCCTTGTGCTTTCCGGCCAGTGCGGCGTAGGCCCCGTGAGCGCTGACAGATGGGATTCGAAATCGAATCGGGGCACGGTATCGTCGGGTTGGGGTTGCAGATAGCTGGCGGTGATCCGCCCCTCTTGCTGCGCCACCAACCCGGTCATACGGCCGCGGTCCAGGAGGTTGGCCACCAGCGATGTGATAAATACGGTTTTACCAGACCGCGCCAATCCCGTGACGCCCAGCCGTATGACCGGCTCAAAGAACGTTTCGGACACGCGGTCGCCGACGGATTCGACGCTGCGTACCAAACTGTCTGCCAATGATGAGATGACCAAGCCGTCGCCCCGCAATTATCGTTTGTGCCAAGATAGGTAGCGGTTACCGCACTTGCCAGAGCTTTCGCCCCCTTGCCCGACCGACCAAGGCGCGATACCAGCGCCCCATGCCCAGATACGCGCTGCAAGTCGAATACCAAGGGGAACCGTTCGCCGGATGGCAACGGCAGAAAGAACTGCCGTCGGTTCAGGGCGCGATCGAACTAGCGCTTTCGCGGATCGAACCCGGAGACCACACCATCGCAGCCGCCGGTCGTACGGATGCGGGTGTGCACGCGCTGGGGCAAGTGGCGCATTGCGATCTGGTTAAGGACTGGGACCCGTTCCGCCTGTCTGAGGCGTTGAATTATCACCTCAAGCCGCAGCCCGTTGCCATCGTGAAAGCCGCACGGGTGGATGATGACTGGCATGCGCGGTTCGCGGCGCTTGAGCGGCAATATCTGTTCCGCATCCTGATGCGCCGCGCGCCCGCTACCCATGACAAGGGGCAGGTCTGGCAGATCAATCATTCTCTGGACGTCGCGGCGATGCAGGCCGGGGCGGATATGCTGATCGGGCGGCATGACTTCACCACCTTCCGGTCCTCCATCTGTCAGGCCGCCAGCCCGATCAAAACGCTGGATGAGTTGCGGGTGGAACGGGTGCAGGGCTTCTCTGGCCCCGAAATCCACTTCCATGTTCGCGCCCGATCGTTCCTGCACAATCAGGTACGTAGCTTTGTTGGCACGTTGGAGCGTGTGGGAGCTAGGGCATGGACGCCTGAGGACGTTCGCGATGCGCTTGAGGCGGTTGACCGAGCGGCCTGTGGCCCGGTTTGCCCGCCGCAAGGATTGTATCTGGCAAGGGTCGGGTATCCAGAGCCGGTTTTCGACTAAGTCTACAAAGCCCGCAACAGCAACCCACTAGCAATCACGGCGATGATAAGACCCGCCACCAGTTCGATGGTCGGAGCCAGCACCGATGCAAAGCGCGTGGCCGAGGCAGAGGCCAACAAACCGCCACGCAACCCAAAAGACGTCCAACCGACCAAAGTGGTGACAGTTGCGGTGCCTAAAGCCATGGCGAATGCGCCCGCGATGCCGACCATTGCGATACCCATCTGCCATGTCAGGATCAGCACGAACAACGCGCCGGTACAGGGGCGCGCGGCTATGCCAGCGATCAGGATCAACGCCTCGCGCAGGCTGCCCACCTGAGCGACCTCATCGGCAGTCGGGCCGTGGCGGTGGCCGCAGTCAGCGCAAACCTCGTGGTCGTGATGATGGTGGTCATGATCATGCGCATGGTGATGGTGGTCGTGCGTATGCGATGTCTGGCTTTTGCGATGCCGTACAAAGCTGCGCAGCGCGCGAAAGATCAACCACAAGCCGATTACCGCAATCATGCCATAGCTGATCGGTGCCATGACCTGTTCGGTCGTGCCTACCAACGACTCGCGCGACATCTGGAACACGAGCACACCGGCATAAACCAACACGATTGCCGTGACTGCTTGACCCAGACTCGACAAAACACTGATCGCGGATAGTCGCCAAAACGCGACACGACGGCCCAACCCGTACCCCCCGATTAATACCTTGCCATGGCCTGGTCCAATGGCGTGGAAAAAACCATAGGCGAAACAGACGGTCAGTAGCGTCGCGATAGCTTCGGGCTGCTCGGCCCGGGCTGCACGTAAGGCGCGAGCGATCTGGTTCTGGAACTCCCGCTGCTCACCAGCAGCCCATGCCGCCAGATGGTCAAAGCCACCGCTGCCCCAGAACCAAAGGAGCAACCCGCAAGCGATGACGACGGGAACGATCAGGTATTTGGACATGAAAGTCTGATCTCAGTTGCGAATTTCTCACCAACCAGGGGGATGTCATTCTCCTCGAGGTCATAGTCGGCATCGAGTGTCCGTAAAAACGCCTGCATCTGCGCCAGTTCTGCGTCAATGTCCGGATCGCTCCGATCAATCTGACAGATGACAGGACCCGAAACCGTCACAGGCCGGGTCACCTCGTAGGCGGTGTAAAAGCTCTCATCAAAGGCTTTGATCGACAGGTCACTTGCCGGAACGGGCGTGCCTTCTACCGAGCGCAAATGCGTGGTCACGATACGTGCATCTTCAGTCGTCGCTTGTGGCTCTAGCGGGCCAGACAGGGGGATCACGGTCTCGCCCATACGAATGACCAAATCGCCATTGTACCCTTCAACCCATTGCGCATCGAAGCCGCTTAGAAATTTTTCTTCCTCTTCGGTCAGCACGCCATCGCCGTCCTGATCCAATCTCATGTCTTCCAGCACCAGCAGCGAATAGAATTCATCATAGGCCCAGGTCACACGCACATGGGTCAGGTTGCCTGCGTCATCGACGACGAACTCCAGTCCCGTGTCGATAAAGACGTGCGGGTGGGCCAAAACCGGAAATGGCAGGCAGCAGGTTAGAAGGGTCGCAATCCAACGCATAGCGCAAAGATAGGGTGCGGGGCAGGCATCGGCAATCCGGTTCCCCAGAGTATCGCTGATTCCAGCCGAGTTAATTGGGCGGAAACAGAACCAGAGTCTGTAGTGCCGTTCCCACAGGTCCCTTCGCGTCAAACAAAACCGACTGCGACATACCAATCCCCGACGGCTGCCAGTGCGAAATCGAATCGGAGGCCAGCCAGTCTGAGGTGGGCTCTCGATGGACTTGTATCGTCAGATCGGTGTTCATGAATCCCATCTCGGTCGTGGGCGCATTCCATGATATGCCATTACCACAATCCGCGAGCGGGCAGAGCGCCTGTATCGGCGAGGGATCTTCGCCATCAACCAAGGGGGGCGTGCGCATCCACACGATTTTGGGACCAGCGCCCTGATTGCCGCCGGCTGGATAGCCAATTTCTGAGTGATGGGCAAATCCAGGCAGATCATGCCGCATTTCACCGATTGGAAATGGGCCATCGACGACATCTTCCAATCGCGGTGCGGGCAGGTCGACATTGGGAACAGACCCAAGGTCCCTGCGCACCACATGCATGGTAGTTGCCGTTGCACAAAGCGTATCATCTAGGTCATGAACGGTGACGCGTGTGGTCGCCAGCGTTTTTGTGTGGCGCGTGGTCTCCGCCTCGACCCGCAAACCGGCCAAAGGCAGCGGGCGCAGCAAATTGACCGTGAGACGGGTCAACATCTTATCTGGTCCGACCTCGGTCTCGGCCGCTCGCACAATCAGGCCACTGACTGGCCCCGCATGACAGTGATCTGCTGACCAGGGCCCGCGCGCGGGATCATTGCCGACAAACTCACCTTGCGTATTCTGATGAAAATACGCCTGCCCCAACACATCCGATATCATCGCGGTTGCTTCTGCCTCAGACTTTTTCTTGCGTGTATTTCTTTAGTTCGGCACGGGCGACCTGGCGACGATGCACCGCGTCGGGTCCATCCGCCAGACGCAAGGTGCGTACATGGGTCCACGCGTTGGCCAAAGGTGTATCCTGGCTGATCCCTTGCGCGCCAAACATCTGCACAGCTTCGTCGATCACCTTCAGCGCTACTTTGGGCGCCACGACCTTGATCTGGCTGATCCAAGGGGCCGCCGCCCGCGCATCGCCCTGATCCATGTACCATGCCGCCTTTAGGCAGAGCAGTCGGGCCATTTCGATCTCCATCCGACATTCGGCAATGATGTCGTAATTGGCGCCCAGTTGCGCCAGCTTCTTCCCGAATGCTTGGCGTTGCAGTGACCGCTTGCACATCTGCTCCAATGCAGCTTCGGCCTGACCGATGGCGCGCATGCAATGATGAATGCGACCCGGCCCCAGACGACCCTGCGCGATCTCGAACCCGCGCCCTTCGCCCAGCAGGATGTTCTCGGCTGGAACCCGGACATCTGTGAAACGGATATGCATGTGACCATGAGGTGCATCGTCGTGGCCGTAGACTTCCATCGGCCGCAATATCTCGATGCCAGGCGTGCCTGCTGGCACCACGATCATCGACTGGCGTTGATGTTTCGGCAGATCATCTCCGCCCGTTTTGACCATCACGATATAGACCTTGCAGCGCGGATCACCTGCCCCGGAAGACCACCATTTCTCACCATTCAGAACGTAGTCAGCACCGTCCCGCACACAGGACATCGAGATATTCGTTGCATCCGACGACGCCACATCCGGTTCGGTCATCAGATAGGCCGACCTGATCTGGCCATCGAGCAACGGCTTCAGCCACTGTTCCTTCATCGCGTCGGTGCCGTAGCGCTCAAAGACCTCCATATTCCCGGTATCAGGTGCTGAGCAGTTAAACACTTCAGCCCCCAAAGGGGTCTTACCCATTTCTTCGGCAAAATAGGCGTACTCAACTGTACTGAGGCCAAAGCCCTTATCACTGTCCGTCAGCCAGAAGTTCCACAGCCCTGCCGCTTTGGCCTTGTCCTTTAGACCTTCGAGGATTCCGGCCTGACGCTCGGTGTATTGCCAGCGATCGCCTTTGTTGATCTCCGCATGATACTCCTGTTCAAGCGGCATGACCTCATCCCGGATCATATCAGCAACACGTTGCAACAAGGCGCGATTTTCATCGCGCAGTCCGAATGTCATGGTCATGTATAGTCCTCTCTACAGCACCGCGCGCACCCGACGCTTGGGTCCGAGGATGGCTCAGCACCTATGACACTGTCCAGTTGGGTGACGGAACGTCATTCAGATAAAACGATACCATACACTGCATCACAGTGAGGTGCCTGAGGTCGCGGCAGAAACGTTCGATTGGATCGGGCGTAGATACATGAGGTCAGACGCCGACCCAGTGACAGCCTTTAAGGTGCCAGTATCCAGTTACCATAGGCAGTTCTGCAACGGCGTGTTCTTATATCCCGAGCCTGTTCCGCGCCTTCGGGCTGCACAATATGCTGGAGTATTACGCAATTATTCTGAACGCTGTGAACCCGGATCGTCCCTTTTGAGCCTGTATCTTGATTAAGCCAAGCCCTCTCTTGCCCAACCGAGGGCGAACCTGAGGACAACAACGCATTCGAGGTGGCGCTTAGCACTTCGAAATCCGCGGGGCTCAACCCCATTTCCGCGATGATTCGGGAAATCGGTTTGGCCTGAGCGATTCCACTCGAACCCAGTAATAGAACGGTAACGAGCGCTGAATAAAAGAAGGCTTTCATATGGGGCCTCGCCGATCTGAACAACTTTCACGCTCATAGATATACCTCTGTGCGTGTGTGGCCAAGCCCAACTTGGTCACCTTCAAATTATCCCGAACAAACCTATTGCAAGGCGGGTGCTAGGTCCCTCCGCCCGTTCGCCTCATATTATCCCAAGACGAACCAGAGGCATTTGATGACACATCCAAAATACTATGCACCTACAGGCGGTCACCCGGGGCAAGAGCAGTTATTGACTGACCGCGCCATGTTCACCGACGCCTATGCGGTTATCCCGAAAGGCACGATGCGCGACATCGTCACCAGCTTTCTTCCTTTCTGGGAAGGGACACGCCTGTGGGTTCTTTCGCGGCCTCTGAGTGGGTTTGCAGAGACATTCTCGCAATACATCATGGAGGTTCAGCCCAGTGGCGGCAGTGATACTCCGGAAACAGACCCAAACGCACAAGGTGTGATTTTTGTAGTCGAAGGCTCTGTAACCCTGACGCTGAACCAAGCGGAGCACGTACTTGAGACCGGAGGATATGCTTATATCCCACCCGGAAGTGACTGGGCCCTACACAATCGCGCCGATTCCGTTGCCCGGTTCCATTGGGTTCGCAAAGCCTATCAGGCCGTGCCCGGCCTGCCAGCCCCTGATCCGATCATCACCAACGAATGCGATGTGGCGCCCGTCGAGATGCCCGGCACCGAAGGGCGTTGGTCTACCACGCGTTTTACCGATCCGCATGACCTGCGGCATGACATGCATGTCAATATCGTCAATTTCGAGCCCGGTGGCGTAATCCCATTTGCAGAAACCCATGTGATGGAACACGGCCTTTACGTGCTGGAGGGCAAGGCAGTTTATCGACTCAATCAGGATTGGGTCGAGGTCGAGGCCGGAGATTATATGTGGCTGCGCGCTTTCTGCCCCCAAGCCTGTTATGCGGGTGGTCCGGGTCGGTTCCGATATCTGCTATATAAAGATGTAAATCGGCATATGCCTCTGTCGGTTCCCTCGCGATAGACGACCATAGCGTTAATGTCCGGTATAGGGGTTCACAGAATCGCTGGAATCTGATGAAATTACGTGAGTTTTCAGCACTGGAGATTGTTCAATGTTACTGCGCGGTACGATGATTGCACTGGTTGCCACCCTTGGCCTTTCGGCGTTCAACGCCGAGCCGGTCGCTGCCAAGGAAGAAACCAAGTCCGTTTTCGTCATGAACCGTACCTGGGCGGTGACGCAGGTCTCGGACGCGCCTGTGGTCTATCGGGCCACGCGGGACAACAACAATCTGAACCCCTTTGGCCCCCCGCCACGTCTGCGCACCATTCAGGCGATGGCTGCGATACAGCAGGCGACCGGATGCAAGGCGATCTATTCCAGCATGTATCAGAACATCTCGGGCCAGTTCTTTTCACAGGTCAGCTGCAACTGAAATTGGTACAATACTTTGATTGAGATCGCATGATCTGCCTGCCATAGCTTGCGCATGAAACTTGCGATCAACGGATTCGGCCGTATCGGCCGCACCATCCTGCGACAGGTCCTAGGCCCGTCGCAGCATTCGGATATCGAACTGGTGCTGATCAACGATATCGCACCGCTCGAAACCTGCGCATATTTGTTCAAGTACGACAGCACATTCGGACCTTATCCAGGTTCGGTGGCAGCCGAAGGTGGAGCATTGAACATCGATGGCCGGATTGTTCCAATGTCCCACAGCGCAGATTTGGCAAAGGTCGATCTGTCCGGCGTCGATGTCATGCTCGATTGCACCGGCATCGCGCGCACATCGGATGTTGCCAGCCGGGGATTGACTGCCGGGGCGGGCAAAGTGCTGATTTCCGGCCCCTCACCTGCTGCCGAGGTCACGGTTGTACTGGGTGCAAACGAAGATCAATTGGGCAACGCACGGATCGTGTCGAATGCGTCATGCACCACGAATGGGCTGGCACCGCTC
Source organism: Ruegeria sp. CL5 (assembly GCF_056536485.1). NCBI lineage: Bacteria > Pseudomonadati > Pseudomonadota > Alphaproteobacteria > Rhodobacterales > Roseobacteraceae > Ruegeria > Ruegeria sp. CL5. The sequence continues at coordinate 41,071 of NZ_JBQFPS010000009.1, forward strand.
GTCAAACTGATTGATGAAATGGGCGGGCTTGTGTCCGGGCACATGACCACGATCCACTGCTATACAAACAGCCAGCCTATGGTCGATGCGCCACGCGGGGATCTGGCCCGTTCGCGCGCCGGAGCATTGTCGATGGTGCCCACGACCTCAAGCGCCACACATCTGATCGATGTTGTGCTGCCAAATCTTGCCGGTCGCATTTCAGGGGCTGCGGTGCGTGTTCCCACGGCCAGCGTATCTGCTGTCGATCTTGTCGCCACCCTTGAACGGGGCAAGAGCGCGGATCAGTTCGACCAAGCGTTTCGCAACGCGGTCGCAGCTTCTGCCGTACTGGGCTGGACCGATCTGCCCTTGGTATCATCTGATTTGCGCTCCCGTCCTGAATCACTCGTTTTGGCCGGGCCCGAGACGCGTATGATCGGAGAGAACCAAATCAGGGTCTTTGGTTGGTATGACAATGAATGGGGGTTTTCGGCCCGCATGCTGGATGTCGCACGCTTGATGGCCGAAGCGGGGTGACCCGCAGCGCTGAGCCGCGCTGCGGGATTGTTCATAGGCCTCATTCGTGAGGCAGGCTGCCAGAGCCGTGACCGGCCATTCCGCCAGAAACTTCCTCGGTCGATTCTTCTGCCAGCTCTTCAGGCAGGACCAGGTTCAGCACGATGGCGATCAGAGCCGCTGGCAGCAGGCCGCTTGTCATCAGAATGCGGAGCGTATCCGGCAGGTGCTGGACCGCACCAGGTTCCAGCTGCAACCCAAGACCAATCGACAGTGAGATCGCAAAGATCACCATGTTGCGGCGATTCCAATCCACGTCCGACAGCATCGAGATGCCTGCCGCAACCACCATGCCGAACATGACGATCACGCCGCCACCCAGCACTTCGATGGGTACTGTGCGAATGATCGCTCCGACCTTCGGCACGAGACCACACAGGATCAGGAACAAGGCCCCGCAGGTCACAACATGACGGCTCATGACGCCTGTCATCGCGATCAAGCCGACATTCTGGCTGAACGATGTATTCGGAAACCCGCCGAACATACCGGCGAGTGCAGTTCCAAAACCATCGGCATATGTTGCACCTTCGATTTCTTTGTCTGTCGCCTCGCGACCTGCACCACCCTTGGTGATCCCCGATACGTCACCGACGGTCTCAATGGCCGAGACGAAAGACATCAGACAGAATCCGATAATGGCCGCCAATGAGAACTCAAAGCCATATTTGAACGGGACTGGCAGTGCGAATGCAGAGGCCCGCGACCAGCTGTTGCCGATGGCTTCGAACGTCACCATGCCGACCATTAGGGCATAGACGTAGCCAACCGCCAATCCGACGAGTACGGCAGACACCGACAGCATACCACGCGCAAAGAACTTGAGGCCCAGCGTCACGACAACCACGACCAACGCCGCCGACCAGTTGAGCAGCGATCCGTATTCCGGAGTACCAATCGCAGGCACGCCACCAGCAGAATATTGAATGCCAACCTTGACCAGTGCCAAACCGATCATTGTCACGACAAGCCCAGTCACCAGCGGCGGAAGCGCAAAACGTATCTTGCCAATGAACAGGCCTAGAAAGGCGTGAAAAAGACCACCGATCAAGACGCCACCGAACAGGGCTGCCAAAGCATCAACACCCTTACCAGCGACAAGCGGGATCATGATGGGCAGAAAGGCAAAGCTTGTTCCCTGAACAATCGGCAGAGCCGCGCCAACTGGGCCCAGCGTCACAGTCTGCAACAAGGTTGCCAGACCCGCGAACAGCATCGACATTTGGATCAGGTAGAGCAGCTCAGGAAAATCGGGGGAATTGGATCCAAATCCAAACCCGGCGGCTCCGGCCACGATGATGGCCGGTGTGACGTTTGAAACAAACATCGCCAGCACATGCTGAATGCCCAGCGGTATCGCCTTGTGTAAGGCGGGCGTATAGTTCGGGTCCCGAAGTTGTTCGGGGGTCCCTATCGAAGTTTCGGCCATGATCTCATTGTCCTCCCTAAGATCCAATGGGGTTCTTACCGCTTCTTTGGCGGCTTCGTATTTGGATTCAGCGGTCGACCACCTCGTACGGAGTGCTGAACCAGTATTCTTCTAGATTTGGACCGTCCCCGATCCTATCGACGACCGCGAACAGGCCGGGCCCGTGCAGAGGAGTTAGAACCCCGTGCCAAGTGCCTCGGTGATAGTTCACAGCTTGCCCGGGGAGCGTGATGAAAGCCCTTGGTTGCCCGGGTTTTCCGCCCTCATCCGGTGCGACGATCACCAGAAAAGGCTGGTGAGTCATCGGAATAAAGGCCTGGCTGCCATCGGGATGACGCTCGACCATTTCCAGCCGGTAAGGCAATTCGCGCGGGTTGGCGTTAAACAGGCTAATACCGGCACGCGCGTTACCGAAATCCAGCCCAGCCCGGTCGTGATAACGGCCGCATTGGCCTTGATTGATGATCTTGTCAGGCTCACCTGAGATATCAATCAGATCGCCAAATGGCGCGAACGCTGCTGCCGAAATCGTTTCAGCGACAATCTGGGTCATGAGGGCAGCACATCGCGCAGACGGAATTCGGCGATCCGTTCGACCTGTCGGCATGCCTCTGCGAACTCGGTCTCGCGATCCTGTTCGATCCGCCGCTCAAATGCGCCCAGGATCGAGGCCTTGTTGTGGTCCCTAACGGCGATAATGAACGGAAAACCAAATTTTTCGGTGTAGCGCTGATTTAATTCGGTAAAGGTGGCGCGTTCGTCATCCGTCAGCCCATCGAGACCGGCCGAAGCCTGCTCAGACGTGCTTTCCTGTGTCAGCCGCTTGGCCTGCGCCAGTTTACCAGCAAGATCGGGGTGGGCCGTTAACACACCCAGCCGTTCCTCGTCCGAGGCGGACCGGAACATGCGGGTCAGAGCATTGTGCAATCCACCCGCCGTGTCATGTGCCGCGCCCAGTTCCAGACCAAACGCACGCTCGGCGATCCATGCGGAATGCTCGAAGATACCTCCGTAAGCGGAGACAAATTCGTCGCGGCCCATCTGTGAGGGTTTTGGGCGCTCAGCCGGCGGGTGCGTTTCAGCCCAATGTTCCGCAATCTGCAATCGCGTTGCAAACCACACATCCGAGAACCCGAGCGCGTAATCCAGAAACCGTTTCAGCGCCATGACGCGTCCCGGACGCCCGATCAAGCGACAATGAAGACCAATCGACAGCATCTTGGGTGCGCCAGCTTCGCCTTCTGCATAAAGCGCATCGAAGCTGTCTTTCAGATAAGAATAGAACTGATCCCCGGCGTTGAACCCCTGCGGTGTGGCAAAGCGCATATCGTTGCAATCCAGCGTGTAGGGAACAATCAACTGATCCCGGCCACCGGTCTGCATCCAGTATGGAAGATCATCCGCATAGGTGTCCGCGACATAGGCAAAACCACCCTCTTCGGCGACCAGACGCACAGTGTTGTCCGAACAGCGCCCGGTGTACCAGCCACGCGGGCGATCCCCCACAACTTCGGTATGCAAGCGGATAGCTTCTGCAACCTGAGCCCGCTCTTCATCCTCGGGCATGTCCTTGTGCTCGACCCATTTCAGCCCGTGGCTGGCAATCTCCCACCCTGCCGATTTCATTGCGGCCACCTGATCTGGCGAGCGCGCCAAAGCCGTCGCCACACCGTAGACAGTGATCGGCAGATCTTTCATCAACCGATGAAGGCGCCAGAACCCTGCCCGCGCGCCGTATTCATAGATCGATTCCATGTTCCAGTGACGCTGGCCCGGCCATTGCGCCGCCCCGACTATCTCGGACAAGAACGCCTCAGACGCAGCATCCCCATGCAGAACACAGTTTTCACCACCCTCTTCGTAGTTCAGCACGATCTGTACAGCCAGTTTCGCCCCGCCGGGCCATGCGGCGTCAGGCGGGTTGGCTCCATATCCGATCATATCGCGGGGGTAACGAGGCGGCTGCATAGGGTCTTCCAGTCCGATTAGGTGTTTTGACAGCTTTACCGCAGAAACGGTCCATTGATTATCAAATCAATCCGAACACTGTTTCCAGTTCTTTCGGCATTTCAACCATTTTGCTGTTTGGCCCAGACTGTGGCACACCAAAAGAAACACATAGGAGAGACCCTTGGCTGGCTATCTGACGACCCATGTTCTGGACACGGCACGCGGCTGCCCCGCTGAGGGGTTGAAAATCTCTCTTTACGAAGTGTCGGGAGATTCTCGTCGCAAACTGGCTGAGATGGAAACCAACGAGGATGGTCGCACCAACAGTCCGATCCTACCGCAGGACGACTTCAAAACCGGCACGTATGAACTGATTTTCTTTGCTGGCGATTACCTACGCGCGACGGGTCAGGACGGCGATGATCCTCTGTTTCTGGATCAGGTGCCTATCCGCTTTGGTATGTCCGACCCGGATGCCCATTACCATGTACCGCTGCTTCTATCCCCTTATGGGTATTCGACCTATCGGGGCAGCTAGACCTAGATTTCGGCGCTGCGGACCACCTTGCCGATACGATCAATCATGAAATCCATAAACAGCCGTGCCTTGGGATCTTGGTGGCGGCGATGGGTATATAAGCAAGCCATTTGAACCGGCACCGGTGGCGTTTGCATCGCCACCGGGATCAATCGTCCTGCCTTCAGATGTTCGGACACTTCGAACACAGGCTTCATAGCAATTCCCTGCCCCGATAACGCCCAATCGGTTAAAACATCGCCATCGTCGCACTCATATCGGCCTGAAACAGCGAACCGTTTCGGGCCATCAGGCGTTTCCAGCATCCACTGAAACTCTGCCGCTCCGGGGAAGCGTAGGTTCAAACACTCATGTTTGCTTGAAATCAGATCCGTTCCAGATTCGGGCATCCCACAACGGCTGACGTAATCAGGGGCCGCGCATAGCACGCGCTGGCAATCCGCGATCTTGCGGATGCGCAATGTGCTGTCTTCGGGCTGACCGATGAAAAAGGCCAGGTCCAACCCTTCGGTGGTTAGGTCGACAGAGCGGTCTGTCAGCCTTAGACGCACATCAATCTCAGGGTATTCTGACAGAAAATCAGGCACATGAGGTGCCAGAAGACGGCGCCCGACACCCAGGGGCGCTGCGACGAACAGCGACCCGCGCGGCGCTTCGGTCAGATGTGTGACTTGCGCTTCGGCCTCATCCACCGCATCCAGAACTGCGACTGCACCGGGGTAAAATGCACGCCCTTGCTCAGTCGGGGTCAAGTTGCGTGTGGTTCGCTGGAACAGACGAACCCCGAGGTGATCTTCTAACTGCGAAATCCGCGCTGATGTCACTGCAGGTGAGATTCGCATATCGCGTCCGGCGGCTGACATACTGCCTAGATCATAAACCCGTACAAAGGTTCGAATGTTGTCGAGATAGGACATCTTATCGTTTTTTTTGATACAGTTTGACAATATACGGGAATACCGAAGAAAAGCCCGTTTGCCTAGTGTGGCGATAACTTATCGGAGACCTCATCAATGTACGACTTCGCCGTGTTCTGGGATTGGATTGGTTTTGGCGTGCGCTGGCTGCACGTCATCACTGCGATCGCCTGGATCGGATCATCCTTCTATTTCATCGCGCTGGACCTTGGCCTGAACCGCGATATTCCCGGACCGGCGGACGGCGAGGAATGGCAAGTCCATGGCGGTGGCTTTTATCACATCCAGAAATATCTTGTCGCGCCGGAGCGCATGCCTGACCACCTGACCTGGTTCAAATGGGAAAGCTACGCGACTTGGCTGAGCGGCGCCGCGCTATTAATGATCGTCTACTGGGTTGGCGGCGAGCTTTATCTGATCGATGCGCATAAAGCTGATCTGGCGCTGTGGCAGGGCATCCTTATCTCGGCTGCGTCGCTGACCATTGGCTGGCTGGTCTATGATTTTCTGTGCAAATCTGGCCTCGGTGAACGCCCGACGCTGCTGATGGTTCTGTTGTTTGTCCTGCTGGTGGCCATGGGCTGGGGTTATAACCAAATCTTCACCGGCCGTGCGATGATGCTGCATCTGGGGGCTTTCACAGCCACGATCATGACGGCGAATGTGTTCTTCATAATTATGCCAAACCAGCGCATTGTTGTGGATGACCTCAAAAACGGACGTACGCCTGATCCCAAGTACGGCAAAATCGCCAAACTGCGTTCGACTCACAACAACTATCTGACCTTGCCCGTTGTGTTCCTGATGCTGTCGAACCACTACCCGCTGGCCTTTGCCACCGAGTACAATTGGATCATCGCCGCGTTGGTCTTTTTGATGGGCGTCACTATTCGCCACTATTTCAACACCCGCCATGCGCGCGCCGGTAATCCAACCTGGACCTGGCTGGTGACTGCACTGCTGTTCATGGCCATCATGTGGCTGTCGACCGCTTCCATGCACGACCCGTTGGAAGAGGCCGAAGCGCAAGAGCTTACACCATATGAACAGAAATTTGCAGCGGCGGATGGCTTTGAAGAAGCGCACGACATTGTTTTGGGGCGCTGTTCCATGTGCCACGCGCGTGAGCCTGTCTGGGAAGGCATCCTGTGGGCACCCAAAGGTGTGTTGCTGGAAACCGAGGCCGACATCGCGCAGAACGCGCAGCAGATATATCTGCAATCCGGCGTCACCCACGCAATGCCCCCCGCAAACGTCACTTACATGGAGCCCGAAGATCGCGACGCAATCATTAGGTGGTTCCGAAATGCCAATCTGTGAAAAATTGGGACACGGTCGAGCCAATAATAGCAACTGAGTTTGGTTTAGTTCTTCCCCTTGGCGTCGCCAAATGCTCTAAATGAATTCAACAAGCCGCATTTCTATTGTTTCGCGGCCATAGTGATTTCGACTTGGGGCAGTTGGAGCCAGACAATGATAGGGAGCAGACCGCGCAGCGTTCTGAGAAGCTGGTTTTTTTGCGCCCTTTTGGCATTGTCTCCCAATCTTGCATCCGCGCTGGAAACCACCCTCTCCGCTCCCGGCGCATCTAAAGATCTGATTGACCGACTGGAAGAGACCTCATCGGTTTTTACCTCAGAATCGCGTGGACTGGATACGTCGCTGGAAATCCTGTCGGCTGCTCTGTCCGACTACCGCACCATCGTTCAAATCATGTATGACGAAGGGTATTTCAGCCCCGTTGTCAGCATCAAGTTAGACGGGCAGGAAGCTGCAAATATCAACTCTTTGAATGTTCCGACCCAGTTCAAACGTGCAACGATATTGGTCAACTCAGGGCCGAAGTTCAAATTTGGCACGGCTGTCGTTCAACCATTGGCACCAGAAACCGTGCTACCCGAGGAATTTGCCACAGGCAAAACGGCCACCACCGGAGCAATCCAGCAAGCAGCATCCGCAGGGGTCCAAGGCTGGCGCGATACGGGCCACGCAAAGGCAGAGGTGTCGGACCAAAAAGTAATCGCGCGACATGCGCAGGCACGCCTGGATGCCACAATTGATCTGGCACCGGGGCCAAGGCTGCGGTTCGGCAAAATGAACATCCAAGGCGACACTAACGTTCGCCATCGGTCGATCGAAAAAATTGCAGGCTTCCCCTCGGGTGAAGTTTATTCGCCAGAACAGGTACAAAAGGTTGGAACCCGGCTGCGGCGCACCGGCACTTTCAGCACGGTCTCTATAAAGGAACATGATGAGCCCAACCCGGACGGCACTTTGGATTTCGATGCCACATTCGAAGACCTCCCCCCCCGTCGGCTGACATTCGGGGCCGAGGTCGCCTCGCGCGATGGGCTGGATTTAACTGCCACGTGGACCCATCGAAATGTGTTCCGGCGGGCAGAGCGGTTAAGGTTCGAGGCTGCGATCCGCAACATTGGCGGCGCCGAGGATATCGACGGGCGCATTGGCCTGCGTTTGGATCAACCAGACCGGCTCGGCCCAGATGACAATACATTCTGGAGCGCGCTGCTGGAACGGCGAAATACCGAGAATTATAACGTCACTATCGCCTCGCTTGCCTATGGTGCCCGCCGCACTTTTTCGGACCGTCTTTATGCCGAAGCCTCAGCCGGTTTCCAATGGTCAGACGCGGATGACGCCTATGGCGATGGCCGCAAGTTCCGGTACTTCATCCTGCCCTTCCGGTCTGAATGGGATGAACGGGATAGCAAGGTCAGCGCCACGCGTGGCTACTATCTGGATTCGCAGGTAATGCCCTTTGTCGGGTTCTCTGGTTCTGACACTGGCCTGAGGATGTTTTTTGACGGGCGTTACTATAACGACATAGGCACAGGCGGCCGGTTGGTGCTCGCCGGGCGCGTTCAACTTGGATCAGTCCTTGGCCCGCCGCCAGACGGTGTGACGCCGGATTTCCTGTTCTTCTCGGGCGGCGCGGGAACGGTACGCGGTCAACCCTATGAAAGCCTCGGCATTCCAGTCGGAGACGGTGTGGCTGGTGGCAAGTCCTTTCTGGGACTGTCAGCTGAAGTTCGCGGCAAAGTCACCGACACAATCTCGTTGGTCGGCTTCTATGACTATGGCGTCGTCGACACGTCCTCGTTCATCGGCAGCGGCGCGGAAGAGCATTCTGGCGCCGGGCTGGGTATTCGCTATGATCTGGGCGGTTTCGGGCCATTGCGCTTTGACCTTGCCGTCCCAGTTCAGGGTGACACGGGCAATGGGCTGCAGTTCTACCTCGGGATCGGGCAGGCCTTCTGATGCGTCGCTTTCTATACCCTCTGTTGCTGAGTTCAGCAGTGATCATCGTCCCCTTCGCAGCGACCGCGCAGGACGAAGGCGGCAGCATGATCGAACGGTTCCTGCAGGATACCCTGTCAGGCGATGATCAAAATGTTCAGGTGATCGGTCTGGAAGGTGCGCTGAGTTCACGAGCGACGATTCAGGAAATTACCGTCGCCGATGACGAAGGTGTCTGGCTGACCATCAAAAATGCTGAGCTGGATTGGAACCGGCTGGCGTTGCTGCGGGGTCGATTCTCAGTCAATACATTGTCGGCGCAAGAGATTGACATCGCCCGTGCCCCGGGCACGACGACTAAGGACACACCGCCGCCTTCAGCTGAGACCCAACCCTTTCAACTGCCCGAGCTTCCGGTTTCCATCGAAATTGGCGAGCTTCGGGTCGATGACTTGTCTTTGGGTGAGTCATTGATCGGCGTTGCGGCTGATCTTGCCGTGAATGGTAACCTCTCGCTGGCGGACGGAACGCTGGATACAACGCTGGATATCGACCGGCTGGATCGAGCGGGTGATACGATTGATCTTAAAGCCGGATTCCAGAACGATAACAGCCAGATCGACCTGGACCTCACCGTCGCCGAAGCCTCGGGCGGGTTGATCGCAACGGCCCTGTCCATCCCCGATGCCCCGCCGCTAAAACTGACCGCAAAAGGTTCGGGGCCGGTATCAGATTTCAACGCCGATATCGGGCTGAGCAGCGATCAACAGCTTCGCGTATCTGGCCAAGTTCGACTGCGGACAGCCGAAGAGAATGGCACTGCATCCGATGGGATTGCATTTACTGCCGATGTCGGCGGCGACCTGACTCCGTTCCTGGCCCAAGAGATGGACACGTTTTTTGGCACAGACACGAGGCTTTTCGTGGACGGGCGCACCCATTCCGATGGCGCGCTGGACATCTCGGACATTGAGATCACCTCAGAAGCATTGGAACTGAAAAGCGAGGTGAGCCTTGCCTCGGGCGGTGCTTTGCAACTGGTTGCCCTTCAAGGCCGCATCACGCCACCAGAAGGCGACAAAGTTGTTCTGCCCGTCAGTGGCGGCGACACGTCCATTGGCGCGGCGCAGATTTCGGCCTTGTACAACTCCAAAAACGGTAACTATTGGGATCTGAGCCTGACAACTGACAACGTTGAGACCCCCAATCTGAATATTGATCACGCCAGAATTACTGGGCAGGGCACCTTGGATCAGTCCAGCGGCTTATCGATGGATGGAGACGTCCAGGCCGTGCTTGATGGCATCGATTTGACTGACCCAGCGCTGAAAGCTGCCGTTGGGGATCAGATCACGCTGGATGGACGGTTCGATTATGGCAGTGACCAGTCCTTACAACTGACCGGTTTCGAACTGGTTGGCAGCGACTATACCCTTGAAACCGATGCCGTGATCAGCGGGCTTGAGACAGGGTTGCAGGTTGATGGCGCGGCATTGCTGCAGGCCACCGACCTATCGAGGTTTTCGAACCTCGCACAGCTGCAGCTAGGTGGCGAAGCTTCGATCAAAGTCGAAGGCAAAGGCTCACCGCTGGAACGCAGCTTTGATGGCAAGCTAACAGTAAACGGGCGCGATTTGGTTACTGGCCGCGACGATATCGACCCAATGATCACCGGTAAAACCGACATTGTGTTAGATGCCAAACGCGGAACCGATGGCGTGTCCATACGGGAGCTTTCGATCAGTGGTGATGCACTGACTGCTCAGGCCAGCGGTACGGTCACGACCCTTGATGGCAACATGACGATCGATGGGCAGGCCAACGTCAACGCCCCCGATCTGAAGGTATTCTCGGGCCTCGCTAAGCGTGATCTCTCCGGTGCGGTGCAGGCCCGGCTGGATGGCAAGGGCACCGTACAAACACTGGAGTTTGACGGCCAGGCCAGCGTAATCGGAACAAATATCGAAACAGGGATGAGTGAGTTCGATCCGCTGTTGAGAGGCCGGGTATCGATCAATCTGGACGGCGCACATTCCGGCGATCGGGTCGTCGTCCGAAATGCTACAATCAAAAGCGCCGCGTTGACCGCCGAGGTCGGTGCTACGATTAATGATCCTATCGGCGACATTGCCGTAGACGGCAGTGCCAAGGTAACGGCACCGGATTTGTCAGTGTTCTCAGGCCTCGTCGGGCGCGACCTGACGGGATCAATCAATGCTGATGTCACAGGCAGAGCCGCGCAAGGTAGCAAGACTTTTGAGATCATTGGCAACCTCAGCGCGGATGATCTTGGAACAGGTATTAACGTGATCGATGCGCTTGTTCAGGGCAGAACAACGCTAAACGTGGATGCCGCAAACGACGATCAAGGTCTTAACATCCGCACGTTCAATCTGAACGGAACAGCCCTGACTGCAGATGCATCGGGACGATTGGACCGTGAAGCAGGTGGCCTGAATTTCTCGGCCATGCTGGACAATGTGGGTCGGGTCTCGCCTACTCTGTCCGGCCCGCTAAAACTTGATGGCAATGTCGCCCCGACCGGGTCTGGCCTTGAGGGCAACGCCCGCTTGCAAGGACCTGAGAGCTCTTATGCCGACTTGTCGGGAACCGTTGACACCAATGGTTCAGCCGACTTTGATTTTGAGGCCAAGATCAATCGGCTCGAACGTCTGATCCCCGATTTCCCTGGAACCCTGTCTGCCAATGGAAATGCTCGTCGTGATGCAGGCAAGTGGACTATCGACGCCAAAGCCGACGGCCCCGCCGAGATCAACACTACGGTCGCGGGTACCTTTGATGAAAGTAGCGGCGAGGCAGAATTGAAGCTGCAAGGCGGTATCAACATAGGTATCGCCAATGCGTTTATTTCACCCAATAGCCTGGCAGGTAAAGCTCGGTTCGATCTAGCCCTGAAAGGGGCGCCTGCACTGGATGCACTCAGCGGAACGATTTCAACATCCGGCGCATCAATGGCGCTGCCAGATGTGGGGCAAACGATCACCGATATCGGCGGAACGGTCAACATCGCGCAAAGCCGTGCAACTGTTGCACTGCAGGGTGGCCTGCGGGCAGGAGGAGGATTCACCGTCAATGGCCCGATCAATCTGACCTCGCCCTTCAACACTCAGATCACCACGAAACTCAATAATCTCGTTCTGACCGATAGGCTTTTGTATGAGACCACATTGAACGGCCAGATTGCCCTGACCGGGGCATTGTCTGGAAACAGTGCTCTGGCCGGTCAGATAAACTTTGGCGAAACCAACATAAACCTTGCCGCAGCGGCAGGTGCAGTTGGCGCAGCACCAATCCCAACAATCGACCATATTAACGAAAGCCGTGCCGGTTTTGTGACGCGGGAACGTGCCAATCTGGTCGAAACCGAAGACAAAGCCAAAAGCAACTCGCGCATGTCATTGGACATCGGCCTGCTTGCCCCCAAAGCCGTGTTTGTTCGAGGCCGAGGTGTCAACGCCGAATTGGGAGGGCGCATTCAGATTGGCGGAACCACCACATCCGTCGTCCCATCGGGTCAGATCGAATTGATCCGGGGTAACATCGACATTCTGGGCCGTCGTCTTGCGCTGACCAAGGGTCTGGTGACACTGCAAGGCGACCTGACCCCCTATATCGAGTTTGAATCTTCGACCAGCACCTCGGACGGTACAGCCACCATTGAGATCGCAGGTCCTCTGGATTCGCCCGAAGTGGACGTGTTCTCAGACCCCGAACGCCCGACCGAAGAAGCACTGGCCATGCTGCTATTCGGCAACCGTTTTTCGGAGTTGTCGCCTTTTGTGATCGCGCAGATGGCGGCTTCACTGGCCCAGCTCAGCGGCGCGGGTGGGGATGCAACCAAGGGCGTGCGCGAGGCTACGGGGCTTGACACTGTAGACCTTGGCGCAACGGAAGGCGGCGGTGGCAGCCTAGGGGCAGGCGCATATCTAAGCGACAACCTCTATACCGATTTCACCGTCAATACCGAAGGCGATACCGAAGTGAATTTGAACCTGGACGTCACCGACAGCTTTACAGTGCGTGGTACGGTGGATGGCCGGGGTGAGACGGGGTTGGGTATATTCTTCGAACGGGATTACTGATCACAAAAAAGGGCGACCTCAAATGAGCCGCCCTTTCTAAGAGTACGTGAAGTTTATTCCGCCGCGATGGCGTCTTCGATCTTTTCGACACGAATGGCCGAGAATTTAAACTCGGGGATCTTGCCGTATGGGTCGATGGCCGAGTTGGTCAGGATATTCGCCGCCGCCTCGACATAGGCGAATGGTATAAACACCATGTCCTCGGCAATCGCTCGGTCGGCTCGCACCATGATTTCAATCGAACCGCGGCGAGTAGTCAGACGGATCATCTCGCCCGGCTCAATCCCCATCCGTTTCAACGTACGCGGGTTCATCGAGCAGTTCGCTTCAGGTTCTACGGCGTCCAAAACAGTGGCCCGGCGGGTCATCGACCCGGTGTGCCAGTGTTCCAGCTGCCGGCCCGTGGTGGCGATCATCGGGTACTCGTCATCCGGCGCCTCATCCGGCGGAATGACGCTGGCCGGGGTGAACCGGGCCCGACCATCTGCGCGCGGGAACCCGTCACCGAACACGATGGCCTGTCCAGGATCGGTTTCGCTGAGCGAGGGATACGTGATGGTCTCGGTCTCCAACCTTTCCCAAGTGATATTGTCGAGCGAGGCCATGGTCAGCTTCATCTCGGCAAAGACCTGGGACACATCCGTGTACTCCCAGTTCAGACCTATGCGCTGCGCAAGCTCGACAGTGATTTTCCAATCCTCGCGCGCCTCACCCGGAGGCGTCACAGCAGGACGCACACGTTGTACCTGACGGTTGGTGTTGGACACGGTGCCGTTCTTCTCATAGAGCGCCGAGGCGGGCAGGATGATGTCGGCATAGTTCGCCGTTTCGGTCAGGAAGATATCCTGCACGATCATCAGCTCCAGCTTGGCCAGAGCCTCACGCGCGTGGCCTACATCCGGGTCAGACATGGCAGGGTTTTCACCCTGAATGTACATGCCCTTGATGTTGCCTGCGTAAGCCTGATCGATGATCTCGGTGACCGTCAGGCCCTTCTCGTTCGAGAAGTCGCGTTCATCGTTCCAAACATTGTTGAACTTGGCCCGGATGCTGTCATCGGTGACTGACTGATAATCCGGCAGGAACATCGGGATCAGACCCGCATCTGAGGCGCCCTGAACGTTGTTCTGACCCCGCAACGGGTGAAGACCCGCGCCCGGCTTGCCAACGTTACCGGTCATCAAGGCCAGCGAGATCAAGCAGCGCGAATTATCGGTTCCGTGGATGTGCTGGCTGACGCCCATACCCCAGAAAATCAGACCGGCCTTGGCTTGTGCAAAGGTGCGCGCCACTCGGCGCAGTTGATCCGGATCAATACCACAGATCGGCGACATCGCTTCGGGCGTGAACTGGCGCAGGTGCTCTTTCTCGGCTTCCCAGTTCTCGGTCCAGCGGTGGATATACTGGCTGTCATAGAGCTCCTCTTCCACGATCACATTCATGATCGCGTTGAGCATCGAGACATCCGCTCCCGGACGGAATTGCAGCATTTCATCAGCAAATTTACGCATGCCGACGCCGCGTGGGTCCATCACGATCAACTTGCCGCCGCGTTTGGTGAACTGCTTGAAATAAGTCGCGGCTACGGGGTGGTTCTCGATCGGGTTGGCCCCGATAATGATCGCCACATCCGCGTTTTCGATCTCGTTGAAGGTCGCAGTAACAGCGCCGGAGCCGACGTTTTCGATCAGGGCCGCAACAGACGACGCGTGGCACAGACGGGTGCAGTGGTCGACGTTGTTGTGGCGGAAACCCTGACGGATGAACTTCTGGAACAGATAGGCTTCTTCATTGGTGCACTTGGCCGAGCCGAAGCCTGCAACGCTGCGCGGGTCTTCGTCGCGCAGAGCCTTCAGCTTGGTGGCGGCCAGATCCATCACCTCTTCCCAAGTCGCTTCGCGGAAATGGGTACTCAGGTTGCCCGGATCGACGTTCAGGCCCTTCTCAGGCGCATCTTCACGACGGATCAACGGCGTGGTCAGGCGGTGCGGGTGATGGATATAGTCAAAACCGAAGCGGCCTTTGACGCACAGACGGCCTTCATTTGCAGGACCGTTGATGCCCTCGACATATTTGACCTTGCCGTCTTTCACCTTGAGCGAAACCTTGCAACCGACGCCGCAGAACGGGCAGACGCTTTCGGTTTCGCTGTCGTAATCCTTGCTGTCGCCCTGCTGGTTCTCATCCAGAACAGTGGCGGGCATCAAAGCACCGGTCGGGCAGGCCTGCACGCATTCACCACAAGCCACACAGGTCGAAGCACCCATCGGGTCGTTCTGGTCGAACACCACCTGCGCTGTGTGGCCACGTCCGGCCATACCAATCACGTCGTTGACCTGCACGTCGCGGCAGGCTCGGACGCAGAGGTTGCAGTTGATGCAAGCGTCCAGATTGACGCGCATCGCAACGTGGCTGTCATCCAACAGCGGGATTTTCTCGGCCTCTTTCGCCGGGAAACGGCTGTCGCTGACATGGTTCAGCTTGGCCATATCCCAAAAGTGGCTGGAGGTGTCGTGTGCTTCCTCAGGCTGATCCGCGACCAACAGTTCCATGACCATGGCGCGCGATTTCTCGGCCCGATCACTGTCGGTCTTCACGACCATACCCTCCGCCGCCGGGCGGATGCAGGAGGCGACCAGCGTGCGCTCGCCTTCCACCTCGACCATACAGGCGCGGCAATTGCCGTCGGGTTTGTAGCCCGGCTGTGGCTTGTGGCACAGGTGCGGGATAGTGAACCCCTGCCCCTTGGCGGCTTCCCAGATGGTCCAGCCTTCGGGTACGGTGACATCTTCGCCGTTCAGGTTGAAGGTGACGGTTTTGTTCGGGCTTGCATCAAGCATGGCTTTGTCTCCCCTCAGATTTCGTCAGCGAAATGTTTCATGACAAGGCGGATCGGGTTCGGGGCGGCCTGCCCCAGACCGCAAATCGAGGCATCGCCCATGACCTGACACAGGTCCTCCAGCAGGTCCTGATCCCACTTGTCGGATTGCATCAGTTTGACCGCTTTTTCACAGCCCGCGCGGCAGGGGGTACACTGGCCACAGCTCTCATCCTCGAAGAACCGCAGCATGTTCAGCGCCGCATCGCGGGCGGTATCCTGATCGGACAGAACCACCACAGCGGCAGAGCCGATGAAGGTGCCATGTGGCTGCAATGTATCGAAATCCAGCGGGATATCGTCCATCGACGCAGGCAGCAGGCCCGAGGACGGGCCACCCGGCTGATAGGCCTTGAAGGTTTGCCCTTCGGCCATGCCTCCAGCAGCTTCAATCACATCTAAAATGGTTGATCCGGCGGGCAACAGGTATACGCCGGGTTTCGCCACGCGACCCGAAACCGAGTAGCTGCGCAGGCCCTTGCGGCCATTCTTTTCAGTGCTGTTGAGGCATTCCGGCCCCTCTCGACAAACCTTGGTAACCCAATACAGAGTCTCGACGTTGTGGACCAAAGTCGGGCGGTTAAAGACCCCAACCTGCGCCACGAACGGAGGACGGTGGCGCGGAAGGCCCTTTTTGCCCTCAATCGACTCGATCATCGCGGATTCTTCACCGCAGATGTAAGCGCCAGCGCCCCGGCGCAGGTCGATATAGCCCGGCTCGACAATGCCCGCGGCTTCCAGCGCGGCGATCTCGCGGCGCAGGATTTCCAAAACTGCAGGGTATTCGTCACGCATGTAGATAAAGCAGGTCTCGGCCTCGACTGCCCATGCGGCGATCAGCATACCTTCGAGGAAGACATGCGGTGTACGCTCCAAGTAGTAGCGGTCTTTGAATGTGCCGGGCTCGCCCTCATCCCCGTTTACAGCCAGATAGCGCGGACCTTCGTTCATGCGAACAAAGCCCCATTTCTTGCCGGATGGGAAGCCAGCGCCACCCAGACCACGCAGGCCCGAGGACAGAACGTCTTCCTGCACCTTCTCCCAGTCACCGCCGTCGCGGAGCTCATTCAGCTTGGCGTAGCCGCCATTAGCTTCATAATCGGCGAAGGCTTCGTAGTCGGGCAGATGCGCATGCGTGTCTTCGGCCGCAATCGCCGCCTGTACTTTTTCAGGGGTCGCATGATCGATATGATTGTGACCGATCTCCAACACCGGAGCAGTATCGCAACGGCCCATACAAGGCGCGCGAACAACGCGGACCTCAGCCGGGTCGAGGCCATCTTCAAGCGCCTTTTGAAGTTGCTGGGCACCGGCCATTTCACACGAAAGAGAATCGCAGACCCGGATCGTCAGCGCGGGCGGAGGGGTTTCACCCTCTTTCACCACATCGAAATGCGCATAGAAGGTCGCGGTTTCATAGATCTCGGCCTGACCGATCCGCATCTCGACCGCCAGTGCGGCGATATGGTCGGCGCTGATATGGCCGTGTTCGTCCTGAATCAAATGCAGGAATTCGATCAGCAGGTCGCGGCGACGCGGGCGGTCGCCCAGCAGACGCGCGATTTCAGCCTGCGCCTCATCCGTGAACTGACGGCCTTTAGGCGTGTGCCGCCCTTTGCCTTTACCTGACTTCCAGACGCCCTTGGGTGCGCCTGATGGCTTGGTATCTAATGGTGCCATGATGCCCTCCGATTAAGGCTCCGTGTCTCATCAGACTAGCATATCGTCAAATCGCATATCTCAATCGTACGATAACGACAGATTATCACCGTAAAGACGCCACCACATCACGTAATGCGCCGACCGTGGGCAATTCCGGGTCGCGAGTCAGGGTCGCCAGACAAATCGGCTTGCTGACCACCGGGTCGACCAAAGGCAGCACTTTGGTATCTTTCAAATCCCCCAGCGCCCGCACCAGCACGCGCGGGATCACAGTGGCAGCCAGCCCCTCGCGCGCCATAACCATCGAGGCAGTGAACCCACTGGTCTCGGCCACAATATCCGGGTGCAAGCCCTGTTCGGCAAATATCCGGTCCAGAATTCGCCGGTTCTGCATCTGAGGCTCCAACAGGCTGAGCGGGAACTCGGCCACGCGCGCCCATGGGATAGGGCCTGTCTCATCGGTCATATGCGAAGGAACCAACAGGACGTAGGTTTCTTCGTAAAGCGGCTGCACCTGCCGCAAGTCGGTGCCGATGCTGTCACCATAGGTAATACCCGCGTCCAGGCTGCCTTCGTCCAACCGGTGTTGGATCGCGGTCGCGGACATGGTCTCGATCCGGGTCACGATACGCGGGTGGGCGTCGCGCAACCGTTTGGTCAGACGACCGGTGAAGGCGATCGCCGTAGGGATCACGCCCAGAATAAGCGTGCCGGTGATCTCGCCCTTGGCAGCCAACACCTGCTGTTCCAAAGCTTTGGTGTCATCGAGAATGCGTCGCGCCCGCTGAACGATCATCTCGCCCTCTTCGGTCAGGCCCTGAAACCGGTTGGCGCGCCGGACAATAGAGACACCCAATCGATCCTCGAGATTTCGGATGCGCATTGAGAACGCAGGCTGGGAAATGCCGCACTCCTCAGCCGCTTTGGCAAAGTGGCGGTGTCGGGCAAGGGCGCTGAGGAGTTGCAGGTCGCGGATTTCGATCATTTGGGGTCTTCTCGAACGGCAAGCTAAAAAAGTTATTCTAGCGAGGTTTTCAATGCGTAGAAACGCGAGATCTGACTGGAATCTCAGCCTAACGCGAGTATGCAGAGCAAATTACGAGCAGGCAAACTTCCTGAGATGGTATCTGAATGTCAGAGAAGCGGACCAAGCTGCCATTGCTTACTGTTACGGAACGGGTATTTTGTGCCAACCACTCTTCACAGCCAAGGCACTTGGTACTGTCCCAAGGTCTATTGCGACGAACCGCTTTGTCTTGGGATAATTGTCGGAACTGTTCTATGGACGCAATCGAGTACAGGAATCTAGTGGGTCTTATTTGGATTATTTTCTTGTTTGTTTTGATGCCGCTGTGCTTTCGTCGCCAAACAAAGAGGCCAGAATATAAAGCACTAATGGAGTCTGGTCAGCTCATAAACCTCAATTTACTTACGCTTGCGTCGGCATGGCTCCGAAAAAAGAACGATCCACTAAGGCGCTCCCACATACGGATAGCGCTGATTGGTTTTGTACATTTCTTCGGGCTATTGTTCGGGGGGCTCTTCGGTCTTGTAACTATTATTTTGGCATTTCGCTTTTTGGCATAGGTGTGACGGTGTGCTTGGTCACTTAGGGCTCAAAGCGGTCATGGCTCGGGTGCTTGCTCAATGACATCCTAGCATTGGAGCGGTGAAGCTACCGCTGTTCAAGTATTGAACAAAAAATGCATCACATCGCCGTCCTTGACGATGTAACCTTTACCCTCGGCCCGCATCTTGCCCGCTTCTTTCGCGCCCTGTTCCCCATTGGCGGCGATGAAATCGTCATAGGCAATGGTTTCGGCGCGGATGAAGCCTTTCTCGAAATCGCCGTGGATCACGCCAGCGGCCTGTGGTGCGGCGGTGCCGGTGCGGATGGTCCAGGCGCGGGCCTCTTTCGGGCCTACGGTGAAATAGGTTTCCAGCTTGAGCAGATCGTAACCCGCGCGGATCAGGCGGTCGAGGCCGGGTTCTTCCAGCCCCATTTCCTCAAGGAACATCTGCGCTTCCTCGTCTTCCAGCAGGCTGATCTCTTCTTCGATCTTAGCGCTGATGATGACATGGGCATTGCCCTGCGCAGCGGCCATCTCGGCAACCTTGGCGGAATACTCATTACCCTCGGCGGCTTCTTCCTCGGACACGTTGCAGACGTAGAGCACCGGCTTAGTCGTCAGAAGCTGCAACATCTTCCAGGCTTTGGCGTCTTCGTCCGAGACTTCGACCAATCGCGCGGGCTTGCCGTTTTCCAGCATCACCTGTGCCTCGGCCAGAAGGCGATCCTGCTGCTGTGCCTCTTTGTCGTTACCCTTCAGCTTGCGCACCAGATTGGCACGGCGCTTTTCGATGCTTTCCAGATCGGCCAGCATAAGCTCGGTTTCGATCGTGTCCGCATCCGCCACGGGATCGACACGACCATCCACATGGGTTACGTCGCCATCCTCAAAACAACGCAGAACATGAGCAATCGCATCGGTCTCACGGATATTTGCCAGGAATTGGTTGCCAAGTCCTTCGCCCTTTGATGCGCCTTTTACCAGACCGGCGATATCTACAAAGGTCATGCGCGTCGGAATGATTTGTTTCGAACTGGCGATTGCCGCCAATTTGTCCAGGCGATCATCAGGAACAGCGACATCACCCACGTTAGGTTCAATGGTACAGAATGGGAAATTCGCAGCCTGGGCTGCCGCAGTTTTTGTCAGCGCATTGAAGAGGGTCGACTTGCCCACATTCGGCAAACCCACGATTCCCATTTTAAAGCCCATGACGGCCTCCTGATACCATTCGAGCGATGCTTCTAGGCAGGTCTGGCGCAATGCGCAAGGCGTAGCACTCCCTCCCACCTCCGAGTCTGATCTGCCACATCACGAAATCGGCATGACATTGTGTTCTTGCCCTCATTGAATTCATGCACTTACAGTCCCCAATAAAACTAATACCAACGAACGACGGACATAGTAGGTACGATGAAAACCCTTGTTATTCTGACCTTCGCGCTGGCGGCGGCTACTTCTGCGCAGGCACAATCGATCATTTTCGGCGCTGGCTACGCAGATTACTCCCACAGCGACGGAGACGATCAGGCCATTTTTTCGCTTGAGTATCAGCATCGCCCGTTTCACGAGGCAACTCGGTTCAGCGCAACATGGGGAGGGGCTCTCTCGGTTGATACTGACGGCGACACGCATATTGGTGCCGGATTGATCGGAGTATATAGCTTTGCCGACCGATGGTTTATCGAAGGCAGCGTCATGCCCGGCTACTATAGCGAAGGAAGCGATCAGAATGATTTGGGAGGCAGTTTTCAGATTCGCAGCCTGTTGGGTCTTGGTTATACGCTTGAAAGTGGGAACAAACTGTCGGTTGCCATCATGCACAAATCCAATGCTAGTACGCAGGACGATAACCCCGGTGTGAACTCACTACTGCTGCGTTATCATTACTCGTTCTGATCGCCAGCCCATCAAGCGGGATTGATTTTCAGCGAAAGTTTCTGCACATCAGGTCCAAACCCGAGTGCAAGGACTTCCGATGACCCGTATCGACGCCAAATTCGCCGCTCTGAAAGAACAGGGCAAAAAGGCCTTTGTAGCTTATGTCATGGCCGGGGATCCCGACTATGAAACGTCGCTGGAGGTCGTAAAGGGTTTGCCCGGCGCAGGCGTCGATGTGATCGAACTGGGTCTGCCCTTTACCGACCCGATGGCGGATGGCCCCACCATCCAGGCCGCTGGTCAACGGGCGTTGGATGGCGGGATGACATTGCAACGCACGCTGGATTTAGCGGGCGCTTTCCGCGAAACCGATGATACCACGCCGATTGTGCTGATGGGATACTACAACCCGATCTACAGTCGAGGAGTTGAGACCTTTTTGACGGACGCAAAGTCTGCCGGAATTGACGGGCTCATTGTCGTCGATCTGCCACCTGAAGAAGACGAAGAGCTTTGCCTGCCAGCACAGGCTGCCGGGTTGAACTTTATCAGGCTGGCAACACCGACAACCGATGATAACCGCTTACCTCGCGTGCTGCAGAACACGTCTGGCTTTGTTTATTACGTGTCGATTACCGGCATCACCGGCGCTGCTGAGGCGCAGGCGACCGATGTCGGACCCGAGGTTGCACGGATCAAAGCCGCGACCGATTTGCCGGTCATTGTCGGGTTCGGGATCAATACGCCAGAGAAGTCACGTAACATTGCCAGCGTGTCAGATGGTGCCGTTGTCGGGTCCGCGATTGTCAGCCAAATCGGGTCTGGAAAACCAGTGTCCGAGGTGTTGGACTTCGTCAAATCACTTGCTGATGGCGCGCATACCGCCTGATAACTCACTATTTTTTATCTCGGCATCCACCGTAGTAGGCGTTTAACTTGCTGCGGTGTTTTCGTTTTCAACCACAAGGCACCAACCGCAGTTTGTGGGCATTGCAGAGTGACAAAAAAATTGGTAAAGAAACCTAACCAATCCTGCGGAAGCCAGATCCATGCCTACAATTACCAATATCGAAGATCTCAAACGGATCTATGAACGCCGGGTGCCCCGCATGTTTTTTGACTATGCGGAAAGCGGCAGTTGGACGGAACAAACATTCCGCGAGAACACCTCGGATTTCGAAGACATCCGTCTGCGTCAGCGGGTGGCCGTAGACATGACCGGGCGCTCGACCGCGTCGCAGATGATCGGACAGGATGTGTCGATGCCGGTGGCACTGGCTCCGGTAGGTCTCACAGGCATGCAACACGCAGATGGTGAGATCAAAGCGGCCAAAGCTGCCGAGGCCTTTGGCGTGCCCTTCACCCTTTCGACGATGTCAATCAACTCGATCGAAGATGTTGCTGAAAACACGACCGCTCCGTTCTGGTTCCAACTCTATACAATGAAGGATCAGGACTACGTCGGGCGACTAATCCAGCGCGCGAAGGATGCGAAATGCTCAGCCTTGGTGATCACGCTCGACCTGCAAATCCTCGGTCAGCGACACAAGGATTTGAAGAATGGCCTCTCCGCCCCTCCAAAGCTGACCCCCAAAACCATTGCCAACCTGATGACAAAATGGGCCTGGGGTATCGAAATGCTGGGCGCCAAGCGCCGGGAATTCGGTAACATCGTCGGTCATGTCGACAGCATCACCGATACCCGCTCACTGGGAACATGGACTGCTGAACAGTTCGATCCCAGCCTCGACTGGGGCAAGGTTGAGAAGCTGATGGAACAGTGGGGCGGCAAAGTAATCCTCAAGGGTATATTGGACGCCGAAGACGCAAAGATGGCCGCCAAGCTGGGTGCGGACGCCATCGTCGTATCAAATCACGGCGGGCGACAGCTGGACGGTGCGCTCAGTTCAATCCGGGTTCTGCCTGAGATCATGGATGCCGTTGGCAATGATGTCGAAGTGCATCTGGATAGCGGCATTCGTTCGGGGCAAGACGTGCTAAAGGCTCTGGCGCTTGGGGCCAAAGGAACCTTCATAGGCCGCGCCTTTGTTTATGGGCTGGGTGCGATGGGTCAGAAGGGTGTGACGACGGCTTTGGAGGTAATCCAGAAAGAGCTCGATACAACGATGGCACTTTGCGGTGAGCGCAACGTGGCTGATCTGGGGCGCCACAATCTTCTGGTCCCGGAAGACTTCGGCGGCCGCTGGCAGGCCTGATCCTCGACTTACCAAAAAAAGGGGGCGCTGCCGCCTCCGCCTTTGGGCGTCTCCCCCGAGATATTTGCAACCCGATGAAGAAGTGGATCCCATCTTCATCGGGCCCTAAATATCCCGGAGCGCGAGGCAGAGCCTCGCAAATTTCCTCAAGCCACAAAAAGCCCTTTCCAAACCAATTGAATCAAGCTAAGGACGCGGCTTCACGCGGGCATACAGCCTTGGAGGATGCCCGCCCTAACATTGGAGAATTATCATGGCTGGAGAGATTCCTGATCTCGTAGCTCTGGAACGGACGGGGACAGGCAAGGGCGCCGCTCGTCAAGCACGCCGCGACGGCATGGTTCCGGGCATTGTGTTTGGTGGCGACAAAGACCCGCTGCCGATCCAAATCCCGTTCAACGTCCTGTTCAAGCGACTGAAAGCAGGCCGGTTCAAGTCGACCCTGTGGAACCTGAAGGTTGAAGGCCACGAAGACGTTCGCGTCATCTGCCGCGACGTTCAGCGTGACGTGGTCAAAGACCTGCCGACCCACCTGGACCTGATGCGCCTGCGTCGGACCACAAAGATCGCGCTGTTCATACCTGTTGAATTCGTCAACGAAGAAGCGGCCCCCGGCATCAAGAAGGGTGGCGTTCTGACGGTTGTGCGCCCGGAAGTTGAACTGTTGTGCACCGCGGGTGACATTCCTGAGAAGATCACCGTTGATCTGACAGGCATGGAAATCAACGACGTTGTCACCATTTCTTCGGTTGATCTGCCTGCTGGCACCAAACCAACCATCGATCGTGACTTCGTGATCGCCAACGTTTCGGCACCCACCGGTCTGTCGACAAGCGACGATGAAGAGGGTGAAGAGGGCGAAGTTGCAGCTGATGAAGTTGAAGTCATCGGCCAGGACGAAGCTGAAGAATAAGTTCGGATCATATCCGAATAGTGTAACGGGGCTCGTTTGTAGCCCCGTTTTTTTATGCAGATGTTGGGCTGGAAACGAGACGGTAAGATGTGGCATCAACCGCTGAGATTACGCTGTTAAGGACGATGCGATGAAACTGTTTGTCGGCTTAGGAAATCCCGGGCAGAAATACGCCCGTAACCGGCACAATATCGGGTTTATGGCATTGGAGCGGATCGCCGAAGACCATGGCTTTGGCCCGTGGAAATCTAAGTTTCAGGCTGAGATCGCCGAAGGTCGCTTGGGTGGGCAGAAAGTGCTGCTGGTCAAACCTCAGACATTTATGAACCGTTCGGGCCAGTCCGTGGGCGAGGCAATGCGGTTCTACAAACTCGATTCGACCGATGTGACCGTCTTCCATGATGAGCTTGATTTGGCCCCGGGCAAGGTACGTGTGAAAGCTGGCGGCGGACATGCGGGACATAACGGGTTGCGGTCGATCCACGAACATATCAGCCCGGCCTATGATCGCGTGCGGCTGGGCATTGGGCATCCGGGCCGTAAGGAAATGGTCTCACCCTATGTTCTGAGTGATTTTGCCAAAGCCGATGCAGACTGGCTGGATAGCGTCCTGCGCGGGGTTTCGGATGGTGCGGATTATCTTGCCGATGACGAAAGCGGCAAGTTCATGAATGCTGTTGCATTGCGAACCGCTCCGCCAAGATCGTCGAAGCAGTCTGGCAAACCTGAAAGCCCCCCTAAAACGAGCGTCGAGGCCGCATCTGTGCCAGATGAGCGTTCAGCCATGCAGAAGCTGTTGGACAAATTCAGGTAATGCTTCCGCAACGTAGTAATTGCGTAATGGAACTGACCGGGGTCCACTGTCAGGTGTAATAGGAGACTACGGATGAGATCTGCTTTTAAGTGGCTGCTACGTCTTGTGTTTGCTCTGGCGTTAGCGGCGTTGGTGGTCGGCTTTTGGAAACGCGAAGAGATTCAACGCCTGATGGCCGTGAACTCTCTGTTTTCAGAAGAAAAGATCGTGAATAATTTTTCGCACATGGACGAGGCGTTTCTGACCACCGATTTGCCGCGCGGTGACGGCCCGACCTGGGAACTGCCTTATGGCCCCGGTTTCGATCTGCCCGATGGAACTGACCAGTGGATCGAAGATCGCGCGGTAACTTCTTTGCTTGTGATGCAAGACGGAGCGATCCGGTTTGAGGAATATTATCTGGGCACCGGACCCGATGACCGGAGGATTTCGTGGTCAGTTGCAAAAAGCTATTTGTCGGCCCTGTTCGGTATTCTGATGGCCGAGGGTGCTATTTCATCGCTGGATGACCCGGTTGCACAATACGCCCCGGATCTCAAGGAAAGCGCATATGAGACTGCGACGATCCGCAATGTGCTGAACATGGCCAGCGGTGTGACCTTCGACGAAGACTATCTGGACTACAATTCTGATATAAACCGAATGGGGCGCGTCGTTGCCTTGGGGGGTGAGTTGGATGATTTTGCAGCCTCATTGCAAGACAGCTTCGTCGCGCCGGGCGAAACTTGGCAATATGTGTCCATAGACACCCATGTAATCGGAATGGTTATCCGGGGCGCGACAGGGCGCAGCGTCGCAGAGCTGCTGACCGAGAAAGTGATCGAGCCGCTGGGGTTGGAGCGGGACGGCTACTACATCACCGATGGCGCAGGCGTTGCATTTGTTTTGGGCGGTCTCAACTTCACAACGCGCGATTTTGCACGGTTCGGGCAGTTGATTTTGCAGGGTGGCGAACGCGATGGCCGGCAGATTGTACCTGCGGATTGGATCGACACATCTACTTGGCCTAGCGCCCCGACAGACCCCGGCGAGATCGGTTATGGCTATCAGTGGTGGATACCTGTTGGGGCGCATGAGGGTGAATTCATGGCGCGCGGCATCTATGGCCAGTATATCTATTTCGACCAGCCACGCGGGGTCTTGATCGTGACAACTGGCGCTGACCGAAAGTTCCGCGATCCCGGCGTCAACGATCTGAATGTCGAAATGTTCCGCAAAATTGCGCAAAGCTTGTAAGATGCAGCCATGCAAAAGCTAGACAGCATCAATGTTCTGGGAGGCGTACTCGCCCCTTGCTCTCGCGATCCTCTGACCGGGTTCTTTCGTGACGGCGTGTGCAACACCTGCCCGGAAGACCAGGGCAGCCACACGGTTTGCGCAGTAATGACCGCTGAGTTTTTGGCGTACTCGAAATATGTCGGCAATGACCTGAGCACGCCTCGACCTGAATTCGATTTCCCAGGTCTCAAACCCGGCGATAGCTGGTGCCTATGTGCGTCGCGCTTCTTGCAAGCCTATGACGAGGGCTGTGCACCCTTGGTCCACCTGGAAGCCACCCATCAGAGAGCGTTGGATATCGTTCCCCTGCATATCCTGCAGGCGCAGCGTTCCGAAGACGAGACCTAGATCGCGGTCGCCCGATATCCACGTGACGTGCGCGATGGAGGCCCGGTCGGAAAGCTGTGTTCAGCTTGCAGATCCCATCCTGAGCGGGACAACATCTCCACCACCGTCTCTGGCCTGTAGGTCCGGTGCCGCCACTGAAACCATATGATCGCATTGCACCAATGCGGTTTGCTCACGACCAGCCAGAGCGTCGCACCGGGTTCGGCAAGATCGCGCATTTGGCGCAGAGCCTCAGTAGGGTCGGCGCAATGTTCCAGAACGTGCGCGGCCAGTAGGCAGTCAAATCGGGCCTCTGGTTGAAAATCGTCCAATCGGGATTGAATGAGCGTCGCATCGAATCCGCGGCGCTGCAAAGCTGAATGCGCCAAGTGCAGCATCCGGCCAGAAGGCTCGAGCAGCGCGATGTTACCTTCGGGCCGGATGACTGTGCGTGCTTCGGCGAAAGCACCCGTCCCACACCCGATATCCAGCGCATTACGCCCCAAGTCTGCACGCGGATCTGACGACAGAAATCCCAGGTAGGCATCAAAATACCCCAGCAGCCGCATCTTATCCGCCCAGCCGGGGGCTGCCTGATCGTATTTTTGGTCAAGCCGATCAAGTTCAGCCTTTGAGGATGCGCCGCTCATGACTAGCAAACTGGCACAGTTCCTCAAAGGCGCAAAGCCTGTTTTAATGATCAGTCTGCCGAACGGCCCTCAGTGTCAGACATGTCGAAGTTGAGGTATTTCGCAACTGTCTGCACATCCTTGTCCCCGCGTCCGCACATGTTCATGCAGATCAGGTGATCTTTGGGCAAATCTGGTGCGATCTTCATCACATGCGCCAGCGCATGACTGGGCTCGAGCGCCGGGATGATCCCTTCGGTCGCACAGCAAAGCTGGAATGCCTCTAGCGCTTCCTTATCGGTGATCGAGACGTAGTTGGCGCGTCCTATATCGTTCAGCCACGAATGCTCGGGCCCGATCCCTGGATAGTCCAGACCCGCCGAGATGGAATAGCCTTCCAGAATCTGCCCGTCGTCATCTTGAAGCAGATACGTGCGGTTGCCATGCAGGACTCCCGGTCGACCGCCGGTCAGCGAGGCACAATGCTCCATCTTCTCGTTCACACCCTTGCCGCCTGCTTCGACCCCGATGATGTTGACTTCTTTGTCATCAAGGAACGGATAGAACAGGCCCATCGCATTCGATCCACCGCCAATGGCTGCGATGATGGTGTCGGGTAGACGGCCTTCGGCCCTGTGCATCTGCTCTTTGGCTTCCTTACCGATGATCGATTGGAAATCACGCACCATCGCCGGGTACGGGTGCGGACCAGCGACGGTTCCGATGCAGTAAAACGTGTCGCGCACATTGGTCACCCAGTCACGCAGCGCGTCATTCATTGCGTCTTTCAGCGTACCCCTACCACTTGTCACCGGTATCACCTCAGCCCCAAGCAGGCGCATACGGAATACATTCGGGGCCTGACGCTGTACGTCATGCGCGCCCATATAAACGATGCACTTCAGGCCGAACTTGGCGCAGACGGTAGCGGTGGCTACGCCGTGCTGCCCTGCCCCGGTTTCCGCGATGATCCGGGTCTTACCCATGCGGCGCGCAAGAATGATCTGGCCCAGCACGTTATTAATCTTATGCGCACCAGTGTGGTTCAGTTCATCGCGCTTCAGATAGATTTTAGCCCCGCCCAGATGCTCGGTCAGGCGTTCCGCGTAATAAAGCGGCGAGGGGCGGCCCACATAGTTGGCCCACAGATCATCCATCTCGGCCCAGAAAGTAGGGTCATCCTTGGCTTTGTTGTATTCCTCTTCCAGCGACAGGATCAGCGGCATCAGCGTTTCGCTGACGAACCGTCCACCGAAGATGCCGAAACGGCCCTGCTCATCCGGGCCGGACATGAAGGAATTAAAAAGATCGTTGGCCATGGGTGTCTCCACTCGTCGTACGCGACTTTCATAGGTGGTAGCGGCAGGATTTGCCATGGCAAAACGCATCATTGCTGATCCTGGACGCATTGCGCCCAGACCTTCAAAGCCTGATCCCTGCTAGGGATAGCAATGCAGGGAAAATGGTGGAATTCATAGGTTTTGGCCAAGCGCGAAGCCGCATCCACCACACTTCGATGCGGGCCCGATTGGGCAAATGTCAGCATAGCCTCTACGTCTTCCCAAACACTGAGTGAAAAAAACATGCCCTGATGTAAAAAGACCTGTGCTTCCAGGCACAATGGATCGCCGCGCGCCTGAAGCAACGCCTGACGCGCCCGCCAGAATAGTTCCGGCCCGTAGTACCATCGTCTTAACGAAACACCGCCAATTGCCGCAAGCATTGTCTCCTCCCCTTTTCCGGAGATACGCAGCAGACAATTGTTCAGATCACCGTGTGGCGTCGATAAATGCGCTGATCAAGGCCTCATCCTTGATACCCGGAGCACTTTCAACGCCCGAAGCGACGTCCACTTGCCGGGCTCCCGTGGTACGAATGGCCTCCGCCACGTTGTCGGGAGTTAAACCACCCGCCAGCATCCACGGCTTGCGCCAATACTTCCGCCCGGCCATAAGACGCCAATCGAACGCCAAGCCGTTGCCGCCCGGTAGAACAGCATTTTTTGGTGGTTTGGCATCGATCAAAATCTGGTCAGCGACGTCGCTAAAGGCATCAATCGCATCCAAGTCTTCAGCATCAGCCACTCCAATGACCTTCATCACTGGCAACCCATAGCGTGATTTGATTTCCGAGACCCGTTCGATGCTTTCGCCACCGTGCAACTGCAACATATCGAACGGTGCGGATTCGGTAATCTGATCCAAAACCTCGTTCGACGCATTCACAACCAAAGCCACCTTAGCAACCCCAACAGGTACAGATTGCACCAACTCTGCTGCTTGCTCAGCGGATACATAACGCGGCGATTTAGGAAAGAAATTGAAGCCAAGATACCGTGCACCTGCTTCAACTGCCGCACGCACATGATCAGGTGCGGTAAGACCGCATATTTTGACACTGATTTCACCGGACATAGTCGGCCTCAGCTTGCCTCATCCAGCAGGGCAAGAACGTCGTCTTGTCCTTCATTTTGCTTTTTCTTGAGCTTCTTGACCTCGCGCTCAAGCTTACGCACTTCGCTTTTCTTCACAGTGGCGTCTTTACGGTGCTTGTGCTCACGCAGCCACTCCCAAAGGAAGCCGATGACCAGACCGGCCACAACGCCACCAAGGACAACCAAGAACAAAGGGAGCGAGGTTGAAAAGTTGAACCCAAGCAACTCTGCCAGTGCATCCGGCATCAGCTTTAATTCAACCAGCTCACGATTGGCCAGAGAGATTGAAACCAATATGATCCCTAAGGCAGCAAGAAAAGCATAACGAATGTAGCGCATCATGACTTACGCTTTACCGTTCAACCGATCCCTTAGCAACTTGCCGGTCTTGAAAAACGGAACACATTTTTCTTCAACCTGTACGGTTTCTCCAGTACGGGGATTCCGTCCGACACGTGCATCGCGTTTTTTCACGGAGAAAGCGCCAAATCCACGCAGCTCAACGCGATCACCGCGCGACATTGCATCGGTCACTTCTTCAAAAACCGTATTTACAATCCGTTCGACGTCACGCTGATAAAGATGCGGGTTTTCGTCGGCGATTTTTTGAATCAGTTCTGAACGGATCATGCGTAATACCCTCCCAGGCGTCCGGTATGTCTGGCCTACTGATTTGACAGTATAGGAAAAAACCCGGTTTGGGGGAACGCATACTCTGCATCGATTGGACTTATTTTGCCACATTCTAACGCGAATATTAGCGCACAAGCTCGTTTTCTACACCTATTGAGCGAACATGACGGGAAAAAACCCGGATAATTGGAACATATTGATTCGCAACAAAAACGGCCCCGCGCATGCGCACGGAGCCGAAATTCTTGGTTAGGCTTTCGCCCTGAATCAGTCGCCGGACTTCAGCGCTGCACCCAGGATATCGCCCAGCGATGCGCCCGAGTCGGAAGAACCGTACTGTTCCACGGCTTCTTTCTCTTCGGCGATCTCGCGTGCCTTGATCGACAGACCCAGACGGCGGGTCTTGCTGTCGACGTTGGTGACGCGGACGTCGACCTTGTCACCGACCGAGAAACGCTCGGGGCGCTGTTCGGCGCGGTCACGGCTCAGGTCCGAACGGCGGATGAACGACTTCATGCCTTCGTACTCGACCTCGATGCCGCCATCTTCAATCGCGGTCACTTCGACGGTTACGATCGAGCCACGCTTCACGCCGCCCACGGCTTCGGCGAACTTGTCACCGCCCAGGGCTTTGATCGACAGCGAGATACGCTCTTTCTCAACGTCAACTTCCGAAACGACGGCCGAAACCATGTCGCCTTTGCGGTAGTTCTGGATCGCATCCTCGCCACGCTCGTCCCAGGACAGGTCCGACAGGTGAACCATGCCGTCGATGTCGCCTTCGAGGCCAATGAACAGACCGAATTCGGTGATGTTCTTGACTTCGCCTTCGACCTCGGTGCCCTCGGGGTGTGTTTCTGCAAACACTTCCCATGGGTTGCGTTGAGTCTGCTTCAGGCCCAGAGAGACGCGACGCTTGGCCCCATCGATTTCCAGAACCATGACGTCGACTTCCTGGCTGGTCGAAACGATCTTGCCGGGGTGGACGTTTTTCTTGGTCCAGGACATCTCGGACACGTGCACCAGACCTTCGACACCGGCTTCCAGCTCGACGAACGCGCCGTAGTCGGTGATGTTGGTGACGCGACCCTGATGAACCGAGCCCAGCGGGTACTTGGCAGCAACCAGATCCCACGGATCTTCCTGCAGCTGCTTCATGCCCAGGCTGATGCGGTGGGTCTCTTTGTTGATCTTGATGACCTGAACCTTGATGGTTTCGCCGATCGTCAGGATCTCGGACGGGTGGTTCACACGACGCCATGCCATGTCGGTGACGTGCAGCAGGCCGTCAACACCGCCCAGGTCAACAAATGCACCGTATTCGGTGATGTTCTTGACAACACCCTCGACGGTCTGACCTTCGGACAGGTTGCCAATAACTTCGGCACGCTGTTCGGCACGCGATTCTTCCAGGATTGCGCGACGCGAAACAACGATGTTGCCGCGGCGGCGGTCCATTTTCAGAATCTGGAACGGCTGCTTCAGACCCATCAGCGGGCCAGCGTCACGCACGGGGCGAACGTCAACCTGCGAGCCGGGCAGGAACGCAACTGCGCCACCCAGATCGACGGTGAAGCCACCTTTGACGCGACCAAAGATTGCACCTTCGACGCGCTGGTCGTCGGCATATGCTTTTTCCAGACGGTCCCATGCCTCTTCACGGCGGGCCATCTCGCGCGAGATGACGGCTTCGCCGCGGGCGTTTTCTGCGGCGCGCAGGTAAACTTCGACCTCGTCACCAACAGCGATTTCAGGGGCTTCGCCGGGATTTGCGAATTCTTTCAGATCAACGCGGCCTTCCATTTTGTAGCCTACGTCGATGATGGCTTGGCCGGCTTCGATCGCCAGAACCTTGCCTTTGACAACAGAACCCTCTTCGGGTGTGTCCATTTCGAAGCTTTCATTCAGGAGGGCTTCGAATTCCTCCATGGATGCGTTAGCCATGTGGCGTTGTTTTCCTTTACAGTACGTTTTTGCTGGCCGAGCGGTTGTCTCCGCCGGTCTTGTTTCATGATGTCTTCAGGCGTGATCCGGTGCGCCCCTGAGCAAACAAACACAAAGGGCCGAGGTTACCCGGCCCTGCTCAGAAACGTCATCCGGACGTTGACCGCCCTTGTATCGACAGCGCGCGTATAGGCGGATTCCAATGCTTGCGCAAGTGCAAAGCCAACAAACGCTGGCTTATGCGGCGGGATCAGCGCTTGATTGCTTACCCGGCGTGCCCCAGATCAACGCATCTTGCTGCAACATGGATCGCTCAATGGCGTCAAGCCGCAGAATAGCGGTCATGGGATTTGCCGAACCCCCAGCTTGGTCCCAGATTTTGAGAGCCGAGGCCGGACTCCATGGCAAACATGCAGACGCCAGCCACTGCCTAAGGCCTTGCGGTAATGCGTCAAAGGCCTGCATCGGCGAGCCCCGGCGCCTACGACGTTTGAGCTGAGTCCGCAAATTACGGCCTGAATTGCCTTTGATCGCCCTACCGGCGTTGGCAGGGATCACACCTCGTTTTACATCGTAACGCACAGACACAAAGAAACTCCATCTTTCGAGCCTGCGTTACGATATCATATAACATAAGCTGTTTAGCAAGACGTTCTTTGGGCCGTACAGTCGGAAATTAGATTTCCTCGCCCTTTTTTAACAGTTCCTTGAACAGCTCTTGCTGCAACTCACCGCTGTCGCCGCCGCCAAACTGTGCTCCTCCGCTGGAATAGAGGGTGCCATATGTTTGTGCGATGTTCACAGTTTGCGCGATACCCGAAATCAATTGATCCCTTTCCAGCGACAAAAGCGGGTGTAAGAACACCGCCCAAACCCTACCGTTCGCGATCGCATATCGCGCATCCAATGACGTATCGAAATTGGCCTGCATCATCCGTTGCATGTCAGCCTGACTCAGACCGTCTGCAGGTCGGATCGGAACCATCACGCGCATACGGTCCGCATTGATATCCGTCACAACAAATACGCGCACCTCCGAGATCGTCAGTTCAAAACCAGGCCCGTGGGGTTGCGCCTCGGGATCCAGTGCAAACAGGATTTTACCCAGACGTTCGTAGGTCATCGGGGGTTCATTGATCGGAGACGGGGTTTCAGCTTCCTGAGCAGCGATGCCGGTGGCTGTTAACACCAGAAACAGAACTATTCGGATCATGTGGCGCCTCCTACAGATATAGAAACGACAATATGACGTTCAGCTTTGACGAACCAAACAAAGCTCTGTGAACACTTATCACATATCATGCATCGGTTAGGACGATCTGCAATACTTTGCGTCCTATCGGCGATTACACGTCCGAAAAGCCTTTCCTATTTTCACCCCATCGGCCGACGACTGTTGCGGCCAAGAACCAAATGGAAAGGAATAACCAAATGAAATCTCTTGCCCTTACGGCCCTTGCGATGACACTTGCCCTAACTGCCCCTGCATTTGCTGCGGATGAAATAAACGTCTCAAAGGGTATCTCTGCTGCTGGCGCTCCATTGGCGGTACATGGTGTAGATCTGGTGGCCCTGGTGAATGACGGCAATCCGGTCGAGGGTTTTGCAACCCATACAGCGACCTATGACGGCGCGTCCTACTATTTCACCAGTGCAGCAAACCTTGAAGCGTTTGAGGCCAACCCAGCAGCATACTTGCCTCAACACGGCGGATATTGCTCATTCGGTGTTTCGGTCGGAAAGAAATTTGACGGCGACCCGGATCAATATCTGGTTGCCGACGGAAAGCTGTTCTTGTTCCTGAACGCAGACACCCGTGCATCTTTCCTGAAAGACGTCACCGGGACAGCAAAAACCGCCGATGATCAGTGGGCCAACATCAAAAGCATCGCTGTAGGCGAGCTGTAAGGAATTGGCCCTGCCTGAAGGCGATTATGCTTTAGGCAGGGTCATTTCGATGACTTCGATCGCACGGGCCAGTGCAGCATCGACACTCAGGTCCGAGGTATCCAGCAGCACAGCATCAACT
This sequence comes from Ruegeria sp. CL5, assembly GCF_056536485.1. Taxonomy (NCBI): domain Bacteria; kingdom Pseudomonadati; phylum Pseudomonadota; class Alphaproteobacteria; order Rhodobacterales; family Roseobacteraceae; genus Ruegeria; species Ruegeria sp. CL5. The sequence goes on from NZ_JBQFPS010000009.1 coordinate 75,033, forward strand.
GCGGGCTTCATCGGTGCAATGCTGCGTTCAGCGTCACGGGCATCGCGTTCTTTGACGTCTGCCAGCACCTGTTCGCGCGAGACATCATCGCCTTTGGCTGCAAGCTCCAGATATCGCCGTTCCGCGCGCACTTCGGCACTGGCCGTGACGAACAGTTTGACCTCGGCGTCCCGACAAATAACGGTTCCAATATCACGCCCGTCAAGAACTGCGCCTCCGACACGTCGCGCAAAGGCACGTTGGAAATCAACCAGTGCGCTGCGAACCTCGGGTATAACAGCCACTTTTGAGGCCGCCTTTGCGATCTCGGCCGTACGAAGGTCACCTTGACCCAACTCTTCTGCGGTTAGAGATTGCGCCGCCGTAACAGGCTCTTCACCTTGCAGCATGCGTCGTCCAACCGCTCGGTAAAGCAATCCAGTATCCAGATGGGCAAACCCAAAATGCGAGGCTACCGCCTTCGAGATCGTGCCCTTACCTGCCGCAGCAGGGCCGTCGATCGCAACCGTATACCGCTGCTCGAGCATCAGACGGGCCGGTTGTCGCGAAGCAGCTTGGCACCCAAACCCGTCATCAACGGCTCAAAGATCGGGAACGAAGTTGCAATCGGACCACCATCATCTACCGAAACCGCCTTTTTCGCGCCCATACCCATCACCATGAAAGACATGGCAATGCGGTGATCGAGGAAACTCTCACAAATGCCGCCGCCGGGAACACCACCAATGCCCAGGCCCTCGACTGACCACCAATCGTCACCCTCGTCTACCGTCACGCCATTCGCGCGCAGGCCACGCGCCATTGCATCGATCCGGTCACTTTCCTTGACGCGTAACTCTTTGACGCCGCTCATCATCATTGTGCCGGTTGCATTGGCGGCAACAACGGACAGCACAGGGTATTCGTCAATCATCGAGGCAGCGCGTTCTGGTGGGACGGAAATTCCCTTCATATTCGGCGAGTATTTTGCCCGCAGATCCGCAACGGGCTCACCACCCTCTTCGCGCTCGTTCTCATAGGTCAGATCCGCACCCATCTCGCGTAGCGTTGTAAACAAACCTGCACGCGTGGGGTTTAATCCGATGCCCGGCACCAAAACATCCGATCCGGGGGTAATCAGTGCGGCACATACCGGGAAGGCTGCGCTAGATGGGTCACGCGGCACCGCAATGACCTGCGGCTTCAATTCTGGACGCCCGGTCAGGGTAATCACTCGACCCTCGTCGGTATCCTCGACGGTGATTTCTGCGCCGAACCCGGCCAGCATCCGTTCGGAATGATCACGGGTTGCCTCTTTCTCGATTACCACGGTCTTGCCGGGAGCATTCAGCCCTGCCAGCAGAACAGCGGATTTCACCTGAGCCGATGGCACAGGCACCTCGTAACGAACCGGGATGGGGTCCGCAGCGCCAACTATGGTCATCGGCAGGCGTCCACCATCCCGGCCGACAGATTGCGTGCCGAAAAGCGCCAGAGGGTCGGTGACCCGAGCCATCGGACGCTTGTTCAGGCTGGCATCCCCGGTAAAGGTCGCCGTTATCGGAGAGGTTGCCATTGCTCCCATAATCAGGCGCACACCGGTGCCCGAGTTCCCGCAATCGATCACCTGATCGGGTTCCGCAAAGCCGCCTACGCCTACGCCGTGCACCGACCATTCGCCGCCTCCGTGATCCGTAACTTCGGCCCCGAAGGCCCGCATGGCCTTGGCCGTGTCCAGCACATCCTCGCCCTCAAGCAGGCCCGAAATCCTGGTTTCGCCAACAGCCATCGCCCCCAGGATCAGGGACCGGTGCGAGATTGATTTGTCGCCAGGCACCTCTGCCGTGCCGGTCAGCGGGCCGCATGGATGCGACGTCATCGGGATGGGCGTGCCGTGTCCGGACATGGGGGCTCCTGTTTTCGCTATCAGTCCTCAGGCCGATTAGCGAATTGGGGCCGGTTGGTCCAGCGGCAATCAGTCTTTGCGTCGGAAGGTCAGATAATGTGGGGTACGCCCCTCGCGTAGGGCTTTTTGTTCGTAGCGGGTGGAAATCCAGTCATCCCAAGGCTCGCGCCAGTCAGCAGGGCGCTCGGCCAGCCACTCGAAACCGGCACGCGGTACCTCTTCAAGAGTCTGGCGCACATAGTCGGGGATATCGGTGGCAACACGAAATATCGACCCCGGTTTCAATGCACGCGCGAGAGGTTCCAGATGTTCAGGGGTCACGAACCTGCGCCGATGATGACGTGTTTTCGGCCACGGATCAGGGTAGAGCAGAAAGGCGCGAGAGATGCTGGCCTCGGGTAGCACATCAAACAGATCCCGCGCATCGCCAGGGTGCACAGCGAGATTTTCGGCACCAGCCTTACGAATTTTGCCCAACAACATTGCGACACCATTGATGTAGGGCTCTGCCCCGATAATGCCGATACCGGGATTGTTTTGCGCCTGATGCACCAAATGCTCGCCACCGCCAAATCCGACTTCGAGCCAGACAGGCTTGCCACCGAACAGGCCCTCTAGGTCCAAAGCGGTGCGTTCTGGGTTGGTGTCCCAATCTACCGCGCCTGGAGACAGGGCGGCCAGATCTTCTGAAAGATAAGTCTTTTGACTGGGCTTCAAGGTCTTGCCCTTGAAGCGGCCATAAAAGTTCCTGCGGGGGCGTTGAGGGGTCTGGTTGCTCATGCCCGTGCCCATACTGCTGACTCGTGCCTGAGGCAAGGGTGGAGGTTGGGGGCTGGCCCCCACACCTCCGGCGTATTTTTTGAATAGGTGAACGGCGCTCAGACAGCCTGCTTTAGAGCGTCGGCCAAATCGGTGCGCTCCCAGCTGAATCCGCCATCTGCATCGGGTTCGCGTCCGAAATGGCCATAGGCTGCAGTACGCTGATATATCGGCTTGTTCAGTTGCAGATGCTCGCGAATGCCGCGTGGTGTCAGGTCCATGACTTGACCGACAGCCTTCTCGATAACCGCGTCAGCGATCTGGCCTGTCCCGTGTGTGTCGGCATAGATCGACAGGGGTTTGGAGACACCGATCGCATAGCTCAACTGAATGGTGCAGCGTTCCGCCATGCCTGCAGCGACCACGTTCTTAGCCAGATAGCGGGCAGCATAAGCAGCCGAACGGTCAACCTTGGTCGGGTCTTTGCCTGAGAACGCACCGCCGCCATGCGGCGCAGCGCCACCATAGGTGTCAACGATGATCTTGCGTCCGGTCAGCCCCGCATCGCCGTCCGGCCCGCCGATAACAAACTTGCCGGTGGGGTTTACATGCCACTCAGTCTGTGCGGTCAGCCAGCCATCGGGCAGGGTTTCGCGAATGTAAGGCTCGACAATCTGGCGGATATCATCCGAGGTCAGCGCCTCATCCAGATGCTGAGTGGACAGCACGATTGAGCTGACACCAACTGGTTTGCCATCCCGGTAGATGACCGACAGCTGCGATTTCGCGTCCGGACCCAGCGCGGGCTCGGTTCCGTTCTTACGAACTTCGGCCAGACGCCGAAGGATTGCATGCGAATACTGGATCGGAGCTGGCATCAGCGCAGGTGTCTCGGTCGTGGCGTACCCGAACATGATACCCTGATCGCCTGCGCCCTCGTCTTTGTTGTCAGCGGCGTCGACGCCCTGCGCAATATGAGCCGACTGTTCGTGCAGCAGGTTGGTCACCTCGACGGTTTCGTGGTGAAACTTGTCTTGCTCGTATCCGATATCTTTGATGCAGGCGCGCGCGATATCATCGATATGCGCCATGTAATCGTGGAGCTTGTCCTGATCCGACAATCCCACTTCGCCACCGATGACCACACGGTCCGTTGTGGCAAAAGTTTCGCACGCAACGCGGGCTTCTGGCTCTTCACGCAGGAAGGCGTCTAGCACCGCATCGGAAATACGATCGCAGACCTTATCAGGGTGTCCTTCGGATACGGACTCCGAAGTAAAAGTGTAATTCTGTCGGGACATAAATGTGCTCCATTAAGATTTTCCCATCACGTCAGGAAGCCGTTGTGAAGGGCAATTGACCGAATACGCGCGCAGTCAGGTAGGGTCAATCGGTATTTGATCGTTGAACCTACGGGTATGACGCCAGAGCAACGCCCAAGCTGCTAATAGAAGGAAAAACACAGGTTTGTCCCCGATCCGGGAATATATCGTCGCGGCTTGGGGCTGCGGCAATTCGGCATCGATAAACCCAGCCTGCCCAAGCGGCAACGCGTCAGTAATTCGCCCCAAAGGGTCAATCATCGCAGAAACACCGGTATTGGCCGAGCGCAACATCGGCAGACCCTGCTCGATAGCGCGCATCTGTGCCTGTGCAAGATGCTGATACGGACCGGAGCGAGTCCCGAACCACGCATCGTTAGTGATCTGCAACAGAAAATCTGCCCGGCCCGGCGCGGACAGAACATCTTGTGTGAATACGGCCTCATAACAGATCAGCGGCAGAGCTTTCCCAAGCCCTCCTGCATCCATCAGGGCAGCGCCCGGCCCAGCGCTGAAACCACTTCCCGTGGTTGCCGCCATTCCGTGAATTCCAAACCGCGCCATCAATTCACCAAAGGGCACATATTCTCCGAATGGGGCCAGGTGGTGTTTGTCATACAGCCCTGCCTGTTGACCATCTCCATTCAAATAGATCATCGAGTTATAGATCTGCCGTCCGTCAGCACGCTGGATACCTAGAAAAACAGGCGTACCCTGCGCCGCTTCACCAATTGCTGAAAGATAGGGCTGCGCACTGCCAAGCCACGCCGGAACCGAAGTTTCTGGCCAGACAATCAGATCTGGCCTGGGCTCGGCTACCGTGAATTCAAGTTGGCGGGCAAAAAACAGGGGTGCATATTCCGGGTCCCACTTTTGGTGCTGTGGAGCATTAGGCTGTATCAGCCGCACGATACGGCCGGTGTATTCAACCGACGGCCGGTTCGCGGCGTAAGCCAGAGCCAATACAGCGCACCCCGCAGGCACAAAGATTGGCATCCCCAGACCGCGGGGAGTCCGATCACTGGCGATGGCTGCACCGAGTGGCAAAGTCGCAATCAGCGTCAGCGCGCCCAAGCCATAAGGTCCTATCAGCGACAGGAGTTGAGCAAAAGGCGTATCCACCCAGATCTGGGCAATACCCGCCCAAGGAAACCCTGTTAGTATGTAACCCCGCGCAAACTCGGCCAGAGAGAGCGTCAAAGCCAGTAGCATACCCTGCAAGATCGGCGATCCATCGATGCGTTTTGCAACTCCAAAGGCCAGCGCCCAGAACAATGCCAACCCGCCTGACAAGAAGATCAGTGCAAAGGGTGCCATCCAGGCATGGCGTTCTGCGTCAACCAAGAATGGTTCGATGATCCAGTTTAGCGCATGGGCAAAATACCCGGTGGCGAACACCCACCCCAGCAAAGCCGCGCGGCGGGATGTTTCAGAGTTCAAGTACAATGGAGTAAGCAGGATCAGCGCCACCAATGCCGCTGGCCAAAAACCCAACGGGGCAAGCCCACAAGCAGCCACGATTCCCAAGGATGCCGCTAGCAGCAACCGCAACCAATAGGGCCACCCCTGGGCAGGATTCATGCAGCGATATCCGGCAACATGACGCGCAACCGCTTTATGCGGCGTGGGTCTGCGTCAAGAACTTCGAATTCAGGACCTTCGGGGTGGCATACCACCTCACCACGCGCCGGGACGCGCCCGGATAGCATGAAGACCAAACCGCCCAAGGTGTCGATCTCTTCTTCGTCCACATCTTCGTGGCTGGTCAATGAACGACCAATTTCGGCTTCGAAATCTTCAAGCGGAACCCGAGCTTGAACCACGTAGCAGCCCGGTTTTTCTTGTATCCAAAGCTGATCTTCATCGGCGTCATGTTCGTCGGCAATTTCGCCCACAACCTGTTCGATTAGGTCTTCGATGGTCAACAGGCCGTCGACACCACCGTATTCGTCAATGACCAGCGCCATATGACGACGTTCAGTTTGCATCTTGGTTAAAAGTACGCCAATCGGCATCGAGGGCGGAACGAACAGCAAGGTCCTTAGCATTGACGTCAAATCAAACTCGGACGAGTTGCCATTAAATCCATGGGTCAGCGCGAAATCCTTGAGGTGGACAAAGCCCAGTGGCGTGTCGAGCGTTCCCTCGTACACAGGGATTCGCGACAATCCACTATCGCGAAAAATTTGCGCCAACTCGTCCTTGGGTGTTGTCGAGGGAACCGAGATAATCTCGGCCGTGGGTATCGCGACATCTTCGACCCGCATTCTGCGCAGGTTGATCATACCCCTCGGTTGTGAATCCGTGACCTTAGCCCCGTTCACCTGACTGGCTTCATCGCCCGGAGGTGAAAATGCGTCGAATATCCGGGATAAAAGCCCGCCTTTTTCATCGCTATCCGTGTTGCTGTTCTGTGAATGCGCGCCTTGCGCTGCCCTAGAACTGCCGTCTGTATCGCCCATTATCCTGTTCCAAATGATCGGGCAATGCTGCCCCTGTCATACATTATATGGGTTATCTATACCCAGTTTGCCAAGTATTTCGATCTCAACCCGTTCCATCAAAGTGGCGTCGAGGTCACGAATGTGATCGTATCCTAACAAATGTAACGTGCCGTGAATTATCAAGTGGGTCACATGATCTTCCATTGATTTACCCGCTGCGATGGCCTCACGCGCGCAGGTGTCATATGAAATCGCAATGTCTCCCAATGCGATTTCCCCAGTGAAATCGGGCTCGGGCAACATTGGTATGCCCCCAGGCTGATCAGGGGATAAATCTTCGGCAGGCCAGCTTAGAACATTTGTCGGCTTCAGTTTTTCCCGGAATTCGGCATTCAGAACTGCGATCCGTTCATCGTTACAACCCAACAAGCTGATTTCGCAGAGATCCGATTTGAGACCGCAATAATCAAGAACTTCAATGAGTGCGCGTTGCGCCAGCGGCTCCAATTCCCTCCAGCGCTCGTCTTCGATCGTTACATCCAGAATCATACCGGCTCTCCAAGGCTCCAAAACCCATCGGAACCTTGGGTTTCACCCCGTTTCGCGGCCCGAGTCGGCCTCATACGCCTCAATAATGGCGGCGACAAGCGGGTGGCGCACGACATCTTTCGACGTGAAATAATTGAAACTGATATTCGGGATCGTCTTCAGCAGTCTTTCCGCATCCGCCAAACCCGATTGCACACCGCGCGGCAAATCGACCTGTGACCGGTCTCCGGTGATCACCATGCGGCTGCCTTCGCCAAGTCTGGTCAGGAACATTTTCATTTGCATGGTGGTGGCATTTTGCGCCTCGTCCAGCACGACAAAGGCATTTGCCAGCGTCCGCCCACGCATAAACGCCAGAGGCGCAATTTCGATCCGTTTTTCTTCGATCAGCTTGGCCAGCTGCTTGCCCGGGAGGAAATCATTCAGCGCATCATAAAGCGGCTGCATGTAGGGATCGACTTTATCCTTCATGTCACCGGGCAGGTAACCCAGCTTTTCGCCGGCCTCTACCGCTGGACGGCTGAGAATGATCCGGTCCACATGGCCTCCGATGAACATCGACACACCCACAGCAACAGCCAGATAAGTTTTACCCGTACCTGCGGGGCCGATTCCAAAGGCCAGCTCATTGTTAAAGAGCGACTGAACATATGCCTTCTGGGCGTCTGTCCGCGGCTCAACCAGCTTCTTACGGGTTTTGATTTCGACCGTTCCGCCCTTGAACATCTCAAGCTGGTCACCATCCCGTGTACCAGTTCCGGCCTCGGAAGTGCCCATGCGCAACTCGCGATCGACATCTGCTGCCTCGACATCTCGCCCACCTTCAAGCCGAGTGTAGAGCGCCTGCAGCACTTCAATGGCCTGCTTTTGCGATTCTTCATCACCCAGCACGACCAACTGATTTCCACGCCGCACGATCTGCACCGAAAGCTTTTGCTCGATATCGGTCAGGTTACGGTCATATTCGCCGCACAAATCGATTAGTAGTCTGTTGTCTGGGAACTCAACAAGCGCCTCACGCTGGGGCATATCTTCTTGCGGTGGGGTCAGGGCACCGATGGCCAATCCGTTCTCCTGTCTTGGCGTTTCACCCCGAGCGTAGACAACATATTGAGGTGGACGCAAGGCGCAGTTTCGTTTTTTGCAAACGGGATGACAAATGCGCCGATCAACGCCGTTGTTGCGCATAAAATATCAGTTTTTGCGAATGGTTCAGAATGTATAATTCAATCCGATCCGCAATCCGCGGTAGCTTGGCGTCGATTTGGTGCTGAAAGAAGGGCCCAGTTCTACGGTTTTTGATTCGAACTGCAGATATTCGAGCTCACCTGTAATCGACCAATCGTCATTCAGTCTATGCTCGGCACCCAGGCTGGCAGAAAAACCCTGACGTCGATCAACGTCTTCAAAGCGGGTAGTCCCACCCACTTCGGTCACAGAAGCCGACGTTGTGATATCACCACGCACATAGCCCACTGTAACGAAGTAAAGGACACTCTTGCTGCGGTTTGTAAGTCCATTTCGAAGGCGGATCGAGAATACATCGGAAATCGCAGATCTGCCGCTGACGGGTGTTCCGCCGATCTGTCCCGACGTGCTTCCGTCCAGAGTGCCAAAGTCGTAGCCGACTTCCAGACCATAGACATAGTCGCGCCCGCCTCTCGCAGGCAAAATCCCGCGCCAACCCCCGCGAAACCCGGCAAAGTTGCCGTCGGTACTGACCTCTCCGATCCCGAAAACTGAGCCGCCATTGACCTGCAAGCCAAACTCATCGGAACCACCCGTTGCACGACTGGCGCTCACCCCCAGATAAAACGCCCGGATATCGCTGGCATATCGTTCGGACGAAATCACGTCAGGTTCAGTGACTTCCCCGGTCACATCCCCAGCCAAAGTCGGAGCAGCGCAAGATAACATCAATAAGAGGGCCGTCAAAACGCGGGACATCTTCGATTTTGGAAAACATATCCAGCTCACTACTCGTACCCTCCGCCATCATGGCTTGCCTCTTCGGGTCAACAGTTTCGTAGGCCGCAATACCCACACCCGAGAAATCTGGCCTCTCTCGGAGCATAGTTCCAAGTCATAAATCAAGGGTTAAATTTGGTCGGAAGGAACCCTTGCAGCATCCGTATATTGGATTAAATCACGTCGCCGCCCAGCGAGTTCGCGCCAGAGGATTTGATCCTTACCTTACGTAAATCTCCACGTGCCACATCTGCATCCGAAACGTGAACCGCGTGAAGATACTCGGATTTTCCAACCATCTGGCCCGGTTGACGCCCAGTTTTCTCAAAGAGGACACTGACTGTTTTGCCAACCATGGAATCCTGAATCACTCGCTGATGACGTGTAATCAAGGCTTGTAACCGTTGCAGACGCTCGTCTGCCACTTCGGCATCGACCTGTGGCCGTTCTGCCGCAGGCGTACCGGGGCGGGTAGAATACTTGAATGAATACGCGTAGCCGTATTTGACCTCTTCCACCAAATCCAGAGTAGCCTGAAAATCCTCATCTGTCTCTTCGGGGAAGCCTACGATGAAATCGCCGGACATTAGAATATCGGGCCGCGCTTCGCGGATGCGTTCGATCAATCGCAGATAGCTTTCAGCCGTATGACTGCGGTTCATGCGTTTCAGAATTTTGTCCGATCCCGACTGCACCGGCAGGTGCAGATAAGGCATCAGTTTTTCGCAGGTCCCATGTGCCTCGATCAGCGCATCGTCCATGTCGTTCGGGTGCGAGGTGGTAAAGCGGATGCGCTCCAACCCATCGACCTTGTTCAACTCCCAGATCAGGCCCGCAAGGGTCATGTCCCCATTCGGCCCAGCCCCGTGATAGGCATTTACGTTCTGCCCCAGCAACGTGATCTCGCGCACGCCGCGTTCGACCAGATCCTGCGCCTCACGAATAATGCGGTCTGCAGGCCTGCTGACCTCGGCCCCGCGGGTATAGGGCACCACGCAGAATGCACAGAATTTATCACAGCCTTCCTGCACGGTCAGAAAAGCAGTCGGGCCGCGCTTCGCTTTGGGACGGTTCTTGAGCTTCTCGAATTTGTCTTCTTCGGGGAAATCGGTATCCAGCGCCTTTTCACCCGCGCGCGTCTTCGCCTCCATCTCAGGCAGGCGGTGATAGCTTTGCGGACCCACCACCAGATCGACCAGAGGCTGACGGCGCATAATCTCTTCGCCCTCGGCCTGGGCTACGCAACCCGCGACACCAATCTTCAAATCCGGCTTGTCTGCTTTCAGACCCTTGAACCGGCCCAGTTCGGAATAGACTTTCTCAGCTGCCTTTTCACGGATGTGGCAAGTATTAAGAAGGATCATATCCGCATCATCGGCCGACTTGGTCTCGACATACCCCTGCCCGCCCAGCGCTTCGGCCATGCGTTCACTGTCATAGACGTTCATCTGACAGCCATAGGTCTTGATAAACAGCTTTTTCGGTTCAGACATGGGTTGGCCTTTGCAGTCGCTGGGTCGGCGTCGTCTATACGTATCGAACGCCGCTTGCAATGCTGGCGCAATTACCCGAATTTGGCGGGAATTTCCAGCGAGGCGGAAACAAAGCCAACGATGCAGTACGATTCCCTTGATCACCTTCTGAAATCCGGCGGTGAGGCCCTGAACAAGGGCCCTATAGCGCTGATCTTCGCCGAAGATGAAGTCGAATTGGAAAGCACGCTGCATCACCACCTAAAACTGGGGTTCAAATCGGTGATCGCGTTCCTGCCACAGGAATTTGCGATCGACGATGATCTGAGCGAGAGGGTCTACCGGGTTGTGATGACATGCGCGCCCAGAACAGTCGTTTTTGACGCCGTAAACCGGATCATCCAAGCCACGCAAGGCGTCTGGATATACTACTGCTACAACGCGGAATACCTGTTCTATCCGTTCTGCGAGACCCGCTCGGTTGGCGAATTGCTCGCCTTCCATTCAGAAGAGCGGCGTCAGGCGATGTTGACCCATGTGATCGATCTGTATGCGAACGATCTGACGGCCTTTCCCAACGGCGTGGCCCCTGATCAAGCAATGCTGGACAAGACCGGATACTACGCCCACACGCGGCATGATGCATCTGGCAAGCCGCTAGAGCGGCAGCTGGATATGTCCGGTGGCCTCCGCTGGCGGTTCGAAGATCATATCCCCTATGAACGGCGCCGCATCGATCGGATTTCGCTGTTTAAAGCAAAATCCGATCTGAAGCTTCTGCCGGATCACACGTTCAACGAGGCGGAATACAACACCTACGCATGCCCTTGGCACAACAACCTGACCGCCGCGATCTGCTCCTTCCGTGCGGCCAAGGCGTTGAAGACGAACGCCGGGTCGACGTACGATATCTCTGACTTCTGCTGGAACCATTCAACTCCGTTCGAGTGGGATTCGCGCCAGTTGCTGGATCTGGGCCTGATTGAATCGGGCCAGTGGTTCTAGGTCCTAACGCTGCAACAGAACCGGAAACCAGTCCTCGCGCAGCCGTTGCCCCGGCACCATGTCATGCCCCGGAAATGGCGGCGAAGTCCGCCCCGGACGTTCAACATAACGCGCGTCATCACCAACCAACCGCAGCGAGAAGGCCCTGCGCCGACTGTCAGAAGTATTGCCTCGGGCCCCGTGTAGCGTGCGATAATTGAAGGCCACGGCGTCACCGGGCTCCATTTCAAACTCCACAATCTTCATACCCTCGGCATCCGGGTCCGGGATCGGCATGTATTGCCCCTCATCAGGAAAGAACCCTTCTTCCGAGACCCAGCGAGTAGGCAGCACTTCTTTTTCCCAGCGGTGCGAACCGGCGACGCAACGCAAGGTCGCTTGTTTCACCGGGTCCAGTGGAGACCAGAAGCTTATATTTTGTTGGCCATCGACAAAATAGTATGGCCCATCCTGATGCCACGGAGTCGCCATTGAGGTTCCGGGCTCCTTCACCAGTACATGGTCGTGGAACATCTGCACGGATTGCGATTGCATAAGGTCGGCTGCAACTTCGGCAGCAGGGGATGTTTCGATCACTTCACGAAACTGCGGGATACGAGACCAGTTGCAATAGTCGTCAAAAAAACGGCCAGTCTCACCGTCTTTCTTGTTCTCTGACGCATAGGGACCCGGTTCATCCATATTTGCCGCAACCCCAGCCCGCAGGGTTTCAATGTGATCGGCGAACAGACCTTTGACCAACACAACACCGTCCGTCTGGAAGTCGTCAATTATGGCTTGGGAAACAAGAGGGTGAGTCATCGCGGTCTCCTTGGATTTGTCGCCCGATCTGCGCATGAATGAGCCCTCTGTTCAAATCATATCTTTCGATTTAGGTGTTAACTTGATGTTATATCTCACTCTGCGCCAATACGAATATGTCTGCGCCATTGGTCGACATGGCAGCCTGTCTGCGGCAGCACAGCACCTGAACGTCTCGCAACCCGCCTTGTCCAATGCACTGACCCGGGTCGAATCACATTTGGGATATCCACTCTTTGCCCGAAGGCGGGGTGCCGCGATGGCATTAACCCCGCAAGGCCGCAAGTTTATCGAAGAAGCCGAAACCTTGTTGAACCGAGCAGCCCTGTTAGAACAGTCAAAGCAGCCGCTAACCGGCGAGAACAGATTGCGCCTGGGATGCTTCGTCGATCTGGCCCCATTTCTTCTGGCCCAGTCTCTGCACCGTCTGCGAGAGTCCTTGCCCGATGTCGTCCTGACACACGGGGTTGAAACGTTCGAAGGTCTGATTTCCGGCCTGATCGATGGCAGATATGATTTTGCGTTTACGTATGATCTGGGCATGGACGCCGGTTTTTTGTGCAAGAAGCTGTTCGACAGCACGCCACATGCACTGCTTTCACCCGATCATACACTGGCGAGGGCCGAGCAGGTGACCCTAACCGAGCTCGCGGCACATCCATTGATTCTGTCCAAAGAGGGTCTGTCCGCGCAACATGTGCTCGCGCTCTTCAGACGCAAAGGTCTGAATCCCACAATCTCGCACCGGGCGGAATCACTCGAGCTTTCGCGTAGTCTGGCTGCTCATGGGGAAGGTATCGGGATAAGTTATACCAGCCCTAAAAGCGGCTTCAGCTATGATCAGGTCCGCCTGGTAAGCCTGCCGATCATCGATCCGGACGCAACCGAATCCGTCGTTTTGGCGCGGCATGGCACGGGGCCTACTGATCCACTGATCACGCAGGCCGAACATGCATTGGTTACGCTGTTGCGAAAGGATTAGCGGTTATTTCTTCCGCAAGCGGATCACCACATCGACCGATGCGATTTCGACGCCTTCAGGCGCTTCCGGCAGTTGCTGAATCACCAATTGGTCTGACGGCGCATCGCTTAGGCGGCTTTCGTCTTCCCAATAGAAATGCGGATGGTCGTGCGTATTGGTGTCGAAATAGCTTTTGGATCCGTCCACAGTGATTTCCTGCAGAACCCCGGCATCGCAGAACGCGCGTAATGTGTTGTATACGGTCGCCAGCGAAACCGCGTCACCTTTGGCTTTTGCGGATTCAAACAGGCTTTCTGCGGTCACATGACGATGCAACCCGTCACCCACAAGCAATTCGGCCAAAGCAACCCTTTGGCGCGTGGGGCGCAAACCTGCGTCAACCAACCAATTTGCAGCGATGTCACGGCTCTGAGGTGTCATGAATCCGATACCTGTGTTTTGCTGCCCTTAATATAAGTGCGCCCGACCTGCAATTTCAAATGAAATTCATTCGCAAGAAGTATACGTGTCACGGCATGATATGGCGTGCTGGTCTTGCAGGACCTTGCAAACGGGTGCTAGACGAGACCAGATATAACGAACAGACCCAGGCAGGAGAGGCGGCAGAATGGCCCAATTCCCAAGCAGTTTTGACAAGGACGATCTGCTGAAATGCGCCCGCGGCGAGCTTTTTGGCCCTGGCAACGCGCAGTTGCCCGCCCCGCCGATGCTGATGATGGACCGGATCACCGATATCTCGGGCGATGGTGGTGCGCATGGCAAAGGCCATGTACTGGCCGAATTTGATATTAAACCCGACCTTTGGTTCTTTGACTGCCATTTCCCCGGCAACCCGATCATGCCCGGCTGTCTGGGCTTGGACGGTCTGTGGCAACTGACCGGCTTCAACCTCGGTTGGCGCGGCTGGCAAGGCCGTGGCATGGCCGTTGGCGTCGGTGAGGTCAAGCTTACCGGGATGGTACGCCCGGACCGGAAGATGCTGACCTATAAAATTGATTTCAAAAAAGCGATCCAAACGCGCCGTCTGACGATGGGTGTGGCAGATGGCATCGTCGAAGCCGATGGTGAATTGATATACGACGTCAAGGACATGAAGGTCGTTCTGTCAGACGCCTGAGCCTGACCGGCCGAAACAAGGAGTACGCACATGCGTCGAGTAGTCGTCACCGGTTTGGGGGTTGTGTCCTCGATCGGGAACAACGCTGAAGAGGTGCTTGCCTCGCTGAAAGCAGGCAAATCCGGCATTGAGGCCAACGAACAGATGGTCGAACATGGCTTTCGCAGCCAGATCGCCGGATCGCTGAAAATCGACGTGGCAGATCACGTCGACAAGCGCACGCTGCGGTTCATGGGACCGGGCGCAGCTTATGCCCATATCGCGATGAGCCAGGCCATCGCTGATGCCGGGCTGACCAAAGATCAGGTCGTCAATCCGCGCACGGGTCTGGTCGCGGGTTCGGGCGGACCTTCGACCAGCGCGATGCTGACCGCACACCAAACCGTGCTGAAAACCGGCGCGACCAAACGGATCGGCCCGTTTGCAGTGCCTAAATGCATGTGCTCGACGATTTCAGCGAACCTTGCGACCGCGTTCAAGATCAAGGGCATCAATTACTCGATCACTTCGGCCTGTTCGACGTCGCTGCATTGCATCGGCAACGCTGCGGAACAAATCATGCTGGGCAAGCAAGATGTAATGTTCGCGGGCGGCGGAGAGGAACTGGACTGGACGCTCTCCTGCCTGTTCGACGCGATGGGTGCGATGTCGTCCAAATATAACGACACGCCCGACAAAGCCTCGCGCGCATTCGATCAGAACCGCGATGGATTTGTGATTTCCGGTGGTGGCGGCATCGTAGTTCTTGAGGACCTCGAACATGCGCTGGCGCGTGGTGCGAAAATCTATGCCGAAGTGACCGGCTATGCCGCTACATCGGATGGGCACGATATGGTGGCCCCTTCTGGAGAAGGTGGCGAGCGCGCGATGCGTCTGGCGCTGTCGACCGTGCCCGAAGACCGCAAGGTCGGATACATCAACGCCCACGGCACCTCGACCCCGGTTGGCGACGTCGGAGAAGTCGAAGCGGTGCGCCGTATCTTTGGCGAAGGCAATGTCCCTCCGATTTCATCGACCAAATCGATGACTGGTCACGCGCAGGGCGCGGCTGGCGCGCTTGAGGCGATCTTCTGTCTGCTGATGCTAGAACATGATTTCATTACTTCGTCGATCAATGTCGACACACTTGCCGAAGGCATCCTGCCCGGTGAAATTGCAACTCAAGTAGTTGAAAATGCAGGCCTGGACAGCGTGATGACCAACAGCTTCGGCTTTGGCGGCACCAACGGATCCATGGTTCTGTCGAAGTATAACGGGTGAACAAGATGTCGGATATTCTCAAGGGCAAACGCGGCCTGATCATGGGCGTGGCAAACGACCGCTCGATTGCATGGGGCATCGCCAAAGCCATGCACGAGGCGGGCGCTGAACTGGCTTTCACCTATCAGGGCGAGGCGTTCGGTAAGCGGCTGGAACCTCTGGCCCAGAGCCTTGGCAGCGACTTCATGGTCGATGCGGATGTCACCGATGACGCTTCACTAGACCGCGCGTTTGGTGAGTTGGGAAAGCGCTGGCCGACCATCGATTTTGTCGTCCACGCTATCGCCTATTCGGACAAGAACGAACTGACGGGTCGTTTCCTGAACACCACGCGCGCGAACTTCAAGCATTCAATGGATGTGTCGGCCTATTCGTTTATCGAGGTCGCGCGCCGCGCCTATCCGCTGATGAAGGACAATGGCGGCACGCTTCTGACCCTGACTTATCAGGGCTCGAACAAGGTGGTGCCGAATTACAACGTCATGGGCGTAGCCAAAGCGGCGCTGGAATCCGCGACCCGTTATCTTGCAAACGATCTGGGCCCCGACGGCATCCGCGTCAACGCCATCTCACCCGGCCCTATGAAGACGCTGGCCGGTGCCGCCATCGGCGGAGCGCGCAAAACCTACAAGTTCTGCGACCAAAACGCTCCGATGCGTTCAAATGCAACGCTTGAAGCCGTTGGCGGCACTGCCGTTTATCTGGCTTCAGATGCGGGAAGCTACACCTCGGGTGAGATCATCCGCGTCGACGGCGGGTATCATATTCTGGGCATGCCCCAGCCAGAGGCCATGTGACCATATCTTTCCCTGCGGGTGCCAAGATTTGAACATCTTTGCCCCGCAGGGATTACGATATGAGCAAACTTGAACAGATCCTTGCGAGCAACACGCGCTCGCCAGCTTTGAAACGCAAATCAGGAAGCGGACGTGCGCGTCTTTTGCTGCTGATTCTCACATCGCTGCTGATTGCCTTTGTGTTTCTGACCCAACCGCCCGTGCGCGATGCGATTGAGCCGTTGTTGTCACATATCCCGGGCCTTTGATCCAATCAGCGTCAGTTGATCGAAACGATTTCGATATCGAAGACCAGATCTTGCCCCGCTAGTTGATGATTTGCATCCAAGGTCACCGTCGCCTCATCTACTTCGACAACAGTCACTGGCAGTGCCTGACCGTCAGGGGTTTGCATCTGTAACTGCGTGCCGGGTTCAAGCGAAATGTCATCCGGGATGCCTTCACGCGGGATCTGCTGCCGCATGCCCGGATTGATCGGCCCATAGGCGTCAACACAATCGATTTCGACGCGCTTCTTCTCACCGACCACCATGCCCGGTAACGCAACATCAAGCCCTTTGATGATCTGGCCTGAACCAACCGCAAACTCAAGCGGATCGCGTCCCTCGGAACTGTCGAAGACTTTGCCGTCCAACAAAGTTCCGGTGTAGTGGATGCGAACCGTGTCGCCTTGTTTGATTGCGGTCATGATGGCCTCCGGCCTGAAAAGAAATGAACGGCGCAGCCTAGAGGCTGACACGGCATTGTAAACCCTGCCCTCTTTAACCCGGGAACCGGTTGTGGTTACCTGCGCCCGATCAGGGGAGGATCGGATGGCTATCACCACTTGTGTATTCGACGCGTATGGCACTCTGTTCGACGTGGCTGCTGCTGCCCGGCAGGCCGCAGCGGAACAGGGGTTCGAGGCGCTGGCGGATAAATGGCCCGAATTGGCCAGTCACTGGCGTCTGAAGCAACTGCAATACACTTGGCTGCGTGCTGTCGCTGATACGCACTGTGACTTTTGGGACGTCACGCAAGATGGGCTGGATTGGGCGTTGGAAGCGGTTGGCCTGCAAGGGGATACCACCCTTCGGCAGCGCCTGCTGGATTTGTATTGGGAGTTGCAGGCCTATCCTGAGGTCCCCGAGATGCTTAAAACACTGAAAGCGGGCGGGATGCAGACGGCCATCCTGTCCAACGGTTCGCCTCCTATGTTGGATGGTGCGGTTCAATCTGCTGGGATCGGAGATGTGCTTGATGACGTGTTGTCGGTTGAAAGCGTCGGGGTCTTCAAACCCCATGCCAGCGTCTATGATCTCGTGCAAAACCGGTTTGGCTGCGCGCGTGACGAAGTGCTGTTCGTCAGCTCAAACGGCTGGGACGCCGCTGGGGCAAGCGGTTATGGATTTGTTACCGCTTGGGTGAATCGCGCAGGGGAACCGATGGACCGCCTGCCCTGGAAACCTGCCCATGTGCTGTCTGACCTGACAACGATCCCGCAATTGGCGGGGCTTTGATGGCGTATTTCACCACTTCGGACGGCAAGCGCCTCTATTACGAAGATACAGGTACAGGTCAGCCACTGCTTTGCCTGGCGGGTTTGACCCGAAATTGCCGAGACTTTTCATTTCTTGCACCGCATGTGGCGGATCTTCGAATGATTTCGATGGATTATCGCGGGCGCGGAAAATCCGATTTTGATGCGGACTATATGAACTACAACATTCTACGCGAGGGGCAGGATGCAGTTGAACTGCTGGATCATCTGGGCTTGGAAAATGTGACCCTGTTGGGCACGTCGCGCGGTGGGCTGGTCGCCATGGCGCTGGCCACCAGCCATCCTGACCGTCTGGCAGGTGTGATCCTAAACGACGTTGGTCCGGTGATCGAACTCGGTGGTATTGCCAAGATCATGGGCTATGTCGGCAACCGCCCAACCTCAAAAACCTACGACGATGCGGCTCACGCCCTTGGGGTCATGATGGAATCGCAATTCCCAGGTATCTCTTTGGACATCTGGAGGCAGCAGGTTGAGAACCAATACATCCAGACCGATACCGGACTGGACCTGCGCTATGACCCTACCCTGAGAAACGCTCTGATCGAACAGGCGGCAAACACGCCCGCTCCTGACCTCTGGCCTATGTTCGACGCGTTGCACGATATCCCGACTGGCGTTATCCGGGGTGCGAATTCCGACCTGCTGAGCACTGCCACAGTACAAGAAATGCACGCGCGCCACCCTAAACT
The DNA here is from genome assembly GCF_056536485.1 of Ruegeria sp. CL5. Taxonomy (NCBI): domain Bacteria; kingdom Pseudomonadati; phylum Pseudomonadota; class Alphaproteobacteria; order Rhodobacterales; family Roseobacteraceae; genus Ruegeria; species Ruegeria sp. CL5. The sequence continues at coordinate 93,626 of NZ_JBQFPS010000009.1, forward strand.
GATCTCAACCGAAGTACCGGACCGTGGTCACGTTCCATTCCTGAACGAACTGCAATCCCTCAACCTTATCCACCAAATATTGGATGCCACATGAGCAACATTGACATGATCGAAGCCGCAGCCGACAGGCTGAAGGGGCACGCGCGCGAGACCCCGCTTCTGTCATCACCTTTTCTGGATGAAATCGCGGGTCGCCGCGTATTGGTAAAACCCGAATGCCTGCAACACACCGGTAGTTTCAAGTTTCGCGGCGCGTGGTCAGCCATCTCTGCGCTGGATGACGCGGCGCGCAACCGCGGGGTGATCGCCTATTCCTCGGGCAATCACGCGCAGGGCGTTGCCTATGCAGCAGCACAACACGGGATATCTTCGGTCATCGTCATGCCGTCAGATGCGCCGAAGCTGAAGATTGAAAACACCCGCGCGCTGGGGGGTGAAGTGGTCCTCTATGACCGTGCAACCGAAAGCCGCGAAGACATCGGTGAAGCGCTGGCTACTGAGCGCGGTTTGACGCTGATCCGACCCTATGATGAGCCGCAAGTGATTGCAGGGCAAGGTACGACGGGATTGGAGTTGGCGCGTCAGGCGCTCGAGCTTGACGTGACCGAAGGCGATGTCCTCGTATGTTGCGGCGGAGGTGGGTTGACCTCTGGCATTGCACTGGCTCTGGAACCTCATGCACCCGGCCTACGCGCGCGCCCATGTGAGCCCGAGGGGTTTGACGATGTTAAACGCTCTCTGCAGGTTGGCGTGATCCAGAGCAACAATGCCTCATCCGGCAACATCTGCGACGCAATCCTGACACCGCAACCGGGGCGAATTACCTTTCCGATTCTTCAACGGCTTTGCGGCCCCGGACTTGCAGTATCTGAACAAGAGGCACTGCACGCCGTGGCCCTCGCCTTTTTGCGCCTCAAGATTGTGCTGGAACCAGGTGGAGCGGTGTCTTTGGCGTCAGCGCTGTTTCGGAAAGATCAGATTGAAGGGGATACCGTGATCGTCGTGGCCTCGGGCGGGAATGTAGATCCGCAGATATTTGAACAGGCGTTGGAATTCCTTACCTGACAATCGGAAGCGATCGGTGCAAAATCTGATCGAGTTTGTTTTATTAGGCACCCTGAACAGACGGGGACCGATTACATGCGTATCGCTGACCTGAAAGACGTAAGTCTACACTATCGAATTGACGGAGATGTCGATGGAGCCCCCATTGTATTCGCCAATTCACTGGGTACCGACATGCGCCTTTGGGACCCGATTATACCCGTTCTGCCCAAAGGTTTACGGATCATCAGATTCGATAAACGCGGACACGGATTATCGTCCCAACCGGCCGCCCCCTACTCAATGGGGAGCTTGGTACGAGATGCTGAACAACTGCTGGATCATCTCGAGGTAAAAGACTGCGTGTTTGTCGGCCTGTCCATCGGCGGTATGATTGCGCAGGGATTGGCGGTAAAACGCATGGACCAGATCCGCGCACTGGTGCTGTCGAATACCGCTGCCAAGATTGGGACGCCTAAGATCTGGCAAGACCGTATGGCAACCGTTCGCGCCGGTGGGATCGAAGCGCTTGCTGACGCCACAATGGAGCGTTGGTTCTCGAAACACTTCCAGTCCGGCCCTGAGATGCCCTTGTGGCGAAACATGATGGTTCGGCAACCAGTTGAGGGCTATCTGGGGTGTTGTGCCGCAATTTCGGGCACAGATTTCTATACGCCCACTAGCGGCCTGCGGCTGCCCACATTGGGAATTGCCGGCAGCGAGGACGGTTCGACTCCGCCCGATCTAGTACGTGAAACGGTTGATCTGATACCTGGCTCGCGCTTTGCACTGATCCGACGGGCGGGTCATCTGCCATGTGTCGAGCGCCCGCAGGAATATGCCGAATTGCTTGGCAATTTCCTGATCGAGATCGGCCATATCTGAGGGAGAAACAGTTGGCGGATTTCTTGCTTGTCCACGGGTCATGCCACGGTGCCTGGTGCTGGCGTGACCTGATTCCGGAATTGACCACATTCGGGCATTCTGCCCGCGCTATCGATATGCCAAGCCATGGTTCGGACCCAACTCCAATTCAGGATGTGACCCTCGAGTCGTGCCGGGATTCAATTTTGAAAGCCTCAACACCACAATCGATCATCGTGGCACACTCCTGGGGCGGTTATCCCGTCAGCGCAGCTGCCGAGGCTGATCCGGACGTCATGCGGGGTGTAATTTATCTCAGCGCATATGTCCCGCAATCCGGGCTTTCCATGATTGAAATGCGTAAACGCGCGCCTCGCCAGCTGATAGGTGATGCCGTCGAAAAATCTTCTGATGGTCTATCGTATACGGTTGTGCCGGATCGGGTTCATGATCTGTTTTATCATGACTGCCCGCATGAGGTTGTGGCCTACGCGTTTGGTCGCTTATGCCCCCAAGCTATCGCGCCGCAAGCGACACCATTAGATACAGGCAAAAACTTCGCCAGCGTCCCAAAAGGATACATCCGAACGACTGATGACCGTACAGTGCCGACCGAGTATCAAGCCGAAATGGCTGGATGCGCAGACGCCGGTATGTGCCTGACCATCGACAGTTCTCATTCACCGTTCTTCTCGCACCCTGAGCATCTGGCCGGATTGATGCACCAGATCTCGGAACGAATGTGACCGGGGCCCGATGACAAGCGATTGCAATCACCGCGAAGGCGGGGTGTAAAACTGGCCCAGCTATTCGTTCGGCTCTTGTGGAATGCGAGGCGGAAAGATTGATAACAGCCTGCTGCATTTATGAACGCGCGCGCCGCATTGGCATAACAACGACATATACGTGACGGAAACCACCTTGCAGGTTAGGCCAGGACGGGCCACCGTGAGCTCAAACGGGAACGGGGAAAAACATGCAATCCATCAAAGCAGCCGTGTGCCGGGCGTTCGGTGAACCGCTGATCATCGAAGACATTCTGATCGCGCCACCTGGAATGGGTGAGGTAGAAGTTACGCTGGAGGCCGTGGCAATCTGCCATTCGGATATCTCATTCGCCAGCGGGGCATGGGGCGGTCACCTACCTGCCGTCTACGGGCATGAGGCCGCTGGGATAATCTCGGCAGTCGGAGACGGTGCGGGCGATTTTAAGGTTGGTGATCCGGTGGTCGTGACACTGATCCGTGCGTGCGGGTCATGCCCCTCTTGCGCTGGGGGAAAACCCACAATTTGCGAAACGCCCTATGACACGATCAAAGGACCGCTACGAACCGCAGACGGGGGCGCATTGGAACAAGCGATGGCTTGCGGTGCATTTGCCGAGAAAGTCGTGGTCAGCCATCGTCAGATCGTCAGAATTCCCGAAACACTACCAAAGGATCTCGCAAGCCTGCTCTCGTGCGGCGTGATCACCGGGGTCGGTGCAGCCGTCAACGCCGCTGAATTGCGCCCCGGGCAGGATGTTGTAGTGATTGGTGCCGGTGGGGTTGGCCTAAATGCGATTCAAGGCGCACGTATCGCCGGCGCGCGCCGTATCGTTGCTGTCGACATGACCGAAGAAAAGCTTGAGATCGCTAAAGAGTTCGGAGCGACGCATGGTGTTCTGGGCAACCTCAGGGAGCCGTGGAAAGCCGCGTATAAAGCGCTTGGCGGGCGTGGAGCAGACGCGGTTCTGATTACCGTTGGCGCAATCCCAGCCTATGACCAGGCCCCGCGCTATCTGGGCCGCGGTGGCAAAGCGATCATGATCGGGATGCCGCATTCTGGTGACATGTCCAGCTATGAACCCGTTGTTTTGGCAGCGCTTGGGCAAGGCATGGTTGGGTCAAAAATGGGAGACGTCGTGATCCAGCGCGATATTCCATGGATGATTGATCTTTATGAACAGGGGCGGCTGAAACTGGACGAATTGATCTCGGGTCGCTGGACCCTTTCACAGATCAACGAAGCCATCGAGGATACCAAGACCGGTGCTGCCAAGCGCAATGTGATCATGTTCGACCACGACTGAACCCCTGAAAGGAGCGCCTGATGAAACTGCAGGATCTCGATGTCATCGTTACCGCCCCTCCGGCCCCAGGCTGGGGTGGGCGTTATTGGATTCTGGTCAAAGTCTCGACCGATACGGGTGTGGTGGGATGGGGTGAATGCTATGCATCCTCAGTCGGACCGGATGCTATGACCCATGTCATCCGCGATGTGTTCGAGCGGCACATGCAAGGGGAGAATCCCGAGAATATCGAATTGATGTTCCGCCGTGCCTACTCCAGCGGATTTACGCAGCGCCCGGATCTAACTGTCATGGGCGCGTTTTCGGGCTTAGAGATCGCGTGCTGGGACATTCTTGGCAAAGATCGGGACCGACCGGTCTATGCACTTCTGGGCGGCAGGATGAACGACCGTATCCGGGCCTATACCTATCTCTACCCGCTTCCTCAGCACGATCTGGCTGACTTCTGGACCTCGCCGGAACAGGCCGGTGAAAGTGCGGCGGAAATGGTTCGACGCGGCTACACAGCTATCAAATTCGATCCGGCCGGGCCCTACACGATCCGCGGTGGGCATATGCCTGCTATGTCGGATATCTCAATGTCAGTCGCATTCTGTAAGGCCATCCGCGAGGCGGTCGGAGACAAGGCCGACCTGCTATTTGGCACCCACGGCCAATTCAACACCGCCGGAGCAATTCGTCTAGGGCAAGCGCTGGAGCCCTATTCACCTTTGTGGTTTGAGGAACCCACTCCTCCGGACATGATTGAAGATATGGCGCGCGTGGCGCGCAATGTCCGCATACCTGTCGCGACGGGTGAGCGGATGACGACCAAGGCCGAATTCGGCGCGGTATTGCGCGCAGGCGCCGCCGAAATACTGCAACCCGCACTTGGCCGTGCAGGCGGTATCTGGGAGATGAAGAAGGTCGCCGCCATGGCTGAGGTTTTTAACGCGCAGATGGCGCCGCATCTATATGCGGGCCCGGTTGAATGGGCTGCCAACATTCATCTGGCCGCATCGATTCCAAACCTGTTGCTTCTGGAAAGTATCGAAACGCCGTTTCACGACCAACTGATCAAAGGAAGCATCCGCGTCAACGAGGGCTTTGTCACTCCTCCCACCAAGCCCGGGCTTGGTATTGACGTTGACGAGGACCTTGCGCGCGCACACCCCTACATAGGTGATGGTCTGCACTTAGAGATGCAGGAAGCGCCCTGCGACTATGTAAATGGAAATGCATTTCAGGGCGGCGCTCCTGTGGTCGAGGGGTGACAATCGGACGGCAAGTAAGGCATATTGATCCGACCCAGAAGTAGATCTTAGGTTGTTGCGTGAGACCTCAGGATAACGACACTCAAATTTTGTCGGGGGAAACCCCCGCAGATATGAAAGAAAGTGCGGCACGGGCAGCGGTATTCCTCAAGGCCCTGGCACATGAAGGTCGCCTGATGATCCTGTGCCATCTGGGAAACGGCGAGCGTTCTGTTGGAGAGTTGGAGGATTTGCTGGAGCTTCGGCAGGCAGCGGTCAGCCAAATGCTTGCACGCTTACGCGACGAAGGACTGGTAAAAACCCGACGCGATGGTAAAACGATCTATTACGCACTGAATGATGGCAAAGCTGCGCAGATGATCGAACTTCTCTATAGCCTGTTTTGTGAGCCAGATGCCTAGGCCGATCAGTTCGAGACATATCCTGCGATAACCTGCAGCAGCTTGAAGGCTGTGGCAGCATCATTTTCGACCACGGCCAGGAATTCTTCTTCACCAATTCGCAGACAGGACAGGTCCGTTTCTGCCACCATGCTCAAGGCCCGTGGCTCTTTACGGATCAATCCGAGCTCACCGACCAAAGCACCAGCGCCAACGGTTATGATAAGTTGGTCGTCCTCGCCCGAACGCGGCAGATAAAGACCCGCTTCGCCCTCGAGGACGACATAGGCCCCATCGGTTGGCTGGTCGTCCTTTAGAAACACCACCTGGCCGGCCTTGGCCTCGAACCAACGCGCACCAAAGGCCAGCAGGCGGAGCTGACGGCGGTCAAGACCCGAGAACAACGGTGTTTGTTCCAGCGCTCGCAATTTGCGACTCAGGTCGGCAGATGCAGCGCTGTCACCCTCGACGTCGGTTGGGCCTTCGCCAGTCACGACCCGACCCTGACGAATTTCGACATGCATGTCGAAAACATCTGGATTTTCGAATGTATCATTCAGGTAGATTACCGTAGTTTCGGGCAAAAGTTCACGCAGATTTTTGTAAACCGCGACCTGCGTTTCCATGTCATAGCTGGCCAACGCAGTTTCCAGGATCAAAATGTCCGGCTTTTTGATTGTTGCGCGCGTAAAGGCCAAGGGTTCAGCAAACACCGCCGGCAAGTTCTGACCACCAAGTGAAACCGGCACATCATAGATCAATTCAACCACCAACGGACGCGCGCCATTTTCAGCCAACGCATCGACGATCAGCTTGCGTGCCTCATCGGTTCGCGCACCACCAATCTGGCTGACCTTACCGAATAACGCATTTTCCATGACAGTCAGGCCAGGCGCAAAGGCGTTCTCATTCAAAGGCACAAAAACATCGTGCAGAGGTTCCAGCAATTTTTCCGAGTGGCTGTGGCGAAGCTCGAGGATGCGATTTTTTAGCTCGTCCGAAAACGCAGGACCGATCTGTTCCGCCGAGATCACAAACGGCACCGACAACAAGCTGGCCAATTGCTCGTCGTCCAAGCCCTGTGTGCCTTCTTTGCGGGTTTGCTCAACCAATTCGACCGCCGCCTCGTAGGTTTGAGCCTCGAGCCCGAGTTTGCGGAACAATGGGTGGTCGGTTCCATCCAGTCCGAAGATCTGGCGTAGCATTTCAATCACGTCACGGGTCAGACTGACCAGAGTTTCATCCAGCCCCAGCTCACGCAACTGACCCAGAAACACGGTTTGGCGCGCCAAAAGTTGTTGATTGACTGGCACGCAGGGCGTCGCGAACAAGAGGTTTTCAGCAACCGGTAATGCGGGGTTATAAGTGGACCGGTCAAAAACCAAAGCTTGCTCGGCTAGACCAGCCTCGCGCACTGCCTGTTGCACCAATGGCCGCAGCTCAATCAGTTTGGCCGCCAACTGCGGATGTTCATTGGGATCAAATGCCTGTTCTGCCCCGCGCTGAAACAGAGCGGCACCTGAACCCATGCCGTCTATCAACTGCAGCCACCATTCACGCAACTGATCGGTATCGTCAAAACCGGCCAATCCCGGATCAAACCATTTGGTATCTATTGGATCCGCGCTGTTACCCGCGCGCAGCGTTTCCGCAAAATTCGGATCATCAGATGAGGTGGACAATGGGCGGGGGCGCATCGGCATAATCACGTTCTCGCCCAACGTACCCTGAAACATCACCGGCCGAGAGGTAGCCAGGCCGATCCGCGCTGCCACAACGCTCTGATGCAGGCCTGCCATATTGATGCCGCCGATTTCGATCCGTCCAGAGGTCGGTGCAATCTCTCGGATCAGCAATTCGGTCAGTGCATCACGATCTTCTTCGCTGGTTGCCGAGATACCAATGGTCTTGCCGGCCGGAAAAGTCAGGTTCAGATCGTCAAGCACCTGATTGCCATCAATATCGCGAACCGAGACCCGGTCCAGCACGATATCACCATTCAAGTGGGGGCGTTCAGAAGGCTCGCCTTCGAACAGCGACTCGTCAATCATGCCTTCCGGTGCGAATCGCTCGATCACAACATCCCACCGCAGCGACATATCCTGCGTTTGGTTGTAGTAGGTCAGCAGTTCCTTCCAAGGAGAGCTCAGATCTTTGTAGGCGGCCAGCGCGGCCACCAATGCGCCCAAAGAAACCGATCCCTGCAATACCAGAAGGCCTCCGACGAGATAAAACATAAAGGGCGTCAGCTGCGAGATGAAGTTGTTGATGAACTTCATAAAGAACTTTTTCTGATAGATCTCAAAGCGGATGGCGAACAACCGCCCCAGCTGATCCGAGATCATCGCACGACGATACCGCCACCCCCCATTGGCACGCAAAGTCGATGCACCGGCGGCATTCTCACCGATCTGGGCGGCCAGTACGCGGACCTCCTGAATGCGCTTCTTGTTCAGCAAATTGATTTGACGCTGCAGTTTGGGGATCAACCAGGCCTGTAAAGGAATCAGGGCGACGGCAGCCAGACCGAACCAGACGCTTTGCAGAAACAGAAAGGACAGAATCGTGATCATCTGACCTGCCTGCAGCACAGGCTGACTGATCGCATCCCCCATCAAGCCTCCCATGGGTTCGCTTTCAGCGGTGACCATCGACACCATTTCGCCCTGGCTCACACGCTCAAAATAGGGCTGCGGAAATCTAAGCGCGCGATTGATCAACTGATACCGAAATCGACGCAGCATCCGTTCGCTCAAAACACCCTTCATGGTGTTGATGCGCATTTTCATCAGACCATGCGCCAGCACCGCAGCCAGAAAGGCAAAGCAGAGAATCGTCAGGAATGCAGTTTGTGTCAGGCTATATCCCCAAACGTCGACAATCTGACTGGTCGCACCGATTGCATCATTGATGATGCGTTTGGGGAGCTCCAAGGTGAGATAAAGTAATGGAAATAGCGTCGCAGTCACGGCCAGTAGAATCAGCTGATCGCGTTTGGAGTATTTCCAGATGAACCGAAAGATCGTTCGCTCGATTGAACCCGCCCCTACTAATGACCCACCGCTCAAATCACTGATTTTGGTGTGAATACAACGGCACGAATTTACCGCAATCGTATCCTCAGACGCAAATGAAAATCCGATTTGCGCTTATTTCGCGTTGTGTGAACAAGTTCATTTGCGCGGCAGGCCATTACCCCCTAATCTTCTGATTCAGGACGATATCGGGAGGATTCATTTGCCTGCCAACTTTGGCGCTGTGTTTCTGTTGCTCTGCCTGCTTCAGATCAAGCACATGTTCGCCGATTATTATTTACAGACGCCCAAAATGCTTTCCGGGCGTGGCACGTATTTCCACATGGGACGCGCGCAACATGCAGCTGTGCATGTTGTGGGATCTGTTATTATCTTTGCGCTCTTTCGTGCGCCGATAGAATTTATTCTGATCATTGCTGCATTGGAATGGATCGTGCATTTCCACATAGATTTCGCAAAAGCCAATTACTCAGATCGCAAACAGCTACAACCCAATCAGGCAGCTTTCTGGCGCGCTGCTGGTCTGGATCAATTGCTTCATAACCTGACCTATATCGGGATGGCCTGGGCCTGGGTGGTCTTTGCAGCCTGAAGCTTAAGGCACGATCGGTTGATTTCTTTTGATTGTACGCAACACCACATTGGTCTGCGCACTGGCAACTGCTGGCAGCCGAAACAGGAAGTCCTCCAGAAACGTATTGTAAGCCGCCAGATCTCGGCAAAGGACACGCAAGTGGTAGTCCGCCTGCCCCGTGGTTGCATAGCATTCCTGGATTTCGGGGCTTAGTTCCACCGCTCGGATGAAGTCGACGATTTTGTCCGGATCGTGTCGCGTCAGATGCACATGTACGATTGCTTCGAACGTCAATCCCATCGCCGGTGGGTTCACCAAGGCAACATAGCGTTCGATTATCCTTGCGTCTTCAAGAGCGCGCACTCTGCGCCAAAGCGCCGAGGCCGACATCCCCACTGTGTCGGCTAAATCTGCATTCGAAATTCGGCTGTCATTCTGCAGCAGCGTCAGAATTCGGCGGTCTCGGTCATCTAGAGCAATCATATTGGATATTCTAATCGGAATTTTGATATATTGTGAGTTTTTTTTCCAAAATATCATATCTCGGCACACAAAATGGAACGGTTAACCATTCGAACTGGGTTAAAATATCCTCAACCAAAGGCCTAATCCCATGGACCCGATGCAATGAGCCACCTCGACCGAAATATTCGCACCTATCAACTCGACGATCGCTATTCCCTAACTCAAGGCCGGGTCTTTTTGACGGGCACTCAGGCCCTCGCGCGGATCATGATGGATCAGGCGCGGCGCGATCGGCAGGCAGGTTTGAATACATCAGGTTTTGTCTCTGGCTATCGCGGATCGCCACTGGGCGGGTTGGACCTAGAGCTGTGGCGTGCCAGAGAGCGATTAATAGCAGACAGAATCACCTTCATGCCCGCTGTGAACGAGGACCTGGGCGCAACAGCCGTACTGGGTGCTCAGCAGGCCACGTTGGACCCACATTGCGAAGTCGAGGGCATCTTTTCGATGTGGTACGGCAAAGGCCCTGGCGTCGACCGTTCAGGCGATGCGTTAAAACATGGCAATGCTTATGGTTCCGCCCCGAAAGGCGGCGTGCTTGTGGTGGCGGGCGACGACCACGGTTGCGTCAGTTCGTCGATGCCGCACCAATCGGACGTGGCCTTCATGGCGTGGTTTATGCCCACATTGAACCCGGCCTCGGTCGAGGAATATCTGGAATTCGGCGAATACGGATTCGCTCTTTCCCGCTTTTCGGGCACATGGGTCGGGTTCAAGGCGATCTCGGAAACAGTAGAAAGCGCGCGTTCGGTCGACCTGCGCCCGGACCGCAGTTTCACCCTGCCCCGGATCGATCTGCCAGAACGCGGCTTGCATGTGCGGACGGCCGACCTGCCCTCGCCTGAAATCGAGACCCGCATACAACACAAACTGCGTGCCGTCCGGGCATTTGCCGAAGAAAACCCCATCGACCGACGCATCTATGACATCGACAACGCCAAATTCGGATTTGTGACCACCGGCAAAGGTCATCTTGATTTGATGGAGGCGCTGCGTTTGTTGGGCCTTGATCAAGCCGCTTGCCGTCGCTTGGGGATCGACATCTACAAGGTCGGGATGGTCTGGCCGCTGGCCCGCCGCAACGCGTTGCGCTTTGTGAAAGGCAAGGCCGAGGTTCTGGTCGTCGAGGAAAAGCGCGGCATCATCGAAAGCCAGTTCAAAGAGTATTTCTATGACTGGCCCGGCGACAAACCCCACAAGATGGTGGGCAAATATGACAGCCATGGTGAACCGCTGATCCCGTGGACCGGGGAACTCAGCCCGTTGATGCTAGCCCCCATCGTAGCCGCCCGCCTTGACACGTTCTTTCCAGAAGAAAACCTGCCTGCTAAAGCGCGCGCGCTGACCGAGACGGAAGCGCCCGTGATCAACGTCCCGGGTGCAACGCGAACGCCCTATTTCTGCTCGGGTTGCCCGCACAACACCTCGACTAAAGTACCCGAAGGCTCCACTGCTGCCAGCGGCATCGGGTGCCATGTCATGGCATCATGGATGGATCGCGAAACCGTCGGCTACGCTCAGATGGGCGGAGAAGGCGTGCCTCACGTGGTGGCCTCACAATTCAATGGCGGCAAGCATATCTTTCAGAATCTGGGCGAAGGGACGTGGTACCATTCGGGATCCCTCGCGATCCGACAGGCGGTCGCGGCAGGAACGAACATCACCTATAAAATCCTCTACAATGATGCGGTCGCAATGACCGGAGGGCAGCCAGTGGACGGGCCAGTCAGCGTGGCAGGCATCGCGCAAACCTGCCGCGCCGAGGGGGTCGAGCGGATCGCACTGGTCTCGGATGACATCACCAAGTTCGGCCGTGCCGAATTCCCTGCGGGAACTACATTTCATGACCGGGCAGAAATGGACAGCCTGCAACGCGAGCTGCGCGACATACCCGGTGTCACCGTTCTGATTTACGAACAGACTTGCGCGACCGAAAAGCGACGCCGCCGCAAGCGCGGCACGATGGAAGACCCACAGAAATTTGTTTGGATCAATGATCTCGTCTGCGAAGGCTGTGGCGATTGCTCCGTCGCGTCGAACTGCCTAAGCGTTGAGCCGCGTGAAACGCCGCTGGGCCGCAAGCGCAAGATTAATCTGAGCTCCTGCAACAAGGATTTCTCGTGCCTGAACGGGTTGTGCCCCAGTTTCGTCACCATTGAGGGCGCAACTCGGCGCAGGCAGAGCGTTAATATGGATCTTGATGCGCTTGTGGCGGAACTGCCCCTGCCCTCAGCCGCATCTTTGGAGTCCCCCTTTGATCTGCTGGTGACAGGCGTCGGAGGCACCGGAGTGGTTACAGTCGGGGCCTTGATCACCATGGCGGCGCATCTAGAAGGTAAGGGTGCTTCGGTTCTGGATTTCACCGGATTTGCACAAAAATTCGGAACCGTACTGAGCTATATCCGCCTCGGTCTAGAACCTGATACGCTCAACCAGGTGCGCATTGATCAGGGCGCTGCGGATGCGGTGATCGGATGCGATGTGGTCGTAAGCTCGGCCCCCAAAGCATCGGCTCACTATGCGCCGGGGACGCGCGTCGTTCTGAACCGGGCCGAGATGCCTACCGGAGATCTTGTGCTGCATCGTGATGCCCAACTACGGGTTGACGCGCGGGAGCAGGCGATTGCAGACGTAGTGGGTGCGGAAAATTTAACCAGCCTTGACGCAAACGCGATGGCCGAGGCGCTGTTAGGCGATACGGTCTTCGCCAATGTCATTATGTTGGGCTATGCTTGGCAAAAGGCGCTGGTACCTGTGTCACACACCGCGCTGTCGCAGGCAATTCTTCTAAACGGTGTCGCGGTCGAAAAGAACCGACTGGCTTTTGCCCTTGGACGGTGTTTGGCAGTTGATCCGGAACGCGTTCAGGGATTGGCTCAGCCGACCGAGACAGAGGACACACTGGACCAGATGATCGAGCGGCGGGTTGCCTTTCTTACTGACTATCAGGACGCCGAATATGCCAACTGCTACGCACAGCGGATCAAGGCGATCCGATCGTCAAAGTCTGATATCTCGGACCGCCTTGTTGAGACGATTGCTCGAAATCTGTTCCGTTTCATGGCCTATAAGGACGAGTTTGAGGTCGCCCGACTGCAGACATCTTCTGACTTTTCTGAGGAGTTGGCACAGCAGTTCGAAGGTGATTTCAAAGCCAAATACCATTTCGCCCCGCCGCTGCTGAGTTGGCGCAAGGATGAGCGCGGGCGACCGGTCAAGATTGCGTTGGGCGCATGGATGCACCCGGTTCTGCGTGGTCTTTCACGGTTGCGCGGATTGCGCGGATCACCTCTGAACCCGTTCGGATATCACGCCGAAGCGCGGCTGCGCCGTAATATCCTGAATTGGTTTGAAGAGCTTCTGAACATGTATCAGACCAATCCGACAGCACGATCAGAAGCAGAGTGGTTGCGCGCGTTCTCGGCGGCGGACCAGATACGAGGGTTCGGACCGGTACGCGAAGAGAGCTTCGAAACAGCGCGCGCAGAGGTGTCTTAACCGAGAACCGAAAAGCTGCTTTCGGTATTGATGGGCCGTTTGCGGGAATAAAATCCAGTGTCGATTGTTCGGCCTAAATAGGGCAACTCGAACTGCAACGGATTGGCATCATGATCTGCGCCGCCTTCGACATAGCCGATCAAAGCGGTCATCATCTTGCCCGCGATCGGAGCATTTTTGTATTGGTTCCCGCTGGTGCCGCAGGCCATGTAGAACCCCGGAAGGCTGGATTTATCATAGATCGGAATCCAATCTGTCGATGCATCGTACAAATCCACGACGCCCCGCGTGCGTGAGGGTATCCCCAGGCTGGGAACGCGCTGCGCGTAGCGCATTGCTTGCGTTGTCCACTGGTCTGTAAATTCGTGGTTATAATTCACGTCATCTTCGCACCACTGATGCGGATCGCACGCCGGATCTTCCGAGCCGATCAGAATGTGGTTGCCATGCTCAGGGCGGCAATAAAGGGCGATGTCGCTATCTGAGACAATTGTTCCTTGTGTCTCAAAATCAAACCCTTCGGGTGCCGGTACATGCACGACTTCCTGCCGCAGCGGGCGGGTCTGGATGGTCATGTCACCCAGAACCCCAGCCATTTCGTTAACAATTGCCGACCCGGGCCCAGCGACGTTTACAACCACTTTGGCATGGATCTCTTCACCCGAGGCAAGTTTGACACCCGCAACGCGGCCCTCGCTGGTCAGTATTTCACGCACCTCAGCACCGGTGCGAACGTCGGCACCATGCAACTTCGCCGCATCCATCAGGTTTTGGGCAGACAACGCCGGATCTGTCACATATCCCGCGTTAGGCCAGAAAACCGCGCCTTGAACATGTGCCCCGTTCGATTGCCCAAACTCTGGATCATCCATGCGCCGCGCCGGAGCGAAGCTGTCTAACGTGTAAATCGGCAGACGTTCCGTAATCTTCTCCGGTGTCCATTCTTCAAAAGGACAGTCCAGTTCGGTACTGTACTTCTTATGGTTTTCAAGAAATCCATTGGCCTCCGTCTTCATGACCATACAGCCGGTTTCACGGAACTGTGCCAGATTGGCATCATCGGACAATCCCAGATAATCTGCCCAATCACGCCAATAATGGTATCCCTCCCAGGCGAAGGCCGTGCCATCAAAAGTCGAATAATGCATCCGAACGATGGCGCATGAACCGGCGGTCGATCCATGCCCAACTTGCGTATTGCGGTCCAGTGACAGAGTCTTCCAACCCGCCTTAGCCATCTCGAAGGCGATGGCGGCCCCAATTACGCCGGTTCCGATAATGATTGCATCAGGTTGGCTCATGTCCTGTCCTCTCCCAAAGGCGTTTCGCATAGTCGCTGAATTCGGATACTTCTTCGGGTCGCGGCTCAACCCCAGTGAAGACGTAAAGATAGTGTGGCACCATCGATAGCCTGGTCGCCATCGGCTCGTTCAACTGCGCCAGATCATATCCGATCTGCATATAGTACAGTACGCGTGCACGAGTCTCGGCTTCGGTCTCATCATAGTTGAAACGGATGAACATCGTGCACAGCGCTGCCAGACGTCTCGCGTCGGATTGATCCAACATGCGTCGCACCTTTCCCGATCGTCGCGCCCAATCTCGAACGGCAAAATCAAGCGCCGTATCAAAAAGCTCTGAGTTCACGACACAACGCTGAACATTGCAAACGGCCGCCGTTATCGTCTCTGCAGGCAGTTCGGATTGTGCGATCAATGCTGCCGTGTTGGTCGCCTGCCATCGCGCCAGCAACGCATCCAACAACTCCTGCCGGGACTTGAAGTACCAGTAGAACGAGGAGCGCGAGACCGCCATACGTTCCGCCAGGTTCATGACCTTCACCTGCTCGACCCCATCCGAGATCAAGACGTCCATGGCGACGTTCAACCAGTCATCACGTGTGACCTTGATATTGCCGGTCAAGGGTTCAGCTTCCGGATCGTCCCGGTGGAGGATTGGTTTTGTGCTCATTCAACTCTCCGGCGGTGCACCGCCTGCTTCCGTGCGACGTGCGATGAATTCATGCAACGCGCCAAGACGGCTCACATCCTGGGTTGGGGCTTCGAAATTCGCTAGAATTTCTTTCCAAACGCCTGTTGCCCGGTGATTTGCGTCGACCGAACCACGCTCGGTCCAAGTCCCGAAATTGGCGTAGTCATGAATATGTGGCTCGTAAAATGCAGTGTTGTAGCGTTCCATCGTCTGGCTGGTCGCGAAGAAATGCCCGCTGGGGTCAACTTCGCTCAGCGCGGAATCGAAACCTATCTCTGAACTACCCGCCTGCGCTCCGGCGCAAAGTTCGGCCACCATGTTCAGGACTTCTGCATCACAGATCATCTTTTCGAAGGACACCGTCAGGCCACCTTCAAGCCAACCGGCTGAGTGAATGATCACTGTCGCTCCGGCCATTAGGCAGCCCCAAAGACCGAACTGGTTCTCGTTGGCTGCCTGTACGTCATTGAGGTTCGAAGCCGACCCTGCCGCCGATCGCCAAGGCAGGCCTAAGTATCGTGCGAGTTGCCCCGCGGCCAACGACGCCTGAAAATGCGAAGGCGTTCCAAACGCAGGCGCACCGGATTTCATATCAACGTTGCTGGTGAAGGTCCCATAGCACACTGGCGCGCCGGGGTTTGTCAACTGCGTCAGTGTCAAAGCAGCGAGCGCCTCGGCATGCGACAGGGTGATGGCTCCGGCAACGGTGATTGGCGCCATTGCACCCATCAGGGTAAATGGAGTGATAATCGACATCTGCCCGTGGCGCGCAAAATCGATCAGCCCCTGCGCCATCGGAATATCCAGCGTCCGCGGGCTATTGGTGTTGATGATCGTGTAACAATGCGGATTGCCACGGAACTCATCATCGCTAAACCCGCGCGCGATGGACAGCATCTCAAAACAGTCGATCACCTGAGGCGTTCCGCGCGAGAAGAAGAAGGGGAACTTGTCCGTCAATTCCATTTGCGCTTGGGTGGTGAAATAGTGCCTGACGTTGGTGGGTACGTCCTGCGGTTCGACCTGAGGCGAGATCATCTGGAAGACATCGAAATGATGCGTGAGCTTGAGGAACTCCAAATAGTCTTGCCCGTTTGCAGGCCTGCGCCCGCGCTCCAGGTCAGTCGCATTCGGAGCACCAGCCCCGGGTTGGAACACCAAAGAACCTAGCTCCAGCGTGAAATCCCTGCGCCGCGCCCCGGCGCGGCAGGCAATGGATTTCGGGGCCGACGCCACCGCAGCCTCGACCATGTCGCGCCCGATGAAGACCATCTCATTATCTTCATTCACGCGCGCACCACCCTGCGCATAAATCCGGCGCGCCTCGGGCAGCAGGACCTTAACACCCAATTCTTCCAGCGTGCGCAAGGCCGTCTCGTGCATCTCAGCAATCTGATCCGCCGGAAATACTTCCATCTGCGGAAACGGGTTGCGCAGCTGACGATAGTTCACGTCACGACTGGGTTGCGGGACCGCCTCGGCCCCACGCCCTCGGCGACGGCGTCTTCCGGCCTCTGCTTCCATGATCAACCCCGCATCGCTTTGCCCTGCGGGTCGTACGGCGACGGCTCAACCACGCGGGCTGGGCGTTCAACGCCAACCACATGCACCGACAGCTCTGTCCCTGAATTAGCCTTGTCGCGATCTACCAGAGCCATGGCCAAGGACTTGCCAGTGTAGTGCCCATAGCCTCCCGACGTCACAAAACCCACACGTTCGCCGCCTGCCCAAATGGGTTCATACCCGCTGGCATCCG
This sequence comes from Ruegeria sp. CL5, assembly GCF_056536485.1. Classification (NCBI taxonomy): domain Bacteria; kingdom Pseudomonadati; phylum Pseudomonadota; class Alphaproteobacteria; order Rhodobacterales; family Roseobacteraceae; genus Ruegeria; species Ruegeria sp. CL5. The sequence continues at coordinate 110,618 of NZ_JBQFPS010000009.1, forward strand.
CGTCCAACGCGTCGACCTCAAGCGTCACCTGTACCTGCGCTGGTCCGTTGCCATCGCGCTCGGCCAGCGCCGCATCTTTGCCGACAAATTCCTTGTCCCAGTCGATCCAGCGATCCATCCCGGTCATGCCGGGCGTATAGAGTTGGGTGAATTCTGCAGACCAGATACCAAAGCTCTTCTCAAGCCGCGTCGACAGCATCGCGTTGAAACCGCATTCGCGGATTTCCTCATCGGCCCCGGCCTCCAACAGCATACGGCGTAGCTTGATATGGTCGCCATAGCGGCAGTTGATCTCATATCCCTTTTCGCCCGTCACTGACATCCGGGCAACGCGGGCGCGGACCAGTCCGATATCGAAGTCACCACAACCCATGAATTTCAGGCCCGAGATGTCCTGTTCTGCCAGCTTCTCGACCACAGTCTCTGACCTCGGCCCAACCACGGCAAATCCACAGTATTCTTCACCCAAATCGCGGACCGTGACGCCATCCATCATGTGATCATCGAACCAACGCAAATGCCAGGCACGCAGATAGTAGCTGCCCATGATCCACCAGGTGCCATCGCCCCAGTTGAGCACAGTCAGATCACCCTTGAGCCGTCCGTTCTCGCCCAGCATTGGAGCCAGTTTAGCCCGACCCGGCGCGGGGAGTTTTGAGGCCATGACTTTGTCGAGCCACGCCTCGGCATTCGGACCTGAGACCTCAAACCGCGAGAAACCCGAGATATCAAGCAGGCCCACACCTTCGCGGATGGCCTTGCACTCCTCAGCCACGATGTCATGCGCGTTGGACCGCTTGAGCGTCGGCGTCTCCTCGAACCCGTTCGGCGCGAAATAAAGCGGCACTTCAAGATCCCAGCTAACACCCCATTTACAACCTGCCTCGGTCATCGCGTCATGGGCCGGAGCCATTTTCAGCGGGCGGCCTGCGGGCAGTTGCTCGTTCGGGTAGGTCATCACGAAACGACGGGAATAGAACTGACCAGTTGTTTCGCGGATGTAGCGTTTGTTCTGAGCGAAATCACCATAACGTGCCACGTCCATCGGCCAAGCGTCGGCTTCGGGCTCGCCATGGATCATCCACTCGGCCAGCGTCTTGCCGACGCCACCGCCCTGTAGGAACCCGGCCATCACCGCACAGGCTGACCAATAACCGCGCTTGCCCGGGACCGGACCGACCAACGGGTTACCATCAGGCGAGAAGGTAAACGCGCCATTCACCCATGTTTTGATGCCAACATTCTGGATCGACGGGTACCGTTCAAAGCCCAAAGTCAGCTCATTCTCAATCCGGTCAAGCTGTTCCTGAAACAGCTCTTCGCCGTAATTCCAAGGCGCACCGTCCATGGCCCAGTGTTCATGATCGACTTCGTAGATACCAACCAGAACACCCTTCTGGTCCTGCCGCATATAGGTGAAACCTTCGAGGTCCACGGTCATCGGCATCTCGAAATCTGCCTCAGCCACCTCGGGCACGGTATCAGTAATAAGATAGTGATGTTTGAGCGGCGACACCGGCAGTTCCACCCCTGCCATACGGCCCACCTGCTTGGCCCAGAGACCTGCGGCATTGACCACATGCTCACACGTGATGGTGCCCTTGTCGGTCACAACTTCCCAGCCATCCGCAGTCTGCGTCAGGCGTTCGACCTTGGTTTCCTCGTAATACTCGGCTCCGCGCTTTTTGGCTGCTGTGGCATAGGCCTGAACTGTTCCAGTGGTATCGATATAGCCTTCGCGGTCCGCCCACATTGCGCCAAGCACGCCGTCGGTTGACATGATCGGGCAGCGTTTCTGTGCCTCTTCCGGGGATAACAATTCGCAATCATCAATACCGATAGATTGAAAGATGCGGTAGTTGGCCTGCAACCACTCCCACCGTTCAGGCGTTCCGGCCAACGTCAGGCCGCCGGTCATATGCAGGCCGATGTTCTGACCCGATTCCTTTTCGATCTCGCTTAACAGATCAATCGTGTAGGCCTGAAGCGATGCCATGTTGGGATCGGCGTTCAGCGCATGGATGCCCCCCGCCGCATGCCAGGACGAGCCCGAGGCTAGGCGCCGACGCTCCAACATCACCACATCCGACCAGCCGAACTTGGCAAGGTGATACAGAACCGAAGCGCCCACAACGCCGCCGCCAATTACCACTACGCGATACTGCGATTTCATCCCAACCTCCCCCGGGTGACTCGCAAGGGACGCTAGACGCACTGTTCACTTCTGTCTAGACATTTCTGTACAGTTCTGTGCGTTCTATAAAAACGCGCTTTAAATCCGAGCACTTGGTCGCGCGCGAATGGAATCAAACCAAGCTTGTGTGGCTGTGTTGTCGTCAGGAATGCGCATCTTGATGACACGTGCAAAATCGACAAATACAAATGTGGTGATGTCAGCGAGCGTGAATGAGCCGCCTGATACGAATTCGTTTTCGCACAGACGAGCTTCTAATAAATCAAAAAACGCGACCACCCGTGCAGTTCCGCGCTGCGCCAGTTCGGGAATCTGCGCATAGTTCGCGGTTCCTGTGATGGCACGGTCTTTGAAAGAGGGATGGGTATTGCGCAACGTCTCGGCAATCGGCGCACCGCATTGCTGCTCGGCGATGGCGTTCCACATCAAAACTTCGCCCTTTTCATCCGCTGTTCGGCCCATCAACGCAGGTTCAGGAAAACGCGTTTCGAGATAGGCCGCAATGCCGAGATTTTCGGTGAGCACGGTACCTTCATCCGTGATCAGCACCGGGATCGTCGCGCCGGGGTTTACCGCCCGAAAAGCATCACTTAGTTGCTCGCCGTTTGCGATCGAGATTTCGCGTGTCTCAATCTCCAACCCTTTTTCTGCAATGAACATCCGGGCTCGGCGTGGGCTGGGCGCGGTCGAGCAATCATAGAACAGCATTTGACGATCCCTTCTGAGGCTTCACACCCCAAACGTTAGACCGCCCCAGTGCAACAGCGCGAGTCCGATCACAAAGTGACCCTACGGCAGATCAGCGTTGATAGATGAAGCAGCGACCCTCAACCGCACCACTCGGCAGCGGCAGCTCGGTCAAATCCTCGAAATACATGCGATCACTCGAGACCATCAACCCACCACGCGCCAACAGCGGCTCGATCAAAGGTGAGACGAGACGAGCAAATGTATCGTTCTTTTGCCGGTTATGTCCCCCTAGATCGGCGTGGATCAGACTGGCCGACGCGCCAAACTGCGCGACCGATGCGGGCAGCGTTTCACGCACGTCACCCAAAATTACGCGATCATCCGGCGGTGTTGAATCGGGGTGCGAGGCGACCGCACGTTCAAAAACATAAACTGGGCGGTCCTTTATATGCTGAACCATGTGATGATAAGTGCGCCCATTTCCCAGTCCAAGCTCAAATACCGGGCCTTCATGCCCAGTGGTCTGCGCGATTGCATAATCCAAACAAGCACGCTGCGAAACCATGCGATCAATAAACAAATCTAGACGACTTTGAGCTTCCGGCACAACGATTACCCCTATTTGTAGACACGGCACCTTACGTGTGCCTTTCGATCAGGTAGTGACAAATTCTCAAGGGAATGTGTAGGCGCACCGCCAAGAATTCACGATTCCGCGACGTTTCAGGTGCAGAAGGTGTTTGACTACCCCGCCCGAACCGCGCGAAACTACGAAAAAAAAGACAGGGAGTTCACAAAGCCGATGTTACCTAGCGGCCAGACGGGTGGAAAACCCGCATGAGTGCGTTGTTGTCCGTTCGGAATCTCAGCATCGGCTTCGGCAAGGGTCCTTCCGTGGTTCAAGATGTCAGCTTTGATGTTGAGCCTGGACAGACACTTGCATTGGTTGGTGAATCTGGATCGGGCAAGACGATTTCGTGTCGTGCTGCTCTGCGCATCCTGCCGCGCACCGCTCAAATCCGCAGCGGTACGATTACCCTGAACGATTCTAGAGGCACAGCGGAGTTAACTCAACTCAGCGAACGTCAAATGCGTGACATTCGAGGCAATCGGGTGTCGATGATCTTTCAGGAGCCGATGCGCTCGCTCTCTCCGCTTCACAAAATTGGAAACCAGGTCAGCGAAGTTCTTTGGCTGCACCGCGGCGCATCTGAATCTGAGGCACGCAAAGAAGTACTGACGCAATTTGAACGGGTGGGCTTTCCCGACCCGGCCCGCGCCTATGACAGCTATCCGTTTGAATTGTCCGGCGGCATGCGACAGCGGGCCATGATCGCGATGGCGATGGTTTCCAAACCTGAATTGCTCATCGCGGACGAACCAACCACTGCGCTGGATGTAACAACTCAGGCGCAGGTTCTTGGGCTCATCAAAGAACTGCAGCGTGAAACCGGTATGGCACTAATTCTGGTCACGCATGATTTGGGTGTCGTCGCCAACATGGCCGAGCAGGTTGTTGTCATGCACAAAGGTCGTGTGATGGAGGCCGGTCCAGCCGCCCTGATCCTGAACGACCCGGCCCATCCCTACACCCAGCAACTGTTCGATGCAGCGCCAGAAATACCTGACCAGGATGCGGTGGGCATGCCGATGCCCGATGAAGATCTGATATTGCAGATGACCGGGGTTTCGAAGACCTACACAATGCGGTCCAGCAAAGGCTGGAGAGCCGACAAGCTGATCCACGCTTGCCGCGGCGTCGATATGAAGCTGGCGCGCGGCAAAACACTTGCGATCGTAGGCGAAAGCGGATCGGGCAAAACCACCGCAGCGCGTATCGCTCTGGGTGCCGAACTGCCGGACCCTGGCGGAGAGGTGCTGTTCCGGACAAACAAGGAAGCCGATCCGCTCACAGTTCACAACATGACGCGCGCCGAGCGTACTGCCTTCCAGCGCAAGGCGCAGATGGTGTTTCAGGATCCGTATAGCTCACTTAGTCCCCGAATGCGTATTCAGGATGCGATGACCGAACCGTTGGAAATTCACCGCCTCGGAACAGTAGCAGAACAGCGCGATAAAGCAGCCGAAATGTTATTGAGGGTCGGACTGAACGCAGACATGCTCAAACGTTATCCGCACGCGTTTTCAGGCGGGCAGCGGCAACGTCTGTCTATCGCCCGCGCGATGATGTTGGATCCGGCTTTGATCGTTTGTGACGAGCCTACTTCGGCCTTAGATGTTTCTGTGCAGGAACAAATTTTGACCCTGCTCGAAAACCTGCAAGACAGTCTGAACCTGTCTTACCTGTTCATCTCGCATGATCTCGCCGTTGTCGCGCGCATCGCTGATGAAGTTGCCGTAATGCGTCGGGGGCTGGTGGTTGAACAAGCCCCGCCTGAAACTCTCTTCTATAATCCACGTCATCCTTACACAAAGGCATTGATTGCCGCCCAGCCTGAACCGGATATCAATCGTCCGATAGACCTGAAACTGGTTGCTTTGGGCGCGGGTTCGCCCGACAGTTGGGATGACGCCTTTCGATTTTCCGACACCGTGATACCCTCGCTGGTAGAGTTGGAGCCCGGCCATAAGGTACGTTGCCATGTTTAAGACCACTCATCGTTTGTTTCTGGCGACCGCGCTGGTCGTTGCAGCAGCTCTGCCCGCCACGGCAGAAATCCCGGCCAATCTTCAGGAAATCCCCTACTGGGAAGCCGAAGTTGAAGGTGGAAAGCTGCCACCTGTCGCCGACCGCATTCCGCAAGACCCGCTAATCGTTGATCTGGCCGCAAAGGGGCGCGATTTCGGAACGCCCGGCGGAACGTTGCGAACCATGGTTACCCGGTCCAAGGACATTCGCCAGATGGTGGTCTATGGCTATGCGCGGCTTGTCGGCTTTGACCATGAATACAACATCGTGCCTGATCTGCTGGCCTCTTTCGAAAACGAAGACAATCGCAAGTTTACCTTGAATTTACGCCCTGGCCACAAATGGTCGGACGGCACTCCGTTTACGTCTGAGGATTTCCGATATTGGTGGGAAGACGTCGCCAATAACGAGTTGCTCAGCCCATCAGGCCCACCTGATTTTTTGCTGGTTGAAGGTAAGGCTCCCACTGTCACTTTCCCTGATGAAACGACCGTCGTGTTCGAGTGGGCAAATCCGAACCCGGATTTTCTGCAATCTCTTGCACAGGCACGCCCACCGTTTATCTACCGCCCATCAGAATTTCTCAAAAAATACCACGAGAAGTTTGCCGATCCTGAAGAACTGGCTTTTCAGGTCGAAGACGCGCGGGTCAAAAGCTGGGCGGCGCTGCATAACAAGTTGGATAACCTGTACAAATATGACAATCACGAATTGCCCACATTGCAGCCCTGGCTCAATGCAAGCTCGGGCAAGAAAATCCGGCACAGCTTCATCCGCAACCCCTACTATCACAGGGTCGATTCAAATGGGGTGCAGCTCCCTTATATCGATGTGGTCGAGATGGAGATTGTTGCCCCAGGTCTTGTCGCGGCCAAGACCAACGCGGGTGAAAGTGACCTACAAGGGCGAGGGCTGGCATTCCGCGACGCATCGATCTTGAAAAAAGGCGAAGCGCAAGGAGACTACAAAACGCTCTTGTGGAAGACCGGAGTCGCATCCCAAATCGCCATCTATCCAAACCTGAACTTCGAAGACGAAGCCTGGCGCAACGTACTACGTGATGTGCGCGTCCGCCGGGCCCTTTCCCTCGCGATAGACCGCAAAACAATCAATCAAGCGCTCTATTTTAAGCTGGCCCATCCCGGCGCGATGTCAGTTTTGCCTGCGTCGCCATTCTATGACGAAGCAAATGCAAAGGCTTGGGCAGACTACGACGTCGATATGGCGAATGCGCTGTTGGATGAGGCTGGATTGACCGAGCGGGATAAAGACGGCATTCGCCTACTGCCTGACGGACGTCCTATGGAGTTGGTTATCGAAACTGCAGGCGAGAGGCAGGAAGTAGAAAATGCCCTCCAAATCGTTACAGATACCTGGCGCGAGATCGGTGTCGAACTTGTGATGCGCCCCCTGGATCGGGACATTCTGCGTAATCGGGTCTTCTCGGGCAACACGATGGCCTCAGTCTGGTTTGGCTGGGATGACGGCATCCCGCAATTGCACACCTCGCCTGCCTATCTGGCGCCTACTGATCAGGTCTTTCTGGCCTGGCCCAAGTGGGGGCAGTATTACCAGACAGCCGGAGGATCAGGCGAGCCACCAGACATGCCCGAAGCCGAACTTCTCATGAAACTCGCGCATGACTGGGAAATCGCCACCACCGATGAAGAGCGCGCGGCAGTCTGGACTGAGATGCTGAAAATTCACGCGGATCAGCTGTATGCCATTGGTATTCTTAACGGCGCACCGCAGCCAATCGTTGTGTCAAACCGGCTGAAGAACGTGCCCGAGCAGGCCATGTGGGCCTGGGAGCCCGGTGCGCATTTCGGCATTCATCGTCCCGACGAGTTTTTCTTCGCCGACTGATCAGGAGCAGCTAAATGGTCATGCTGCGCTATGCGGTGTATCGCTTTTTCACGATGCTGCTGACGCTGTTGGTGGTGTCGGTACTGATCTTCGTAATCATCAACCTTCCCCCAGGCGACTATCTCAGCAACCAGATCGCTGAGTTGCAGGCCTCTGGCCAATCTGCGGGCGTGGCTAAGGCCGAGTTTCTGCGCAAAGAGTATTCTCTGGATCGTTCGTTGCCAGAACAATATCTGATCTGGATAGGCTTCTGGCCCGGCCCGCACGGGTTCGAGGGCCTCTTGCAGGGCAATTATGGCTGGTCATTCGAATTTGACCGCCCCGTGCGCGAGATCGTGGGCGATACGCTCTGGTTGACTGTCGTGGTTAATCTGGCTGCCATTCTATTCGTCTATGCTGTGGCCCTGCCGCTGGGCGTTCTTGCGGCGGCCAAATCAAGAACATGGATCGATTATACTTCCGCTTTTGTTGGGTATCTGGGCCTTGCGACGCCAAACTTCCTGCTGGCGCTGATCCTGTTCTATTACGGCCATCGCTACTTTAACCTGCCAATTGGCGGTCTGATGGACCCTTCCTTTGAGGGTCAACCGATGAGCTGGGACAAGCTGAAATCCATCCTTGTTCACCTGATCGTTCCGACCTTCGTCATCGGCACCTCGGGCGCTTCGGCTATGATGCAGCGCCTGCGTGCCAACATGCTGGATGAGCTGGGCAAGCCTTATGTTGAAACCGCTATCGCCAAGGGGATGGCCCCGTCGCGGATGTTGACAAAATACCCGCTGCGAGTGGCCTTCAACCCCTTTGTTGCCGATATTGGCAACCTACTGCCTTCGATGGTTTCAGGTTCGGTTCTGGTCTCGGTTGTTCTGGGTCTGCAAACCATCGGGCCAACATTGCTGACCGCGCTTAAAACACAGGATCAGTTCCTGTCTGCTTTCATTCTGATGTTCGTGGCCTTGCTGACGCTGATCGGTACCATGATCTCGGACATCCTGCTGGTCATGCTTGACCCGCGCATTCGGTATGAGGGGCGAGAAGCATGAGTGAACGCCCCGATGGTCGCTATGTCGACGAAGCCCCGTTTGATCCGCAAGCCTCGCTTCAGCAGCTTGAGCGTGCAGATCTCGATGCCCCAAATTGGGTCTTAGTCTGGCGCAAGTTCAGAACACACAAGCTGGGTCTGATTTCAGGTATATTCCTGCTGTTGTGCTATCTGATGCTACCCTTCGCGGGATTCATCGCCCCTTATGGACCGAACGACAGAAACGGTGAGCACCTCTATGCCCCACCCCAGTCTGTCAACTGGTTCCACGAGGGCGAATTCATAGGTCCTTATGTCTATCCCATTGTTGCAGAAGCGGATCTTGAAACCTTCCAATGGAAGTTCGTACCCGACACAGAAGACCCGCGCCCGATCCGGTTCTTCTGTGAGGGCTCCGAGTACAAACTGGCAGGCCTGATAAAATCCGACACCCACCTGTTTTGTGCACCTGAAGGCGCCACGCTGTTCCTATGGGGCTCCGACCGCTTGGGACGTGACGTCTTCAGTCGAATTCTTTACGGCGCCCAATTGTCGCTGACCGTAGGCCTGATCGGCATCTCAGTGTCTTTCTTCCTCGGCATCCTGTTCGGATCGATGGCCGGGTATTTTGGTGGGCGCATCGACTGGGTCATAAACCGTGTGATCGAAATTCTGCGTTCTCTGCCGGAACTCCCACTTTGGCTGGCTTTATCTGCAGCCGTGCCTTCGAATTGGAGTCCTGTTGCTGTCTTCTTCATCATCTCGATCATTCTCGGTATACTCGACTGGCCCGGCCTTGCCCGATCCGTACGCGCCAAATTCCTTTCGTTACGGGAAGAGGAATATGTTCGCGCCGCTGAGATGATGGGTGCAAGCTCGGGTCGCGTGATCCGCAAGCACCTGCTTCCGAACTTCATGTCGCACCTGATTGCATCAGCCACACTGTCGATACCAGCGATGATCCTCGGTGAAACCGCGCTCAGCTTCCTTGGTCTTGGCCTGCGCGCCCCGGCGGTCAGCTGGGGGGTCATGCTAAATGACGCGCAGAACCTTGCTTCGATCGAGATTTATCCGTGGACGGCGATTCCGATGCTACCAATCATCGTAGTCGTGTTGGCCTTCAACTTCCTTGGCGACGGGCTGCGCGACAGTCTGGACCCCTACCAGCAATGAGCCTGCTATCCGCCCTCCCTTCAACTGACACATATCGGGTTAAAGGGGCGGGCGCGCGGCCCAGCGCTTTTGCAGTCTCAGAACTGGCAACGGCCAGTTTTGCTGCTGTTGGTCAGGAAATGTCACGCCTTGTGACTGTGCTCAACCTGTCGCCAGAACCGCCGGATGTTTCCGTGGACCATCGGTTGGCTTCTCTATGGTATGGCTTCTCATTCAAACCCGACGGATGGGACATGCCCAACCTTTGGGACGCGATCGCAGGAGACTATCAGGCCTCAGATGGCTGGATCAGACTGCACACCAATCTGCCGCATCACCGCACTGCTGCTTTGAAGGTACTCGAGGTCAACCCTGATCGGTCATCGGTTGAACGCGCGATCCGAGACAGGACCATTTCGGAACTCGAAGCCGCAATTGTCGCAGAGGGTGGGGTTGCTGCCGCGATGCGCAGTCGTGCAGAATGGCATGACCATCCGCAGGGACGTGTACTCGCACGTGAACCATTGATCGGCTGGCAAGGCCCACGGAATATCAAGCTACGCGACCGGCCACAGGCGACCGTCGAGCGCCCCCTTGCAGGGCTACGCGTGCTCGACCTCACACGAATACTGGCAGGGCCGGTTTCGACAAGAACACTTGCGGGTTTTGGGGCCGAAGTCCTTAGGATCGACCCTCCTGGCTGGGATGAGCCCGGCGTCATTCCTGACATCTCACTGGGCAAGCATTGCGCCTATCTGAATCTGAAATCGCCCGCGGGAATTGGACAACTTCAGGAACTTCTCAAACAAGCTGACGTATTTGTTCATGGGTATCGCCCCGGTGCCCTAGACGCGCTTGGTTTGGCTAAATCCACGCGTGATCAGCTTGCCCCCAACAGGGTCGAGGTCACATTGGACGCCTATGGCTGGCAAGGTCCTTGGGCCTCACGCCGGGGATTTGACAGTCTGGTTCAGATGAGCGCCGGGATCGCGCACGCGGGAATGGAATGGGCCGGGGTCGACGAGCCAACCCCGCTACCTGTGCAGGCACTCGATCACGCGACTGGATACTTGATGGCTGCTGCTATTCTTTCGGCTCTGGCCGAGGCTGCATCCGGTCAAGCGGTCATGGATGCCCGACTTTCACTTGCACGCACCGCAGAACTGCTCGCCACTCTCGCCAAAAGCGATACTGAAGTAGATATCAGCGGTGCGTTACTTGCAGATTATTCGGATGTGCAAGAACATTCCGGATGGGGAGCAGGTCACCGTTTGAATCCAGCACTGACTGTAGGCACTTCCAAAATGCGATGGTCCCTACCCGCCTCAAAGCTTGGATCATCAGAACCTGCCTGGCCCTCACTCGCCACGTAGACCAACCGCCGCGCGGAGCGCGGCCCCGCCCAACGTTTTGTATGGCGTCTCATTCGAGACGCCGCTCAAAGAGGCGGGAGCCGCCTTAGCGATCGTCGCCGCCGGGCCCGATATCATCCAGATAATCCTCGTCAATCGCAGCCTGAACAGCGCCTGTAACCGCTTCGCGCTGTTTTGGCGTTAAGTCTTCGGCCTCTTTGCCGTCTGCCAACCTTACGGTGACCTCGCGATGCGCGAACCGGATACCTTCGCGGGCAAACAGTTCACGGATATCTTGATATACTTTCTTGCGCACCAGCCACTGATCGCCTGGTTTGGTCATGAACTTGACCCGGATAATCATCGCCGAATCCTGCATCTCGATCACGCCCTGAGATTTCAGGGGCTGGATAAAGTTTTCTCCGATCACCGGATCACTCAGCAATTCCTGACCCAATTTTTTGATCAGCTTCCGTACTTTTTCGACATCCGTGTCATACGTCACACGCAACGGCAACTTCATGATCACCCAATCGCGCGAGTAATTGGTCAGCACCTTGATCTCACCAAAGGGAATCGTGTTGAGCGCGCCCAGATGGTGTCGCAACTGGAAGGACCGAACCGAGATCTTTTCAACCGTTCCCTTCACATCGCCGATATCGATATATTCACCCTTACGGAATGCATCATCCATCAGAAAAAACGCACCCGAAAAGATATCGCGCACCAGCGTTTGCGACCCGAATCCTACGGCCAATCCTACAACACCTGCACCCGCAAACAGCGGGCTGACATTGATCCCGAGTTCCATCAAAACAATCAGCGCGATGGTGACAACGACCACAGCCAGAATGGCACCGCGAAACAGGGGAAGCAATGTCGCAAGCCGGCTCTGTCCACCTTCGCCCCCTTCGTCGCCAAGCTCGGCATCGGCGGCACCATCGTCAACCTCTTCTGCAATCTTGCTGTCGATCCAGACCCGGAAAAAATGAAACAGAATGTAGCCGATGAACAAGATCACCATCACATCAAGCGCTCGCTCGATAGGCAGATCATCGCTCCAGTTGGCTTGCGGATTCCAGATCACGACCAGCGCATATAGCCCCACCACAAAGGCCAGAATACCGGCCACCCTTCGGGCAAGATCTTCGTAGGTCAATATGGCGTGTTTGCGCTTTTCAGCCTCGGGTGTGACAAGCGCTGCAGACTCACCTACCTCGGCCTCATCTGCTTCGGTGTTCAGTTCCGCGATCTGACGATTGCGATCAAAGTAGCGTTCCAGCAGATAGTTCATCGCACCATATGCAACGACCACTGACATGAATATTGCATAGCTGCTGGCTACGATCGGGACGGAATCCTCGATCTCCAGAACCAGATCAACTGCTAGCTTGAACCAGCTGAACACAATGTAGAGCATCAATACCGGCGCCCAGGCGAACGAGATAAATCGTAATATCCACGAAACTTGTTCGGGCATACGCCCGCCACGGATCGCATGAGAAATCGCGCGGGCATTGAAAAGTATCATCAAGAGATTGCCCAGCGCACCGGCCAGAGTCAGGCTGCCATAAACCAAGGCATAAACATTGTAGTTCAGCCCAAAATCCGCAACCCAAGTCGAGAAAAGCACGACCGAGATATCAAACGTCGCGATTGCCGACGCCCACCGGTATAGCCGCTTGGCGTCCCGATCGGAAAACGGGGGCAAACGGTACTGGCTGAGAAACGGTGACAAGATCATCCGCCACAAGTCCGCAACCGTGCGCGACAGGAAGAACGCTGTAAAAATCGCGGTGACAGTGAACTGAATAGATATATCCTCGGCTTCGCCGAAAAACAGATAACCCACAATCAGCGCCATCAGCATCGCAAAGATCGTCCCACCGATGCCCATTACGAAGCGGTAAACCAAGAAAGGCATTTTCTCGCGATAGCCAACGGGGTTTTCCTTGATGCGGGCAACAACCCAACGCTTGGCGATACGCTTTCCGTAAATCTCGGTCGATAACCAGCGTCCCAGCAGAAGAAAAACAATGTTCCAGGCCAAGACCTCGAAATAGGTCTGAATACGGCCATCCGGGCTGGTTTGTCTCAGAACGTACTGCACCTCAAAAACCGAATACGGAAGCGCTTCTAAACGCGAGCGCACAGATTCCCGAAATTTCGAGAACCGCTCCTGAGCCTTCATCAGTTGAGACCCTTCCGCCATCGGGTCAGCGACCTCTGAATCAGATGTTGCCCCGCCATTATTGGCTGACGAAACCACCTGTCCCGCGCTGTCGATTACGATGACACTTGCACCAGCTTCAGAAGCCGCGCGGATCGCAGCTACCAGATCGCCCTCTTCTGCCGAACTTGATGTGCTGGTTTCTTCGGACGATCCAATTGGATATCCCGGGATCAGCGAGGTTTGCGCCTCTGCTCTGGGTACGCATGCAAGCATTGCGGCCCAAAGCACCAGAAACAGCCCGGCCAGAATATTCGTTTTCATAGTGTCTCGCACCCAAATCACAGTTGCCGGCAAGACTACAGAAGCTTGGTCTGCTGTTCAAATCATCCGCGCACGCAAAGGCATCTTTGCGTGAGGCCAGTGGCCTCGGCGCAAACGTCTGGATAAGGTATTTTCAAGCAACCAAAAATTGAATATGACGGCCTGAGCCCCAGGATCGCACGCAATCTTGTTCATTGCGGGCAATCGCCAACAAAGGGGCCGCGTCACATTGACGACAAGGTAACGAATATGTTGTTGCCAATTCGCAATGTTTGGCGCATTTGCAGGGAAAAATTCCCACCTTTTGCGCGCAGGCGCGAATGAAATAGGATACTCAGGTGCAAACGCGCGGAGTTGCATCGGAACCGAAACAGGCGAAGGCATGAGCCGAGGTAACAAAAACGAACATCACGGCCGCGCGCCTCGTATCCTGCTATACAGTCACGACACGTTCGGTCTGGGCCATTTGCGCCGGTCTCGAGCTTTGGCGGCAGCGATTACACAGGCCGATCAACGCGCTTCGGCTTTGATCTTGACCGGCTCTCCGGTAGCGGGTCGCTTTACTTTTCCACGACGGGTCGACCATGTTCGCCTGCCTGGCGTCACCAAACGCTCGGACGGTTCTTACGCCTCACAAACCATTGGCATGGGGATTGATGATGTAACCGAGCTGCGTGCAAGCCTTATCCAAACGGCTGTCGCGCAATTTGACCCGGATGTTCTGATAGTCGACAAAGAACCGACCGGGTTTCGCGGTGAATTGTTGCCGACGCTGGAATATCTTGAGAGCTCGGGTTCGACCAAGCTGGTTCTGGGTCTGCGCGATGTTCTGGACGAACCCGATGTACTGGCCGCCGAATGGGAACGCAAAGAAGCGATCTCGGCAACCGAGCGTTTCTACGATGAGATCTGGGTATATGGCTTGCGCTCGATCTATGACCCGACCCAAGGTCTACCCCTCAGTCCGGCAGCGCAACAACGCATGCACTGGACCGGATATCTAAGGCGTGATCTGGGGCCTGTCGGCGAGCCCCCCAAGCAACCTTATATCCTGATTACGCCCGGCGGTGGCGGCGATGGTAAAGCGATGGTCAACCTCGTGCTGTCCGCCTATGAGAAAGACCCGGACCTTTCTCCTCGTGCCGTGCTAGTCTATGGGCCATTCCTGTCAGGTGAATTGCGCGAGGATTTTGAAACCCGCGTCGCCGCACTTGATGGCCGGGTCACAGCTGTAGGCTTTGAATCTCAGATCGAAACGCTGTTCGCCGGAGCAGCCGGTGTGGTCTGCATGGGCGGCTACAATACATTCTGCGAAGTACTGTCCTTCGACAAGCGCGCGGTCATCGTCCCGCGCACAACACCCCGTCTGGAACAATGGATACGCGCCTCTCGCGCGGAAGATCTGGGACTGGTGCGAATGCTCGATGAAAATCGTGACGGTCTGACGGCGGACGCGATGATCCACGCGATCCGTAATCTTCCCCTTCAGCCCTTGCCGTCGCAAGCCATAAGCGCCGGTTTGCTGGATGGTCTGAACTACGTCACCCATCGCATCACCGCACTACTAGCCGCAGAACAAGAGCGCGCGACAGGATGATCAAAACACACCCCAGGCTTGCGGTGCTGGTCAAAGGCTGGCCGCGCCTGTCCGAGACGTTCATTGCCCAAGAGCTCGTTGCCTTGCAGGAGGCTGGCCACAACTTCGATATCTGGTCTTTGCGCCATCCGACCGACGCCAAGCGGCACCCGCTGCATGATCGTTTCAATGGGCAAGTACGCTATCTGCCAGAATACCTTTATGACGAACCTGAACGGCTCGCCGCTGCACGCGCTGTTGCTTCGGGTTTGCCCGGATACCCAGAGGCCTATCGGGTCTGGCGGCAAGACCTGCGCCGAGACCAAACCCATAACCGCATTCGCCGGTTCGGACAGGCCTGCGTGCTAGCTGCCGAGTTACCTGAGGAAACGCATGCGCTGTACGCGCATTTCATGCACACGCCATCGTCGGTCGCCCGTTACGCTGCGATCATGCGCGGCCTGCCGTGGAGTTTTTCAGCGCACGCCAAAGATATTTGGACCTCGCCAGACTGGGAAAAGAAGGAGAAACTACATCTGGCGAGCTATGGAGCCACTTTTGGGGCAACCTGCACCGCCATCGGTGCAGCGCATCTGCGCGAATTGGCTGATGATCCTGCGCGCGTTGAGTTGATTTACCACGGTCTGGACCTGTCCCGTTTTCCGACCCCTCCTAAGCGTGGTCAGCGGGCGGCCGAGGCACCTTTTCATATGCTTTCAGTCGGGCGGTTGGTCGAGAAAAAGGGCTTTGATCGCCTTATCGACGCGTTTGCTCTGCTCCCTCAAACTTTGGACTGGCACTGGACCCATATCGGTGGCGGGACACTGGCCAATAAACTGAGTGCACAGGCCGATGCCGCAGAGCTGTCAGATCGGATCACCTGGATGGGTGCATGCGACCAGCCTGAGGTCGTTGCCGAGATGCGCCGCTCTGACCTGTTTGTGCTGCCCAGCCGGATTGCTGAAGATGGTGACCGGGATGGCTTGCCCAACGTATTGATGGAGGCGGCGTCTCAGCGCCTTCCGATTTTATCGACGCCCATATCGGCGATCCCAGAGTTCATCGAAACTGGCGTCCATGGGATTCTATCGCAGGACGACCCAGCCTCCTTGGCTTCCGCCATTTCCAAGATCGCCCGGAACCCGGCCAAAACAGCGCAAATGGCAGAGGCAGCGTATGACCGATTGATCGCCGACTTTCGTATGGACCCGGGCATACATCGCCTGTCCGAGCGGTTAAACGCATTGTGCACGGATGGTCGGTGATGGCTCGGGTGGCTTTTTACGCGCCGATGAAATCCCCCAACAGCCCCAAGCCTTCGGGTGACCGCGAAATGGCGCGCAACCTGATCGCCGCAATCCGCGCCCAAAACAACATTGTTGAGCTCGCATCAGACCTGCGAATTTACGACAAGAAGGGTGAGCGCCCACTTCAGAATCAGTTGCGAGACAAAGCGATGGTCGAAGCTACGCGGCTGATCACGGAACTGCCATCGGACACAGACCTTTGGGTTACATATCACAACTACTACAAAGCGCCGGACCTGTTGGGCCCCGCAGTATGTCGCGCACGGGGTATTCCATATGTACAACTGGAAAGCACCCGTGCCACCAGTCGGCTCTCGGGTCCATGGGCCGGGTTTGCCCAGTCGGCGCACGACGCCTGTGATGCCGCGCAGATAATATTTTATCACACAGCCAACGATCTGATCACGCTGGAGCGTGAGAAATTCGGCGCACAGACATTGGTAGAGCTGCCCCCATTTCTGCCTGTTGCTGAATTGCCTTCCACTTCTACCCGTGACGGCCCGATGCTGACGGTGGGTATGATGCGTCCAGGGGATAAGTTGGCCTCGTACACGATTCTGGCCGAGACGCTGGAGCATCTCACAGGCGATTGGGTGCTGGACATCGCTGGCGATGGCCCTGCCCGCCCCAAAGTCGAGGCGCTGATGGCGCAGTTCGGGTCACGCGTCAGGTTTCTGGGTCAGCTTGATCGAGACACATTGCAAGAGCACTACCGTCAGGCATCGATGTTTGTCTGGCCCGGCGTCAACGAAGCCTATGGCATGGTCTATCTTGAGGCCCAGGCCAGCGGTGTCCCGGTCGTGGCACAAGATCGCCCCGGCGTGCGTGATGTACTGATGCCCTCTGATCATCCCAATGTAAGTTCGGGCACCAAAGGGCTGGCCGCTCGTATACAGTTGCTCTTGGATGATCCCGACCTTCGGCGAACCGAGGGTGATCGCGCCCGCGCCTACATCGCGCAACGCCATCTGATCCCGTCGGCGACGAATCGGTTCTGGACTGCCGTGCGCCCCTTGTTGGAGAAAGAAGAATGACCCGCCTCGCCCTATTGCGCCACGGACATACCGAATGGAACCGCGCTGGTCGCATTCAGGGTCGCAGCGACATTCCCCTGGATATTGATGCCCGTGCCGAGCTTGCGGGATATTGCCTGCCATCGCCGTGGGACACTGCATCGATCTGGTCCAGCCCGCTAAGTCGCGCGGCTGAAACCGCTGAACTTGTATCTGGCAAAGCCCCCAAAACATCCAAAGCGTTGACCGAGATGAACTGGGGAGATTGGGAAGGGCAACGCGGCGTGGACCTGATCGCGATTCCCGATAGCGGCTATCGTCATATTGAAGATTGGGGTTGGGATTACCGACCACCTAACGGTGAAAGCCCGGCAGAACTTTGGGCAAGAATCGCACCTTGGATGGATGGCCTGACGGGCGACAATCTTGCCGTCTGCCATATCGGCATCATGCGGGTGATTTTGGCCAAGGCCTGGGGCTGGAACTTTGCAGGCCCCGCCCCGTTCAAAATCAAACGCAACAGGTTATTTGTCATCGAGTTGAATCCGATGCGGGCCCAGCCCGAACCCGTCCGCCTGCTTGCGCGTGAGGCCTGAAAATGAAGGTGATAATCGTCGTTACCCACCTGTTGGGCACCGGGCATCTGAGCCGGGCACTGACATTGGCGCGCGCATTCGCTGATCAGAACCATGAGGTTCTTGTCGTTTCCGGAGGTATGCCCGCGCCGCAGCTGGATACGACCGGGATGTCTCTGCTGGGTTTGCCGCCGCTGAGGTCGGATGGCACCGATTTTACCCGATTGCTAGATCAGGATGGTACCGTTGCAGACGCCGCCTATTTCGAAGCACGCGCAACCGGACTGGTTCAGGCAGTACGCAGCTTCGGGCCGCAGGTTCTGATCACCGAGCTATATCCGTTTGGACGCCGTTCGCTCGCAGCGGAATTCCAGGCGGCATTAAAAGCCGCGCAAGGAACCCCTCGTCCCCCTGTTATCCTGAGTTCAATCCGCGATATTCTTGCGCCGCCAGCAAAGCCTGCAAAAGCGATCCGAACGGACGAAGTTATTGCAGAGTTTTATGACGGTGTTCTGGTCCATGCAGACCCTCGGATCACACCGCTCGACATCAGTTGGCCTGTTTCACCGCAGCTGGCGGCACGGCTGCACTACACGGGTTTCGTCGCACCAAGCGCACCGCCAAGCCATCCGGAGGGTACAGGTCGGGACGAGATCATCGTAAGTGCCGGTGGCGGATCAGTTGGCCAACCGATCTTTCAGGCGGCCATTGAGGCCGCCCGAAAGATGCCCAACAGGCGCTGGCGCCTGTTGGTGGGTGGACAGGATGCCAAAGCGCGCATCGCCGAGCTTTCGCAGTTGGCCGAGGGGGCAACGGTTATTCTGGAACCCGTTCGCCCCGATTTTCGCCAAATGCTTCCGCTTGTTGCGGCCTCGGTTAGTATGTGCGGCTACAATACTGCCATGGACCTGCTGCAATGCGGTGCCCCTGCTGTGTTGATCCCATTCGACGACGGCAAAGAGGTCGAGCAGGGATTGCGTGCGCGTGCGCTTTCGCAATTGGAAGGGGTTGAGGTACTGAACAGTTCTGAACTATCCGGACCCTCACTTGCAAACGCACTGGATCGTGTCATGTCGGGTCTTGTTCGTCTTCCAATGACTGAAGGTTTTGATGGCGCCCGTCGATCGGTGGAAATTGCGACAGACTTGTATGAGGCCCGCCGATGAGCCTTGATTGGCAACCCTTGATGACTGAGTTGCAGCGCTGGGAAGAAGCGGATTTGACGCTACCCTTGTGGTGGCGCGATGACGACGCGATCACGGTGACGCCACAGCTCGAAAAACTCACATTGATATCCGTTGAGCTGGGCCTGCCGGTCCATCTGGCGGTGATCCCGCGCCCAGCTGAGGTGTCATTGGCGGATTATGTGCGTGATCAGACCGCCTTAATCCCGGTTGTGCATGGCTGGGCGCATCAGAACCACGCACACATAAGTGAAAAGAAAGCTGAGTTCCGTTTGCACCGACCAATCGAAGCCATTGTTTCTGACGCAAGGGCCGGACTGACTCGGCTACAGAATCTGTTCGGTGATCAGTTACGCCCGATGTTTGTGCCACCTTGGAACCGGATTGATCCTGAAGTTACAGCTCACCTCCGAGGGCTGGGTTTTCGGTTAATATCGACCGCAACACCTCGGAAAACACCACTCGCCGCTCCTGGTCTCGAGCAGGTAAATACGCATCTCGATCCCATCGACTGGCGCGGAACTCGCGGCTTGGCAGACCCGGAAGAGCTGATTTCGCAAGTGGTCACACTGCTACAAGATCGACGCGCAGGACGGGCGGACAATGCAGAAGCATTTGGGGTGTTGACGCATCATCTGGTCCATGATCAGGACATCTGGACGTTTACGAAAGACCTGTTGCACAGGCTGCTTGATGGGCCAGGAATTCCTTGGACTGCGCCATGCAACGAAATTCTAGGAGAACCCGAATGAGTCGACTGGATTCCATGCTACGACGCCTGACCGCGCAACGCGACGGGTTGAATTGGGCCGCGGCACAGATCGACGCCATGGACGGAGATGTTCTAGACTTGGGGCTGGGCAATGGACGTACCTATGACCATTTACGAGAGATCCTGCCTTTACGCCGAATTTGGGTAATGGATCGCGTATTGCAATGCCATCCTGACAGCACGCCCCCTGCAGAAGATTTTCTGCAAGGCGAAGCGGAACCGATGTTACTGAAATTGGCGGAAGCTGGCCATACTATCGCACTAGCGCACTATGATTTTGGTCGCGGGATCAAGTCAGACGATGTTGCCGAAGCAGCCCGCCTGAGCCCTCTGGTCAAACAAGTGATGTGCCCCGGCGGCTTGCTGATATCAGGACAACCCCTGGTAGGTTTCACCCCGATACAGGGCCCTGAAACCATCGCACCTGATCGCTATCTGTTTTATCGCGCCTGATGCAATTTCATATGCTGCTCCAAGCAAACATAATGCAAATTAGTCAACAAATTGGGCGAGCGGACCGTACTTTGGGAGAGTTTTTGGTAGTAGGAATCCTCGTGGACACAAACCGCACACACTAACCCGCTTTGAACTAAAGGGACCGCGACCTACGAGTGGCAAGCGGAATGTTTACCTCTCGTAGCAGTACCTTACCTAGCAAGTTCGAATAATGAAAGTGTTCTTCACCGAGATGTGCTAAATTCAAGACCGTCGCAATTGCGGCAAAGTGAATTTGCCTACATGGCCTCTAACGTGTGTGCGAGGCCGTTCCGGATATGATCCACTAGCAGCTTCGTGGCGGTATCCGCGTCTCTGGCCAGGGCGGCATCGAACATACCTTTGTGCTCCTCGACGGCTTCTTCGCCGCGATAGGTCAGTACAAGCATTTGATAGCGCAGGTATTTATCGTAGATGATCGAGTGCAGCGTCAGAAGGTTCCTGGAGTTGCACGCCGCGATCATGGCTTGGTGAAACTCCCAATCATACCGTTTCCAGGTTTCTTTCTCAGAGTCATCTCCCTTTAGCAGCTGCTGTTCCATCAGGTGCAGCTTATGGTGCGCGGCGACAAGGTTGCCTTCCCAATCCGTGTCGCCGTTTGCAATCGACAATTCCAATGCGTGGCATTCCAACAGGGCGCGCAGCTCTGCGATCTCGGTCAGGTCTTCACGGGAAACTGGCGTAACCAGAAATCCTCGCTGCTCGGGAGCTTCGACAAATCCGTCGCTGGCAAGCCTGTTCAGTGTTTCACGAAGCGTCGAAAGGCTTGCTGAGTACCGCTCTTTCAAGGCGTCCAGCTTAAGTTTCGAGCCGGGCTGCAACTCTCCGAAAATGATATCCCGTTTGATGCGCTGATAGGTACTTGCACCTATCGTAGACGGCTGCTTCGCCATGCATTTCACCCGATATTCTTGGTTTCCTCGTTCATCTATCATTTTTAAAGGTCATCAGCAATCCAAACTGATGTATGGTAAAAATAAAAATATCATACATTATTGCGGAATCGGAAAAACCCCAATACGGTCGTGTTCTAAATGGGCGATGCAGCCCAGTCGCAAACATTGGATCCAGAGCTTTTGGGTCCTCCGGAAGGAATCAAAGTGTCTCAGAACTTTCGCATTGCCATCGTCGGCATTGGCCTTGTTGGACGCCGCCACGCAGATGCAATACGTGCGTTGCGCCATGTCGATCTTGTTGCGGTGGTTGACCCCAGCGACGAAGGCCGCGCCTATGCTGATGAACATGGGGTTGAGTGTTACGAGACGCTTGAAGAAATGTTCGCCAATCAGACCCCGGACGGCGCTGTGCTGGCGACCCCAACGACACTTCATGTCGAGCAGGGCCTCACTTGCATTCGGCACGGTTGCCCCATACTCGTGGAAAAGCCGATCGCCGTAGAAGCTGCTGCGGCACTAGCTCTTGTTCAAGAGGCGGAGAAGGCAGACGTACCGCTTATGGTTGGACACCATCGCCGGTACAATCCACTGATCAAATCGGCCAAGGAGGCGATTTCGGATGGGCAGATCGGTGATGTTCGTGCAATTCATGCGAATTGTTGGTTCTATAAGCCCGACGAATATTTTGACACTGCGCCCTGGCGAAAGAAACTTGGCGCGGGACCCATCTCGGTTAATCTTGTCCATGACGTCGATCTTCTGCGGTATCTGGCCGGAGAGGTCGTAACCGTTCAGGCGCAATCTGCTGCATCGCAGCGCGGCTACGACAACGAGGATGTAGCTGGCGCGTTGCTGACGTTCGAAGGCGGAGCCATTGGCACCATAAGCGTGTCTGACAGCATCGTCGCGCCATGGAGTTGGGAGATGACGTCTCAGGAATATCCAATCTATCCATCAACCACTGAAAGCAGCTACATGATCGGTGGCTCTCATGGGTCGCTATCCGTCCCTGACCTCCGGCTCTGGAGCTATCGGGGTGAGCAAAGAGATTGGTGGACCCCCATTTCGTCCACAGCGCTCAAGAAGGGCGCCTCTGACCCGTTGGTCAATCAACTCAGGCATTTTGTTGAAGTGGCCCGGCACGAAGCCGAGCCGATCGTATCGGGATGGGAAGGTTTTAGAACGCTTCAAGTCATTGAGGCCATTCAGAATTCTTGCAGAACAGGCGAAACGATCAGGATAGAAAGGTTTCAGCAAGCACCGATCGCAAATGTATCGGTTGTATAAAATATCAGATATTTTGTAAAAAATCTTGCAAAATGTCCAAAATAGGTCAAAACTTGGAATCGTTAAAAAAAGAAGCATCAATGATGTCTCAGGGAGGAAAAAAGTGACTTTCAAACTTACACGCCGGGCTGCTGTGTCAGCCCTGGTCGCCACCGGTGTTCTGTTCAGCGCAACAAGCGGTGCGCTGGCGCAGGATAAAGTGCAACTTCGCCTGGCAACCTCGGGGTCGGAAACCGATCAGCGTTCGGTCGCCATGGCCGAAGTTTTCGCACCGATGGTCGCCGATTTCGCGAGTTATGAGCCCAGCTATAACGGCACCATCTTCGCACAAGGTACCGAGTTGGACGCGATCAGCCGCGGTAACTTGGAAATGTCGATCACCTCGGCGCAGGAACTGGCACAGTTCTTCCCAGAGTTTTCGATTTTCACCGCAGGCTATGTCCATCAGGACGCCGCGCATCAGGTTGCTGTCTTCAACGATCCCTTGATGGATGCCTTCAAGCAGAAGGCCGAAGAAGAGCTGGGTGTCAAATTGCTGTCGGTGATGTATCTGGGTCGTCGCCAGGTAAACCTGCGCCAGCCCAAAGATGAATTGACGGTTTCGACACCGGCCGACTTGGAAGGTGTGAACCTGCGGATGCCCGGCACTGATGCATGGCAGTTCCTGGGTAAGGCTCTGGGTGCGGCTCCGACACCAATGGCGTTCTCGGAGGTCTACACTGCGTTGTCGACCGGTGCTGTTGACGGTCAGGACAACCCGCTACCGACCGTTGTGGACGCAAAGTTCTACGAAGTGACCAACCAGATCGTTCTGACGTCACATCTGGTGGACCTGAACTATATTGCCATCGGCAAAGAGGTTTGGGACAGCCTGACCCCGGAACAGCAAGCTAAGGTTCAAGAAGCTGCAGATGCAGCTGCTGAATCGGGTCGCCAAAAGCAGCTTCAGAAAGAAGAGGATCTTGTAAGCTTCCTGAAAGAGCAGGGCATGGAGATCTACGAACCCGATCTCGCAGCGTTCCGCGATCAGGTACAATCCATGTATCTGGACAGCGAATTCGCCGGTTCGTGGCCCGAAGGCGTTTTGGATAAGATCAACGCTCTGGGCAACTAAGCCTG
The DNA here is from genome assembly GCF_056536485.1 of Ruegeria sp. CL5. Classification (NCBI taxonomy): domain Bacteria; kingdom Pseudomonadati; phylum Pseudomonadota; class Alphaproteobacteria; order Rhodobacterales; family Roseobacteraceae; genus Ruegeria; species Ruegeria sp. CL5. The sequence continues at coordinate 134,261 of NZ_JBQFPS010000009.1, forward strand.
CATTGCAAGGGAGGGAGAACCGCAATGAAAGACTTCATAAAGGGGTTCTCCCGACTGACCGAAGCGATTGCCGGCGGGATGCTGGCGGCAATCTTCCTGATATTTCTGCTGCAAATCCTGCTGCGGTACTTCTTTACCCCTGCAGGATGGACGCTGGAACTGATCGGCATCCTCTGGGTTTGGGTAATCTTTTTCAGCTGCGCTTTCATCGTGCGCGAGCGGGATCACGTAAAATTCGACATTATCTATCTGTCTGTGCCCCGACGCGTCCGTCAGGTCTTTGCGATGCTGGCAGCCGCGGCAATCGTGGTCGGGATGCTCTACAGCTTTCTGCCAACTTGGGACTACATCGACTGGATGAAGATCCGCAAGACCGCGACCGTTCGCAATCCCTTCTCGGGTGAGAAGATACCTCTGCGCACCGTTTTTTCGATCTATGCCGTGTTCATGCTGGTCGTTGCTGCGCGGTATGCTTGGCTGTTCTTTGACATCATGCGCAACGGCCCACCAAAAACCGAACTTGAAATGGTTGTGGGATACAACGTGGTCGACGATCACCCCCGCGTTGATGTGGAAGACGACGAGGACGCAAGCAAATGAGTTTTGAACTTCTTTCCTGCCTGCTAACCCTTTTTGTTCTGGCAGGCATCGGGACCCCTATCGGCTATTCCATCCTTTTGGCGTCACTGATGTATCTGGGTGTCGCTGGACTTGACGTCGCGCTGGCGGGTGAAAAAATCCTGCAAGGTTTCTACAAAAGCACGATCCTGCTTGCCGTGCCTTTGTTCATAGTCGCCGCCAATATCATGAACGCGGGGTCGATCACCGACCGCTTGCTGAACTTCTGCGTCGCCGCGGTCGGGCGGTTCAAGGGCGGCCTCGGGCACGTCAACGTGGTTGCGTCGTTGATTTTCTCAGGCATGTCTGGCTCGGCTGTCGCGGATGCTGCCGGGATCGGCAAGATCATTATTGAGATGATGACCAAGGATGGCCGCTACAGCCGGGGCTATGCAGCCGCAATCACTGCGGCGTCGGCGACGATCGGCCCGATCATTCCGCCCTCGATCCCGATGGTCTTGTATGCGCTCGTTTCCAAGGCCTCTATCGGGTCGCTGTTCTTGGCCGGTATTTTGCCGGGCCTGATCATGGGCGTTGTCCTCATGGCGATGAACTACTATCTGGCCGGTAAGCGGAACTTTGCTTTGGAAGAACCCATTCCTCTGCGCGAATTGCCCGCAAAAACCGCGAACGCATTTCCGGCGCTGTTGATGCCCGCGATCCTGCTCTACGGTATCTACGGGGGTGTCACCACACCGACCGAGGCCGCCGCCGTGGCTGCATTCTACGCCCTGCTGCTGGCAGCGTTCTTCTATCGCGCCCTGTCGTTCCGTGGTCTCTATCAGGTCTTCGTTGACAGTGCCCGTTCGTCGGCAGCCGTTGGGGTAGTCATCGGTGGCGCGTTCATTCTGAACTTCATCGTCATTCAAGAGCAGATTCCACAGTCGATCTCGGCCTTGCTGGAGGGTTCGGATGTTAGCCCGATTGTCTTCCTGATCCTCGTCAACCTGCTGATCCTCGCGCTGGGTTGCGTCTTGGATGCGACGACGATCATTCTTGTGATCGTGCCCCTGTTCATTCCAACCTGCGAAGCGCTTGGGATTGATCTGGTGCATTTCGGAGTACTGGTCGTCGTAAACTCGATGATTGGCCTGATCACACCGCCCTACGGAATTCTACTCTTTGTGATCAACGCCGTGACGGACATTCCGCTGCGTGAGATCATCTCGGAAATCTGGGCCTTCCTGGCGGTGCTCATCTTCGCCTTGATAATCATGATGCTGATGCCCGATCTGGTTCTGTGGCTGCCACGTATGTTTGGGTACCAGGGGTAATGTGCCTGTCGGTTTCGACAACATCCATTCCCGGCGATTTGGCAGAGAAACTGCATGCCATCGCCGGGGCTGGATTCGATGGGATTGAACTGCATGAACCGGATTTGACTGCCTTTGACGGGTCACCATCGCAAATCCGGGATATTGCCTCAGACCTCGGGTTGAAAATCTGCCTGCTGCAGCCGTTCCATAACCTTGAAGGTCAATCTGGCGTCGGTCGACAGCGCGCTTTTGATCGGTTGAAACGCAAACTCGATCTGATGGGTGAGTTGGGCACAGAACTACTGCTCATTGGTTCAGCTTTTGAGATGGACGCCGACGCCACCGAAGATCAGGTGATCACGGACCTCGGGGAAGCGACCGAGATTGCAAAGGCGATGGGGGCACGTCTGGCCTATATGGGCTTGCCCTGGTCCGACCTCTTCCACTCGGACACGCAGGCGCTGCGCATTGTCGAGGCGATTGACAGTCCACATTTGGGGTTGGCCTTGAACTCCTTCTTCTCGCTGGCCGACGGGTCCAAGCCTGCCCGCCTTCGGGACATTCCCGGAGAGCGCCTGTTCCATGTGCAACTGTCGGATGCACCCCGGCTTGAGATGGATATCCGCAGGCTTAAGCGGCATTTCGGGCTCTTGCCGGGGCTTGGGTCGCTGAACCTAGCGGGTTTCGTTCGGGTGTTGGCGCGTGCAGGGTACAAGGGGTCTTGGTCCATTGCGCGTGTCAACGAGGCAGCGCCCCAACCCGGTGGTCAAACGTTGGCGCGTGACTGTTACAGATCGCTGGTGAACCTCCTGGATGAGGTATCCCGGACCGAGCCGGGAACCGACTTCGGCATCCCGGATCTACCGGAACGCGTCTATGCGTCAGGCTTTGAGTTCGTCGAATTTACAGCGGATGAAACAAGCGGCGCGCAGCTGGCAGACATGCTGTCAGCAATGTGTTTTCGAATGGAGCGAAAACACGTCACCAAGTCCGTCGAGCTGTGGCGGCAGGGCGCGATAAACATCGTTGTGAATACCGAAAAGGAAGGTTTTGCCCATTCGGCGTTCCTGGGCCATGGTCCCTCGGTTTGTGACATGGGATTGCGCGTCAAAGACGCGGATCAGACGGTTCAGCGCGCGACCGCGCTGGGCGCTCCTGATTTCTCTCAGCCGGTGGGGACCGGAGAGTTGGATATCCCAGCCATCCGAGGTGTCGGTGGCAATGTCGTCCATTTCATCGATGAGAAATCCGATCTGCATCGGGTATGGGACATCGAGTTTGAGCCGGTTGCGAAAACCAAGGCGACCCAGCCTGCTGGTCTGCGCCGTATCGACCATCTGGCACAGACAATGCGCCATGATGAGATGCAAAGCTGGCTGCTTTACTACATTTCAACTTTTGAGATGGCAAAGTCTCCTATCGTGAACGTCGCCGACCCGTCCGGCGTCGTGCAAAGCCAAGCTATTGAAAGCCCCGAGGGCGAAGTGCGACTGAACCTGAACGGGGCCGTGGGGCGGCGAACTCTGGCGGCGTCTTTCCTTGAAGATGGATTTGGGGCCGGTGTTCAGCACATCGCTTTCCAGTCGGACGATATTTTTGAAACGTCGGATCAGTTGCGTAAATCAGGCTTTCCCAGTTTGACGATCCCAGAGAACTACTACGCCGATCTGCAAGCGACCTTCGGATTGGATAATGATCTGATCGCCCAACTGCGCGAGGGCAACATTCTCTACGACCGGGCAGCGGGTGCCGAGTATTTTCAGATATATAGCCGCCCGATATTTAACGGCTTCTTCTTCGAAATCGTTGAACGCCGTATGGGCTATGCTGGTTATGGCGCGCGCAACGCGCCCATTCGCCTTGCCGCGCAAAGCAAAACCCAGACGATGAAAGAGGTGCAAACATAATGACGAGCGATGAAAAAGCTGTGCGCCAATGGTGGCGCACCTCCATCATCGACATGAAGCCCGGCCAGATCGCGTTTCGCAGCCATCCCATCGAGGACCTGATCGGGAACGTTTCCTTCCCTCAGATGATCTGGCTGATGGTGCGGGGCGATCTGCCCAGCGATGCGCAGGCACGCCTGTTCGAGGCTGCCCTGGTCGCAGGCGTGGATCACGGTCCACAGGCCCCCTCAATCGCGGCTGCGCGTATGGCGGCCACTTGTGGGGTAGGTCTAAATAATGCGATGGCGACTGCGGTGAACATGCTGGGCGATGTGCATGGCGGAGCAGGCGAACAATGCGCCGAGCTGTACTATGATATCGCGGTTCGCATGGATGCGGGAGCTTCGCTGAATGACGCTGTTCGGGACGGCTTGGACAGCTGGCGCGAGACGTACGGCAAGATCGTCTCGGGCTTTGGCCACCGTTTTCACAAGCCCGTCGACCCACGCGCACCACGATTGATGCAACTTGTTCGTGATGCGGCGACAGAAGGCACAGTTTCTGGCCGGTTTGCCGATATCGGAGAAGAGGTTCAGGCCGAACTCGGCCGTCAACGTGGCGGTCGACCCATCGCCATGAATATCGATGGCGCGACAGCCGTGATCTTCTGCGAACTTGGCTTTCCCGCGCCCCTGTCGCGGGGCCTGTTCTGCCTGTCCCGCTCGGTCGGAATACTTGCCCACGCTTGGGAGCAGATGAACCAGGGTGGCCGCAACAAAGGGCCAATGCCCCCGAACTACTTACCCCTCTACGAAGACAGGAATGATGATACGTGAGACATCGAAATCCTTCCGGGTCGGCCTTATCGGCTGTGGTCGTATCAGCGATATCTATCTAAAAACACTATCCAAATTCTCAAACGTCGAGGTCGCGGCTTGCGCGAGCCTCGATCCGTCAGAAAGCCGCGCCAAGGCGGAACAATACGGCATCGCCAAGGCCTGTACGCCGGATGAGGTGTTCGACGATCCGACAATTGACTGTGTTTTGAACCTGACTATTCCGGCAGCTCATGCCGACATCAGCCTGCGCGCTTTGGAGGCGGGCAAGCACGTCTATTCGGAAAAGCCATTGGTCATGAACCGATCGGATGGAAAAGCGATCCTGCATACGGCCACTGAAAAGGGGTTACTGGTTGGTTGCGCGCCCGACACGTTTCTGGGCGGTCGTTGGCAGACCGTTCGGCGCTTGATTGATGAAGGTGCCATCGGAAAGCCGACTGGGGTTTTTGCCCATGTCGGTACCCACGGGACGGAACGCCATCATCCCAACCCGGATTTCTATTACCAAGCGGGCGGAGGGCCATTGCTGGACCTTGGGCCGTACTACCTGACTGCCATGATCTGTTGTCTCGGACCAATTGACCGGGTCGCCGGTATGGCTCGGCGCACGTTTGACAAAAGGATGATCGAAAACGGCCCGCGCAACGGCGAATGGATGGATGTCGAGGTCGATACGCACTCTCTAAGCCTGCTTCAGTTCTCATCCGGAGCCATAGGGTCGATGACCATGAGCTTCGACGTCTGGGACAGCGAAACGCCTCGGTTCGAGATCTACGGTGAAATCGGCACCATCAGCATCCCTGACCCTGACCCGGTTCATGGGGCCAATATCTTTCAGGGCGATGTCTGGCTGAAAACGCGGGAGACCTCGCGCTGGTCTCATCAGCCTCGCCCAGCCGGTCGCGAGGACTGGCAGGTGATCGAAAACAAACACGGGTTTAACGAAGACAGCCGTGGCCTCGGTCTTTTGGACCTGGCCCTTGCGGCACATGAAGGGCGCCAACCCCGCGCAAGTGGAGCGCTTGCCTACCATGTGTTCGAGGTCATGGACGCAATTGAACGGGCACCGAAATTTGGTGCTTACCAGACAATAGAAAGCAGTTGCGCAGCACCGGAACCTCTGCCGGTCGATTTCCTGAACGATGAGAGGAAGGAGTTGGCGCATGCCGATTGAGACACTCGACTTTGCCCAGCCATTCTTTCGTGTCCAGCACATCACCGATGAAGACAGAATGTCTGTCGAGGGTCGCGCAATTGTTCTGAACCTAGGGGAGCCGGATATCTCTGTTGAGGATCAAACCATTGCACCGCTTTCGTCTGTTATCGTGCAAGATAGCTCACTCAAAGGCGTAGCACGCGCAGTAATTGTCTACGGGTTCGACGCCCATGCTGATGACAATGAGCTGTTCGCATGGGTGAAAGATACATGGCCATCTGCATTCGACGTTCGGCAAGAGGAACGCTTGCGCGGTGTCAGCCACTACATGTCGCCAAAGGTCTTCGTGGGTAACGTCGGACTGACCATGTACCATTCCGGCTCGGTTCCACTGAATGTCGGATTGCACAAGGATCACCCGTTCTGCCCGGTTCCCGGCTTTCGCGAAGTGCACACGCAAATCGTTGGCCTCGGTAAAATGCAGCAATGCCGAGAGCGGGACGTTGAGACGCTTTATCTAGAAGAATTCATGGCTCCGGGCACGACACACAAGCCTATGTATGACGCCGAAGGCAACTATCCCTGGCATCAATACGAGACGATTACCCCCAGCATCTTCATGGCGGTTGAAATTCTGCCCGAAGGCACGTGGGTTCCCGGAATGGAGGTTCAGAATGGCTGAGAGACTTTTACCCGAAGACCTGAACTTTGACGGCCCATTCCCCCGGTTGTCTCGCCGTTTGCGGTTGGGCGTTGTTGGTGGTGGACGGATCTCGGTCACGCAAGCAACGGCAGCGCGAATGACCGACCGGTGGGAGGTCGTCGCAGGTGCGCTCAGTTCCGACACCGCGCGCAGCAAAGCGCGTGGGGCCGAGTGGTATCTGCCAGCAGACAGGTGCTATGCGTCATTCGACGAGATGGCACAGGCCGAGGCGGCGCGCCCGGATGGCGTAGATGCCGTCATGATCACGACCCCAAACCACGTTCATTTCGGCGCGGCCAAAGCGTTTCTGGAGGCGGGCATTGACGTGTTGTGCGACAAGCCTTTGACCAATGAGGTCGCCGAGGCCGATGGGCTTGAGGAGATCACTGCGCGTACGGGGCAGGTCTTTGCTGTCGGCTATGCGATGTCGTGTTTTCCTGTGATCCGTCAGGCCAGGCAGATCGTTGCAGAAGGCGGCATCGGCAAGATCAACCAAATCCATGTTGAGTTCATGCAAGACTGGATGACGCCCGACGATGTGGCTGATGCGCCTCATGTAAAGTGGCGGCTGGACCCAGAGATTTCAGGCCCGACTAGTTGTGTCGGCGATATCGGCACCCATGCCGCGCATCTCGCCAGTTTTGTCTCGGGTCTGCCGATGACCGATCTGCGGGCTGAATTCCATGTTTGCGGCGCGCCAAAGCCTTTGGAAGACACAGTTTTCATGTTCACCCGTTACCAAAATGAAGTTCCGGGAACCCTGATGGCGACGCGCCTTGCCCCCGGAAATCGGGGTGGGTTGCGGTTGCGGATATTCGGTAGCGAAGGAGGCCTCGAGTGGGACTTGGAGAATTCGGAACAGCTGAAGTTCAATCGGTTTAGTGAGCCGGATCGTATCATCAGCCGAGGTCACGGGCACGGCGTCGGCCCCGACGCGGAACGCCTGATCCGGACCGCGCGCGGCTTCCCCGAAGGGATTATTGAAGCCTGGGCCAATCTCTATACGGAATTTGCCATGGCCGTCGCCGCGCGTCGGGATGGCGTTGCCGTTCCGGCCGATTGGCTCTCTTATCCCAGTGTCGATCAAGGCGCAGGCGGTGTTCGATTCATTGATGCCTCAGTTCGTTCTCACCAGTCCGGAGGCGACTGGGTCACTATCTAAAGCTTTGCCAATACAAAGGTTAAGCACGCCCGGGCTATTGCCCGGGCATTTTCATTTCCTGCCCAGTATTAAAAGTTGATATTTTAAAAAATATCAGATATTTTTTACTACGTGTGATGAATTTTAGATTCGCAGACACGTGGAGCTGTCGTTCATGGTGAAACCCGAAGAGGCTGGCACAAGCCCCTCTCTCTATTCCTTGGCGCATCTGACGCTGATTGGCTGTACGCCGCCCGAGCTGGTCTATATCGCCGCGCGGGCCGGTTACGATGCCGTCAGCCCTCGGTTCATTCCGATGCATGTGCCCGGCGAATTCACCCAATCCCCGATCGACAAGGCGCAGGTGCAGGCCACCAAGACGGCTCTTTCGACAACCGGCCTAAAAGTCCTTGATGTTGAGATTGCGCGCATCACCGAAGACGTGGACCCGCGCAGCTTTGAGCGCTCGTTGGAAATCGGCGGGGAACTCGGCGCCAAACGCATGATCATGAGCGCGTGGACAAACACCCGCGATGATCGTGACTTTCTGATCGACGTCTATTCTGAGACCTGCGAACTGGCAGCACCCTATGGACTGACGGTGGACCTTGAATTCCCAAGCTTTTCCCGCCTTCGTACTCTGGATGAGGCGCTGGATATTGTCCGCGCCTCTGATCAGCCGAATGGTGGTATTCTGGTCGACACGCTCTATCTGCACCTCAGCCGAGTGGATCTCGGAGAGCTTTTGCACGTCCCTTCGGACCTGTTTCACTTCCTGCACATCTCTGATTGCCTGCCCGGCATCGCTGATACGCGCGAGGGCATGATCCAACTGGCCCGCGATGCGCGGCTCTATCCTGGCGAAGGCTGGATTGACTTCACCGGCATCATCGAACGGATGCCGCCCGTCGATTATTCTATTGAACTGCCCAACCAAAGCCGCGTTGCCGAGTTGGGATATGAAGAACACGCGCGTCGCTGTCTCAGCCACGCCAAACGAACATTCGGCGAGGCGCGGTCACAGCGCCGTATGCCCGATGCAGCAATTCCAAAACACCAAGAGGATTATCATGGGCAAAGAGCTCACTGAAAACGACCGCAATATGGCGGCCGATATGCTGGCACGCGCCCGCGCTGCCATGGCCGAGATCGAGGATTGGGATCAGGGCAGGCTGGATCGCCTGTCTCAAGCCATCGCGTGGTATGCGGGGAACGAGAAAACCTTCACCCGCCTGGCCCAGCAAGGCGTGGACGAAAGCGGTATCGGAGATCGTGCGGGACGTCCGGCAAAGCGGTTCAAGATTCACATGGTGCTGCGTGATGTCTTGCGCACGCCATCGACCGGTATCGTCGAGGTGGATGAGGAAAAAGGACTGGTGAAATATGCCAAGCCTGCTGGCGTCATCGCATCCCTGATCCCGATGACCAATCCTGCGATGACACCACCGGTGACTGGCGTGTCCGCCGCGAATGCCAGGAATGCAGTCATCTTTAGTCCGCACCCGCGAACCGCCCATACCACCTTTGAGATGGTCGAGGTCATGCGCGCGGCCTGCCGCGCCGCCGGTGCCCCCGAGGACCTGTTCCAGTCGATCCGCAAACCATCGATCCCGTTGACGCAGCATCTGATGGAGATTTGTGATCTGACTTTGGCAACGGGTGGAAAGCCGATGGTCAAAGCGGCCTATAGTTCAGGGCGTCCGGCCTATGGCGTCGGCGCGGGCAATTCGTCCATTGTCATCGATGAGACCGCCGATCTGGACATCGCCGCGCAGAACACTCGCATCTCTAAGACCTCTGACTTTGGCTCGGGATGTTCGGCCGACGGTAACATCATTATCCAGCGTTCGATTTACGACGATATGGTCAAAGCACTTGAGGCCGAAGGTGGGTACCTGTGTTCTGATGAAGAAAAGGCCATGCTCGAAGCCGCCATGTGGGATGAAAAGGGCAGCCGCACGTTCCCGACCATCGCTTGCCCGCCGCAGCAAACGGCCAAGGTCGCCGGTTTTAGCATTCCCGAAGATCGCAAGTTTCTGATGGTTGAAAATCAGGGACAAATCGGGCCGCAGCACAAGTTCTCCAAGGAAAAACTGACCACATTGATGGCGCTTTACTACTTCGACACGTTCGATGACGCGCTAGAAACGGTCAGCCAGATTTATAGCACCGGGGGCAAGGGCCATTCCTGCGGCATCTACAGCCACAATGACGATCACATCGATCGGCTTGCGCGTCTGGCTCCGGTCAGCCGAATGATGGTGCGACAGCCTCAGTCCAAGGCCAACGCGGGTGCGTGGACCAATGGCATGCCCATGACCAGCAGCCTAGGCTGTGGCATCTGGGGCGGCAACATCACCAATGAAAACGTCACCATGAAACATATGATGAACTACACCTGGGTCAGCCGCCCGATCCCCGAGGATCGCCCCTCGGAACCGGACCTGTTCGGAGAGTTCTACGGACAGGAGGTCGCGTGATGGACGGAGCGAAACTGGAAGGTAAAACCGTTGCCGAACATATCGTTGACTTTCTCGAACGCCGTGAGGTCAAGCACGTTTTCGGCCTGTGCGGACACACGAACATTGCAGTTCTGGCTGCGCTGGCGGAAAGTCCCATCGATTTTGTTACAGTACGACACGAACAAATCGCCAGCCACGCGGCGGATGCATATGCCCGCGTGACGGGCAAGGCCTCGGTGGTCTTGTCTCACCTCTCCCCAGGTTTGACAAACTGCGCCACCGGGGTCGCCAACGCGGCGCTGGACTGTATCCCCATGGTCGTGATCGCAGGTGACATTCCCACGCATTACTACGGCAAGCATCCGCATCAGGAGGTGAACCTGCACGCAGACGCGGCCCAGTGGGAGATCTATCGCCCCTTTGTCAAACGCGCCTGGCGGGTAGACCGGGCAGACTTGATGGCCGAAATCCTGGAGAAAGCATTCCATCTTGCCGAAAGCGGCCAGCCAGGACCGGTGCTGGTCAACGTGCCGATGGACATCTTCTCGGAAGTGATCCCCTCGGACAGCTTCGACCGTATCCGCGACAACACGCGCACGCTCAAGAAGCCGTCAATTGATGATGAAACCGCGCGTGAAATCATTGAAGCACTGGCGCAGGCCGAAAACCCGGTTGCTTATGTCGGCGGCGGTATCCTTCTGGCACAAGCCAGTGAGGAATTGCGCGCATTCGTTGAGCATATGGGCCTTCCGGTCGCGCATTCCCTCATGGGTAAGGGGGCTCTACGGGATGACCACCCGCTTGTGCTGGGCATGACAGGGTTTTGGGGCACTGAACTGGTTAACCAGTCTTGCCTAGATGCAGACTACATCTTTGCCGTAGGCACAAGGTTCAAAGAGGCCGATTGCTCCAGCTGGTATCCCGGCTACACGTTCAACATTCCCGGATCCAAGGTCATTCACATCGACATCGAACCGCAAGAGATCGGCCGGAACTATCCTACTGAGATCGGTGTCGTTGCGGATGCCAGGGTCGCGCTGCGAGTTCTGACCCACGTTGCCCGCGAGATGTATCCGGACGGTTTCGACCGCCCCGCACTGGAACAGCAGATCAAGAATTTCCGGACGGACTTCAAAGCGCGTAACTTGGAAATGGCGACCTCATCTGCCTTTCCGATGATGCCTGAGCGAATTCTGGCGGATACCCGCAAAGCACTGCCTGAAGATGCGATCATCACCACTGACGTTGGATGGAACAAGAACGGAGTAGGGCAACAGTTCGATATCCTGACTCCCGGCTCGATCCTAACACCGGGCGGGTTCGCTACGATGGGTTTTGGACCTCCGAGTGCGATCGGTGCGAAACTGGCGGCACCTGATCGGGTGGTGCTTAGCCTGGTCGGCGATGGTGGGTTTGGTCAAAACCCGTCAATGCTGGCAACCGCTGTCGAACTTGATCTGGGCATCATCTGGCTTGTGATGAACAACAACGCGTTTGGGACCATCGCAGGACTGCAAAAAGCGCATTACGGCCTGACCTATGGAACGACCTTTCCCGGATCGGCCGAAGCGCCCGCAAACGGGCCGGGCTATGCCGACATAGCGCGGGCCTATGGTGCAGAAGGACACAGGCTCAGCGCTGCTGACGAGTTGTTGCCCGCATTGGAGGCGGCAATCGCCAGTGGCAAGCCAACGGTTTTGGATGTCCCGATGATCAACAACCCGACGCCAACAACCGGACATTGGAACATCTTGGATATTTATTCGCCGGACAAAGACGTTTCTCACGTTGCGACCTAACGATACTGAGCGCGGTAAGCCGCGCCAGTCTTTTACATTCAATACGCCCATTTCCGCCAACTCTTCTGAGCGCTTGTGTGGTCCTCCAGTAGAACTGGGCTATTTGCAATAACGTCTTTCGGTCGCAATCGCGTCGGATTCTATTGTGCAGCTGGTTGGCCCGATTTGACTGGTCCAATTTTATTGTTTGTGCATGACTGATGCCTGGTCCATCGGCACAATGGTTTCTAGTTCCGGCGGTCGGTAACCCAATGCGCTGTGTTGTCTATTGGTATTGTTGTTCTGGAGTACCCCATTTGATTTAGACCACCGTTATGTTTGATATTAAGTAGATTCCTAAGGAGCCACCTGTGGCGGTGGCACTTGGTTGGCGCCACGTCAATAATGGCCAAATGCCCAGGCCGATAAAAATCGGGGGTTCGGTTCGCTGGCGGCAGACCGACATAGATCAATGGATCGCTGATTTGGAAGCCGCATAACGAAACCCGCGCCGAGTAGTGAGGCGCGGGTAGCGAACTTTCGGATTTGAGCTCCCAAAGGATAGCTGCTGCGTACCTCCGGCGCAATGTTGGAGACAACAATGGGTCGAGACCGAAGAAATGAACGTCGAGCCGAGAAAGCGGCAGAGACCCTCGCAAAGTCAGCTATCGATCCTCTCGCCCCGCGCGCAAAGCTCAATGAAGCAAAGAGGCAATCAGAACTGGCGATTCAAGATGTCGACCGGCTTCAATATGCTTGAGAGCAACTGACGGGAAAAGCCACCAAACTCTGGAAGACCGAAGCAGCGAAAGAGCGGCTGGCTCAGTACAACACTGCGGCGGGTGCGCGAAACCAGGTCGCCAAGCGAATTCGAGAAGAATACCCTAATATTCAGAGCAAGCTGGTTAGTCTGCTCGCCGATATTGCCGAAGCTAACGCTCTGAGTGATGCCGCCAACAAGAACTTGCCGGAAGGGTATGAGCCGCTTCATAGGCCGGAAGGAGAGGCCCGCGGGTTTCACGATCACGGCAGCTACAGGACACCAGTCTCAAACGCCACTTTCCGACTAACTCAAATGCTGTTGCCTGATCTGGAAGATACCAAAAGGGCGGCGTGGCCGCCGAAAATCAGAGAAGGAGAGTTGCAGCGAGGGGGCAATTTATTCCCTGCCGTTCGAGTTCAAAGCCGTTGCGGTCAAAAAGACTTGCCTTAAAGGAGACGCCCGATGTCTTTCAAGGATTGTGTCCGTGATCTGATGTCTGATGGTCTGGTCGACGAGGACCGCGGCCGTCAGGCGCAAAACCTGTGGTCCGAAATGGCCGATAGGTATGAACAGCAGGGCTTTCGGCGCGCGAACACCGAAGCAATGGCAGCCGAGGATGTCAAAGCCGTTTTTAAGCGAAGGGCTGCTGGGGATCGCCACACATTGCTTGCTCAGCTGAGTTCGATGCGCCGTTCACAAGGGATCGTTTCCCAGTCTCAGAAGCTTGATACGCTGATGACAGACACGTTGGAGCACGCGGCTGATAGCCCAAAAACCAATCGGCATCGGTAGTGGCTGTCAAAAATGCGCTGACACGCCGATTTAACGCATCTCTCAGTGATTTGTTGAAGAAACACGGCCGAGATCTGTTGGGGCGAGAAAAAGACCAAGCAGGGATTAAGAACATCGTTCGGGAACTTCACGGCGAGAGTTCTGGTGACAACGCTGCATTAGCGATCGCTCCAAGCGTTCACGACGCCTTGGATGAAATGCGACTTGCATTCAATGAAGCAGGTGGCTTGATCTCAAAGCTGGAGAATTGGGGGCTGCCCCACGACCTCAACCGTTCGGCCCTAAGAAAGGCAGGTTTCGATCAATGGGCGAACGCCATTCGGGATCGACTAGCCTGGGAGAGGATTCCGGATCGCGTCACTGGAAAACTGTTGGCGGATGCTGGTCGGGCGCCAGCATTGGATGTTCAGGATCGCGTGCTGCATGAGGTCTGGGACAACATCGTATTTGGGCGCGATAGCCTCGATCCCTAATATGTTGCGCTGCAGGGAGAGTCGCTGGTTCCGCGCAACTCCCATCGTCGGGTTTCGAAAATACTTGGAATTTGCCGGTCGTCGTTCATGCGACTTGTCTGGCGAGATTGATTGCCTTCTAGCGCCACATTGGTTCTAAAAAATCAAGTAGTGATGAAAATCACCAGTAACAAAGGCTGAAAGCGCAACCACAAACCCCGAAGTGTAATCGGTCAATTTAAGCTGCCTTCTCTTTGGGCACGGAGACCACTCAGCCCATTCTGTGTGGTCCTCACTTGGTTCAACATACCCACCGCGCTTCATCGCCTACACCATTTATGCTGTACTATTCCTTGGAGGCAGTATGTCAGAGTGCGCCTTAATCAAGCAAAAACGCCTTGTTCATATCGCGTTAATGTCGGCCTAAACACGCCCGTCTGGAACCATAAACTGGTTTCCGGCGTCTGTGGCCCCTGCCTGCGCCTTGTTTCGCACCAACAGGCCCGCATATCGCTTCTGTGGGGGATTACCCCTGCAACACTGGTTCTGGCGTGTTCAGTTGCTCATACCGCTCAACGGCTGCCAGATAATCTACGAGTTGCTTGCCTTCCTCAGTATCTGGTTCAGATCCCCATAGATACTCAATCTCTCGCAGGGCGGCACGGTATTCAGTCGGGGTGCGTACAGTCGTCATGGAAACACCTCAAAGCTTAAATCAATACGAAGTGCATACCTAAAAGCACGCGATTCTGATAGCGGATTGAAGGCGTAAACTTGTGACCGCCGGTTTCTACCGGGAAATATCGGTCCCAAAGTTGGGGAGCCCTGTTTCAAGGCCCCTGTGCAGCCGTTTAGCAGGTTTAGCGGGATTAGCAGGGGCACGACGTTGAAACTGGGGTTTCTGCGCAGTACGCTCGCGCGTTACAGTTACTGATTGTCGGGACCTCGTTTCCCCTCTGAGGAGCTGGTCGGTCATATCCAGGGTAAAAAAGAACCCGACCCAATGCGGGCCGGGCAAGTCTCCGAGGTAATTTGTCTAACTGGTCTGCTAGTCTTTGAAAAACAGTTTATCCAGCAACTTGAGAACCGGGCGTACTCGCTCATCACACATTTTGTAGTGCATTTGATGACCGTCACGCCTCGCCACTAGTATACCCTCGAGCCGCAAACGAGAGATATGTTGGGAAACCGATGCTTGGCGCATCGACAAAGCGTCAATCAATTCTCCGACAGATTTCTCGCCGTCGGCAAGTAAGTAAAGGATTTGCAAGCGGCCATCGAGGGTGAAGGTTTTCAGGTAATCCGAAGCCTCGCTTATGCGTTCTGGGGAGCGCTGTTTCATCTCTTTACCGTAGAAAGAGGTGCTTGTGGCTTGAGCTTTTCGGCCCAGATGTCGGCATGCTCCTGTAAAAGCACCGAGCGCGTATCGTAGAGCGCCATGAGTTGGCTACCCGCCCACATTGCCATGCTCTTTTCCAGGTCGTTGGCAGCCAGCTCGTACGCATGGACAACGACTGATTGAGCAGTTGTGGGGTTAAACCTCATCTGGAACTCACCTTGTTGCTTATTCACTGCACTCAAACACGATAGCCCTTCAATGCAAGTGAAATTTGGCACTCAAGAGACGTTCTAGCGGCAGAAATCTAAAAAACTGCCATTGGCGCAATTCGCAAAAGGCGGAGTGTAAAGGAAGGAGGCGCACCCACCACAAGCGCGCCCCACCAAACGAACTACCAAAAAACTAGCGTTCTCAAATACACCAACGCTTACTCGTTAATACAGGCAGTGTGTCCGGTTCTGAGTGGGCGGTCAGTGAAGCGGGTTACACAGCTTAGATATTATGTGGACTTCTGAGTCTTCGACCAAAATTGTTAGTTGCAGGCTGATTGCCCTGCATACATACCAACGCCTGCACCCGCTGCGGTCGCCAGAGTCTTGCCTGTTCCGCCACCGAACCGGTTTCCAACTACTCCCCCAAGGGCAGCACCACCTAAGATACCTGCAGCACAGCGTGCGTCATGCAGTACTTGGGCTTGAGTTGGCGTGGTCGGTGCTCCACATGCAGCCACGAGCAGTGAAATGCCAAGTACACAGGTTAACAGTACTTTGTTCATCTCGATTGCCTCTCAGTTTGCCGAACTAGCAGTCTGAGTAGG
Organism: Ruegeria sp. CL5; assembly: GCF_056536485.1. Classification (NCBI taxonomy): domain Bacteria; kingdom Pseudomonadati; phylum Pseudomonadota; class Alphaproteobacteria; order Rhodobacterales; family Roseobacteraceae; genus Ruegeria; species Ruegeria sp. CL5. Next base: position 150,263 of record NZ_JBQFPS010000009.1, read on the forward strand.
TGACTCTTAGTCGTCTATAGTACAAGGCATCAGCGTCTGTGCGATTTAATGTTAACTAAATCTTAATAAAGGGAACTCTGGGTCCACCCCCTCGCCCGAAACTCAATCTCCTTGAGTTTGCTGAGTCTCAGTTAGCCAGTACTCCGGCGCGCAAACCGCCGTTACCCACCAATAGCTCATTCTTGCATTACGGGCTTGGGGTTAGTAGCAACCTGCTAAACTTTCGCGAGCGACTTGAATGTTTTCTCCAAACAAAGTGTACAATTCCAGATATGGGCTGACAGCCCTACTGTCTGATACGTAAGCTCGGAAATCGTGCAAGTCAGTATGTTCACTTATGGAGCTCTGCAGAACCTCAAATTGCGCCTGAAAAACAGCGTTTTCCGGGTCGGCTTCGAGCCATTGAGACATATCGTCGTCGCGCCAATCGAGCACCCAAAAGTCATTGGGTGAAGCTAAGCGGCTTGGATCATGTTCCCAAAGCCAGACTATTCGTGAGAGCCGCATTGTGAAGTTTGTTTTCGTAGCTTCTGCTCCTAGTTGGGTTAGTTCGTCAAACTCGGGACGCTCGGTAGATACCAATTTGGCAAAGTCGTCCTGAAACTTCAGCTTGAGGTCCAGTTCAACTTGCAGAGCTGGTTCTATACAGGCCCAATCAGGTGACGCCAACGCCATGCTGGGCAGCAATACGGCGCAAAGCGTTGCAGTTCGGGTGAGCGCGCTTGATAGCTTCATTCCGAACCTTTCTTTGAAAGCACTACCCCGACCCCATTAGCCGTGTCTCCTTCGTCAAGGAACTGAATGCCTTGGGTTTCGAGTGTCTTTCGAATTGCTTCAGCATTCGAATGCTGCAACCCGCCCTTCTCCGTTTCAAAACGGCTGATTGTGGTCAAAGAAACTCCGGCCATTTCAGCCAGTTCACGAGTTCCCAACCTTAATGCGCTTCGCGCCATCCTAAGCTGCTCTGGGCTCAAAATCAATACCTCGTATGCATTATTGCCTACAGGGCATTGAGATTGTTGTTACCCTGTACATATTCTTACTACACAGTATGCAAAATTGCAATTCCAGCACGCAAATCACCAGGAAGAAACAGCAATGACTGAACAACGCGCCAGCGCGAACGGAGAAGTTTTATCTTATCCCAGAAAAAGCTGCACCCGAGATGAATTGCAGCATGAGGCGCTAATCGTCAAATGCCTGCTGGACGCCGCCACTGCGCTTGTTGGCGGTAATGACGCTCATGAACACATGGTTGAAGTTATGGCGATGACTCAAGAGCGGGCGCAGAAGCTCAATATCGCCTTGGATACTGTTAGTGAGCCGGAGATAGCGTCATGAATGGCAAGACGAAAACAACTGACTTCAACGCAAGTCCAGACATCTTTGTTGCAGACTTTTCAGACTTAATTACTTGCCAGCAGCACGTGACGGCCTTTTACCGGTGGTTCGATTTACCAGATCCTGGACTACGCTTCGACAATGACGGCGATGTTTTGCTGGACGACACATTTCTGCGTTGGTGCTAAGAGGAAGGTGTTTCCATCGACTGGTTGGCGTGTGGCGACCCGAAAGGCATGGCGGCAAAGTTTCGCGAAGTTCAGCAGGGCCGCAATAAGATTGAGCCGAATATCGCGCGCCTCAACGATGCAGAAGTCGCCATGTTTGAGTTTGCGCTCAATGCATACGTAGAGAACAACGCGCCTTTGGATCAGGCAATGGAATCCTTTGAAAAGAGCATCAAAGAATTCCGTCAGGAGGTTAAGGTCGCTTGAGCCATTCACCCCCAAGTTCGGGCGCGGGACGACCTGCGCCCGATTTCTTTTGTGAGATTTGATATGAGCTACTACAGCGTCAACCGACACTGGTCCGACCAGTTCTTGCCCGAGATAAAGCGTATCATCGGCAGCCACATCCTACAGGCTGCTCCAGATCCGCTGGATCACTTCCAAGCCACTGACCTGCTGATGCTGGACGCCAAGGACATGCGTATTGCCGCCAATGTAAGGCGACACGGTTACGCAACAAGATACCCGCACCAGTTCACTATCAGGGCCAAACTACCAACCGGGGCCGAAACTGAGCTGTCCAAGATAGTAAATGGGCATGGGGATTGGATGTTCTACGGACATGCAGGACCAGACGGGCAGACTATCCTGAATTGGTAGTTGATTGACCTGCGGGCGTTCAGAGCGGCGCTGATACGGCACGAGACAACTGGCGCTCAATTGCTTATGGGCGACAAGCGCAACGCGAACGGGACGTGCTTCAAGTGGTTCGATATCCGGTCGTTTCCGAAGGAACCGCCGCTGGTGGTGGCACGGGGTAGTTTGATACTATCGGAACAATACCAGCCGCCCCTTTGACCGGGCGGTTTCTCTGCACATGTCCGGAATGAGCCCTTCTTGCACTTTTTGACAATCGCAGTGAATGTCAGATCCAAAGATTTAGTGAGGTTCGCGCAGTGGAAATCACGTGTCTGAAATTGGTGGCGGCATTATTAGTTATTTGGACCAGTTCTCAGGTCTTCGCGGATGTGAATGAAATAAGGGGTGGCGCAATAGCGTTTGAGCACGACGCTGTGCCCTTGTACGGATACATTGGTGATCCTGAGATTTCAGATATTGCAAAGGAAATAGCTACAGAATTCTTAGCAAATACAAATAGAAAAAGGCGTATGGCGGAAGCGCTGTATGCTTATATTGCACCCGGTATCGTTTCAGAGAACAGATTTGTTCAACCCGATGGCTTAGAAATGTCCGAGACACAACTCAATTTCCTTAGCGACACGAACTATCCAAAATCAGGATGTAAAGTGGAGCTCGTTTCTTCTACGGATCAAGACGTCATTGGTGAGTATATAGTGCTGATTGTTGATGCTACGGATCACCAGTCTCTAGAATACATCGAAACCTGCCTTTTACTCGCGGCAGCAACGGCGATGGGTGTGGATATGGATGGCCAGCCGGTTATGGACAACAACGAATTGCGAAGTTTTTTGAGTTCGGTTTCGGGAAGGTAGTGAAAGCGCTGCGAACGGCAGGAAAGTCCGCAGAGCCGACATTGCTTTCCGACCATGACACAGGCGGAACGAAGCATGCTACGTCACCAACAACGCCCCACTGTCTGGACTTGGACGAAGTGAACGAATGGTATCGTGAATTAAGCTGAATGCCCCAGCTTGCAGCCGGTCCAGAATTGGGCCGGTTGTCTGCTACAGTATGCGGTGACCATCAAATAGTAGCGCTTTTAGCTTGTGATACGTTCTACTCGATATCGGCGAATGTAGAATTCAACGGTTTCCAGCTTCGATGGATTGGTTTGGTTTAAGTGCGACCGATAAATACCAAAATTGACTAGTGGGTCGCCCACATCGGGGCCAGTGAATCCGTCATATCGCGCTATGGTCCGACCATCCATCTTTACGTTTGCAAATCCATCATTTGCGTTGCTCCACCTTACCGTTGTCTCGAGGGCATGCCATCTGTTTTGCGTTACGGGGGTCTTAGAGCGCGCCTCACGAATTTTTCCTACACGAAACTCAAAATCCACCTTCGGTCCTTGGCTTCGATAATTCTTAGGTATTTCAACTGAAAGATAAGGGTAGAACGCTCCAGCCCGGCCATCACGCGGCTTTAGCTGGAAGAAAATGAACTTAGCTTCGAGACGCCCATCTGGATCACTCAATTCAGGGAGCATGAACTCAAGTTAATATCGCACGGTGCCACTTGCGTTGGACGTCTGGTCACGCAATTCCTCGCGTTGCCTACCAGACTTTTCGTGTGCAAGTTCTTTTTCGCGCCTATCTGGCGTAAGTGTGAAATGCCAGGCCTTTTCACCGTTGATTCGAACGCGGCGTTGCTTGCCGACCGAGTTGCCAACGCGCTTGAGCTTTTGTCGTATCTCTTTTGCAAATGCGGCTGAGGTTGCCTGAAAAGCCGTCGCAACACTGCTCAAACCTGCCGCTACCAAAAAATGCCTTCGATCCATAAATTGTCTCCTTACACGGATAGAACCTAAGCACATTTACCAGCGTTTGTTAAAAAGCTTCCAGAACGGCGCTGGCTTCTGGTCTGTTCGACAATGATTGAATGATTTGAGATTTTTGCGAGTTCTTTCTGGGTGTCTGTTTATTCAGTTGGGGCTGATACAGCCGCAGAACCTGACAAATCCCGGCACGGGCTTACATTTTCTAATGGTGAAGAATGGATACTGCGCACGGAATCACATTGTGGTGCTTGAGGCGCAGCTAGTCGGCGAAAAACAAGCTCTTTGTCCCCCATATGTCCCCCAGAAACCAGGGCGGGAAGTTCGGGAAGTGTCAAAATTCATGTAAGAGATTGATTTTAATGGTAGCGGAGGAGGGACTTGAACCCCCGACACGCGGATTATGATTCCGCTGCTCTAACCAACTGAGCTACTCCGCCACGAGTGAGAGGCGATGTAAGCGACGGACCGGAGAGGGTCAAGAGGGAAATGAGGGTCTGATGGGATTCTTTATGTGCGCTTTCAGTGAGGGTTTTGTTTTGCCATGTCGGCGTGGGCCATGCCGGCGATTTGGCGGATGAAACGTGCGCAGATATCAGGTTCAGTGATCAGGATCATGTGACCTCGGTGTTCCAGTTTTTCGAAGGTGAGGCCGAATTTCGTCATTGATGCACCGTGTGTCCCAGCCGACAGGATCGGATCTTCGGTGCCGAACAGGATGCCTCCGGGCGTTTTCAGATCACTGTATCGTTGGGTTAATTCACCCATGCTGCTTTCTACGCCGATGACGTCTTGCGACGCGGTGATGAAGGCCGAAGGTCGCAGGCCGAGAGCCCCCCCGGCGCGGTTCAGAAAATCGGTTGGCGCGGGTTCAGGGGCGAAGACATCTTTCAGAACCAGCGGTGCTGTTTTACGGGCCATCGGCACGGCGATGGTGTTTCCGATTAGGCTGCGCAACCAATCGGAGCGGATTTCCAGTGGTTTGAAGACGGCAGGCGGTTCGGGCATCTGCTGCGTGAGAGGGGCCAGAAGTGCCAGCGCCGAGATAGTGTCGGGATAGTCCAATGCCATTGCCAGCGATACCGCGCCACCAAGCGAATGGCCAACCAGTATGGTCTGGTCGACCTTCTTGGTTTCCAGAAACGCGTGGATCATCCGGGCCTGTTCAGGCAGGACGGCCAGCGCAGCGGTATCACGGGTTGAGTAACCGCAACCCGGTCGGTCGACCGCGAGAACGTGATAGTCCTCTGCCAGATCATCCATCAATGCGTATGTAAAATGCTGCAACTGGCCCGAGAGGCCGTGGATCAGGACGATGGTCGGATTAACGGGGTCGCCCTTTTCGACATAGTGGATGCTGCCTCCCTGAACGGTCACGATTTGTCCCAATTGTGGCACCATCTCGATCCCTTGACGGGTCAGGCGGCGCGTCCAGAAGTTCATGCACAGCAGGAAAGCCACCAGCAGCAGGACAATCGTCAGCAGGATCGACATCATGGGTCTCCGATCGTTTCTCTCACAGGATGATATTGTTCGAGCCCGGATCGCGCCATGCGTTTTCTGAACTCGGACACAGTGCCCGGCCACAGCGTTGTATTGCGCCCCTCAGCGTCCTGATACCATGAGGTGCAGCCCCCAGATTGCCAAACGCTTTCGAGGTGACGGTCCTGCATCTCTTTCGTAAACGCCACCTGTTTGTCGGTTTTCGGGGTGATAGTGCGAAGACCACCCCCCTGCATTTCTGTTAGAACACGACCGATATGAGCCACCTGTGCTTCGATCATAAGCACGACAGAGTTGTGCCCCAGCCCGGTATGCGGGCCGAGTAACATGAAGAAATTAGGAAACCCGGCGATTGCGGTGCCAAGGTTGGCCTGCATACCCCCTGACCAGGCCTGTTTCAGTGTCAGATCATTGGTTCCAGTTATGTCGAGATTATCGACCACATCAGTGACATGGAATCCGGTTCCCCAGACCAGAACATCAGCGATGAACTCGCGGCCGTCACCCGCGATGATGTGAGCCCCGTCGATTCTGGAGACGGCATGCGGAACCACATCAGCGTTGCTTCGTGCCAGTGCCGGATACCAGTCATTAGAGCTGAGGATGCGCTTGCATCCAATTGTGTAGTCAGGCGTCAGCGCGGCTTTCAGGTCTGGATCGGTGATCGCGCCGTCCAAGGCCTGGCGCCACATTTTCATTGCAAATTCGACAGCCCGCGGTTCGCCCCGAAACACGCGATGACGGAACTCAAACAGCATATAGATCAGTTGGCGCCGGATGCGGGGCAGCGCTGGGAAGTACCGATGCAAGCGGCGCACCCATGGTGCAATCGGGCCGTCCGGGCGAGGCAGAACATAGGGCGCGCTGCGTTGGAAGATGGTGACCTGCGCGGCAGTTTTAGCGATCTCGGGGACGAACTGAACGGCTGAAGCTCCAGTACCGATCACAGCCACTCTTTTACCAGCTAGCGAGACGTCGTGATCCCATTCTGCGGAGTGGAAGCTAGGGCCAGCAAAGCTGTCAGCGCCGGGGATATGCGGGATACGCGGCACGTGCAGCGCGCCGATAGCCGAGACCAGAAACCGCGCTGACCAATGGTTGCCGTCCTCTGTCTCGACCTGCCATCGCGTACCATCCCACCGCGCAGATTTGAGTTTCCGATGAAAGTGACAGAGTTGGTACAGCCCCTCATCCCGCGCGATTTTCTGCAAATAGGACTGGATTTCGGCGCCACCTGCATAGGCGCGGCTCCAATCCGGGTTTAGATGTGTCGCCATCGAGTAGAGATGCGAGGGGATATCGCAAGCGACGCCAGGGTAAGTGTTTTCGCGCCATGTACCGCCGATGTCGGCTGCTTTCTCCAATATGACAATATCTGCGATGCCGCGCTTTCGTGCCTCAATTGCCACAATTAGCCCGGAAAAACCTGCACCGATGATAAGCATATCTGTTTGCTTCATCATCCTTCGGCCTCCTCCGTTGGCGCTCCACTCGGCTGATCAGATGATAAAGGTCGCAAACGCATTTTGAACAGAGTGCCGTTTGGTCAACCGCTCCCGCTTAGAATGGCAGTTGAGGGCCGTGGAAGCAGATCAAGCATGCGAATAATGCTGTTTCGACAGGCAGCGCCGACCCAATCCGGTGGGTAAAAGGCTGCGGGCAGGTCCGGTTGGCGCAGCACCACACGCCGCCATCGATGCACCAGCAGAGTCCGTAATGTGGCGCTCTGCAATGGAGTTGGTGTCCATTCCTCGGGCTGAGTTTTTGCTGCGTTCTGGACTGAAGTTAGCAATGCCCGGCACGAAGCGCGCAGCTCGGGTGGGCATAACCGATCCTGAATCCACTTCGGGGCTGTTTGCGGCGAGATATCCAGCGCGAGTAATCCTTCCGCCTGAAGCGGAGCCGCACCTGCCCTCATTGCTATGTTGCGACCGATTGGAATGTAGTCATCGCTGAGCATTACATCGTCAAGCACCTGCGTACCCGTTCCGTCCTCGGCAATCAGCAGATGCCAATGTTCAACAGGCGACGAATCACGCGCATAAATGCGCGGTGTGACAGCCGCTGATTGGGTTCTGCCAAATTCCGAGAGGACATGGCGCGAGACGCGACCGATCCGGTCACTCTCGATCCAACCGTCCTTGCGCAATCGGTGGAGCGCTACCCGGATCGCTTCGGGTTTGATGCCCATCGGTTCGATAATCTGGGTCAGCGCGCCGCCTGAAATCTGCGCGCCCGGTTCCTGTGCCATATCTCCGAACAAAGAGACAATAATCGACCAGACCCGCTGGTCTTGCGGATCCACTAGATCGGCTACGGCCGCTTCGAACCACGAGCTTTGATTGGTCATGGGACCAGTTTAACCCATTAGGCCGAATAAGAAAAACAGGTTACGCTAACGAGTTAGCGGGCATTCATTGTCAAAAGTTCGTATTCAGCGACCGGCTCGTCATCCTGATTGGTCAGAGACACGTGCCAGCGAACCTCGCCATAATCGTCATTGCGTGGGGTTTTCTGCTTGACCGTCAAACGCACTTTGATGCTGTCCCCGGCGACGACCGGCTTCATGAACCGCAACCCGTCCAGCCCGGTATTGGCCAACACCGGCCCCTCGTTCGGTTCAACAAACAAGCCAGCCGCGAAGCTGAGCAACAGATAGCCATGCGCTACGCGACCGGGGAAGAACGGATTTCGTGCCGCCGCGTCCTCGTCCATATGAGCGTAGAACGTATCGCCGGTGAAATTGGCGAAGTGTTCGATATCCTCCAGCGTGATTACGCGCGAGGCTGTGTGCAGCGTCTCTCCGACCTGCAACTCACCGAATTTACGGGTGAACGGATGTGCCGGACCTTGGATTTCAGGCGCCCCAGGCACCCATTTGGTGCTGATACCACTGAGCATGCGCGGCGAGCCCTGAATGGCGGTGCGTTGCATATAGTGTTTCACACCGCGCACGCCGCCCATTTCCTCACCGCCGCCCGCTCGACCCGGCCCTCCATGCACCATATGCGGCAGCGGAGAACCGTGGCCGGTCGATTCTGCCATCGAGTCGCGGTCGTTAATGTAAATCCGCCCGTTATAGGCCGCAGCCCCCATAACCACGTCCCGCGCAACCTCAGTGTCGTGGGTGATCAGTGAGGTGACCAGAGACCCCTGCCCGCGATTGGCCAGTGCCACCGCATGATCCAGATCGCGGTAACCCATCAGGGTTGAGACCGGGCCGAACGCCTCGGTATCGTGCACGCGCAGCGCTTTGTCAGGATCAGCGCAGTGAAACAGCATCGGGGGAATGAAGGCGCCAGTTTCGGGGCCGTTCAGGTCGAACGCGTCGGGGTTTCCATAAACCCGTTCAGCCTCTTGCCCAATCAAAGCGGCCTTTTCCAGCACGTCAGCCTTCTGCCCGTTCGACACAAGCGCGCCCATGCGCGTGGACTCGGCCCGCGGATCGCCGATGGTGATCTTCGCCAACCGTTCCGAGAGCGCGGAAATCACGGCGTCGACCTGACTATCGGGCGCGATGATGCGTCGGATGGCGGTGCATTTCTGGCCCGCCTTGGTGGTCATTTCACGAGAGACTTCCTTTACGAACAGATCGAATTCCGGCGTGCCGGGCTCTGCATCCGGGCAGAGGATTGAAGCATTCAAGCTATCCTGCTCAGCAACGAACCGGACCGAGTTCTGCAAGATCGCAGGTGTCTGCCGTAGCTTAAACGCGGTGTTCGCCGAACCGGTGAAGCTGACCACATCCTGACAGCTTAAGTGATCGAGCATATCTCCCAACCCGCCTGACACCAATTGCAGCGCACCGGCGGGCAGGATGCCACTGTCCAGAATTATCCGCACGGCCAGTTCGGTGACATAACAACTATTGGTGGCTGGTTTCACGATAGCAGGAACGCCCGCCAAAAGTGTTGGAGCGAGTTTCTCCAACATGCCCCATACCGGGAAATTGAACGCGTTGATGTGGACCGCAACACCCTGTAGAGGGGTGCAGATATGCTGCCCCAGAAACGTTCCGTTGCGCGAAATCTGCTCGACGTCTCCGTCCAGATAGACCTGCGCGTCGGGCATCTCGCGCCTACCCTTGGAGGCGAAGACAAACATCGTGCCGAAGCCACCGTCGATATCGATCAAGTGGTCCTTCTGCGTGGCCCCGGTTTCGAAACTCAGGTCGTAAAGGGCTTGTTTGTGCGCTGACAGCTCTTGCGCCAGTGCCTTGAGCATCCGGGCACGATCATGAAACGTGAGTTTACGTAGGGCTGGGCCACCAGTGTTGCGTGCATAATCAAGCATCGCCTGCACGTCGAGCGCCGCGTTGCCAGCGCTGGCAAACGGTGCGCCGGTGATGGCGGATGCGATGGTGCGAGCGCCTTCTCCGGGCGCGACCCAAGTGCCAGCGGCAAAGCTGGAAATCTGATGCAGGGACATGATGTTCTCCTGTTTGATGAGGCGGGGCTCAGTGCCCCAGCGCGCCCATTTGCTGCGGCAGGTACAGAACCACGATGGGCACCAGCACGATCAGCGCAAGGCGGAAGATATCGGCAACCCAGAATGGTGTAACGCCGCGGAAGATGGTGCCGGTCGAGACATCGCCCACCACGCCTTTCAGGATGAAGACGTTCAGGCCCACGGGCGGGGTGATCAGCGAGATTTCGGTGACAACCACCACAACGATGCCGAACCAGATCGGGTCATATCCCAGCGACGTGACCAGCGGGAAGAAGATTGGGACCGTCAGCAACAGCATCGAGAGGGATTCGAAGACGCAGCCCAGAATAATGTAGATACCAAGGATCATCAGGATCACGACAAACGGTGCCACATCATAGGCCGTGACCATCGCGATCAATGCCTCGGGTAAGCCAGCCAGATTGATGAAGTTCGAAAATATTTGCGCGCCGATCAGTACTGCGAACAATGCAGACGCCGTAAAGCAGGTCTCTTTCAGCACCTCGAAGGTTGAGTCGACAGTCAAGCCACCGCGAAACAGGGCGATCAGGAAGGCCCCGGCGGCGCCCATGCCTGCGGCCTCGGTCGGTGAGAAAGTCAGGTTAAGCGGCTCGAAGTCGAAGGCGCCGTACAGCCCGCCGATCACCAGAAAGAACAGCAGCAGCACGGCCCAGACAGAACCCAGCGCACGGACACGCTCCGACCAGGTGGCGCGTTCCCCGGCTGGCCCAGCCTCGGGGTTGCGCCAAACCGTCCAGCGCACCGCGAAAAGGTAGAAGAGGATACCGAGAATGCCGGGTATGATTCCCGCCATGAACAGTTTCCCGATCGAGGTTTCGGTCAACAGCCCGTAAATGACCAGAATGACCGATGGGGGGATCAGAATGCCCAACGTACCACCGGCGGCAATCGACGCGGTCGAGAGTTCATCGGAGTAGCCATAGCGGCGCATTTGCGGCATCGCGACCTTTGACATGGTCGCAGCGGTGGCCAGCGACGATCCACAAATGGCCGAGAAGCCGCCGCAGGCCGCAACTGTAGCCATGGCAATGCCGCCGCGCATATGGCCCAAGAAAGCGTTGGACACTGCATAAAGCTCGCGCGCCATACCGCCTTTGTTCACGAACAGGCCCATCAGGATGAACAGCGGCACCACCGACAGACCATAATCCTGAGCAGTGTCAGTAATCTGGCGGCCCACCATAGACATGGCAGCCTTCAACCCGCGTTCATCAAAGATCGAGCCGCCACGTTCGTAGGCGAAGCCCAATGTGCCGACCAGTCCCATGGCAAAGACGATGGGCAGGCGCACCAGCACCAGGATCAATACAATCGCAAATCCGATCAGCGCTGCGGTCATTACATAGGCTCCGACAGAGTATTTGGGGCGAAGGCCTTTAGCAGCCCAGTGGCGATCATCACCAGTGCGGTGATGGCAACGGACAGGGTAATGAACCAGCCGATCAGGTAGGTGGGGATTGAAAGATACTCAGTCACGTCCCCATAATCCCGCGCCCGCTCGGCCAGGACCCAGACGCGTTGGACCGGCCAGAACAGCATGATGCCGCTGACCACATAGATCACCACGTCCCGCGCACGTGACAGGTGCAGACGGTGGAAGAACCCGTCCGTCAGATCGACCGCGATATGGCCGTTGGTGGTTGAGACAATCGGGAGGACTGAAAACACCAGAATGGCCATCAATATCCGCGTCAGTTCGGTTGCGGCCTCAATGGGCGCATTGAAGACTGAACGCAGGATCACGTCGCAAAATGTCATTGCCATCAGGATGAACAGGGCGATGCACGCCACGATCACGGGAAGGGCGCTGGCGCGTCGCACAAGCTGGATTATCGGGGTCATGGGAAACTCGCGCAGGGTAAGTCAGGGCGGCGCAAAGGCCGCCCTGAAGTTGGATCAGTTCGAGGACATTTCCGATTTGATCATGTCATAGGCGGCCTGAGCGTCGACACCTGTTGCGTCAACCTCGGCGATGACCTTGCCGCGGATGTCTTCGGCGATGGCCGAGAACTTCTCCATATCCGCGTCCGTGGCAGCGTTGATGGCATTACCTTCTGCCGCCTCGGTTGCCTCGCGACCTGTGGCATCAATCTCATCCCAGATCTTGCCGATCTCACGGCTCAGCGGTTCACCGAATACGTTTTCTTCCAACGCCGTCTGCAGCTCGGGCGGCAGATCTGCGAAGGTGTCTTCGTTCATGATGAAGGCAAACGAGCCACGATAAAGGCCACCGGGCATCTCATAGACGTTCTGTGCAACTTCGGTCAGCTTGAAACCCTTGCGCGATTCCAAAGGCATAACGACGCCGTCAGCGGCCTTGGACGCCAGTGTTTCATAGACTTTTGGGGCGGGCACCTGAATGCCGGTCGCGCCCAGCGCCGCACCAACGTCTCCGCCAACGCCGCCCGGGATGCGGACTTTCAGGCCCGAAACCTCATCCAGAGTGGTGACCGGCGCGCTGGAATGCAGCTGCGCGGGCCCGTGCGTGTGCAGGGCGATGACTTTGACACCGCGATGCTCGTCAGCAGCTTTCAGGTGCTGATCATAGGCGCGCCAGTAAGCAACCGAAGCGTCCTCGGCCGAGCCTTCATAGCCTGGCAGTTCGATCAGCTTGGTGGTGACAAAACGCCCGGGCTGGTACCCGTGGAAAATGATCGAGGCATCGGCTGCGCCGTCCATGATCAGGTCCATCTGTGCGGGTGGCGGAGCGATGCCCAGCTTAAGCTCGGCGGTGACCTGCCCGTCGGTGGCCTCTTCAACCATTTCGACGAATTTGGGCCACATCTTCGCGTTGATGCCGTGGGTGGGTGGGGCCCAGCTGGAAATTGTCAGAGTGTAGTCAGCTGCAAAAGCAATGGTGCCTGACACCGCCAATGTTGCCGAAGCCAGCAGCGTGGTGAGCTTGGTGAATTTCATGACCGGGTCTCCTCCTCAAAAGCGCAAGTCGTGAATGTGTTAATGGTTCGTTTTGTAACTATCAACGACGAGAAAAACTGTTCAGCTTGCTGGTCAAATTTGCATTTCTGATCGCCGAGTCACAAACGGTTATAGAATTTATTGACCAACCGTTCGGTTTATGCAAGAAGTTTGTTGTAACTTATGAAAAGCGAACCGGGCATGTCCGATACGATTATTTCGCAGAATATGGGTCAATGGGTTGAAATTACACTCAATCGCCCTGATCGCCTGAACAGTTTCACTGATGAGATGCACTATGCCTTGCGCGCTGCGCTTGAGGCCACGCGCGATGGTGGAACCCGCGCTGTGTTGCTGACTGGGGCCGGACGCGGGTTCTGTGCCGGGCAGGATTTGGGGGATCGAAACCCTGCAACGATGGAGGGCCCGCCAGACCTGGGCAACACGGTGCGCACGTTTTATGCACCTTTGGTGCGCCTAATCCGGTCGCTGGAATTTCCCGTTGTTTGTGCTGTAAATGGTGTCGCTGCCGGGGCGGGTGCGAATCTGGCTTTGGCATGTGATGTGGTACTGGCCGCCGAATCTTCCAAGTTCATACAGTCGTTTTCCAAAGTGGGACTGATCCCCGATACCGGGGGCAGCTGGCATCTGCCCCACCTGCTGGGTGAAGCACGGGCCAAGGGGCTGGCCTTGACCGGGCAGTCGCTGCCCGCGCAACAGGCCGCAGATTGGGGGCTGATCTGGAAAGCGATTCCCGACGCCGATCTGATGGCCGAGGCGCGAGCGATGACGGAACAGTTCGCCAATGGTCCAACGCTGGGACTTGGCTTGACAAAACAGACGATTCAGTCAGCAGCCACAAATTCCCTGACCGACCATTTGGAGATCGAGGCAGACGCGATGAAAACCTGCGGTGAAAGCGCAGACTATGCCGAAGGTGTCACAGCGTTTCTGGAAAAACGCGCGCCGGTCTTTCGGGGAGAATAAGATGACGCCAAAGGAGCGCGCCCAAAAAGCCGCAGCTGCCATGTGGGGACGAGACAATGCCTCGAAATGGGCGGGCATGGAATTGGGCGAAGTTGACGAAGGGACCGCGATCCTGACGCTCGCCGTTCAGGACCATCACTGCAATGGGCACGGTATTTGCCATGGCGGCGTAACCTTCATGCTGGCCGACAGTGCCTTCGCCTTTGCCTGCAACAGCCGCAACCAGTCGACGGTCGCGCAGCACAATGTGATCAGCTACGTCGCGCCCGCGCGATCCGGTGATCTGCTGACGGCCCGCGCAACAGAACTGAGCCTGACCGGGCGCAGCGGCATCTATGACGTAACCGTAACCAACCAGACCGGCCAAAAGATTGCAGAGTTTCGGGGCTTTTCCCGCGCGGTCAAAGGCCCAGTGTTTGACGAGACCTGAGATGAGGGGGATGGCATGAAGGATCTTACTCCGAACAAGGCGGATCTTGATCCGATCGAGATCGCCTCGGTTGATGAAATTCGCAGCTTACAGTTGGATCGGCTTAAATGGTCGCTGCGCCATGCCTATGACAACGTACCTATGTACCGGCAGCGGTTTGATGAGGCCGGGGTGCATCCTGATGACCTGCAATCTTTCAATGATCTCGCGCGTTTTCCGTTTACCTACAAAAACGATCTAAGGGAAAACTATCCTTTCGGTCTGTTTGCCGTACCGCGTGAGCAGATCATCCGCGTTCACGCCTCGTCAGGAACCACGGGCAAGCCAACCGTGGTGGGCTATACGCAAGGCGATATCGATAATTGGGCCGATCTGGTGGCAAGGTCACTACGTGCCAGCGGGTTGCGCCGGGGTGACATGGTACATAACGCCTATGGCTATGGCCTGTTCACCGGTGGTCTGGGCGCGCACTACGGGATTGAGCGTCTGGGGGCCACAGTTGTGCCGATGAGCGGCGGGCAGACTGCCAAACAGGTTGATCTGATCACCGATTTCAAACCAGACGGGATCATGGTTACGCCATCCTACATGCTAAATATTCTTGAACAGTATCATAAGGTTGGCCTAGATCCGCGCGAATGCTCTCTGGCTGTCGGCGTCTTTGGCGCCGAACCTTGGACAGATTCCATGCGCTCCGAGGTTGAACAGGCCTTCGACATGCACGCTGTCGATATCTACGGCCTGTCCGAGATCATGGGACCAGGCGTCGCCAATGAGTGCGTCGAAACCAAAGACGGACCGGTGATCTGGGAAGATCACTTCTATCCAGAAATCATCGACCCCCAAACCGGTGAGGTCATGCCCGACGGTGAGATCGGTGAACTGGTCTTCACCACGCTGACCAAAGAGGGCCTTCCGATGATCCGCTATCGCACCCGCGACCTGACGCGGCTGTTGCCCGGCACGGCGCGGTCGATGCGGCGGATGGAAAAGATCACCGGTCGCTCGGACGATATGATCATCCTACGCGGCGTAAACGTCTTCCCCAGCCAGATCGAAGAGCAGGTTCTGGCAACGGGCGGTCTAGCGCCCTATTACCAGATCGAACTTTATAAAGCCGGACGGATGGACGCGATGCGCGTACATGTCGAGGCAACGCCGGACGCGGCGGACGAGTTGAGCAAAACCGCTGCCGCCCGGATGTTGTCGCGACGGATCAAAGAGGTGGTTGGCATCTCGACCGAGATCGATATAGGCGAACCGGGCGAGGTCGAACGCTCGCAAGGTAAGGCCCGGCGCGTGATCGACAATCGGGATAGTTAAACAACAGACGGAGGGTCAGGATTTGGCGCGTACGATAGCAAAAGACCATGACGATAAGCGGGCTCGTATCCTGAAATCCGCCGCCCGCGTCTTCGCGCAGGAAGGGTTTGACCGGGCGTCGATGTCTCAACTGGCGCGCGAGTGTGGAATATCCAAGGCCAATATCTATCACTATTATGACAGCAAGGACGCGATCCTGTTTGACATACTCGACAGCTATCTACGACAGTTACGCGACCAAATTTGCGGCCTTGATCTTGAGAGGCAGGCCCCTGCGGACCGCCTGAGACGGGTGCTGCAGGAAATCCTGCTGGCCTATCAGGGCGTGGATGATGAGCATCGTGTGCAAACCAGCGGCATGTCCGCCTTGCCCGAGGAGCAGCAGAAACTGCTGCGTGGCTATCAGCGGGATCTGGTGGAGTTTGTCAGCGACATCATCGCCAGCGTTGCGCCCCAAACATTCACGGACGACGCAGCCAAACTTCGGGCGACCACGATGTCCGTCTTCGGGATGCTGAACTGGTTCTATATGTGGAACGCAGGTGCAGATACCGAGGCGCGTAGTGACTACGCCGCGCTGGTAAGCAATCTGACCTTATCCGGCGTTGACGGTCTCTGACGCTCGGCTGGCACAGAGTTGATTTGGCTCAGTCACTCAAATGGGTTTGAATGAGGGCGGAGGTCGCCCATGCAAAGCCCTGATCGCTTCGATAAATTCTACTTCGCCAAAGTGGGTTTGGGCGAAGCCTGTGGCTGCGCCGAACGCGTGATTGATGTGTTCGAATTCAACCGGAAGGCTGGCGCGCAGACACAATCAGCGAAGAAAGACCGAGGCAAACGGCGATCTCTGCGTGGGTTGGCCGTGAAATACGGATTGCTTAGCCGCAAGCGTCTGCCCTGAAGGTCAGGGCGCTTTCAGCCCCAGATTCGCGACCTGCTCAGTCGCCTTCGCCACCCACTGATCTCTCATCTCGGCTCCGGTCAGTTGCCTTAGCCCCAGCTTGCACAGCGTCTCGATTTTCTCCGTACCCCCGGCCCCAAAACTGGCCGCAACGCGGGGCCACCAATAGTCAATTGACGCCTGCATCTCGGCAGCCTTCCCCTGTTCGATCAGCTTGAGCGCGCCTTCAAGGGCCAGTTCCCCATGGCGCGCCTCGATCGGAGCGATATCCCGGAAGGCTTCGGCCAGAGGTTGATAAGATATCTGAGAGAATTGAGCGAATTGAACCGCAACCGCCTGGCTCATCAGCAGGTTCATCACCACAGCGTCCTCCCACCCTTCGATAGGATAGTTGAACACCGCAAGGCGCATATCGTGTTCAGACCGGGTGGCCCCAATATCCGCATCGCGATCCAGACGCGTGGTCCAAGGGTGATGGTTTGCATAGCGATCAGTGTTGGCCCCAAACTCGCCCATGATTTTCAGCACACGATCCGCATTGTCGGTCTTTTCCAACACAATCTTTGCCGCCGCGATGCGTTCCTTGATGCCGGGGCCCTGATTGATGATGTCGGCAAAGCCCGCAGCACCTGCCAGCTCACTATCCACAAAGGTCGCCATTAGCTTCATAAGTTCTGCGCGATAGCGTGGCGGAACATTGGTTGGATTGCTCAGGACGCCACCGGCGGCCAGATAGCTCTCGATTGTCATGTCTTCAGCCATCATTCCCTCCGTCTACTGATCGTAGTCCACGACCACGGTGTCGGTCAGCGGATAAGCCTGACAGCTCAGGACGTATCCTTTTTCGACCTCGTAATCTTCCAATGCGTGATTGGCGACCATCTCAACATCGCCCTCGAGCACACGGCAACGACAGGTCGAGCACACCCCAGCTTTGCAGGCGTAAGGCGCGTCCATCGCATTCTCTAAGGCGGCATCAAGAATCGATTGATCCTTGGGCATGATGATTGACTGCGTTGCCCCGTCCATTGTGATCGAGGCCTTGGTCTGGTTGGCCTGAGACGCCGTGTCCGCACCACTTACCTTGCGCTTGGCCCGACCGGGTTGGGCGCTGGCGAAAAGCTCGAATTTGATTTGTCCATCATCCAACCCATGTGCACGCAGGGCAGAAGCGATGCCCAGCATCATGGGCTCGGGGCCGCAAATAAAGGCTGTGTCGACATTCTTGATGTCGATCCAGTGTTCGAACAGGTCGGCACATTTCTCTTGCGTGACCAAACCGGTGAACAACTCGATTTCCTGCGCATCCGTTTCCAGAATGTGGATCACGTTCAAGCGCCCCATATAGAGGTTCTTGAGATCCTCAAGTTCCTCTCGGAACATGATCGTGTTTACGCCCTTGTTGGCATAGACCAATGTGAAGCGTGAATGCGGCTCGCGGGCGAGCGTGGTTTTCAGGATCGACAAGACCGGGGTGATACCCGACCCACCGGCAAAGCCCAGATACTGCTTTTCGGCGGTTGGATCGATTGCCGTGTGGAAGCTTCCCATCGGCGGCATCGCCTGAACCGTATCACCGACCTTCAGGTCAGTATTGGCCCAGGTCGAGAACGCCCCGCCATCGACGCGCTTGATGCCGACCTGCAGAATGCCTTCATCCTTACCAGCGCAGATCGAGTAGGATCGGCGCAACTCTTCCCCATCGAAATCGCGACGGAAGGTTAGGTATTGGCCTTGGGTGAAATCGAATTCCTCAGCGGAGCCGTTCACCGGTTTCAACGTCACCACCACCGCGTCGCGGATGGTTTTGTGAATGTCGGTGACTTCCAGATCGTGAAAGCGTGCCATCCGGTGATCCTCCCTCAGATGCACTTGAAATAGTCAAAAGGTTCCAAACAGTCGGTGCAGCGCCAATGGGCCTTACACGGGGTCGAGCCGAACTGGCTGACCTTCTCGACCGCCTTGCTGCCACAAAGCGGGCAACGTTCGGGTCCGCCAGCGGGCTGGGGCGGAGCGATGCCGTATTCCTCAAGCCGGGCACGGCCCTTGTCGCTGAGCCAATCGGTGGTCCACGCGGGCGCAATGCTTGTTTCGATCCGCAAATCGTCAATCCCGTGATCACGCAACGCGGTTTCGATATCCATGCTGATCACCGAAGTCGCCGGGCAGCCCGAATAAGTCGGGGTAACTGTGACCAACAGCGTGTCATCGTCCCACTGCACATCACGCACAATGCCCAGATCGACGACCGAGATCACTGGGATCTCGGGGTCGGGAACAGCGTCCAGCCACTCCCATACCTGATCAGTCGAGGCCCTCATGCGCTGTTACCAAGAGGCGCCGGGATAGGCGCGTTGAAGCCACTGCATCTGTGTCAGTAAATGGCCCAGATGTTCGGTATGCATCCGCCCGTCACGCCCACCTTTATGGGCAAAGCGGCTTTCGGGAATGGTCAGCGCTGCCTCGCTCAGAATCCGCCCGATCAGAGCGTCATATTCTGCGCGCAGATCAGCAGGGCCCGGGGCGATTCCCGCCGCGACCATCTCGGCATCAACATCATCGCCGGCAAACATCTCGCCCACGTAAGGCCAGAGATAATCCAGAGCGCTCTGCATCCGCGCGTTGCTTTCTTCGGTTCCGTCGCCAAGCCCGACAACCGTGTCACCCGAGCGTTCGAGGTGATAGGTGACTTCTTTGCTGGCCTTGGCAGCGATCGCCGCGACCCTTTCGTCGGACGATTTCATCAGACGACCCAACATGATCGAATGCCACGCATCGAACAGGAACTGACGCATCAGCGTGCGCCCGAAATCGCCATTCGGGACCTCGACCAGCAGCACATTACGAAAGTCCCATGCGTCGCGCAAAAAGGCCAGGTTATCGGCGCTTTTGCCGCCGTCGATCTCACCGGCGAGGCCCAACCACATCTGGGTCTGACCGATCAGGTCCAACGCAGTGTTGGCCAGAGCGATATCCTCCTCCAGCACCGGCGCGTGGCCGCACCATTCGCTAACGCGATGGCCGAGGATCAGGGTATTATCCCCCATCCGCAGCAGAAACTGCAGGAATGCTTCGTCCCGGGTCATCACATTGCCCCCACTTCATCGGGAATGTCGAAAAAGGTCGGGTGACGGTACACTTTGCTCTCACTGGGCTCGTAAAGCGGGCCTTTGTCGCTAGGCGAAGAGGCCGAAATGTTGTTGGCCTCGACCACCCAGATCGACACGCCTTCGTTGCGGCGGGTATAGACGTCACGCGCATTCTTGATTGCCATCTCCGCGTCAGGCGCATGCAGCGAGCCGACGTGACGGTGGCTCATCCCATGCTGACCACGGATGAAGATTTCCCACAGGGGCCATTCATTGTTCATTTGGTATCCTCCTTGGGTTTACTCTGCGGCCAGATTTCGTGTTCGTTTCTTGCGGGCATGGGCCAACAACCCGTCGCGCACCCATTTTCCATCGTCCCACGCCTTGTTACGCGCGGCCAAACGATCGACATTGCAGGGGCCGTTGCCTTTGATCACATCGAAGAATTCGGACCAGTCCGGGTCGGTGTAGTCGTAGTGGCCCCGCTCTTCGTTCCACTTCAGGTCGGGGTCAGGAATGCTCAGGCCGAGATACTCGGCCTGCGGCACGGTCTGATCCACGAATTTCTGGCGCAGCTCGTCATTGGTGTTTATCTTGATCTTCCATGCCATGGATTGCGCCGAATGCACGCTTTCCTTGTCAGATGGCCCGAACATCATCAGCGACGGATACCAGAGCCGGTTCAATGCATCCTGCGCCATCTTGCGCTGTTCTGGCGTGCCTTCTGCCATCTTGCGGATCGCATCATAGCCCTGACGCTGGTGAAAACTCTCTTCCTTGCAGATGCGGATCATAGCGCGCGAATAGGGGCCAAAGGACGTCCGCTGCAGCGGAACCTGGTTCATGATCGCGGCACCATCGACCAGCCATCCGACCGCGCCGATATCGGCCCAGTTCAATGTCGGGTAGTTGAAAATCGACGAATACTTCATGCGGCCATCCAACAGCATCTCGGTGATCTCGTCCCGGCTGACGCCCAGCGTTTCGGCCGCACAATAGAGATACAACCCATGCCCGGCCTCATCCTGCACCTTGGCCAATAGGATCGCCTTACGCTCCAGTGTTGGAGCGCGCGTGATCCAGTTGCCTTCGGGTAACTGGCCGACAATCTCGGAATGCGCGTGCTGGCCAATCTGACGGATAAGAGTCGCGCGATAGTCATCGGGCATCCAGTCTTTGGGCTCGATTTTGATATCGGCGTCAATCTTGTCCTGAAAGGCGCGCTCCTGCTCGGTCATCTCCTCGCGGGATTTCACGCCTGTTCCGGCTGTCTTGATCATCTGAGCGTACATGTGAGGTCTCCTCCCTTACACGCGTTCGAGAATAAGTGCTGCGCCCTGCCCTACCCCGACGCACATGGTGCAGAGCGCATAGCGCCCGCCCGTGCGGCGCAGTTGATAAGCAGCGGTCATAACCAACCTTGCGCCGCTCATCCCAAGCGGATGCCCGATCGCAATGGCGCCTCCGTTCGGATTTACATGGGGCGCATCATCGGGCACCCCCAGTTCGCGAAGCGTGGCAAGGCCTTGCGAGGCAAATGCCTCATTCAATTCTATCACATCCATCTGATTGATGCTGAGACCCGCGCGGGCCAGTACCTTGCGGCTGGCTGGAACAGGGCCGATGCCCATCACGCGCGGTTCGACCCCGGCAACGGACATTCCGACAACGCGGGCGATTGGGGTCAGATCGTTCTTTGCCGCTGCGGATTCATTCGCCATCAAGATCGCCGCCGCGCCGTCGTTTACGCCCGAAGCGTTACCAGCCGTGACAGTCTTTTCAGACCCGTTAATGCCCTTCAGGCCCGACAGTTTCTCGGCTGTGGTTCCAGGACGCGGATGTTCATCCGTATCGACCACCACAGGATCGCCCTTACGTTGCGGGATTGTGACCGGGGTGATCTCCTCCTGAAACACCCCGGTCTGGTGCGCCGCGGCCCAGCGGGCCTGGCTGCGTTCGGCAAACGCATCCTGATCGGAGCGGTTGATACCGTAAGCTTCCGCTACGTTATCTGCTGTTTCGGGCATCGAGTCGATACCGAATTCCTGCTTCATCTTGGGATTCACAAAACGCCAGCCGATCGTTGTGTCGTAGACTGAATTAGCGCGCGAGAAGGCGGACGTCGCTTTGGGCATCACAAATGGTGCGCGCGACATGCTTTCGACACCCCCGGCGATGGCCATGTCATAGTCCCCGGCGCGGATCGCGCGGGCCGCCATACCTACCGCATCCATACCAGAAGCACAAAGTCGGTTGATGGTCGTTCCAGGCACATCCACCGGCAGCCCCGCCAGCAACGCCGCCATCCGCGCCACGTTGCGGTTGCTTTCCCCAGCCTGATTGGCGTCGCCGTAGATCACGTCGTCTATGCCTGTCCAATCAACCTGAAGGTTTCGCGCTATCAGCGCAGCAATTGGGATCGCTGCCAAATCATCCGTGCGAACCTGGCTGAGGCTGCCGCCATACCGTCCGATTGGTGTGCGCTGCGCGTCGCAGATAAAGGCGTCCATTGGGCGAGGGCTCCGAGAGTTATGTCGCGTGATTAAGTGACCGATAGGTCGGTTAATAAGCAACGCCGCGATTCGCAGCAAGAAAAATGTAACATGATTTTAAGTTTTTGATGATAATGGTAACATATTAGGGCGGCTAAATTATTAAAGCCCGCAGATTTGCGGGCTTTAATACTTGGCATGAATGACGAAGAAATTCAGACCATCGCAAATATGCGGGCCGGACCGCCAGACCCCCCCCGATGAGCTGGCGCACCCACAATCAATGTCGCTCCACTGGCTGGCACTTTGTCCAGGTTTGCAAGATTTTCAATGCCATACCTGTTCGTAGGTAGCCACGCGTAGTGAGTAGCAAAATCGGCTGATGGTCCGTGATCGAGGGATAGGGAATCCACCGCCAAGGCAACAGCGCCTGTGCCATCCATCAGCATCTGTGCGGCTTCGACATGGAAACCCGGAAAGTGCATTTTGCCTTCAGCGTCTGCGTTGCGGAAGTCTGGCGTTGCGGATTTAGCTCCCCACCCTGAATGCATCGCGACGCAAGCGCCGTCTGGGATCGGACCGTTTGCAGAGATCCAGGCCTCAAGATCGTCAGGCGTAACCTGAGAATCCGCATCCTCTGCTGCCCGTGCAGCGATATCAATTACGCAAAGTGGGCATACCAGATTGGATACAGGAATTTCATCAACCGACTGACCATCGGCCGAGAAATGTAGCGGCGCATCGATATGCGTGCCTGTGTGTTCATTTACAGCGAGATTGAATAGATTGAAACCGTGGTCCTTGAAGTTGAAGGCTTGAGTTGCCTCAATTCCGGGTTCGCCAAAATAGGTCGGAAAATCAGCATCATATATATGTGTCATGTCTACGACTTCGCCATGGCCCATCGCCATTGCAGGTGTCGTCGCAGCCGAGCTTAGTGCGGTTCCAGCCACCATTGCGGCCCCGGCTTTAAAGAAAGAACGCCGAGATAGCATCCGATCTTTTACCGCATTCATTACGCATACATCACACATCTTGTAGCTCCCTTATTAAATGACACCGACAGCGGAATACTGCCCGACATGCTTGACTGAGTCCAATTCAGCCCCCTTAAGTTCAGTTTAGCCCGACGCTGATGATGTGCGTTTCACATGTTCGTAGCGCTGCGACCGTAGCTCAAAAACCGAACGATTGGTCGATTATAGGGTTGAATACTGTCTCAGTACGGTTCAGTCTCTGACTGCGTGGCAAATCGGGTTGAATGGACCACAACGCATATCTTTTCAGGAGGCAGGAACAAATGTCCCAGGTTATTGGCTATGAAAAAGTGGGCGACATCGCGGTTTTGTCGGCGAATAACCCGCCGGTAAATGCTCTGGGTGCAGAAGTACGCCAAGGCCTCCTGGAAGGGATTGAGCGTGCTGAAGCTGATGGCGTACGGGCCGTTTTGATTTATGGTAGGGGGCGAACCTATTTTGCCGGCGCTGATATTCGCGAATTCGGCAAGCCACCACAGGATCCTTGGTTACCCGCGCTCTGCGATCGCATTGAAGCATCACCGCTTCTGGTGGTTTCATCTTTACACGGAACAGCCCTTGGCGGCGGGCTTGAGGTTGCCCTGTCCTGTCACTACCGTATTGCGACCCCATTAACAAAAGTCGGGCTGCCCGAGGTCAACCTTGGCATCATCCCCGGCGCGGGTGGAACCCAACGATTGCCACGGGTCGCTGGCGTCGAGGCCGCATTGGAAATGATAACGACGGGCCGCCATGTGCAGGCCTCTGAAGCGTTACAGATGGGCTTGCTGGACAAGGTTCAGGACGGAGATCCGCGCGAGATTGGGTTGGCCTTCGTACGAGATCTACTTGATACGGGCGCACCGCGCCGACCTGTCTGCGAAATGGCTAAACCAACGCCGATCGACTTTGACGCGACCTATGATGCCGTATTGAAGAAAGGACGGGGGCAGCTGTCGCCTGCGATTGCCGTGCGTGCTGTACAAGCCAGCTGTGAAGCCCATGATTTTGCAGCAGGACAGGCTCGCGAACGAGAACTGTTCACCGAGCTGATGGCGTCAGATCAGCGAAAAGGGCTGATCCATGCCTTCTTTGCCGAGCGCGCCGTCTCCAAACTCCCGGAACTACAAGGGATCAACCCCCGCGAGCTTCATCAGATAGGTGTTGTCGGAGGAGGTACGATGGGCGCAGGCATCGCCACATCCGCTCTGCTGGCAGGGCTTTCGGTTGTATTACTTGAAATGTCGGTGGACGCAGCCAAGGCTGCAAAAGACCGGATCGCAGCAAATCTGGCGGGTGCAGTGAAACGCGGAAAGCTGAGCCCGGACGCGCAAGTGGAAATTCTGGAGAACAGGATAACCCTGTCCACGGACTATGATGCGCTGAGTGGCGTTGATTTGGTGATAGAAGCCGTTTTTGAGGATATGGAGATCAAGAAACAGGTTTTTGCAAAACTGGATGCGACCTGTAAATCCGGTGCCGTGCTGGCAACAAACACCTCATATCTCGACCTGAACGAAATTGCAGCATCCACAGGCAGGCCCAGTGACGTGATCGGTCTGCACTTTTTCTCACCTGCACATGTGATGAAATTGCTTGAGATCGTTGTTGCGGACCACACTGCGCCCGAAGTTATTGCGACAGGATTTGCTTTGGGCAAACGGTTAGGGAAAGTGTCAGTCAGGGCTGGCGTATGCGACGGTTTCATCGGTAACCGTATTCTCAACGCCTACCGAACCTGTGCAGATCACATGGTTCTGGATGGGGCAAGCCCTTTTCAGATTGATGCCGCGTTGACCGGATTTGGATTTGCAATGGGGCCATTTGCGGTTTCCGACCTTGCCGGGCTAGACATCGGTTGGGCCGCGCGCAAACGCAAACGGGCTGCGGGCCTGGACCCACGTGCGCGTGACAGCATCTATGCCGATAAACTATGCGAAGCAGGGAATTTTGGTCAGAAGACCGGCAAAGGATATTATGTCTACGAGCAGGGGAATCGAAACAGAAGACCCAACCCTGAAATCATGCCTTTGATCGAAGCCGAGCGCGCCGCCAAAGGTATCTCTCCACGAGAGTTCACCGACGAAGAGATCGTGCGTCGTTATATGATTGCGATGGTGAATGAGGCGGCAAAGGTAGTTGGTGAGGGGATCGCCCGCAGACCACTGGATGTGGATATCACGCTGCTTTATGGCTATGGATTTCCACGATATTGGGGCGGACCATTGAAATGGGCCGACTTGCAGGGACTGTCAAACGTGTTGGATGACATTCGCCGGTGGTCAGGAGAAGATCCATATTATTGGCAGCCCGCGCCTTTGCTTGAACAACTGGCAACCGAAGGTCGTTGTTTTGATGATCTCAACAAAGCAAGTTGAGATCTAGGCCTCCTTGCCCGCCCGACATTGAAACTGCCAATGTTGCCGGGCGAAGCAAGAGAAGGCGTTTCCAAAGAAACGCCAATACCTGACAGGTGCGTTTGGGATTAGTTCAGTACACCTTCAGCAGCTGCGCGAACTGCACGAATATTGTCGCCGTAAACAGACGGATTTGAAACTGACCCGCCCTTGAAAACAGCCGAGCCAGCGACCAGCACATCTGCACCGGCGGCTGTAACCAGAGGCGCGGTGCTGGGATCGACACCACCATCTATTTCGACATGCACCGGGCGGTCACCAATCAGCTGACGCAAACGACGCACCTTGGCGGTCATATCAATAAACTTTTGCCCGCCAAAACCGGGGTTAACGGTCATAACACAAACCAGATCGGTCAAATCCAGCAGATGCTCTACCGCCTCAGCTGGTGTTCCCGGGTTCAAGGCAATACCTGCTTTCATCCCGGCGGCGCGAATGGCCTGTAACGTGCGATGCGAGTGCGGCCCGGCCTCAACATGAGCTGTGAGCACATCTGCCCCAGCATCGGCATAAGCCTGAATGTATGGATCGACCGGTGAGATCATCAGATGCACATCCATAACCGTCTTCACATGTGGTCGGAACGCTTTGACCGCCGGGGGGCCAAATGTGAGGTTGGGCACAAAATGCCCATCCATAACATCCACATGAACCCAATCGGCGCCTTGCGTTTCAATGGCCTGAATCTCTTGTCCGAAGTTTGCGAAATCTGCCGACAGGATCGACGGTGCGATCTTGATGGAACGGTCAAAGTTCATGGCGGGCCTCATGTGGATATGCAGTTGCGAGGGGATATATCTGTGATGGGCAAGGAGCGGTAGACCCGAGATACGAAAATCTTACCAGTCCCCCCCTAACCTGCCGCCGCTCATCCAAGCCTCGGTACAAGTATCTTATTTATCGAGAGCGCGAGTGGGATTTCATACCTGAAAGTGAAAGCTATATGCGACTCAAATGTCGGTCGTCCTTCCGTTCAGGTATCAGTATTTCGCAACCAAGACCGCCGAGACGTTCCGAAACGCCAAGTTTAAGCGTACCACCATAAGCCTTCAGCAGATCGACAGTAATAGCCAATCCCAAACCAGTCCCGCTGACAGAGGTATCCAGGCGCTCGCCAGATCGTAGCACGGCTGATTGCGCCTCTTCTGGAATGCCGGGTCCATCATCCTCAATACAGATTTTTATGTTGCGCCCATTACGATGTGCCGAAATATGAATAGTCGTTCGGCACCACTTAAGGGCATTGTCGAGAAGGTTACCCAACACCTCTTCAATGTCCTGAGTGTCGATGCTGACCCAAAGACCGGCTTGGTAGTCTGAAGTTAGAGATTTGCCTTCGCGCTCTGCCATAATAGAAAAAAAATTGGACAGCCTTTCGACCGAATTGGAGATATCCGTTCGCGAATGGGTCAATTCGGCGGTATTTGACGCACGCATGCGTGCAAGCGCTCGACCAAGTTGGGAATCTATACGTGCCAGCGCCTCTTCCGCGGGCCCGGTATCGGATCCGGATTCCGACAAGTTCAACAACTCGTTTCGGAGAATCGATGTTGGCGTCTTAAGTGCATGGGCCAGATCTGCGGCCTGTCGTCGAGAACTCGAAACGATCTCACGATTTCGGTGCAACAGCTGATTGAGGTCTTCGACAAGCGGCGATACTTCTTCAGGATAATCATCCGGCTTCAGGTCGTCTCCGTTGTCCCAGCGATGGGCAACGTCAGCACGCAATTTCCTGAGCGGGCCAATGACCGCAGACATCAACAAAAGAGAGCCCGCAACACCAATCAGCCCAACCAGCCCAAAGACTGGAAGCAGGTTTGATTGTGCAGCCCGGCGTTCGCTTAGCAGTTCAAGCCTGCTTTCCGCAACGCTCACGCCCCATTCCGTTCCGTCTTCAAAGGTGATTTTCTGATAAATGCTGCGAACAGCTTCATCGTCTGGTCCCAGCGTGTTCCAAATGGTTGCTTCGTTGCCAGTACGCGTGGGCTCTGCGATCGTTTCGTCGAACAATGAGGCCGATGTATAGATGTCGCCTTTGTTATTCGTCACCTGCCAATATCTGCCTGAATAAGGCGTACCATATGCGGGGTCGAATATCAGCTCTCTCAGGACATCCGGAGTGTCGGTGGTGACACTTAGTCCAACAACTAACTGAGTGTGACGGTCACGTAACGTTTCATCAAACTGCTGGAGCACCCTCGTATTGATGTAGGAGAAAACGACCAACGTTCCGACACCTACCGACACTGTGGCAGACGCCAGCCCACTAAGTAGGGCGCGATGGCGCAGCGATAGCATCAGGCGGTATCGATCATATAGCCGCGTCCTCTGACCGTAGTGATGAGATCAGGCCCCAATTTCTTGCGTAGCCGGGTAATGAATACGGCGATAGTGTTTGAATCTCGGTCACCGTCGTATTCGTATATATGTTCCGATAGTTCGGTTCTGGAAACCATGCGCCCCAAGTTGTGTGCAAGGTAGGTGAGAACCGCGATCTCCTGCGCGGTTAGATCGACCGGAATCCCCGCGACACTGACCCGCCCGTTCCTGGTATCCAGCGAGACGTCTCCCATTTCAATAACCGGATTCAGCTGACCACTCTGCCTGCGCAGAATTGCCCGTACACGCGCGGCCAGTTCCGGCATGTGAAACGGTTTGGTCATGTAGTCATCTGCGCCCGCATCAAGACCATCGACACGCTCGCTCCAACCGTCACGGGCCGTCAGTATCAATACCGGTGTCTTAACACCTGAGCTGCGCCATTCGCGCAAAACGGAAATTCCATCCCGTTCAGGCAACCCAATGTCGAGTATGATCATGTCATATGGTTCGGTCGCGCCCATATGAAGAGCGTCCGTTCCATTATGGGCCACATCCACCACGCGACCCTCGACCCCCAGAAGTTTTTTAATCTGTTCGCAGAGTTGGGGTTCGTCTTCAGCCAGAAGTATTCTCATATCTTAAAACTACAGGCACATTCGCGTTGGTTTAAGCCCTAATTTCTGCCATTCCCGTTCCCACCGGAATTGCCGCCGCCATTTCCACCGCTGTTCCCGCCGCCATTTCCACCGCTGTTCCCGCCGCCATTTCCACCGCTGTTCCCGCCAGCATTGCCTCCGCCGTTTCCGCCAGAATTTCCACCGCTGTTCCCGCCGCTGTTTCCACCGGCATTTCCGCCGCCGCCTCCGGAACCATTTCCATTGCCACCCGCATTCCCATTATCGCGATTTGCAACTGATCCGCGCCCATTGCGGTTA
Source organism: Ruegeria sp. CL5 (assembly GCF_056536485.1). Classification (NCBI taxonomy): domain Bacteria; kingdom Pseudomonadati; phylum Pseudomonadota; class Alphaproteobacteria; order Rhodobacterales; family Roseobacteraceae; genus Ruegeria; species Ruegeria sp. CL5. The sequence goes on from NZ_JBQFPS010000009.1 coordinate 179,051, forward strand.
CCACGATTGCTATTGGCTTTGGTCGAATTGGAACGTGCAGCTTTCGATATCTGGTTGCCGACCCCAGACCGGTTGGATACAACGGCGCCCGTCTGCGCATTCACAATCACGCTAACGATTTTTCCATCCGGCTTTTTTACAAGAATCCGATAATAGATCTCACCCGCTTGAAACGCGCGGGCATCAACTGGGGTGCCTCCGTAAGTTCTTGCAACGCCTTTGATGACCCGTGCAAGCCGAATTGTATTTCCCGATAGGGTCGCCTTGCGCAGTTCGCTCTGTTTAAGCTCACGGACGTCGGCCGTTGCTACCCTAACAGGTAGAGCAACAAGCAAACTTACCACCGTCAGTAAAACCGCTACACGCATCAACTTCCTCACTCTTTCAGGTCAGAGGATACGTCAATCGACGTGAACCGGTGATGAACAAGCGGTTAGCCCTGCGTTCAAGCGCTCTCAAGTTAAATGATTGAGAGAACAGACGATTCGTACGTGGATTGCAGCATTCGAACACAGCACGCCAGATCATAGTAGAAAGCACCACTGCTGTTCCATCAAGGAGACCGATATGAAAACCTCTATCCTCAGCCCTATTAAGGCCTCTGCAGTGGCTATCGCTTTGCTGGGATCGACCGCCGTTATTGTTGCAGTCGCAATGCCGGATGTTGCCATTGCCAAAGAAGGAAAAGGCAACGGCGGGGGTAAAGGCGGCGGCAATTCCGGTGGAAACGGGAACAGCGGGAACAATGGTGGTGCCGACAAAGGCGATCGCGATTCAGCTGGTAACAAAAACAATAAGAAAGGGTCTGACGGAAACCGCAAAGGTGGAAAATCCGGGAACTCCGTTTCTGGAGAATCAAAGAGCAAGTCTTCGCGTTCCACTTCAGAGAACCGCGGTCGATTTTCGCTAAAAGATCTTTTTAATGGAAGCGGCAAATCAAAAGGCGCCGCAAAATCCAGGACGCGCACGACCACCAGAGGTGGAAAGCAATTATCCAAGACCTACAAGCAGACTACAGAAAACTTGATTGTCGAAGAATCTGTTCGCCCCGCAGTTCGGCCCACGGGTAACAGGATGGCGGCGCTTCTTGGTGCCCACCCTTCTGAACTGGGTGCGCTTAATGCTGCGAACGCAAGTGCGACAGCCTTGGCCAATGCTTCACCTAATTCACGTGTCGGAAGAATAGCGACATATCGTGACACGGTGCTGGCCGGAGATCTCTTGCGAGAGGATCTTTCAGAACAGTTGGAAGAGCTTACCGGGCTGGAACCACCAGAGCGTACTGTCGCGGAGATCGAAGAAGATTTAGAAGTCGCATTAGATGATGTTCAAACCAATCAAGAGCTTGTTGACGAACTTGAACAGGCTTTGGAAGATGCCGGCGGAACGGACCCTGTGATCGAAGAGCAACTCGAACAAGCGCGGATGGATCTGGAAGGTTCAATTGAGGAGGCGCAGGACCTCAATGAGGAACGTCAGGCAGCATTAGAATATGAAGAAGCGACAGAAGAGGTTCGGGAACTGGTTGAACTTGTTGAAGAACAAGAATTAGCCGAGCGCGAAGCCTTGGAAGCGGCGGCCAACAAACCTGTTACCGATGCCGTTGAAGAAGAGGTCAAGTCGCTTCTGGGTTTGTAATCGAAGCCTCAAATCTCAGGTATAACTTTCTAACGGTGCAGACAACTCACGGAAGCACCATAAGCCGGGGCGGTCATTTACTTCATCAGAAGCGGAATGGCCGCCCCTTGGTTTACTGGCATTGAACTATGCTTTGTGAGCTACAACCCACGATTTCTTATAGTACCAAAAGAAAGAATCCCGCCTAAGTTAGGCGGGATTCTGTTGTCAATTCCGTTGTTTAGGACGAGTATCAGGAATTGAACAAGGGTCGACTGAACTACCTTCAGACGTTGGTTTGCGCATCAGAAAGTCGCTTGTTTTTTATAATTTCTGTTAGTGCATTTTCGATAGGAGGGAAGCGACCGCTGATTGTAGGGCGTTTGGTTGGCAACTTGTCCGCAGCGATACTGCCAGAGGTTTGCATCACAGCAACAGTGTCGGACTCTTCAGTCATAAAGGCAGACTTGATCATGCGTTTCCCCTCATTTGCAATTGAACAATAACTCGCTCGTTCAACTCTATAGAGCACTATGCCTCATCTCGGTTGAACGTCGCGAAAATACATTGTTCATGTTCGGTTAATGTTGTCCCCAAAACGAAAACAATGGGATAGTACGGCCGTTTGCCAGGGTTTGTTGCGCAGATCAGGGCATACCTTTGCTTCGCTGGCGATCAGTCAATGGTCTTAGTTGGCTATGCCAAATTGCTTGATTGACCCTCGTTTGCCTCAGCTCTCTCGAATTGTCGGCCTCCGGGATCGCCTATTGGTGTTCAGCGCCCTGAGAGTGGTCCTTTGTTCAAGCCTACAGTGTTATTTATTGGCCCGCACCTCTCGGGTGATTTCTTGATTGGGGTCGTAGACACTAGAAACCGCTTAAGCGCTCGATAAGCCAGTACATTGAAACCGATCCGATGCCATAGGCGGTGAGAACGACCGGTCCTCGACCAGTCGGCGAGGCAACCAAGCGCCAAATCGCAGTGAAGACGGCCAGCGCAGCGATGAAACTCAGCTGACCAGCCTCAACGCCGAGATTAAATGCCAGCAACGCTGCCGGAATATCGTTTGGTGGTAGTCCAATTTCTGCCAGGGCACCTGCAAAACCAAGGCCGTGCAAAAGGCCAAACCCAAAGCAAACGATCCACGGTTTTTGCTTGGAAAGTCGGAAGCGACCTTCGCCACCTTTGACAATCTCCATCGCCAGAAACACGATTGAAAGCGCTATTACTGCCTCGACCGGTGGCCCAGGAACATTCAAAATACCAAAGGTCGCCAGCGCCAGAGTTATTGAATGCGCTAGTGTAAAAGCTGTTACGGCTCCTACCAGTCTCCAGACATCTCGGACCAGAATAAACAGCGCGAACACGAATAAAAGGTGATCCCAGCCTTCCAGTATGTGTTCAAATCCCAATTGAAAATAGGATACGAAAACTGACCATGTCGTCTGTTCAGGAGGTATGGTTTGGATTGCTGTATCTGAGGTGAAACGAAGGGTCGTCGGTGCGGTCTCTAAGGGGTGCAAGCGCACCAAAACATCGTTTCTTTGAGCCTCCAAGCCTTCAATCGCAATGGATTTCCCCGCTATATCTTCACGACACTCCATGACCCATGATGAAACCCAGGCCCGACTGTCACGTGTTGCTTCCGGACCACGTGACGGAGCGCAACCATTTGGCAGCACTGCATCAATCGCCATTGGCTGACCATTCACATCGGGCTTTCGCCAATGAACGCTCCATGTGTTTGATGCGATTTGACGGATTTCCAAGTATCCCGGATCAAGCGCATGTGCGTTGGCGTCGGCTTCGGGCCACACGAACAACAACGCAATTAACATACAGACCAAATGTCTCATTTGGTTGGTCCCGCGATATCGGGCACCACAATCTCATAGGCATCAGCAAGCGCCTCATATTGCGCTTGCGCCAGATCTGCACTCATGGTGCGACGCCAATCCTGTAGGACCGCTTTGCGTATCTCTGATAACGGCGGTATTTGAGCAGACTCGATAGCGACCACTTGAACAAGATGAACGCCGTAACCTGATTGGATCGGCCCTCCCCATTGACCTGGTTCGAGTTCAGTTAGACCGTTCGAAAACCCGGCGCCAAACACCGAGTCGACAACCCGAGTTGCAGTCAAAGGCATTGAGGCAGGCAGTAATGTTGAACGCCCAAATTCAGGAAGCTCTTGTTCCTCACGCACCGCGCTCAACGCGTTTGCGATCGCAGCGTCACCTGGCGCTTCGCCAAGAAAGACCTGATTGAAGGCTACCTTTTTGGACGTCGCGTATCTTTCACGGTTCTTCTGAAGATAGGCCTCCAAATCTTCGTCTTCAGGGGTAACTGATGCAGCAATCGCTTCAGTAAGAAAATCCATCTTTTGGCTTAGCCGCGATCTGATCACGCTATCTCCGCGATCCAGCCCAAGCTTTCTTGCTTCTCTGACCAAAACTTCTTCACGAATTGATGCATCGATCAACGCTTGCAGTTCAGCTTCGTTTGGTTGGCGTTTCCACCTGGCCTCAAATTGAGTAACCAGAAGCGCGACATCATCTTTGTCGATTGATATTGTCACGAGATTTTCGGTGGTCTCATTTTCCGGCGCGACTATATGGAACCAAATGAATATAGCCGCCCCAATCAGGAAGAAATGAAACAAAGGTTCTTTCAATAGGCGCATGCAGGCTCCTGCGTGAAATGCATCAGGTTCTTAGTACCAATGCTGACATCAGCGAGTTAATTTTTGCAATAAAGTAGGCTCTTGTCGCGCTGCAGAATTATAGGCTTCTGCCGAGGCAACAATCGCCACCTCGACTTATACTAATGTGATTAATGCTGATCACTCTGCCGGCGTGTACCAAATCGGTGATGAATACGCGCGTTCCTGATGCGTCAGCACCGCATCCTCGGGCAAGTCGATACCATATCTTAGCTTATCATACAGTATCCAACGCGGAGTCGGAATTTCCAATGCGCGTACATAATAAAATGCCCGTGCATTTGGGTCGAATTCAGGGTCGGACCAAACGGTCACAAGCTCGGAGGCACCGATTGTGTTGGCCCAACTGGCGGCTTCAACATCCACTGTATTTCCCACAGCGGGAACCTTTCCGCTATCATCTGCAACACGATCATCCGACCACGCAACGTCGTAGACCTTTTCCTGCAGGGCGCCTTCAGAATCAAGCCAGCCTTTGATCACCTGCACACGATCCAAGTTAGCACCCACAGGGTCGCGCAGCGCAGCGATCAGGAATGAAGGTGCACCATCTCCCTCGCGTGGGCGCATGTCCGAACCCATTGGAACGCCTTTGGTATAACCAACATTAGCAAGAAAACGGGTCTCAACATCAGCTTCACTGAAATCCCAACCACCAAAAAACCTCAGACCGATCCGAGGACCTGTTGTCGCGTATGTCTCACGTCGTTTAAACGCGTCGAAAATCGCAGCACGCGTATTGTCGGTGGCCCAAACTGCCGTGTATCCGGATGCCACCAAAAGGTCGCCGGGTATTTCACCGAGATCATTCGCAATGAAAGGGTGCTTGATCCGCGAGGCCGACGGTTCAACGCTGACCGACTTGCCAAAGAAGTTGTCTTCTTCGGCAGTGGCCAAAGACGTATGGCTGTCCGTCGCGCCTCCCATGCCAAATTTATAGGGATTCACGCCAAACTTTTCTTCCAGCAGCAATCCTCGTTTCAGAGCTTCTCGGGCGTACTCCCCTGCTAGCATGTCATCGGTCTTCAGCTCGGTTATGTCGAGATTGCCGACGTCCCAGTTCTCGTAATCCGCAAATTCATCGTCTGGGCTCAGGAACGGATGCGCTTCTCCGTCACCTTTGATTTGAGTGACTTCATAGTGAGGCTCCCATTTTGCGCGGGCGGCTACGTAATCCGCGTCGACCTTGCCACCGTGATAGGTATCTTCGGTTGGGAACATCCACCCGTTTGAAAGGTTGCCGTTATGTGCAAACGCAACTGCGCGTCCTCCGGTTTTCTCCTGATATTCTTCAAGCCAAGCATATAGCGCTTTTGGGTTGGTATCGCCGTAGGGTGGTTGTGTGACCGGTGGCACCATCTGCAAGGCACGGATCGGCCCATCGCGCAGCATGACGTTCCGGTGCAGGTTGAAACCCTTAGGCACCGAAGTCCATTCGAACCCGATGAATGCAGTAAAATTACCCGGGTCGTTGTGCCGCTCGGCCGCAAGGACAATATGTTCCCAGGTAAAGGAAAAAGCGTCGGCACCTGGGCTGTAAGACTCCAACAGAACTTCTGGCAGGGTCATTTGCGAGAAATTGGTAATTATGTCGAAGGCTGTTTTCCCGGCCTCTTCGCCTCCTGCTTTGTAGCCTTCGTACCATTCCAGCCCTTTTGGATCAGCCAGAACACCGGGTTTACCAGCTTGCAAATCCGGAGCAAAGCCCATGAGGTCCGTATGATCTGTCAGAACCATCCAATCCAATGGTCTGGCCAGCCTTACGGGCTGCCCTGTGGAGGAAATGACCTGCTCTCCCTTTGCAAAACGCCAAGCTTCATCGGGTAGCAGGGTATTTCCAAATGCTCCCGCATCTAATGACAGCCCGGTGTGTAGATGTGTATCACCCCAAAGCGGGCGTTCAGGGAAAGAACGCTGTGCGTACGGCGAATATGGTTGATTGGAAAACAAACCTTCGACTGCCTGTTCGCTTGGAACAGCGTCAGAAAGCACAACGGTCGGCGCAAGAATAAGAGTTAGAAAACAAGCAGAAATTCGATACATAATGCCCCCCAAAAAGCAAAAAATACTCAGCGAGTTCCCAGAGTCTTTTGTGACTCCAATATATTCGATTTTTATGATATCACATCTAACGGGCTCGTGGAAAAAATTTTGCCGCTAAGTCTTTGAGCTAATTGTATTCGAGGCGGTCGGCTCCTCGTTCCCGGATCAAAACTGCTGACTTTCGCCCTTGAATACGTGTCCAACAGTCTGGGGAGCACCGGAGCGGACCACAATTCGATTGCTCCAGTGATCGGCCAAATTTCATGTTGAACTCAGGGGTTTTCCCACCAATCGGTCGGCTTGGCGCGTTTGCCGCGGTTACGGTCAAGCCAAAGGGCAAATCTGCGCAAGGGTGAAAGCGCCAGTGCCAACCAGAAACGATGGCGCAATAGCGTAAAGTCGCGATTGAACGGACAGACGCGCATGCAAATTGCACAGTCGGAGGACAGTTTGGCCCAAAACCCAAAGCACTTAGCCGCGTCGGAAGTCCACTTGCGCACACCCTTTATGGCCGAGGGATCCTCGGTAGTCTCCGGCTCTCCGTAAGGGAGCGCTTTGACCGGGCAGGCATCTGCGCATTTGGTGCAAATGCTACAGAAAGCACGTACGCCCAAAGGCCTGGGGGGATCATGTGCCAGTGGAAGATTGGTGAATATCTTGGAGAACCGCAATCGCGGGCCATATTCAGGTGTTATCACCATCTGGTTGCGGGCATATTCTCCCAAGCCCGCCTTGATCGCATAAGGGATCACGAGACCGGTGTCATTCATAGAGGCCGTGGCCTCATAGCCCAGATTACGGATGTAGGCTGCAAGCTGCATCACGATACTGGCCTCATGGGAGTATTCGCGTCCAGTGGCAGCCCCCGCGAGAGCAGACGGATAGGTAGCCACAAGGTCTTCATCCATCTGATGGCCCATCACGATGACGGATGTCATGCCTTCCGGCAGGTCGTTGGGCGCATCAGAGAAGTCGCGAGTGTCAACTCGGGCCGCGTAAAGCCAACGGTCATCCATATCGGTGATGCCACAGAGATCGGCCCCAAAGAATTTCGCAATTCGTTTAACCTCCCTTGCCATCGCGACAGGGTCGTCTATCGGGTGCTGTGTCGGAGCCACAGGTGTGTCATTGTTGATGGGGGCTTGGAAGCCCTCGCGCCTGCCGGTCTCGCCTCCTCTTTCGGAGATCAAGTCTGAAATCAACCAAGCCGCGTTTCTAAGCGCAAAGTCGCGTTGGGTGAAACCATCCCCACGACGCGGAATGGCTTCCATGCGGTACGAGGCAAAGAAGGCGTCGGTTTGTTTGCTGCGGATACGCTCATCCCAGAAAGCGCGGGTAAATATATCATTACGCTGGTTGAAGCGTTCAAAGTCATTCGTGACATCAATACCTGCGGCGGCGTCGTCGGGTCGTTGGGGGTGGTTGGAGGGATAGCCCATTGCGAGACGATGCCGCGCGATAGGTCAGTTGTCAAAGGGGTGCAGATGAGCTTGATCAGCGTCGGGTACTTTCACGCAATCTTACACGACCAAAATCGGTATCTTGATCCAGTATTTTTACGCCGAAAACCAAATTTGGGCTATTTATTTGTTCTTGCAGCGGCCATTGCGTGCGCCTGCCCGTGTGAGTTTCCGGTTATGGTGCTAAGGCGGATTGATCGTGAAGCAAGCAGTTTGGTGGACTGTTTGTAGATCGAACGGGTTGTTTGGAATTTGGTTGCGGGAGGACGCAACCACCGTTGCCGAAAGCAATTGAGATGTCAGATTTAAGCGCGAAGCAGACATCAATGCTTCAACAATTAGACCTTCGGGATGCGAAAAATCCCGCCTTTTGCTGGCACCACGAATGCTGACGCAGCATTTGTTCGCCGGCGCGTTAGATTCTCCATTGCGAGGCAGAGCATGTCACAAATCCAGTCATTCGCTCGTGTCTATCCAACGGGAACCGAGTCCATCCTCTCGTCGCCGTCGGTTCGGACAAGTAGGTCGCGCAACAAAGTTGCAGTTCGCTGCGGTCGCGTCGCTGGGTGCTCAGACCGAGTGTGCTTGACACGAAGTACAATGAAGGGCTTTCCGCCACATTACCAAAGGGTCTACGACGAGACTTAAAAAGCTCCAGACGCGCCATGAAGGCGCCGCACAGATAGAAAAGACCAGCACGGGCAACGCGCGCTTTTCAGCCGTGAACCAAACTGTATGGCGGAAATAAATGGCTCTTGGACCAAATTTTCTAATTCCGGTCTGAGGCAACCCATCTGATCTGCCTTTGCGACTAATCTTCCGTCTCAACACCCGCCAGTTGTAGAAGTGCTTCTGTTAGGCTCTCGGAAAGATCGTCATGATTTTTCGATAGAATACTCTCGAGGCTTCTTAGCAAGAATGGTGGCTCGATCGCCGTTGCAATACCTGTCTTTAGCGTCGCCAATTGCCCTGGCGGAGGCGCGGCCAGCATCGGAAGATCTAGAAAACTTGGGCGTGAAGTTGCTTTTATCAGCAGTCCCCCTTGGTTAGCGAGGGACAACGGCAATTTTGTCGATACCAACTGTACAGAGATTTCTGAGCGTCTCGTGCTTTGCACGAAATAGGTTGGCTGCACAGCAACCACATATGCCATTTCAGTTGAAAGGTCCAAATTATCTGATTCTGTCGCGATCTTCGGGCGAAAGGGCTTTGGATCAAACCAAACTGGCTGGAACTTCAGTCCCGATTTCGGAGTGGTGTGCGCCACTAACAGAAGCACTGGGGCCTCCTTATATTGTATTTCGACACACTGAGCCTTATTTTCAGGCAATTCTATCTCGGAAAAAAAGCTTGTGTTTCGTGCGTATTCCTTCAGTTTCTCTTTCAATTGACGGCTTAGATACTTAAGCGCTTCCTCTGCAATCGTCGCTGCAATAATTTTAATAATGGTGCTGGATGTTACAACCGATTCATTCCGGTTGGGCATACACGCGGCTTCTCGTGCTTTAGAGAATCTCATGGGTTGGAGATCGCTTGCTTTGATCCGCGATACTTCCGGTTTGCTGTATTGATTTCCAGATGAAACTTTTGAGGCGGAATTGTTGCATCCACTCAACGTGAACAGAACAATACCCAAGCCCAGTGCGAGATAGCTTTTCATAATTGAATCAATCTCCGTCTAAATCCCGAAATTGGGGGGGGGCAACCCGCCCGCCACAGGGTCATTCTGACGCGACTGTCGTATTCTTGGCGCGCCGCGCAGAACAGCAGCGCCTACCATCAACTGATGGGGTCCAACGTAAGGCATGGCAGGCGTCTGATGAATGCAGAAGCTGCGGTCTGGAAAGGTCAGGGCAAAGGTTGAACCTGCGATTGCCCTATGAGTCTTTGAAAATAATGATCGGGGAGTCCGTGTTGTTGCACACTTCCACGGTGAATTCATCCAGGCCTTCTGGCACCTCGCGGGCGTAGTGATCACCCGCTTCAAACACTTGATCCATCGGCGTTTCGCCGTTTATCGAAATCGACAATACCCCAGACGTCGCCGCGAGAACGACGTAGGGAAAGCTGTAAGATTGCTTGGTGCAGGTGCCCGGCGGATAGTATATTCTTACCACCCGGCGCTCGGACAAAAATGGGTAGATTTCGTTCAGAATATCAATGGTTGGTTCGTTGTCATTGTCGGCCATATCTTAACCCCCGTTATAAAACTGTTGCCGAAAATCAAAAAGTATGTGGAAATTGTTTCCGTTTCAGACTGGCAGAAACCAGCATCAGCGACAAGAGTATTTTCTCAGACAGAGGTTAGGATCAGTTGCCATCCTGGGGAAAACAGAACGATACCAATGGCTTGTTCGATTCCGAGCTCAAGCTGGTCACATCTCTGTTTGTCGATCTTGTCGGCTCCCTTGAGGCGATTTCCAAAATTGGAATCCAGAAAGCCAGCTTACTCCTGGAGGAGAGTCGCGAGTCCCTGACGGGTATCGCCCACCGCCATTCGGGCACAATCGCGACCATCGCGGGCGACGGAATCCTATTCCTGTTCGGCGCTCCGATTGCGAATTCCAAACATGCCGCAAATGCTTGCCTTGCGGCTTTGGAGATGATTGAGCTGACGAAGGACGCAAGTTGGCCCCTGCCCGGTACCACCGTGCGCGTCGGGATTTGCACCGGTGAAACGCTGGTCAGGCCTGTCAGCACCGATATAGGCTGGCACTATGATGCCACGGGCGTATCGGTTCATCTGGCCTCGCGGTTACAGGCGCTGGCAGAGCCCGATAGCGCGATGACAGATCGTCTGACCCGCGATCTGGCCTTTGACGGGTTTCTATTTGACGACCTGGGCGATCAACAGATCCGCGGCATCACCGATGCGCTTCCAGTCTACAGATTGGTGCAGGTGTACCGAACCGAGCAGATGAAGCTGCGCGGAGTACAGGCACCTTTTGTCGGGCGCGAGGAAGAAATTGCACGCCTGACCGATATTTGCCGAACACAGTCTTCCAACCTCGAACGGGTCATTGTTGTTGCCGGAGATGCCGGGATCGGTAAATCCAGGCTGATATTCGAAAGCCACAAAATTCTGGTGGCCGGAGAAGCATTCCCGGCACTGTTCTGCAGGGGGTTTTACGGCCATTTCGATCCGTGTTCCGGTATCCGGGCTTGTGTCGAACAACTGGTTCCGGACGCCGCCGAAACCGATCAGGACGTTTTTTTGAGCAACGCCTTGAAAGATACCGCGCCGGATAAATTGTCGCCGGACGATGGGCTTAGCCTGAGAAATCTGCACTATGAGCTGTTTGGTGGGGAAGAAAACCGCGGAGCAATCGAAGACAGTCACCTGAACGATCTGATCGCCCGGAAACTCGCAACGATCCGGCGTGGATTTGAAGTCTTATTGCAGCACAGGCAAATGCACGGAGTTCCGGCAATCCTGATCGATGAATTCTTTGAACTAGACAGCGAAAGCAGGGAAATATTCTTTCAACTCATGTCTTCAGGTTCAGCGTTTAAGGGCAACTTTATCCTGTCCTGCCGACCTGAAAATTTGGCGGGCCTGATAGAGCGGGACATTAAAAATATAGAGATACTGAAGCTTGGTGGCTTGCCGGAAGACGCCGCCATGCAATTGGCGACGGATATCCGAGGTATGATCCGGGATCTTGACACGACCGTTTCCGACCAGGTGGCTAATCTGAGTGGTATAGTGCGTAAATCCTCCGGTAACCCTTTGTTTCTGATTGAAATTGTTAGGGCGATGAAGCATGTGCGTACGGATCCGAAGGTCCCTGACAGCCTGAATTTTACGGTCCAGACCCCGTTGCTGCAAGCGGTTATCGCCGAGCGTATCGATCAGCTGACACGAGCCCAAAAGCATTCGCTAAAAGTTGCATCCATACTGGGTGAGATGATGCCCGAGGCGTTGCTGTTTCAGGTACTGGCCGATCTGGGGTATGAGCTGTCGACAATCGGCGATCTGGTCAAAGACGGGATTCTCGGGCGTTTGACGACGCATCCCACTCCACGATTACATTTCAAACATCCACTATTTCGGGAAATTACCGAAAACTCGATTATTGAGCGTGACCGGGTTGCCTTTCATGCCACCGCCTATCGTGCCCTTCGAGCGTTCTCTTCAGCCGGGCAGAATGTCAGCGCGCTGTTGCAGGCCCGTCACGCGTATTTCGGTCACTTGTGGGATGAAGCCTGCGACGGGTATCTGACGGCGGCGGCGGAGTCAAATGAGCGCGCAATGAACAGTCATGCGTTGGAATTGTTGGAGTTGGCTCTGGGCGCGTCGAAAAACCTGAAAGATACGGAGCTTCGGTCCCGCATGCGCGTTAAAATCCTTCTGGAGATGCGAAACCCGCTGTATCAGATTGCCGACCTTGCCGGCGTTAAAGCATGCCTCGACCAGGCGAGCGACGCGCTTATTGAAAATGAGCACCCGCGCGTTAAAGGCCGAATACTTGCGTTCGAAAGCCATCTGCTCTGGTTGAAGGGGCGGCCGTCCGCGGCCCTGAAATGTGCTGGCGGCATTATGCAGATTGCCGATGAAACCGACGATGATGTGCTAAGGGCCAGGGCCGCGTTTCATAGCGGTCTGGCAAATTACAGTTTCGAAGAACATCTGACCTCGGTGCTGAACATGCAACATGTTGTTCAGGCGATAGAAGACGGCAATTTAGATAGCCAACTTGGCGTAAATCCCGGCTTGTCGGTTTTGGCAATGAGCTATGGGGCGCGGTCACTGATGTTTCTGGGCCAGACGTCGGAGAGCCTAGCACTGGCGCTAGCGGCCCAGGAACTGGCGCAGAAATCGGAAGATATTTTTGCACATATCATCGCCCGGCTGTCTGCCGGTGTGGTTCTGTCCCATGCCGGTGACGTCGGGCGGGCCGGAAGTACTTTTGAGGCGGCGGGTCGGTTGTTGGACACGGTCGAAGCGCGCCTTATGCGGCCTATATTCGGGTCCTATTTCGGGTTTTTCACGGCCTGTACCGGCGCGGTGGAGCAAGGCGAAACCATGATCCGCCGCGCCATCGGAGAGAGCAATGATATTGGGCTGGGGCTTGAGCTGGGCCGCAAACACCTGAACGCGTGCCTGTGCCATCTAGCGCTTGGGAATAGGGAAGAGGCCCATGCAGCGGCTAAGGCCAGTTTTAAGGCCTCGACAATCATCGAGGCGAAGCAGTCGGCCGCCCTTGCAGCGGATTTGTCTCGGCATCTACTCAGCACACCGTCTGCAAAACCGGATTTCGATGCGCTCTCAGCTCCTCAGTTTTCGGCGGATCCTACCGTCCGTACCTTTGTGCGGTCGTTCCGACGGACAGCCGCGCGTTGATAATAGTGCCGACTGGCTGGGTCTGAAGTGAAGCCATAGTTGAAAGTGGAGCTGGGGCGCATCCACAATCTACGGAAATTGGTGGCGGGACACCGCCATTCTCAAAAGCGAACTCTACATTGGTCGTCTCGTCTGGAACCGCCAACGCTTTGTGAAAGACCCAGACACCGGTAAGCGACAAGCGCGACCGAACCCTCCCGAAGAATGGGTTATTGAAGAAGTTCCTGATCTTCGCATTCTCGCCAACATAAAGGAAAAGCTGACAGCGTTGGAGGTTCGCAAGTCGGAACTTGAAGCCTTGATCGCCTCCGCCTCTGCTGATGCTATGAGCCTGACGAGGTGAAGAGGTTAAGCAATTGAACCGTGTGATCAATTGTAGTCTGAACGGGCTATACTGATATTTTCTGACGTTGGTTGCGGGAGCAGGATTTGAACCTGCGACCTTCAGGTTATGAGCCT
>NZ_JBQFPS010000010.1:0-191896 GCF_056536485.1 Ruegeria sp. CL5
ACAGCGCACCCTGCGCCACCTGCCTCGGTCCCATCATTGCTAAGTCCTCCACTCTCAAAACGAGTGAATCAGCGCCAGACCAACCAATCAACCGACTTTTTCAACACTATCTCCGCATTGCAGACCTTGATGTGGCGTGCGGCGAAGGTCCGCTGAGCGGAGAGGCTGTGTGGAAACGGGCTAGGTTCGTGCAGCTTTCCCCGGGGTTGGGTGTTGGAGCGTATTTTTTCGATTTGTCCTCTTTGATCTTTCAGATTTGGCCAGAGTGCCGTTTCTGAGGCCATCGGGACGATTTAGCTTCTTCGGGATGCTGTTTTTTGGCCAAGGAGGCGCCTTTTAGGCTTTCATCGCGGCAACCAAAGCCGGGATGCCGATGATCTTCATGACACGGGTCAAGTTGTAGGCAAGAACGTGCAGGGCCATCTCCGTGGCAACGTTTTTCAACCGTCTCATCTTGAAGTGTGTAGCTCCCATCCACGATTTTATCGTGCCGTAGGGGTGCTCGACGGTCATGCTGCGAACAGCCAGTTGGGTGGGGTCCTGGTCCAGCCGATGCTGTACGCGTTCCAGCACGTCTTCATGTTCCCACCTGCGAATGCGGCGCTGTTTGCTAGTGGTGCACTTGTCCTTGATGACACAGCTTTCGCAATTGCTCGACCAGTAGACCCTGATAGCTTTGCCGTCCTGTGGCCCCGTGAACCGGTAGCTCAGTTGCTCGCCAGCGGGGCAGATATAAACGTCGTTCTCCGCATCATAGGCAAAGTCGGCTTTGTCGAACTGGCCCCGGGCTCCGGCATTCGAGGTTTGAGGCTTGGGAACGACGACAGAGATACCGGCTTCTTCGCAAGCAAGGATTTCCTCGCTCTTGTAATACCCCTTGTCGGCTATGGCCTCGATCCGATCCAAGGCCATCGCATCGCGCGCAGCCGCCGCCATCATCGACAAGGCATCCCTGTCATATCCATGCATGGTGACTTCATGCGCGACGATCAGGTGGTTCTCGGCTTCAACCGCCGTCTGTACGTTGTAGCCAACGACGCGGGGCATGCGGGGCGTTGTGGCCATGGATCGCGCGTCAGGATCGCTCAGAGACACCTGCGTTTCGCCGGTTTCATCCATGCGTCTCTCGATTGATCTGTAGCGCGCCGCTTCCTTTTGCAGATGTTCCAGCTTTCTCAGCGTGCGTTCCATTCGTGCCGCGGGCAACACGGTGCCGGTCTGTTCAAACACCTCGTCCGCGCGATCCAGTTCACCCAGATAGCGCTCAATGGCCTTGTCGATCTCACCCAGCTTCTGGCGCAGCTTGCCGCGCGTGTAGTTCTTGGCCTTGGCATTCACCGCCTTGAACCGGCTGCCATCGATGGCGACCAGGTTTCCATCCAGCAGATTGATGTCACGGCATAGAGCGACGAACTGTTGGCATACCTTGCGGATCGCCGGACCGTTATCCTTGCGGAAGTCGGCAATCGTCTTGAAGTCGGGCTTCAATCGGCCCGTCAGCCAAATGAGTTCCAGGTTGCGGCCGCACTCCCGCTCTAGCCGCCGCGAAGACTGAATTTGGTTCAAGTATCCGTAGAGATAGACCCGCAGCATAAGTCCAGGATGATAACCAGGCCGACCGGTCGCGGCTGGTGAGGTTTGGAAACCCAAATCCGCCAAGCTGAGCATATCGATGAATGCATCAATCGCTCGGACGGCGCTGTCTTCGTCAACATAATCGTCCAGACATTCGGGCAACAACATCGCCTGATGTCGATCCACGCCTTCGATAAACTGCCCCATGGAATGCCTCCACATCCAATGCCGAAAGCATACCATCTCTCCGGCAACAGCGGGAGTTTTCACACAGCCTCCGGACAAAGCTGACCTACGTACAGTTTTGGTGCATGGCTGCTCTCAGAGACTTCATTGAAAACACTTTTTTGCTAACACAGAAAAAAATGACGCCAGATGCCCATTTCGCCCGGCGCCCAAGCCAAATTATCAGTCGGAAATATTCTCCACATCTCCAAGCATCCAGCCAGTTTCCATCCAGCCCGGCGTCGGGCTGTAAAGACGGAAGAGCAGGAAGTAGCTTTCTGTCGTCGGGATCCAGTTGCTTTCTTTGCCCTCCGGCGCTTCGGGGCCGAAATAGATGTCATAAGAACCATCATCATTGACCTGCATCGTGTCTTCATTTCGCGACGACAAACCGACAGGATCAACATTGCGGATAAAGCTCTTCGTCTCCATTGAGTAAACAATGACTGACCACAGGTTGTCCGCAGGCGTATCCGCAGGAACGTTCAGCTTGTAGGTCTTGTTATGGTCGTACATCTCGCCGTCGCTGTCGCGCAGACCCGTAAGGTAGAAGGTTCCGCCACCCAGTTGTTTGGGCAGGTATGTGATCCAGAAATAGGTACCACCAGCCCGGTCATCGACCAAAACCTCGGTGTCTGTCTCATACGGGAAACCTGCCTGTGGTTGCCCTTCTGCAAAATCCCAGACCAACCACTGGTTCTTGAGCGAGCCATCCTCGTTCTTCCACAACGGGATAGTTGCAAGGCCAGGCTCGACAAAATACCGCTGCATAGAGGCATAGGCCAGAACCAAACCTTCGTTCATCGCCTTCATCTGACGCTCCGTCGGCTCGAACGGCTTGCCCTTTTCGATGCCCAGATCCTTCAGGAAATTGATCATGATCTTGTCCTGCGGACGGATCGGGTTGTTCTGAACATAGTCGTTCAGATCCTGAAAGTAGGTCTCGTTGTAATAGGGCAGTGAGTCATAAGGCACTTCAGATGCCTCGTGATAAGTAGTCGGAGGCGGGTTGTCGGCCTCGGACAGGTAGTAGATTTTGATGGTCTGGGCATATTCCGCCGCATCAAGATCCGTGGCCCCGTTGTAAAGGCGTGGACGAAAGGAGAAGCCGGATTCAAAGGTGTCCGTCTCAAACGGGAAGTAGCCAGCAGCTTCCAGCTCTTCCAAGGACTTCTCGTTATATCCCGGGGGCAGCAGCAAGTATTTGCCGCCCTTACCCTTGTCGAACCCATCTGGCCCAACATCAGCAATAGGCTGATCCCATGCATTTACGATAGACCCGAAATAGTCGACCTTGTCGTTGGCTGCAGGAACCTCGATCACCAGCGGACCGGGCGCGGACGTCATTGAAGCCCATGAATAGGCCGTCACGTCGTTGGCGGTTAAGAAACCATGTCTGGAATCAAATGGTTTGTTCAAATAGACAACATCATTGTAATCGCCGCCGAGGTCGCGCCTGATCCCTTTCAGGAAGTCAATCATACCCGCCGCTGGCATTCCCCAAAGGGCAGTCTGCGTCGCACGCTGAACCATGATCTGATATTCGATATCTTCGACCTGTGCAGATCTCGCAAGAATATCACCTGTATCATCAAATGTCTGTTGAGCGTTGACACTCGGGACCACGGCGCCAGAGCCCAGTAGACCGGCAAGGGCCGCAGAACGTACAAAGGTTTTTATTGGCTTGAACACGGTTGTGTCTCCTCAGATTAGGGGGCGCAGAACCCCAAAAGAATTGGGTATCACCGGCATTCCTTTCCGATAGGGATTGCCAGGTGGATTCTCATATTGTCGAATTAGTTTTCGAACACCTCGAGCAAAATCTTACCACCAGCCCCCGTCGGGGCCTTGATCCCCAGATATGCAGCAATGGTAGGGGCAAGATCGACGGTTTCGACGCGGCGAACCACACGCTGAGCTTCGATGTTTGGGCCAGAAACGATGATGGGCACATAAGAGTCATACGGCCAGGGCGCACCGTGCGAGCCGGCGACAATCAGTCCATCCAGATCGGCAACGAACCAGTGCGGTTCAAAAACGATATAGATATCGCCGGACCGATCAGGGTGGAAATTCGCCTCGACCGCCCGGTTTACAAGTGTATCGCCGACCAGTCCGTTGCGCAGTTCGGTTGCGCCGACAGCAAAGGCAATCCCTCGGATCTTTACCAGCTCTTCGGCAACAGCACGCTCAACTTCCAGCTCATTCAACCCGCGCTCTCTGATCAGTTCCTTGTTCAGGTACAGATAAGGCTGTGAGAAGTTTGCGATCAGTTCCTTGGAAACACCAAATTGTTCCTTCAGCCGGTTAAAGCCCGGTTCTCTATCAATTGCGTTAAAATCGAAATACTCCGCTTCAATCCCGATTTCGGCCAAGGAACCCGGAGTTTCCGACGCGCCGTGATCCGCAGACAAAACGATCAGCACATTATCCAGACCAATCGTCTCATCAACATAGGTCAGGAAAGCGCCCAGTTCCTTGTCGAGATGTTTCAGATTGTCCTCGGATTCAAGGCTGGAGGGGCCAAAGATATGGCCCACGTAATCCGTCGAAGACAGGCTGACTGCCAGATAGTCGGGCACATCATCCTGACCGATGTCTTCCGCTTCGATCAGGGCCTTGGCAAAGTCCAACGTCAGCGCGTCCCCCGCTGGGCTGATTGTCAGCAATGTTGTGTAATAATCTCCGTCAGCCGGTCCAAACGAATGGGGGAAAACACGGCCGAACTCGCCCATGATGGTTTCCCATTCCTGATTGTCCCGGTTCGCAAAGAGATAGTTTTCTTCTGGCAACAGCAGGTTCCAGTCGCGGAACTCATAAGAGCGGACCTTCCCGGAATCGTTCCACTCTTCGACCCAATCAGGATAATCTTCCCGGTAGTAGGTGGAGGTTACAAAGCCATAGTCAGATTTCGAAAACCAATAGGCCTGCCCCGCATGCCCTGCCATCGAAATCGCGCCGCGGTCCTTGACCGACACACCAAAGATCTTGGCCTCTGGCCCGTAATGCAGCGCGATTTCGTCGCTGATGGTCGAGGTAATAATCGAGCGCGGCGACCGGCCATCGGTGGTGGCTGCACGTTGCGTCGGGTCGATCTCGCTGTCCTTGTCAACGCCACTGGCACCAACAAGCGGGTAATCGGCATCCTGCACGTTATAGAATTGCTGCCCGGTCACCCGATCAAACCAAAGATTGGCCACCATACCATGCACCGAGGGGTCCGCCCCGGTTGCGAGTGTCGTGTGGCCGACGATGGTTTCCGTGTTCGCGTGGCGATGATGGGCATCTGCATAGTGAACGCCCTCGTTAATCAGCCGAAAGAAGCCATCTTCGCCCATACCCTTGCTGTAGCGTTGAATCAGATCACCGCGAAGCTGGTCAACCGTAAGCTGAAGTATGAGCTTGGGCGCCTCCTGTGCAAGAGCAGGTGCCGTAATGGTCATCGAAAGAGTTATTAACCAGAACCGCAACATGACTTTTCCTCCTGATGGTTCACGCGCGCTACGTTGCGCAGTTAAAGTTCGCCCACCTTGTAGTTGATAGCGCATTCATGCTGAATGCGAGTGTCATTTCACGACAGGTTTCGCAGGAGCTCGATTTGTCACTGCCGCCCATGATCGCCGCCAAAGCTCTTGGCCCCATGCCAGACTTTGTTCTGGAGCAATTTGGCGCGCGCACTCTTGGAAAGGCCCTTGCTGCCTCTGCCCTTACCCAAGAGTTAATTGATCACAAGAAGGGCTATCTGCCGGAAATGTCCTTCGCGAACTTTGTTGCCAGGATCTGTCAGGAAGTTGGCGGCAAGAATGTTGGTCTGATGTGGGCACCCAACCTAACCGTTCGGGACTATGGCTTATGGGGCGAATACGTCCTCTCGGCACCGACTTTAGGACAAGCATTACAACGGGCAGGTTCGATAATGCCGCTGCACTCTTCTGCCGACCGAACCACACTTCGGTATAATGGAAACCTTGCTTGCTATGGGTACAGGTTTGGTCTGCGCCAGCATCACGTGTATCCAGAGATTGCTTATTCAGCACTTGGTTCCATGCTCAGCATCTTTCGCCACTATCTTGGGCGTAAGTGGACTCCGAGTGCAATCAAATGCGATTTTCCGAAACCGAGAGTTGCCGATGATGCAGAAATCACATTCGGCTGCCAGGTGAGCTGGAACACAGGACGTCTGGAAATCTGCTTCCCAAAAGTTGACATGGCGACATCTTCAGGGCCGTGTCCGGGGAAACCGATCACAGTTTACGATCTACATCGCGAAATCGCACCAATTGCGCCTAAAAGCTACGCGGACGTTGTCATTGCCGTTTTGAGGCAGCATCTCGATTCCCAAAAAGTGTCGCTGGACCGCACGGCACTGGCGCTCGACATAGGACCTCGCACTCTACAACGCCGGCTGCTTGCCGAGGGGGAGAGCTTTCGGTCGGTGGTGAACCGAGCCAAAGTTGACCGAGCGAAAGAAATACTGGCTACCAAACAGTTCACCGTTCAAGAAGCCGCCTTTGAGCTCGGGTACGAAAACCCTCAGAATTTTTCCCGTGCTTTCAAAAATCAAACCGGCATCACGCCGAGTCAGTATTCGAGGGTCAAGGGAAACTGAGCCAGCTTAGAGAAGAAAAATCTGTTCATTTCTTCTCAGCTATAAAGCGCAAAAGGATGTTCGCGGGTCGTTTCATCAGCTCTATCTAACCACTGCCAGACATGCTGCCCGAAGCCGGCTATTCAGCAATTCCTGCCATTTGTGCAAATTGCAGCATCTGTCGTACTAGGCTCTTTCGAGCTCTTCGCTGCATTCTACATGAAGTTCCGGTTTATCCGCATACGCACCCAGCAAAGAAATCGCAGACGTGTGGTGAATTGCTGCAGAACGAATCTAAGATTCCCACTGCAGACCCTCGAACCACGCCAACATTTGCAGTTAGATCAAAGCGAATGTCCGGCGCTGCGGTGGCTATCTCTCGCGTCTAGCTCTCGGTCAACCGCTTCTCGGCGTCTTTCGCTAGTTTCCAGCTGGTCTCTAACCCCGCCTGCAGCGTCGCGTAATTCTGCTCCTCGCGCAGCAAGTCGGCCAATGTGGTGACGGACGTGAGATGTGATTTCATCAATAGCGCCACGCAATGCGCCAAGCCATTCACCTTGCTTTCGATCCTGCTGGTCGAGCGCTTCTCCAAGGCGTGCAATTCCTTGGCTGAACTCTCGCAGGCCGTCACCAACCGCTCGACGGATGCGAGCAATTCGCGTTCCAATGCTGTCAGGGTCTGTGTCATCTAGGGTTCCTTGATCTCGATACAGATGACCGGCGTCCCGGCCATGGTGCAGGTCTTCAATTCGGTCCGGTCGGGGTCCAGCGTCACCCATGTCTGCCCAGCCTGTTCGATCCGTGTCAGGCCAAGCCTCGTCATCTCCGAGCGCGTGATCAAACCCGTCCAAAACCAACTCGCGATCAGCACTGTCGCGATCCAGGATGAGACCATCACCACGATCACCCAGGGTGAGATCGTCAACCAGCGCCTGATCGTCTCGCTCCGCCTCTCCAACTCGCTCCTGCTGTCGCTCAGAAAGAACCTGATATCGGTCTCGATTGTATGCAGCGCGCTGGTCGCAATGCTGCTGAAATCGCTCCTGAAGCTCTCCAGTTGAGATGCCATCAAGGCGGCGTGGTCGCTGCGTACTGTCTCCAGGTCCGCGTTCAATTTCTCGGCGAGGCGGTTCGGCTTGCCAGTCGTCATGGAAAATCTCTCCTTTCAAACGCCAGCGCTCGCCGGTGTCAGGGTCTTTGGCGGTGATGTAATTCTTGCTGGCACGGGGGATATCAAAGCCTGCATCGGCCAAAGCATCGATCATGCTGGCGCGGTCGGTGATGGTGCCGACGCTGATCTGATCGAGGATCCAATCGTGCAGCGCTTCGCGACCTTGCGCGCGCGTCGGCGCTTCAATCGTCGCCCTCACTTCGCGAGTGCGATCTGGCTCCAAAGGGTCTGCCCAACCGTGCGTCTTGTTCATCAAATCACGCAGGCTGGAAAAGGCGTTTTCATGGCCTGGCGGTGCGATGTTCAACGCCTTGCCCGTGCTCAGCTCAAGGCGTGGCGTGCAGAAGTGCAGCTCGACATTGCCTTCATGCGAGTGGCGCACCCAGAGACAATCGTATTGATCCCTGTCCAGCCCAGCAAAGGCCAGAGCCTCAAATAGCTCAATGGCCTCTTGCTGGGCGGCGGGACTGGGATCGTCGCTGTCGGCAAAGCTGATCACACCTGCCGTGTAGCTCCATTTGTTGGAGCTCGCATCGATAAGGTCGCGGGTTTGGTCGGGGTTACCGTGCAGCACCTCAGGCAACGGGTCGCGGATCTTGGTTTGCGGTTTACTGGTGTCGTCGCGGATGAGGTGGCGGTTCTCGTCATAGGCAAGAACTTCACGCGCTGTCAGGTAGTCGACGGGTGCGGCTCCGCCGCCTGTGCCGGTGGAAAAGAACGAGATGATCATTCGCCACCGCCCGTGTGTGCCGCCACGATCTGCGCCATCTGCCGTTCGATGGCCACTAGCTGCACCGCGACCTTGAGCGCGTCGATCTGGCTCGCGCGGCCGGATTTGACCGCGCCGTTGATCCAGCGGGAGAGCTGATTGAGGTTGCCGCCGACGCGGGCAATCGCAAAAGTCAGCTTCGGGTCAACTCGCGGGACGGGCTTGCGCCGACGTGCCTCGGTTAGCCCCAAGGCCTCACGCATCAGCGTGGCATTGGGCAGGCCAGCCGCGCGCGCCTTGGCCACAAGCGCTGCCTTTTCCGACGGTGTGCATCGAAAGATCACGCTCTCGGAAAGGCCCTCTTTGACGCCGCTTGCGTGCGTCTGGTTGGGGTTTGAAGGGGAGGCTTGCCGCCCCTCACAAGACCCGCCGATGTAATCGGTGGGTAACCTTGCTCTCTGCTCTTTGTGGGGGTCTGTCGCACTCATGCTCTGAGCCCCGCCGCTTCGATTTCAGCTGAGCTGACTAGGTTCGCGGCTAGCAAAGCGGTCACTTGGCCGGGTGTTATGTGGCGGCAAAGGGGATGCTTGTCCGTGACCCAGTCGGCCAAACCTTTCAGCAATTCCACCTCTTTGGCTTTGCCCGCTTCTCGCGCCTCCTCAACCTCCTGAAGGTATTTCAACCAACGGCCAGAGGAGAACCAATTGTCGGAGAAGCACACCTTGGAGCGGGTGAAGCCTTCGCTCTCGGTCGCATAGGTCCGCACGGCGTCCTCGAGGTCTTTGGCGTCCACTCCGTCGGCCAGCGCTTGGCGGATCTGCGAGTTACAAACCGCTTTGCCGCGAACGCGATCCTCGGGATAGGCGGACAAAATCTTTTCTGAAACCTCATCCTCCACCGCTACCTTCGCGTGCGAAGGATTTGGTTTTTGATATGGTTTATATCTGTTCTTATAGGATTTGCCCTCTGGGGCAGATGGCTTGCCCTCAGGGGCAAATGCATCATTTTCCCTTTCGGTCGGATCGATTTGCCCATTTGGGCAAATGGAGTTGCCCAGGGCATACCAACAGGTCCGGTCATAGCGATCATCGCTGAAATTGCCCTTGATGATCAGCTCTGCACTGACCAGCTTTTCGAGCGCTGTTCGGATCTGCTTTTCGCTCAGATAGGGGAACAACTCACTAAAGGCCGAGATCGAATTGTAAGTCCAATACCGCCCGTCTCGATGGTTGCGGCGATTGGCTTGGTTCTTCTCGATCCAGAAGGTGATGTTCTGGAAAATCACCGCCGCGTTCAGGCCAACACGTCCCGCGATTTCGGGATCAAAGCTATGGCGGCTCATGATTGGCCCCCGAAATACGCACAAACGTGCGAATTTTGTACAGGTTTTGTACGAGAAATCGGTCGTTTCAGTCGATTACGGCCCGAAAGCTGACGGGACTTTTTGCAGTCTTCCGCACAACGTCCTGTAAATAAGCCATATTTTTCAGGTGGTTTTGGCGACCCCGGCAGGATTCGAACCTGCAACCTGCCCCTTAGGAGGGGGCTGCTCTATCCAGTTGAGCCACGGGGCCGCGTTTCGCTTTCTGTAACCGGGTTTATTCGGATTGTCATCGGCTTTGCACAACAGTTGAACAGATCACCCTGTTCACGCTACCATCCCGGAAACAAACAATGCAGGTATCCCCGGTGACAATAGAAACAAAACGCCCGCTTACCCTTCGTGATGTTTCGGAAGCGTCCGGAGTGTCGGAGATGACAGTCAGCCGGGTGCTACGCAATCGAGGGGATGTATCGGACGCCACCCGTACCCGAGTTCTGGCTGCTGCGAAGGAATTGGGATATGTGCCCAACAAGATCGCCGGTGCCTTGGCATCAAGCCGGGTGAACCTTGTGGCAGTGATCATTCCATCGCTGTCGAACATGGTTTTCCCCGAGGTTCTGACAGGCATCAATCAGGTACTGGAAGATACTGAACTGCAGCCGGTGGTCGGTGTCACGGACTATCTGCCTGAAAAGGAAGAAAAAGTGCTGTACGAGATGCTCTCGTGGCGGCCTTCGGGCGTGATCATTGCCGGACTGGAACATACTGAAGCCGCCCGCGCCATGCTGGATTCGGCGGGCATTCCGGTGGTCGAGATCATGGATACCGATGGCAAGCCGGTCGATGCCATGGTGGGCATTTCCCACCGCCGCGCCGGGCGCGAGATGGCCCAGGCTATTCTGAAGGCGGGTTATGAACATATCGGCTTTATGGGAACCAAGATGCCGTTGGACCATCGGGCCCGCAAACGGTTCGAAGGCTTTACCGAGGTGCTGGGCAAGCACGGGATCGAGATCGAAGATCGCGAGTTTTATTCGGGCGGCTCAGCGCTGGCCAAGGGCCGAGAGATGACGCATGCCATGCTGGAACGTTCGCCTGAGTTAGATTTTCTTTATTATTCCAACGACATGATTGGCGCGGGTGGGCTGCTTTATTTGCTGGATCAGGGGATAGACGTGCCGGGTCAGATTGGCCTCGCCGGGTTCAACAACGTCGAGCTGTTGCAAGGATTACCGCGTAAGCTGGCGACGATGGATGCCTGCCGAACCGAGATCGGGCGCACCGCTGCAGAAATCATCGCGGCAAAGCTGGCCGATCCAGAGTCAGAGGTTGATACCCGTGTCACCTTGACCCCTAAGATCAGCTTTGGTGACACGCTAAAACGACGCTAGAATCCCATGACCCTGCAACGCCTGAACAACCGCCAAGCGCGGACAATGTTCATGGATCGCCACGCGTTGCTGGAGCAACCGGCAGGCGGTTCTAAAGGTGAGGATCTGTTGCGATTGATCCACCGCCTGGGTTTTGTGCAGCTCGACAGCATCAGCACAGTCGCACGCGCCCATGATATGATCCTGTATGCGCGCCGACCAAGCTATCGGCCGCGCAACCTCAAGCGACTTTACGAGCGTGATCGGGCGCTGTTCGAACACTGGACCCATGACGCTGCCGTTATCCCGATGGATTTCTATCGCCATTGGCACCTGCGGTTCCTTCGCGATGCCGACATGCTGAAAGCCCGATGGAAGAACTGGCGACGTGATGGCTTTGAACAGAGATTCGAATCTGTTCTTCAGCACATTCGCGATCATGGTCCCGTGGGATCATCCGATGTGGGCAAAGATGAAAAGAAGGGGTCTGGTGGTTGGTGGGATTGGCATCCGTCAAAAACTGCGCTGGAATACCTTTGGCGATCCGGGGCGCTGACTGTAATCGGTCGTGAGGGGTTTCAGAAACGCTATGATCTGACGGAGCGGGTTATCGACACCCAACTTTGCCCCGGCAGCATAGCGTGCGACGTAGATGCAACCGTGGATTGGCTTTGTAACGCGGCACTCGACCGGCTGGGCTTTGCCACGTCAGGAGAGCTGGCGGCATTTTGGGATACCGTCAGCGCCAGCGAGGCAAAGGCGTGGTGTGATCAGGCTCTGACAAAGGGAATAATCGCAGAAATATTCGTAGAGTGTGCGGATGGGAATGACCGCAAAGTCTTTGCACGGCCCGAAATATGCGAACAGGTGGCAGCGCTGCCAGAAGCGCCCGGTCGGATCAGGGTTCTTAGTCCTTTTGATCCCATGCTGCGCGATCGTAAACGCGCGGAACGCCTATTTGGGTTTCATTATCGCATCGAAGTGTTCGTTCCCGAGCCCAAGCGCATTTACGGATACTACGTCTTCCCCTTGATGGAGGGAAACCGTATGATCGGCCGTATCGACATGAAGGCACACCGTAATTACGGCAATCTGCATGTTCGGGCAATGTGGCCCGAGCAATCCGTCCGCTGGTCCGATGCAAGAACCCGACGGCTGGAAGCAGAACTTGACCGGGTTCGACGATTCGCTGATCTAGACACCATAGAATTCGCTAGAAACTGGCTGAAAGACCCTAAATAGAGCCTGTTTTACCTCAAGAACCCATGTTCTTCGACAAGCTCCATCAGATCTCTGATCGACTCATTCTCGGTCCGCCCGGATGTATCCAGCTGAGCGTTCGCACGCCCGTACAATGCCTCGCGACTGGCGAGTATGCACTTGAGCTGCTCCATTGCTTTTGGATTTCCTGCCATGGGACGTTCGTCGCCTTGCGCGCGCACCCTTTCCATATGCTCGGTGGGTGTGGCCCGAAGCCAGACGGTGTGAAACCGGCTCAGCAATGTCGTATAGGTCGAAGGCTCTGAAACGATCCCACCAGCGACGGCAAGAACCATTCGATCATCGGCGGCAATGACCCGGTCCAACGCTTGCGCTTCGAGGTTGCGATATCCCTCTTGCCCGTAGAAGGCCATGACTTCAGCCAATGGCATCCCCGACATTTCTTCGATCTGAGCCGTCAGTTCCACAAAGGGCAGCTTAAGCGCAGCGCCAAGCAAAGCACCCAGCGTTGATTTTCCCGCGCCACGTAAACCGATAAGACAAACCCGCTGTGCCCGAGCATTCTCAGCAGGATCGGGACACAGTGCCCTCATGACGTTGTCTTTGACGTCATCGCTGGCCTGCCGGAACAGTTCGAGCATCTGCAAATCATCCGAATCCCAGGGATCTTCTTCGCCGATCAGCCATTCGGCTTTGTAATCCAGAGCCTGCGCAATCCGATGCAGTACTCCGATCGAGATATTGCCCTCCCCAGCTTCGAGTTGTGCCAGATACCGGGGCGAAACACCCGAGCTTTCCGATAAAACCCGGCGCGGAATGCCGCGCATTTGCCTGGCCTTCCGCACACGCGCTCCAACGCGCTCGCTCAAATCCTGCGTGGCGAATTCTTTAGGCTGTGCCGGTTTTTGCGGCTTGGGCCCATCCATCTTTGTCAGACCGTTTGTTCCAAGTGACCCTCAAGCTACGACGCTAGAACGACGCGGGCAATCGATATTGTACAAGCTCAGGAACCGATGCAGGAGTTGCTGCCCCAAAAACAAACAAACAACCATTGTTTAGAGTCTATCCAGCCTGAGTAATTAGCTTTTCAATTCGTGTAGTTCGCTCAAAAGATTCAGCAGTGTTTCGTGTTGCTCAGCCCCCATCAATTCGCGCGTTTGTGCCGCCAACCGCAACATTTCCGGCAAGTTGGCGTGAATGATCTGCATTCCTTCTTTGGTGATTTCGACGATCTGGCGACGACGATCTTTTTCGACGGCCTGCCGTTTGATCAACTTTTTATCTTCCAGCTTTTTCAGAATCCGAGTCAGGCTGGGAAGCAACAAACAAGCGCGTTCTGAGATCTGCGTGGGTTCTTGCGGACCTTCTTCTTGCAAGACGCGCAGAACGCGCCATTGTTGCTCAGTTACCCCTGCGTCAGCTAAAACACCACGTATCGGCCCCATCACCTTTTCGCGCGCACGCAACAAGGCAATCGGCAGTGATCGAGACGTCAACGGCAAACTATTCGTCATGGTTAATTTTGACGCGACTCCCTTTGTTTCGCAATAGATTGCTAAGTTCACGCAAACTTGCAGGGCTGGATTTTAATTAACTTGTTCATTAATGGTGAGTCGAAGTGATTATTCAGCAGGCAGATCAGATTAGCCGCAAGGAGACCGCAATGAATTGGGACGAATTTTCCGTATGGGGCAAAAAAATCGCTGATTGGACACAAGATTATCACCTGACCGTTGGCGACAAGCCCGTTCGTGCAAGAACTGAGCCTGGCGATATTCTGAACGCCCTACCCGCCCATCCGCCCGAGCATGGTGAAGCAATCGAGAGTATTTTTCGCGATTTTGAACAGATCGTGATGCCCGGTATCACCCATTGGCAGCACCCCCGATTCTTCGCCTATTTCAACTCGAACGCGTCTGCGCCGTCGGTGCTGGCTGAATTCCTGGCCAGTGCCATCGCGCCGCAATGTATGCTGTGGCAGACCTCCCCCGCCGCGACCGAAATGGAAACGCGGATGATGGATTGGCTGCGCGAGGCGCTGGACCTGCCTGAAGGATTTGCCGGGGTCATACAGGATTCCGCCTCTTCGGCGACGCTAGCGGCTGTGTTGACCATGCGCGAAAAGGCAATGAACTGGCAGGGAAACAGCCAGGGTCTTTTTGGCCAAAAGCCACTGCGTGTTTATTGCTCGTCCGAAGTACATACCTCAATCGACCGCGCCATTTGGGTTTCGGGGGTCGGACAAGACAATCTTGTGCGCATTCCTGTTCAAGGTGATTGGCGTGGGATGGATCCAAACGCGCTTGAAGCAGCGATTCAGTCTGATTTAGACTCTGATTTACAGCCGGCTGGTGTGATCCTTTGCGTTGGTGGAACAGGAACCGGGGCGACTGATCCGGTGGATCGCTGCCTTGAGATCGCACGTAAATACGGGCTCTATTCGCATGTCGACGCGGCCTGGGCCGGCTCTGCAATGATCTGTCCCGAATATCGCAATTACTGGCCGGGCATCGAACAGGCTGACAGCATCGTCTTCAATCCGCATAAATGGCTAGGTGTCCAGTTCGATTGCTGCGCACATTTCTTGAAGAACCCCGATGATTTGGTCCGCACGTTAGCGATCAGCCCAGAGTACCTAAAAACCCATGGGAAAGACGGAATCATCAACTACTCGGAATGGTCGGTGCCACTGGGCCGTCGGTTCAGGGCATTGAAGCTGTGGTTTGTCATCCGAACCTACGGGCTAGTGGGGCTGCGTGAACGGCTGCGCAATCATGTCAACTGGTCGGTCGCGCTGCATGATCAACTGGCAGCTGAGCCGGACTTTCAGATCGTCACACCGCCAATGTGGTCGCTGTGGACCTTCCGATATGAGCCGCAGGGCGCCACCGACCTGGACGACCTGAACTTGCGACTGGTGAACGCGATTAATGATGACGGGCGGATTTATCTGACCCAGACCCGTGTGGACGGTGATTTGGTCATCCGCTTTCAGGCCGGGCAGTTCGAAACCACTGAGAGCGATGTATTGATGGCATATGACGTGATTACAGAAATCGCACGCAGTCTTTAGGCCCGCATCACAGCTGCGGCCTGCGCGTAGCCGCCTGAGGCACCGTCAACGAAGTGCACATGGTCATCGCTCATTGCAGAGGGCACAAAGCAGGTCATCATCGCCTCTTGCTGAGAATGCAGGCCGTATCGGATCTTACCGCGTGCCTGAGCGTCTTCCAGCATCCAGGTGATCTGCTCCAACGTGGATGGGTCACAATCCAATGTCATTTTCAATCCGTCATCAAATTTGCGAAAATCCGCGTTGCGGCTGACCATTTCTTTATAGTGATTGGGTTCGAACTGGCCCAATCTCATACCGGTTTTGAACAGAAGACCGATCAGCATATTTTCGATCATCAGCCGTATCTTCTGAACCAGCAGATTGCGCCCAGCGCGTGAGACATGGGCATCGATATCAATACCTGGCGGAGGAAAGCTCATCGGCGGTCCGTTTTGGGGAACCGGATGACCGGCCCGGTCCAACCCTTCGGCGATCGATAAAACGGATTGGCTCAAAGCCGCGAAATCGGCCTCGCTAGACTCTAATGTTGGCTGAATGACCAGAGATACGATCTGACCGTGGCGGGCCGGACTGTTGGACCAGCGGCAAGACAGGCCCGTCAAGTCGGGCTGCGCGTCAGGTCCAGCCGGTGGAATGGTGAGGTTCCCGGATTTCATCTGCGCCTCGGCCCAGGCCAATCCACCGCCTGTAAACATCGCATAGTCAACACCAGTAGAGGGCGCATAGCGGGCAACGCGCAGATCGCGTCCAACTGCGCGGATGTCAGCTACCGAAACCAGCCCTGCGCGCAAAGTGATCGCAAATTCTGTTTCGGCCCAACTCTGCAAAGCCGCCAACGTTTCGCGCGCTATCTTGGCATCTTCGCCCGGCACTGCAAACCCGGCCCCATCGCCGCCAAAGACATAAGGAAATACACGACCTCCCAGCGCGTTGATCATGCCTGAAATAACCGCAGCACCAACCATGTTGATGGTTTTGTAACGGCCACGCGCGATCTCTCCGGTCGAGTCCACGATATCCGCGACTCCCAAAACCCACGTATCAGGCAAAGGTGTAAACTGCACCGGATCGCTCAGTCGCAGGAAGCTGTCTGAAATAGGGACTGAGTCATAAAATAAAGAGTCGGAAGGGGGCATAACACTCTCTGAAATTCCCAAAACTGCTTTCAAGATAGCCCAAATGTGAAGGATGTCTGCCCCTTTCGCACCACCCCGAGCGCTTGTGCAGACCTGCACAACGTGCAAAGCATCTCGGCAGGGCATACGGGCAATAGAGGCGGCAGATGCAGACAGGCTTGATAGTTTTATGTCTGGCTTACGTCCTCAGCCAGTTTTTTCGCGCCTTCCTGGCCGTGCTGACTACCGATCTGGGCAGAGACATCGGGGCCACGCCCGAAGACCTGGCATTTGCGTCGGGGCTTTGGTTTTTGGTTTTTGCCGCAATGCAAATCCCGGTGGGCTGGGCTCTGGATCGTGTCGGCCCAAGGCGCAGCTCTGCGATGCTGTTGCTGATTGGCGGCGCAGGCGGGGCTGGCCTGTTCGCCATCGCAACCACTCCGTTTCATGTTGCGCTGGCCATGGCGCTGATCGGGGTTGGCTGTTCACCTGTCCTGATGGCGTCTTATTATATCTTTGCCAGAGAGTTTCCACCTACCAAGTTCGCCACCCTCGCCGCAGTAATGCTGGGCGTTGGGTCAGTCGGCAATCTGGTGGCCTCTTACCCAACGGCTCTGGCGGTTGAGCTTATGGGGTGGCGAGCGACTTTGGGTGGTTTGGCGATCATTTCAGGCGTGGTGGCTGCAGGGATCTGGCTGACGGTGCATGATCCCAATAAGGTCGAGACCGAACACAAAGGATCGGTTCTGGACCTGCTGAAAGAGCCCGCCCTCTGGACCATCCTGCCACTTATGCTGGTGGCCTATGCGCCCTCTGCGGCGTTGCGCGGTCTCTGGGCAGGGCCTTATCTGCGCGATGTATTTGACCTCAGCACTACTCAGATCGGGCAGGCAACGCTGATCATGGGTGCCGCGATGATTGCGGGCACCTTTGTATATGGGCCTTTGGACCGCATCCTTAAGACCCGCAAATGGGTGATCTTCGGTGGCAACGCCCTGGGCGCAGCAACTTTAGGACTGCTGTGCCTTTGGATTGACGGGGGCGTCTGGCTCTCGGTCTTTCTGCTTGCGGTCATCGGTTTTCTGGGCGCCAGTTTTCCGGTGATCATGGCCCATGGCCGCGCTTTTGTACCCCCGCATCTGGTCGGGCGGGGCGTCACCCTGCTGAACCTATTCGGCGTCGGCGGCGTTGGTCTGGCGCAATTTGCCACCGGACGTATCCATGCCGCCAACGCCGGGATCAGCCCCGCCGCGCCGTATACTGCGATTTTCGGCTTTTTTGCTGTCACCCTTGCCATTGGTTGTGTGATCTATCTATTCAGTCGGGACAGCGTAGACTGAAACCGGAGACCGCCTGTGCAAGATATTGAGGTGATTGCACCCAATCTGAAGCATTCCCTATCGGGCGTGACGACTACGGTGATCCGGCTGCTGCCGATTCAAGAGAAAATGATCGGCATCCGCGCCACCGGCCCGGGCCTGCCTGATGATTTGCCCCACATTAGACTCTGGAAACTGCTTTTTCTGCCCAATCGCAAGCGGGTCTGGCATGCGCGGCGAAACACTGAGATGCTGATGGGTCTGATCCTGCGTTCGGTTTTTCGGCGCAACTACAAACTTCTGTTCACTTCGGCCGCGCAGCGCGATCACTCCGGATTTACGAAACGGCTGATCTCTAAAATGGATGCGTTGATCGCCACTACGCCTCAGGCCGCTTCATTTCTGGAGCATCCCGCGACCGTCATCATGCACGGTGTGAACACCGAACTGTTCCATCCCACCGATGACAAACACGCTCTGCGCCAGAAGCTTGGCCTGCCAGACGGCCTGTTGATCGGCTGTTTTGGCCGTATCCGTCCTCAGAAAGGGGTCGACTTGCTGGTCGAGGCCGCCCTGCAAGTGCTGCCCGATCACCCCGATGCGCATATCATCTTCACCGGGCGCGCCACAAAAGAGTTCGAAGATTTTCAAGCCGAGCAGGAGCAAAAGCTGCAGAACACCGGGCTGGGCGACCGCGTTCATTTTCTGGGTGAGCGCCCTTGGGATGAGATTGTCGAGACTTATCGGGCGCTTGATCTGTTCGTGGCCCCCGCACGACACGAAGGTTTCGGCCTGACCCCGCTTGAGGCGATGGCCTCGGGCGTTCCAGCCATAGCCTGCCACGATGTCGGCGCGTTCAGCGCGCAAATCAAGGATGGCGAGACTGGACGACTGGTCGAAAAAGATAACGCCCAAGCACTGGCCGACGCGCTGGAGGATATGTTGCGCGACCGCGCCGCGCTGGCCGACGCCGGGCAAGTCGCCCGCGCCCATGTCGAACAGAATTTTCGAATCGAAGGCGAAGCGCAGGCAATTGTCGAGGTTTATCGATCCTTGCTGAAACAACCCTGAACGGTACTGAACTGTGTCATATCGGTGTGACGGGGTGAAATAAGCCGAAACGCCTCTTTTTTCTTTGCCGCAACGCGGCTATGAACGCGCGTCCTTAACTTTGGAGACATGAAATGGGCTATCGCGTCGTAGTCGTCGGCGCCACAGGAAATGTGGGCCGCGAAATGCTGAACATCCTGGCGGAACGCCAGTTCCCCGTCGATGAACTTGCCGCACTGGCAAGCCGTCGTTCACTGGGTACCGAGGTTAGCTTTGGCGACACGACACTCACGACCAAGGACCTGGATACTTTCGATTTCACCGGATGGGACATGGCGCTGTTTGCCGTGGGTTCCGAGGCGACCAAAGTCTACGCCCCCAAGGCGGCGGCAGCTGGCTGCGTGGTGATCGATAACTCGTCGCTCTATCGCTATGACCCGGACATTCCGCTGATCGTGCCGGAATGTAACCCGCAGGCGATCCACGACTATAAGAACAAGAACATCATTGCCAACCCCAACTGCTCGACCGCGCAGATGGTCGTCGCGCTGAAGCCGCTGCATGACCGTGCACGCATTAAGCGCGTGGTTGTCTCGACATATCAATCAGTGTCGGGTGCCGGTAAGGAAGGCATGGATGAGCTTTGGGATCAGACCAAGGCCATCTACAACCCGACGACCGAAGTTGAGCCGAAGAAGTTCCAGAAGCAGATCGCTTTCAACGTGATTCCGCAGATCGACGTCTTCATGGAAGACGGTTCAACCAAGGAAGAGTGGAAGATGGTTGTCGAGACCAAAAAGATCGTCGACCTGTCGATCAAGGTCACAGCCACCTGCGTCCGCGTTCCGGTCTTTGTTGGCCACTCTGAGGCCGTAAATATCGAGTTCGAGGAATTCCTGGACGAAGACGAAGCCCGCGACATTCTGCGCGAAGCGCCGGGCATCATGGTGATCGACAAGCGTGAAGCGGGCGGCTACGTCTCGCCCATCGAATGCGCGGGTGACTTCGCCACCTTCATCAGCCGTATCCGCCAGGACTCGACCATCGAGAACGGTCTGAACCTGTGGTGCGTGTCCGACAATCTGCGCAAAGGCGCAGCGTTGAACGCAGTTCAGATTGCAGAATTGCTGGGCCGTGAGGTTCTGAAAAAGGGCTGAGGCTGCACAATTTCGAAAGTCGATTAAACCCCGCTGCGCCGTCAGCGGGGTTTTTCTTTTTTGAGGACAAATGGGGCGTCAGCCCGCAGGACTGCCGACGCCCGTTGCTGATAAAAACCCGCAACGACCATCGATCGATAGGCGGGCAGAGTTGACGTTCAGTTTATCACTTCTTGGACGGCATCTATTGCCCAAATTCAACGGCCTGAGACCTTCATCTCAATCCAAATAGCTGGCGCGCAGCATTCAAATGTCAGCGCAAAATGCTCTGCCGTGAAAACCATTTCCCAGAAAAATGCCCAAATGATAGGCTGAGAAATTATGGAAAGCCGACCAAATCGTCGATTAGCAGCTATTTTAGCCGCCGATATCGCAGGCTATTCAAGACTGGTCGGTTTGGATGAAGAAGGCACCATAGACAAACTGCGTTTGATCCGTGTCGAAGTCATCGAGCCATTGGTCTCAGGGCATTCGGGGCGCATTGCGAACACGGCAGGTGACAGCTTTCTGATCGAATTCCATAGCGCGGTCGATGCGGTGCGTGCGGCGGTCGAGATACAATCGGAACTTTTGAAAAGAAACTCAGATATCGAACCTGACCGCGCCATCGTTTTTCGGATCGGATTGAATGTCGGTGATGTCGTCTCGAACGCGAATGACATATTGGGCGACGGCGTCAACGTGGCCGCGCGGCTTGAGGCATTGGCGGAACCGGGTGGAATTATCGCGTCGCAGTCGATCGTTGAGTATGCCCGCAACAAGGTTCCTTTCAGGTTTGAGTCAATTGGTCCGCAATCAGTCAAGAACATCGCAGAACCTGTTGAGGCTTTCCGAATAGAAACTGATGCGGCACCATTTCTTTCAAAGCCGAAAGCGACGAATGCGCCACGGTTTCTTAAGTTGGCTACGGCTATGGCTGTGCTGATATTCATGGGGTATTTCGGGGCAATGACCTGGAAAAAGGGGCAACTGCGCGCTTCAGAAGCGCAATTGGCCTACCCGCTACCAGACTTGCCATCAATTGCCGTGCTTCCGTTGACAAATTTTACCAGCGACCCGTCCAACAAAATGCTGATCGACGGCGTTTCCGAGGACCTGATTACGGATTTATCCCGCATTTCCGGTTTATTTGTCATCGCGGGAAATACCTCTTTCGCTTTTCAGGACCGCGACATTGATGTTCCAGGCTTTGCCGAAAAACTGGGTGTTCGATACGTCGTCGATGGAAGTCTTAGACGCACCGACGAAGGTTTTCGGGTCAATATCCGCCTGACCGACACGGTAAACGGTAGATTGATTTGGGCCGAACGTTTCGATGGTGAAATTGACGAGATTTTTGACCTGCAAAACAACATTGTGCTGGCGATTGCGCAGGAGCTTGATGTTCCTCTCGATTCTCAAAGTCGAATCGCAATCGAAAACGTAGAAACGGAAACCATCGAAGCACGCGAAGCATTCCAGCGCGGTTGGGAACTTTATTCGCGTTTCAATGAACGCGACAATCTGGCTGCAATTCCGCATTTCGAACGCGCAGTCGAGTTGGACCCTGATTATGGGCGTGCCTGGGCGGCTCTTGCTCTGGCACATTTACGACCGCACATTTTCCACCATTGGACAGGCTTCGCAGGCGCTGACGAACAGATGCATATTGGTCTGTTCTATAAATACTTCCGCGAACTGACGCAGCAGGACACCTCATTGATCCACGTCGTCCGGGCGATAGTCAGTCTCAACCTTCCTGATTGGGACAGTGCCCAGGGCGTAAGTCGGGGAACGGATGAAGCCAGGCAAGAGGCTGCAAAAGCCATTGCCCTGCAACCCAGCGACCCAGAGGCGCATTTGACAATGGGATGGGCCCTGATTGCGGGCGGTGAACCTGAGGAAGGACTGGCCTTTGTACAGGCTGCAATGCGTCTCGACCCTGCGTATCCCAGCCACTACGCGTTGTTTGAAGGTGCCGCGCTTTTTGCAATGGATGATCTGAACGGCGCAGAGGCGGCCATATTGCATGAACTGGATCGGAACCCTCAGGCAATTGAATTGATGCCATTTGCGGCCTCGGTTTTGGCCTTAAATGGCGATCGGAGCTCTGCGCGGGCAATGATCGATCGATGGCAGAAGGGAAAGCATGAGCGGGTTCTGAACGAAGTTGTTCGCGAGTACTTCTTTATCGTGCGCTGGATTGGCGCGCAGCAGTATTTGAACAATCGCTTGAAAAAAGGCCTTCGATTGGCCGCGCTTGCACCGAGTACAACGATAGCAAGCCTCAAAGCCGATTTGTCACGCGGGGATGCCAAGGAACAGCGTGAAGCAGCTCAAAGATTGGCGCTGTTTGGTGCCAATGCAGCACCAGCAGTTCCTGAGTTGATCAAGCTGCTCGACAGCCCGTCGGTTTTTGTCAGAAAAGAGGCAGCCATTGCTTTGGGAGAAATTGGAGAAAGTGCCTCATCTGCGTTGCCCGCATTGGAAGCAAGCGTTGACAAATCCTTGTCGGGGAGTTTCGCTGCCCGAGCCATTGAACAGATACGCGGATACTCACAATAGTGGCGACCTTGATCTCTGCCCGGAGACAGGACCCAAACACAGAAATGGTGAGATTGTGTATACGAAAGCCATGAGGCGTGGATTGATCCTGCTGACATGTGGCGTATATGGGAACGTAATCCGATTCCTCGCACCACTAACGGTACAGGACAAAATCTTCGCCAAGGCCATGTAAATCCTCGAAGCCTCGGTCGACGCTACTAAAGGAGCCTGATCATGCTGGACACCAAAGTGACGAAACTGGAGCTGAAGGATCCCAGCCTTCTGGAAACCCGCGCCTATATCAACGGCGCATGGGTTGAGGGTGAGGCAACCTTTCCGGTTCACAACCCTGCCACCGGCGATCTGATCGCCAATGTGACGGATATCGACATCGAAGGCACCAGGCAGACCATTGATGTTGCTTATACTGCGAAAAAGGAATGGGCCGCGCAAACCGGTAAGGAACGCGGCGCGATCCTGCGCAAGTGGTTCGATCTGATGGTCGAAAACGCTGATGATCTGGCGACCATCCTGACCGCTGAGATGGGAAAACCCTGGGCTGAAGCGCGCGGAGAAATTCTGTATGGCGCGTCCTTCATCGAGTGGTTCGCGGAAGAGGCAAAGCGTATCTACGGCGACGTGATCCCCGGCCACCAGCGTGACAAGCGCATCGTGGTGCTAAAGCAGCCCGTGGGCGTGGTGGGATCGATCACACCGTGGAACTTCCCCAACGCGATGATCGCGCGCAAGGTCGGCCCGGCGCTGGCCGTGGGTTGTACGTTTGTGGCACGTCCTGCAACGCTTACACCGCTTTCAGCGCTGGCGATGGCAGTACTGGGCGAACGTGCGGGTATCCCGGCGGGCGTGCTGAACGTGATCCCCGGTACCGATAGCTCGGGTGTGGGCAATGAGCTGTGCACCAACGACAAGGTTGCCAAGATCACCTTTACCGGCTCGACCCGTGTAGGTCAGATCCTGATGCGTCAGGCGGCAGGCACCATCAAGAAGATGTCGCTGGAACTGGGCGGCAACGCGCCATTCATCGTGTTCGACGACGCCGATGTGGATGCGGCTGTGGACGGCGCGATGATCGCCAAGTTCCGCAACAACGGTCAGACCTGCGTCTGCGCCAACCGGATCTATGTGCAGGCAGGTGTCTACGATGAATTCGCCGCCAAGCTGGCCGAGAAAACAAAAGATCTGAATGTGGGCAATGGCTTTGGCGACGGCATCACCACGGGCCCGTTGATCAACGACGCAGCGGTCGCCAAGGTCGAAGAGCACATCTCGGACGCGGTATCCAAAGGCGCGACGGTCACGATGGGTGGCAAACGCTCGGATCTGGGTGGGACGTTCTTTGAACCCACCGTTCTGACCGGCGTAACCCGCGAAATGGTGGTCGCGAAGGATGAAACCTTCGGCCCCGTTGCCCCTCTGTTCAAGTTCGAAGAGGAAGACGACGTCGTTGCCATGGCCAATGACAGTGAGTTCGGTCTGGCCTCGTACTTCTACAGCCGCGATCTGGCACGCGTCTGGCGTGTGGCCGAGGCGCTGGAATCGGGCATGGTGGGCGTTAATACCGGCCTGATCTCGACCGAGGTCGCTCCGTTCGGTGGCGTCAAACAGTCCGGTCTGGGTCGTGAAGGTTCGAAATACGGGACTGAGGATTTCCTTGAGATGAAGTATCTCTGTATGGGTGAAATCCAGTAAGCGCATTCAAGTCGTCGAAAGCCAACGCACTCGCGGGTCGCTGCGGGTGCGTTTTTTTTCAGACTGAAGCGTGCCCGCGCAAACGAACCACCAAAGGCATCATCGCCAACACCAAAACGGCCGAGAAAAAGAAGGGTGCGCCCGGAAGGTAGACGCCTTCAGCATCGACTGAAGCCTGAAAAAGGCCGGTCATCACAAGGGGCGACAGGACAGCAGCAACAGATGATAGCGACGCGATGACCCCCTGCACCACACCCTGACGGTCTTCGTCGGCCTGGTTCGAGGCCATTGCCGTCATCAATGCGGGCACAAGATCAGACAAGGCGGCCAGCAAAAGAAAGACCACAAGGGCGGTGATCGTCGCTGTGAAACCAAATCCGATCATTCCAATCAGCGCGGATATCATCCCCAGCATCAATGTGCGGTAATCGCCAATCCACTTGATGAAAAGGGGCATCAATCCTCCCTGCACAATCGCCAGCAACACGCCGTAAGCAGCAAGCGACAACCCAATGTAGAGTGTCGGCCAGTCGAAAACTTCACGCGTCCAGAACGCCCAAAGGGTCGGGTAGACCATGTTGGCAAATTCAAAGATGAAAATGCACAGCAGCGGTATCGCCAGCCCTGGAAACCGGAAAGCATCAAAGATCGATTTGAACGGATTCAGATCGCGCTTGCCAAAAGGGCGGCGTTTTTCGGGTGTCAGGCTTTCGGGCAATACAAACACACCGAACAGGGCGTTCGCGGCGGATAAAACCGCAGCGATCCAGAACGGCGCGGTGATACTGATCTCGGCTGCAATGCCTCCGATGGCTGGCCCAAGCACAAACCCGATCCCGAAAGCCGCTCCAATCAGACCGAAATTTGCAGCCTTTTCAGTGGGCGAGGATATGTCGGCAATGTAAGCCGTCGCGGTGATGTAGGTTGCCCCGGCCAAACCTGCGAGCGTGCGCCCGAGAAGAAGCAACCAGAAGCTGTCAGCCAATGCCATGATCACGTAATCCAGCGCGAGCATGACCAAGGCGGCTATAAGGATCGGCCTGCGTCCGATGGCGTCCGAAATGCTGCCTACAATGGGGCCGCACAGGAACAGCGCTCCGGCATAGGCCGCCATCAGCAGCCCGCCCCAAAAAGCGCCCTGCCCGGTGTCCCCAGCACCAACGCGATCCATCAGGTCGGGCATGATGGGGAACACGATGCCGATACCGATGGCGTCGATCATCAGCGTGATCAGAATGAAGGTTATGGCTCTGCTTTTGAACATATCGCCCTATCGGACGGGTACGCGGCTAAAGCAAGAGGAAAGGGCAGAACTTTTCACTTGTCGGGCAACCGTTTTCAATCAGGACAAACTCACCCGCAGCCTTGCCATCGATGAGCGAATTGGCTGCCCCGTCGAAAGCAACCAATCTCAAGTTCCCAGCCCCCTTCGGTCCGTTCGATTTATCGCACAACATATACCGAGGTATGCGAATGACGGACGACCCGGGCCGCGTTTGGACCAAGCAGATAATCCTTAAAATCAGGCTTATGCGCACCGATCACGATCAGGTCTGATCCCGCGCTTTCGGCCGTTTTCAGTATTTCCTGATAGGCGCTGCCTGTGGCCACCACATGGCGAACCTGTGCATTGCGTTCCTCACCCAGCGTTGCAGCGCAGAGGGCGACCAGCTTTTCATGAGCCTCTTCAATCACCTTTTCATGGTGGTGGGGTTCGAAGAAACTGCTGACGAACCCCTCTCCATAATCGGGCGTCACCGTCACCACATCCAGCCGCGCGCCATCCATTTCGGCCAGCGCTGCGGCGCGTTCTAGGACAGCAACATCAAGATCGCCATTGCTGATATCCACGGCGCACAGAATAGCTTTGGTCATGCGGGTTCTCCCTGTTTTGCGGCGCGACCGCGCTGGAGGAAGGCGACAAGACCCAACAGGATCAGCGCCGGGATAAAGATCAGCTCTTTCGCGGGCTGGCTTTGCGGGGCCTGAATGCTGGTGATGCGAACGGCATCGTCAGCATAATAGTCGAACATATCCAGCTCATCCGCGACCGGCGTACCGAACATCGGCTCGTCAAGCTTGACCAGACCATCCTCTTCCAGCGTCATCAGGCCCAGAGCGTCAACGCGTGCTGTGCCATCGGCCCCTTCCGGAATGTCCAGAACGACGGTGGTTTCGGTCATATTGCCGGTGTCAAAATCCGGGCCCGCGACCTCGATCCGCATGGTGCTACCTGGCGCGGCCTCACCCACGGCCTGCGTCAGCTGTGCCGGTTCGATCTGCGCAAACGGCGGTGCGATACGGTTCATGAAGAAGTCCGGACGGAACAGCGCAAAGGCGATCAGGATCAGCGCAACGCTTTCATAGATGCGGTTCTTGGTCAGGAACCAGCCCATGGTGCCGGCGGTGAAAATCAGGATCGCAATGGTCGCAGAGACGGCCACCAATATGCCCTGTACCCAGCCCACATCGATCAGCAACAGGTCAGTGTTGAAGATGAACACGAAAGGCAGTGCAACGGTGCGCAAGCTGTAGAAGAAGGCGGTGAAGCCGGTCTTGATCGCATCCCCGCCCGAAACGGCGGCGGCCGCAAAGCTCGCCAGACCAACCGGCGGTGTTACATCAGCCATGATGCCGAAGTAGAAGACGAACAAGTGCACCGCGATCAGTGGCACGATCAGCCCGTCCTGCGCACCCAGTTCGACAACCACACCCGCCATCAGCGAGCTGACAACGATGTAGTTCGCGGTGGTCGGCAGACCCATGCCGAGGATCAGGCTCAGCAGACCGACCAGCGCCAGCATGGCAATCAGATTGCCACCTGATAGGAACTCGACCAGATCGGCCATCACCTGACCCACACCGGTCAGCGTCACCGTGCCCACGATCACGCCCGCGGTGGCGGTGGCCAGAGCGATACCGATCATGTTGCGCGCGCCGTCGATCAGCCCGTTCCACAGGTCAATGACACCCGCCATGAAGGCGTTCGCTGTGTCGCTTTCGCCGCGGAAGATGGACTTGAGCGGCTTCTGCGTGAGCAGGATCACGAACAGCAGCGAGGTTGCCCAGAAGGCTGACAAGCCGGGAGACTTCTGTTCGATCATCAGGAAATAGACCAGCACGATGATCGGCAAAAGGTAATGCAGACCAGCCTTGTAGATCTCGGCGATCACCGGCAGTTCGACCTCTTTGGCATTAGGATCGTCAGGCACCAAGTCCTCTACTCCGGAAGCCAGCCAAAGTAGGATCAGATAGGCCAGCACAATCAGCGCCGACAGGACCAGCCCCGACGCGTCGGGCATGAGCGCAACGATCGCCTTGATCGGGTACTGAATGCCGTAGCACAGCCCAGCAAAGCCCACGAAGAACAGCGCCATGCCGCCAATCGTACGACCCATCGAAACAACGCGGTCGCCCAATGTCGGCATGTTCCGCTTCACCGCTTCAAGATGCACGATATAGACCAGCGCGATGTAGGAAATTGCAGCAGGCAGGAATGCATGGGTGATCACCTCAACGTAGGAGATGCCTACATATTCCACCATCAGGAAGGCCGCAGCGCCCATCACGGGCGGCATAATCTGACCGTTCACGGATGAGGCAACCTCGACCGAGCCTGCCTGTTCGCTAGAAAAGCCTACACGTTTCATTAGCGGGATGGTGAACGTACCGGTCGTCACAACGTTTGCGATGGATGACCCCGAGATCAGGCCGGTCGCTGCCGAACCCACCACAGCCGCTTTGGCCGGGCCACCGCGCAGGTGTCCTAGTGCGCCAAAGGCCATCTTGATGAAGTAGTTGCCCGCGCCCGCCTTATCCAGCAGTGCGCCGAACAGCACGAACAGGAAGACGAACTTGGTTGAAACGCCCAGCGCGATGCCAAAGACACCTTCGGACGTGATCCACATATGGCTCATCGCCTTTTGCAGGCTGGCCCCTTTCCAGCGGATCACCTCGGGCACCCACTCGGAGGAACCGAAGAAGACGTAGGCGAGAAAGATCGTGGCA
The DNA here is from genome assembly GCF_056536485.1 of Ruegeria sp. CL5. NCBI lineage: Bacteria > Pseudomonadati > Pseudomonadota > Alphaproteobacteria > Rhodobacterales > Roseobacteraceae > Ruegeria > Ruegeria sp. CL5. Next base: position 28,145 of record NZ_JBQFPS010000010.1, read on the forward strand.
ATGATAGCCATCGCAGGGCCAAGCGCGCGACGCGCGGCCTCAAACAGCAGCAGTAGGCCGACAAGGGCGAACCATTTGTCGGTGTCGTCTGCAAGGCCGCCTGCATCAACGATCTTTTGGTAGAAGAAATAGCCGTAAAGCGCCAGGAATGCGCCGACGACCCCCATAATCCAGTCTTGAACAGGGATATAGTTTCGCGGGCTGGATTTAAGCGCCGGATAGGCCGAGAAGGCCAGGAACATCGCAAAGGCCAGATGTATCTGGCGCGAGTTATTCACCACGCTGCCCGGCAGCAGGTAATTCGATAAGGGAGAGGCCAGAACGACCTGAAACACCGACCACAAGACCGCAACGATCGCTAGAAACAGCCCGACATTTCCCGCCGGATCACGCGCGCCTGCATCTGATGAGGCAACCAGTTCCTGAAGCTCTTCTTCGGAAAGAGGGCGGTTGCCCTGTGTGTCGGAACTCATGTTGGTATCTCCCTGTCCTTCGGCCTTGGTTTTTGCAGCCGTCTTGTCTCCGGTTTAGCCCGGATATGAATCGGGGCGCCCCGAAAGGCGCCCCGTGTCAGGTCTGGTTACTGAATCCAGCCTTTTTCTTTATAGTACTTCTCTGCACCTGGATGCAGCGGTGCGGACAGGCCATCCGCAATCATCTCTTCCGGTTTCAGGTTGGCAAATGCCGGGTGCAGCTTTTTAAAGTCATCGAAGTTCTCGAAGACTGAGCTGACAACCGCATAAACCGCATCTTCGGAAACGTCTGCCGAGGTCACGAAGGTCGCGCCTACACCAAAGGTCGATGTGTCGCCGTCCGAACCACGGTACATACCACCGGGGATGGTAGCGGTACGGTAGAACGAGTTGTCACCCACCAGCTTGTCAACCGCATCGCCACTGACATTCACCAGAACCGAGTCGCACGCGGTGGTTGCTTCCTGGATCGAACCCGAGGGGTGACCCACGGTGTAAACCATCGCGTCAATCTGGTTATCACACAGAGCAGCAGACTGCTCAGCCGCTTTCAGTTCGGTCGCCAGTTCAAAATCGTCGGTGGTCCAACCCATCTCACCCAGCAGAACTTCCATGGTGCCGCGCTGACCGGAACCGGGGTTGCCGATATTGACCCGCTTGCCCTTCAGGTCTTCGAAATTCGAGATACCTGCGTCGGCACGCGCCACAACCGTGAACGGCTCTGGGTGTACCGAGAACACGGCACGCAGGTTCTCAAACGGGCCGGCTTCTTCGAATTTCGAGCTGCCGTTATACGCGTGGTACTGCCAGTCCGACTGCGCCACACCAAACTCAAGCTCGCCTTCGCGAATGGTGTTGATGTTGTAAACCGACCCCCCAGTCGACTCCACCGAACACCGGACCCCGTGCTCTTTCCGGCCCTTGTTGACCAGACGGCAGATCGCGCCACCCGTCGGGTAATATACACCCGTAACGCCGCCAGTTCCGATCGTGATAAACTCTTCTGCATATGCCGCTGGTGCCATCAGGGCCGCCGCGGCAAATGCGGTGATTGAGGATTTCTTGAACACTTTGACACTCCTGTTGTCAGTCTTTTTTAATCTGTTGGGGTGCCTGAAACCTTTCAGAACACAACACAAAAAAATCGCACTGGAATCAGGCCCCCCGATGAATAAGAGGAAAGCGAAACCAAACAGCAGGTGTCTATACGGTTGATTACGTATAGGCTTGGATTCGAAGATAGGGGAATGAGGGTAATCGGCCGCAGGTCGCGTCTTGGGTACCGATACTTGTATAAGGTCGTTTGGACAGAATTTGGACCACGCAGGACATCAAGAACTTCGTCCAGATCATGCCGAACCCGCGCGCAGGCGCAGGTCGCTGCGTGCAACGCTTGCATTGTGCCTGGGTGGGTTGCAGTTTCTCGCGATCCTTTCCGTCATCCTGTCGACCTTTGTCAGCTCGGAAAACGCGCTTTTGCGGCAATCGCGCAATTCTCTGAACGAGGTTAGCGTCAACGTCATCGGGCAGGTCAAAAGTTTCCTGAACCCAGCCCGGCAAGCATTAGATGCTACGAGGCGTCTTGCCGAAAATGACGTTCTGGACATCAGCGATGCCACGGTTTTGGAAAGCCATTTCTTCCAGCAGCTTCAGGTCGCACCACAGCTTGCTGGGATGTATCTGGCCGATGAGACGGGCAGGTTTGTCTATGTGATGCGCGCAGAAGAGGCCGGGCGCTATCGCACCAAGTACGTTCCGCCATTTCTTGATGGCACTACCGAGCATCCCGCCGATTTCAAATGGCGCAACGATCAGTTTACTCTGCTTGAGACGGCGGCCACCGACACCGATACCTATGAGGCGCGCAGTAGGCCTTGGTACCGAATGGTCTCTGAGACCAAAGCGCCGATCTGGACAGAACCCTATATCTTCTTCACGACGCGCCAGCCGGGGATCACCTATAGCGTGCCGATCTTGGACGAGGATGGAAACATCCGCGCCATTTTGGGTGTCGACATCCAGATCGACGCCCTGTCGGGATTCCTGCTGGATATCTGGTCTGAACGACGCGGCGCCGCGCTGGTTCTGAACGAAGATGGTGCGGTTCTGGCACACCCAACGCTCGTATTGATCCGGCAGGAAGCCCATATGGAAGCGCCCGAGTTGACCCGGGTGGATCAGATCGCGGACCCCATCGCGCAAATGGCGTTCGGAGATGTGGTGCAAACCGATCTAAGCGACACTGAGGGTCCTGTCCACACGGATTTCCAGCTAAACGGTCAAGACTATGTGGCGATGCTGATCGAGGTGTCCGAGCCGGGGCTGCGTTGGCTAATCGGCCTTTATGCGGCCGAGGACAACTTTATTGGCGAGATCAAGAAGAACCGGACACAAGGCGTCTGGATCGCGCTGGCCATCGCCATTCTGACCGGCGCAATCGGGCTTGCCATGGCCGACCGGATCTATGCCCCGGTGCGCACCTTTGCCAGTCAGAGCCAGCAACTGTTCAGTGGAGAGATCACGCCCGAAGAAGGTTTGCACAGCCCTTATCGTGAGCTGGAAGATACCGGCGTGGCTCTGACGCAAGAGGTCAAACAACGTCAACGATTCGAAACCGCCTATGGCCGCACCTTCGATCTGGCCTCGCGGGGGATGGCCCAGATCTCGCCCGAGACGGGGCGGTTTCTACGGACCAACGAACAGCTTTGCGACATCATGGGGTATAAGCCGGAAGAACTGGAGAAGATGACGCTGGCCGACATTCTGCCCGAAGACGGTCATCAGATTGCGGTCAAGTTCCGCGAAACCCTGCTGCAGGATTCCGAGTTCATAATAGAGAGCCAGTTTATCCGCAAAAACGGATCACCGATCTGGCTGCGGGTCAACGCAATCCTGATCCGCGATGAAAGTGGCATACCCGATCACGCAGTTGCCATTATCGATGATGTGAGTGATCGGAAGCAGGCCGAGGATGAGGCCGGCCGCCTTAGCCGCGATCTGTCCCATGTGGCGAGGGTCAACTTGATGGGTGAGATGGCATCCGGGCTGGCGCATGAGCTGAACCAGCCACTTAGCGCGATCTCATATAACGTTGACGCTGCGAAGATCACGTTGGATGAAATCGGCGATCCCGATCCTGAACTAACCGAGATCCTTTCGGATATCGACCGCCAGTCTCGCCGCGCAGGCGACATCATCCGCGCCCTGCGCGAAGTGGTGCGAAAGGATCGCGGACGTCAAACCCCGTTTGAGCTGAGCGGGCTGATCCGGCAAACCGTCAGTCTGATGGAGGCCGAGGCGAAACTGCATGAGATCAAGTTGCATTTTGAGGAATCCGGCCTTCCCCCGGTGATCGGAAACCGGACACAGATCGCGCAGGTGCTGGTCAATCTGCTGCGCAATGCAATTGATGCTCTGGCGCGTGATCCGGTCGCGAAAGGCCAGATCAACATTATGACCCGAACCACAGATGAAATGGTCGAAGTCCATGTGCAGGACAACGGTCCCGGCGTCAGTGATGATGTCACTTTGTTCAATACATTCGACACGCAAAAGACCGACGGAATGGGCCTGGGCCTGTCCATTTGCAGAACCATTGTCAAAGCCAATGGCGGAACGATTTGGTATGAACCCACCGAAACAACAGGCGCATGCTTTTGTTTCACCCTGCGCCGCAGTGACTTATCCGAGGAAAATCAGGAATGATCTTTGATCCGCAGGTTGTATACATCGTCGATGACGACGAAGATGTGCGTATCGCCCTGTCGCGCTCCCTCAGCAAACGTGGGATGCAGGTCGAACACTTTCCGGATGCACAGGCCTTTCTGAACCAAGTGCATGAAGATGCAAAAGGATGCCTGATCCTTGATTACGGAATGCCGGGGATGGACGGGCTGGAACTGCAGGATCATCTGAACCGGCGCGACTCGACCCTCCCGGTCATATTCATCTCAGGCCATGGGGGCATTCCGGAATCGGTCCGCGCCACAAAGGCAGGCGCAATTGACTTTCTGGAGAAACCTTTCGACCTGCAGGTGCTGGTTGAACGAATACAGGCCGCTTTCGATCTTGGCACAAAACTACGCACCGATAAAACAAGGCGTCGGATGCTTGCAGATAAGCGCAGACTTTTGACCGAGCGCGAGGAACAGGTGCTGCAGCATATTCTGACCCACCCCTCGCGGACATCTAGCAAAGAGATTGCCACTGCACTGGGAATAAGCCCTCGCACGGTGGAAATTCATCGGGGACGCATCCAACAGAAGGTTGGTGTGAAAACGACCATCGAGCTGTATGAGTTATTTGGGCAGATGCACTGATCGTAAGCGTTACGACGTACACGCCCACAACTTGATTTGGCGCAGCAGTAATACTGAGCCTTGGTCCTAGGCATCCTCTGCGGATGTGTAGCAATTACTCATCGAGCGCCTGTGCTTAGATGCGTTATCCTGCGAGGTCGGCAAAAGTCGAAAGGCAGATGCTGTTTGGCTTGCGAATTGCGTCTTGCAGATCATATTGGCATTTTCGATACCGGCCCGCCCAATGCGACGGCAACATTGGCAAACGGACCCGATTGGTACAATCGGCCCCTGCATCACTATTGGATAACAGCGTTTTCCCAGGCCGAGATAAACTTTCTGCGTTTCAATACGTCCAGATAGGTCAGCAGCGCAGGGTTTAGTCCGATTGCCTCCTGTTCGCTATCGGCGGATGCAGACAAGACCGGCAGAGGCGAACGCTCAGGACTTTGTGCCGTACCGTTAATCAGATAACGCACAAATGCTTCGGCAACCTCAGGTTTTAGTGTCGCCTTAGAAACCATGACCGTTCTCATCATCGTAGTCTGGAAATCAGACGGCAATATGATTTCAAGAGCACCCTCACCTTCAGTCTGAGCCGCCGCGTAGCTGCCCAGCACGTTATAGGCGACCAGAACTTTCCCGTCGGCCAGATCGCGGATCATATCGCCGGAGCAGCAATATAGCCGGACGCCCAGACCGCCCATCACCTCCATCAGGCGCCAATAGGTTTCCGACGCACGCGCATCCTGCGTGGCGAACAGATAGCCCAGCCCGGATTGTCGTACGTCATAAGTTCCAACCTTGCCTCGAAACACCTCGGGCCGTTCTCGCAGCGCTTCGATCAGGCCCTGACGCGTTTGCGGGATGGTTTGGCCTTCGAAAGCTGCGCGGTTGACCACAATGGTGGCGGGCTCGGAGGTAAAGGCAAACAGACTGTCGTGCCACTGCGCCCAAGCAGGAATGGGCATACCGTCCAGAGGCAGTGCAAACCCGTCATTGGCGAGTTTCAATTGCAGGTCCATGGCACTTGAGATGACAACGTCAAATGCATCTGGTGTTGCTCGAACGCGCTCGTAGATATCGGCAGTCCCTGACACCAAATATTCGACACTAATCTGAGGGTTTCTTGCAACAAACTCTTCGATGAACGGTGCGAACAGAACGGTGTCGGTGCTCGATATGACACGCAAGGGCGTGCCCTCCGCGCCATCGTTGAACAACCGGCGATCTTCCCAGTCGTCCGCGGTTCCAACATGCGGAAGCAGCAAAAATATCAGAGCGATAAAATAACGCACGCGCCGCCCTCTAATTGATTGGTCAGAACCAGCGTGCCGCCGTGGGCTGTTGCCACGTCCTGTACAATGGTCAGCCCCAAGCCCGAACCAATGGTCCCTGTGGCGTTCTGGCCTCTCTCAAACCTGCGGGTCAACGTGTCAATCTCATCAGGTGGAAACCCCGGGCCAGAATCTTTGACGCTGATCTGGATCTGAGGCGTTGCCGTCACGTTGATTTCAACGGTGCTGTCGGGGGGTGCGTATTTCAGAGCGTTGTCGACCATGTTACGCACGGCGTTCTGCAACAGGATCGGATCACCTGAATACTGAACCGAAGCATCACCCGTCAGAGACAACGAAAGGTCTTTCATTTCGGCGATGGGCGTCAGGCGCTGCACAAGTTCATGGGTCAAAGCAACAAGATCGAGGTCTTCGCGTTCCAGATGATCGGCCCGGAATGTGATCATGGCATGATCCAGAAGTTGCCCTGCCGCCCGAGAGCTTTCGTCAATAGCCCGCACCATCGCACGCAAAGCTTCGCGATTTTCCTTGCGTTCGACGCGTTGCAAGGTCGCCTCGGCATAGGACCGGACAGTCGCCAACGGAGTACGCACCCGGTGCGCCGCCTCTGCGATGAAATCTTCCGATTGGCTGAGAGACTGATCCAGCCGCCCCATCAGGGAATTCAGCGAAGACACCAGAGGTGCCATTTCCTTGGGCACCGGTTTTCGGAACGGGCTCAGGTCCTGCGGTCCGCGACGGGTCACCGAGGTGGTTAGCTTGTTTAACTGTCCGATGGTTGCTGTTGTAACCCAAAAAGACAATGCCGCGGTCAGCACAAAAAAGCCGATCCCCAGAAAGGCCGCATTGCGCGAGATCTGATCCAACGTTTCGGCCAGTGCATCCTGCGTCTGCGCAAGCGCGACCTCGATTTCGGTCTGACGGCCCAGACCGACCAATGTGCGGCTGGCGTTGACCTGCCGAACGCGCTCACCCCGAAGCTCACCCGCATTGAAGGTCCAGTTGCCATCCCTCGTATCTTGGGCAAGCTGAAGATCGTCATAGCCCGATATGAATGCACCATCCTGATAGATTGCATAGAACACTCGGTCATCCGACGGGGTCGCCAGCATAGAAAACGCGGCATAGGGAATATCGATCTCGAGCTGCCCATCACGCAGCGCAGCTGCATCCAGGATCGAGGCCGCCGACGCGCCGAGGATGTTGTCCTGCCCCTGCTGGGCCACTTGCGCTGCATAATTTCGGACCGCGAAGAACAGTAGAACGGCCAATAATGCCGCGCCGCTGATCAGCGCCAGCACAAGCCGGTTTCTGAGCGATCCATAGACAGCCGGACTAACCGTCATGGTCCAGCCTGTAGCCCAGCCCGCGCAACGTGGTGATTTTCAGTTCGGATTTCTCAAGGTGCTTGCGCAGTCGACCCACATAGACCTCAATCGCGTTGTCCGAGATGTTGTCGTCGTAAGAAAACAACCTGTCGGCCAGCTTCTGTTTCGAAAAAACCTGACCTGGCGCGTTTATGAACAGCTCCATCATCCGCAGCTCGCGATTGCGCAAGGATATCGTTTCTCCCCGCACGCTCAAATGGCCTGCGACAGGGTCAAACACGATCCCGCCGACCTCGATCCTTGATTTGGCAATCCCTGATTTGCGCCGCAAAACTGCCCGGCAACGGGCTTCTAGCTCGGCGTGATCAAAGGGCTTGGTCACATAGTCATCCGCCCCCAAATCGAGCGATCCGATTCGATCCGAAACCTGACTGCGAGCGGTCAAAACGATAACTGGCGTATCCGGATCACGGACCCGATGACGCTGCAAAAAGTCCCGGCCATCTCCATCGGGCAGCATGATATCCAGCAGGATCAGATCATATTCCTCGATCTCAGCATAAGCCGTTGCATCGTCCAATTTCTCTGCATGATCAACGACATGACCATCCAGGCGCATGCGCGCACACATCGCATTTGCAAGATCCAGGTTATCTTCGACCAGAAGGAATTTCATGAGGGCTGGGGTGCTTCCTAACGCGTGACAGGTTGATGTCAGGTTCGTGTGGTTAAACTTCAGAATAATCTGAGCCGCCCCGCGGCCGGATGTCAAATGGGAGGACATCATGACAACATTCAAACTGGGCCGTCGTGCCCTGATCGCAGCCGTTGCTGCCGTTGGTCTAACCGGACCTGCATTGGCGCAAGACCAGGTCGTGGACAGCATCCACTTTCTGATCCCCGGTGGCGCCGGCGGCGGTTGGGACGGAACCGCACGCGGAACTGGCGAAGCCCTGACCAATGCAGGTCTTGTGGGCACGGCATCCTATGAAAACATGTCAGGCGGCGGTGGCGGTAAAGCCATCGGCTATTTGATCGAAAATGCCGAAAGCAACCACGGAACGCTGATGGTCAATTCGACGCCTATCGTGATCCGGTCTCTGACGGGCGTGTTCCCGCATAACTTCCGCGACCTGACTTTGGTGTCGGGCACCATCGGTGACTATGCGGCAATCGTTGTTGGCAAGGACAGCCCGATCAACTCTATGGCAGACCTGCTTGCAGCCTATGACGCCGATCCAGGTGCCACGGCAATTGGCGGCGGCTCGGTTCCGGGCGGCATGGACCATCTGGTGGCAGCCATGGTGATGGAAGCAGCCGGCAAAGATGCGCTGGGCGTCAAATACATCCCTTACGATGCAGGCGGTAAGGCCATGGCGGCACTGCTGTCTGGCGAAATCGCAGCCTTGTCGACTGGCTTCTCGGAAGCTGTCGATCTGGCCAATCAGGGTGAGGTGAAAATCATCGGCGTTACCTCTGAGGAGCGCGTAGACGCGGCACCCGACGCCCAGACGATGAAGGAACAGGGTATCGACACCACCTTCGTCAACTGGCGTGGTTTCTTTGCGGCACCCGGACTGCCCGAAGACAAGCTGGCCGCCTATCAGGACGCCATCACAAAAATGTATGATACACCTGAATGGGAAGAAGTACGCGCGCGCAACGGTTGGGTGAACATCCACAACTCGGGCGACGACTTCTCTGCTTTCCTTGAAGATCAAGAAAAGCAGATCAGCGATCTGATGAAGAAACTGGGCTTCCTCTAAAGGCGGCTTCGGCAGAGCGGTCCTCCGCTCTGCCCCCAAACTCACAACAATAATACGGGAGGGGACACCATGGCGCTGGATCGCTGGATCGCGCTTGTTCTGCTGGGGATTTGTCTAACCTATGGCTATGCAGCCTGGTTCACGATGGACGGCAGCCTGCCCCCTTTCATGCAAAGGAACCCGATATGGCCCAGCACCTTCCCCAAGGTCCTGTCCATACTGGGGATAATCGCTTGCACAATCATCCTTCTGGGCTTTGAGAAAAGTGAAATAAAAGAGGCGGATATCGACTACCGCCGCCTTGGCGAATACCACCTTGGGCAAGCGATTTCACTGCTGGTTCTGATGGTCGTCTACGCCCTGTGTCTGCGCCCCGTCGGATTTCTGATCGCGACATCGGGCTTTTTGATTATCGGCTCGTACATTCTGGGTGAACGTAAGTGGCATATCATGGTGCCTGTGGCCCTGATCGCAACCGGATCGGTCTGGTATCTGGTTCAGGAAGTTCTTGGAATTTACATGCGCCCACTGCCCGGCGTTTTCGGAGGCTGACATGCTTGAAGGACTTCTGATCGGTCTGCAAACGGCCTTTTCGCTTCAAAACCTATTGATGGTCATCGCGGGGTGCCTGATCGGTACATTCATCGGCATGTTGCCCGGGCTAGGGCCAATGTCGATCATCGCGATCATGATCCCGGTCGCAATTTCGATGGGAGATCCATCCGCTGCTCTGATCCTTCTCGCGGGCGTCTACTATGGCGCGATTTTCGGTGGCTCAACTTCATCCATCCTGCTGAACGCGCCGGGGGTCGCGGGCACAGTGGCGTCAAGCTTTGATGGCTATCCTATGGCGCGACAAGGCAAAGCCGGTAAAGCGCTGACCATTGCTGCGATCGCAAGTTTCGCAGGAGGTACGATCGGGGCAATCTTATTGATGGTATTCGCCCCGGCGCTGTCTTCCGTCGCGCTGTTGTTTCATTCCGCCGAATATTTTGCGCTGATGGTCGTTGGCTTGTCAGCCATTGCGGCATTTGCCGGTTCGGGTCAGGTGGCAAAGGCGCTGATCATGACCATTCTCGGCCTGATCATGGCCACCGTTGGCGAGGGTGCGCTGTTCAACCTGCCGCGCTTCACTATGGGCATCATGGACCTGCAATCCGGCTTTGGCTTCATCACGCTGGCCATGGCAATGTTTGCCTTGCCCGAGGCGCTTTTCCTCGTCCTCAAGCCCAAGAATCTGCAAGGCGATGATGGTGAAATCAAAGATCTGCGCATCACCAAAGACGAGGCAAAAGCCATCGCGCCGGTTATTGGACGCCAATCGACTCAGGGCTTTTTCATCGGGGTCCTGCCGGGCGCGGGCGCGACTATTGCGAGCTTCCTTGGCTATGCGGTCGAGCGCAACATCGCGCCAAAAAATGAGCAGGAAGAGTTTGGAAAAGGCTCTATTAAAGGGCTTGCGGCACCTGAGGCGGCAAACAACGCGGCCTGTACCGGTTCGTTTGTGCCGCTGCTGACATTGGGCATTCCCGGATCGGGCACCACCGCGATTCTGCTAGGCGCGCTAATCGCGCTGAACGTCACACCCGGCCCGCGTTTGATGATCGACGAGCCGCAGATCTTCTGGGCGGTAATAATGTCGATGTTCATCGGTAACCTCGTCCTGCTGATCCTGAACCTGCCACTGATCCCCTACATCGCCAAAGTGCTGGCCGTTCCGCGCAACTATCTGATCCCGTTCATTCTGTTCTTCACCTTGATGGGTGCATATATCGGCCAGAACAACGCCACAGAACTGTTGATACTGGTCGGTTTCGGGGTCTGCGCGACGGCTCTTAAGTTCGCGGATTATCCACTCGCTCCCCTGCTGATTGGCTTTATCCTTGGTGGAATGATGGAGGACAATTTCGCACGCTCCATGCAGCTTTACGATGGTATCGGATTTATCTGGGAGCGCCCGATGACGCTGGCGCTACTGGTCGTCGCTGTGCTGTTGGTGCTACTGCCCAGCTACCGCGCCCGCAGAGCACGGGCACGGGCAGCCGGGATCGCCGATGGCGACTGAGCCACTCTCAGGGGTCCGCGTCCTTGACCTGACCAATGTTCTTGCGGGCCCCTATTGTTGCTATCAACTTGCCCTGATGGGCGCCGAAGTCATCAAAGTTGAACGCCCCGGCAGCGGGGACCTGGCCCGAGTGCTGGGCGCGGATCCTGAACGCAACAAGGCCGGAATGGGCATTAGCTTTCTAGCTCAAAACGCCGATAAAAAGTCTGTTACGCTGGACATGAAGGCCGAGCAGGGGAAGGCGCTACTCAAAAGGCTGGTTCAGACCGCCGACGTTCTGGTTGAGAATTTTCGCCCAGGTGTCATGGATCGACTGGGGTTGGGTTATGAAGTTCTGCGCAACGAAAATCCCAACCTGATCTATTGCGCGATCAGCGGATTCGGTCAGGATGGACCGAGGCGTGACGATCCCGCCTATGACCAGATTGTTCAGGGTATCAGCGGTGTCATGTCGATCACGGGCGCCCCAGATACGGCACCTTACCGGGTCGGCTATCCTCTGGCAGATACTGTGGGCGGATTGACCGCAGCCTTTGCCATCAGCGCGGCCTTGAACGCCAATCCACGCGGCACATTTCTGGACGTCGCGATGACCGAGGCCGTTGTCTCGACAATGGGTTGGGTCGTGTCGAACTATCTCTTGGGGGGCGTGCTGCCGGGTGCCCATGGCAACGAAAACACCACCTCGGCCCCGTCCGGTACCTTCGCCACGTCCGACGGTCCGATCAACATCGCGGCCAATCGGGATGAGCAATGGCAGGCCCTGGCAAAGCATCTAAACCGAGACGATTTGCTGACCCATCCCAACTATCAGACCCGTGAGGACCGCAAACAAAACCGGCATGCCCTTCGGCAAGAACTCGAAAGTGTGTTGACCGCCCGTCCGGCCGCAGATTGGGTTCGCGAATTGAATGCGCTCGGTGTACCGACGGGGCAAGTTTTTACAGTGCCTGAGACTTTGTCAGACAAACAACTGGATGGGAGGGGATTGATAGCGAGCCTGTCAGCTCACGGTGAAAACATGCGCCTCGCAGGCAGTCCGATAGTCATGGACGGTGAGCGGAGAACTCCCCAAGCTGCCCCGCCTACCCTTGGTGCCGATAACGCTGCGATCTGGTCCGAGCTTGGCTTATCTGACGCAGAGATCGACGCACTAAAACAAGAAGGGATCATATGAATGACGTGACCGATTGGGGTAGACGGCCTGTATTACTATGGAACCCGTGCCGATCGGCTGAGTTGCCAAACGATTGAAAGCCTGGTTGGGGCTGTTGGCGTCGCAGAAATGACTGATGGTACGTGATAGCAAAGAACCCACCACGCCTGATTACAGCTCAAACCATGCTAATGAACAGCCCTAACGAAGTATCGAACCATTAGGCCCGTTTCTCTTGCTCGATTTCAACGGGCTCGGCGTTTACTTCAATCACCTCTTCCGACTCTGGCTCGTCGACTTCTGGTTCTTCCTCGGCTTCCGATTGATCCTCAAGCGCTCCGACGATCAGCGGCAACATGTGCACACCCGTCGCACTGGCGATTTCAGGCGTCTGCGGTGTCTGCCAACTGAGCGTGTCGAAGCTGCCGCAGTTCTGGCAGACTGGACCCCATTCAGGCTGAATATCGTGGCAATTGTCGCAGACCCATTGCGGCCCGCGCGGTGCGTTCAACGCCTTGGCCAGCCAACCCTGAACCACTGCGTCCGAGGCACCCTCTCCCCGTTCAATCGCAGCCATCAGCGTATAGGCCCTGGCATCCCCCTGCTTTTCAACCACATCGCCCAGCGCGCGGCGCGCTTCGGGGAAGTCTTCGGCAACGATGTTGAGCTCGGCCAGGATCAGGCGGGTCTCCATGTTCTCCGGGTGAATCCGGGTCAGCGCCGTGAACCGCTTGACGCGTTGATCGGGCGTTTCATCCGGCGCAATCTCGGCAAAGGCATGGGCCAGATCGGGATGAGGCTGAACCTCCCATGCCTTTTTGATAATTTTGGTAGCCGCGCGCGGTTTGCCCTTTTTGATATAGGCCCGCGCGGCCATAGCAGCTGCCGGAACCAGATCGGGCGACAGGCGGTTCGCCTCAATCGCGTGTTCTTGCTGTTCGACGGTTGCCGTATCATCCAGCAGCACCTTGGCCTCGGACAAGGCCAAGACCGCGTCGCGCCGCTTGAACACATCGCGCGGCAGATACCCGGCCTTCAGCTTTGACGTCAGCGTGGACCGCGCCCCAGCCCAATCCTGCGCCTTGGTCTGCAGGTTCAACAGCACATCCTGCGTCTCTTCGTGCCGGGGCTTCAAGGCCAGAGCCTTCTCGGCCAGCTTGCGTGCGGTTTCATCGTCACCTTCAGCCAGTTTCTGCTTCATGATCCCGCGCACGCCGACAAATCGTGTGGCGTTGTTGGTGACCAGCTTCTTGTAGGTCTCTGACGCCTTCTTGGTATCGCCAGTCATCTCAGCGGCCTGCGCCACTAGAAGATTGGTCAATTCCGGCTTGTTCAGCAGCTTCTCGGCCTTGTTGGCCTTGGTCATCGCCACGCGCCCTTCACCCGAGGCCAGCGCCATCAACCCATCCGCCAGTGCCTTATATCCGCGCTTTTCCCGACTGCGGTCGAAATACCGCGACAGGGCGGTTTCATCACCGTTGAGGAATTTCAACGTCGCGATCAGCAGCGTCAGCAGTTTGAAGAACAACCAGACTGCAAACACCAGCACGCCCAGCGCGATCACCGATTGCAGCGGACCAAGCGTGTATTCCGTGCCCGCGACGGTGATCTGCACCCCGCCGGATGATTCCATCAGGAACCCTGCACCCATGGCCAGCAGGCCGATAATCGCAACAAAAACAAGGATCTTTAACAATGACCACAGCATGGCAGGTCCTTCAGTTCGAGTTCAGGCTTGAAGCAAGCGTATTTGCGGCCTCGACGGCTGAGACCCGCGTCTGCGCCGCCTGCTCCCAGTCCGCCAATGCGGTCTGCGCCGCTTCGGGCAGTGATTTCAGTTCGGTCAGCGCCTTTGAGACATCACCATCCGCCAACGCCGCCTGAGCGCGCGACAGGACTGCGTCCGGGTCGTCCCCTTCTTGCGGCGTCACCGACCGCGCGCCGGTTTGGCGCTGCAGGAAGGCAACCAGCCCGGTGCCTTTGTTCGCGTCGCGCGCATCGGCAAGCGCCGTGCGCGCCGCAGGGGCAAACGACGAGCGCAAGGCTGAGAGCGTCTCAACCCCGTCCGTCGCTGACGCAGCCAAGGCATCCGGCACGTCGACACCCCCGGCTTTCAGCTCAGCAACCAGTTCTTCATATGGCTGACCGGCATCCAACTGGCCATGCAGACGCGACAGGATTGCAGCATTGGTCGCGGCGCGTGCCTCGGCTGAGGCCTTCGCCTCAAGCGCCTGCGCGTCTGAGACCATCTTTTCCACTTCGCTGCGCTGCGCGGCCAGGGAATCCTGCAGTTTTTTCAACTCTGCTTCGAATGCGGCTGTGGCCTCGGGCGAAACATTTGCCTCAAGCGGTTGTTTCTCAAGCGCGGTCAGGCGTTCCCCTAGCGGATCGACCTTGCCAGTCAGGCCTTCGACACTGGTCTTTATTGAGTTCAGATCACTTTCAACCGGCGATAGCTTGTCTGACAAAGCCTTGATCTGATCCGACAGGCCCGACACATCCGGCCCGTCAGCCAGAGATTTGGTCAGTTGCGCAATCTGATCGGATTGTTCCGCCAACTTCGATTCGAGCGCGGCAATTGCATCCGAGCTATCTGCCCCACTGGACAAAAACCCTCCACTACCCACGGCAAACCCAATTCCAGCGGCAACAACGCCACCCAGCAGCGCTGGAACGAAACCGCCACGCTTTTCGACGGTGCGTTCGATTACTTTCTCTTCTGCTGGTGCAACTTCTTCGACAAGCTCAGAAGCGGCTTCGGCTTCGGCTTCGGCTTCGGCTTCGGCTTCGGCTTCGGCTTCGGCTTCGGCTTCGGCTTCGGCTTCGGCTTCGGCTTCGGCTTCGGCTTCGGCTTCGGCTTCGGCTTCGGAAGTCATCTCGTCCGCAGCATCCTTCGCGTCAATGGATTTCTCATCCGAGACGGCATCACTTTTGGTCTCGGTGGCCTCTGCCACCTCTTCGACGCTGGGGTCTTCGACCGGTTCCTGATCGGGTTTCTTCTTATCAGCCACCGCGTTAATCCCCTTATCGATTCCCAAAACACATGAACAACAGACTAACCCAAGTTAATCTGCACCCGGCGCGCCCTCAACCCGCATCACGTGTTTCACGAGTTTTTTCACGGCTTTCTGCATTTTGTCCGGGGTCGGTTCATCCGCGATCTTCAGCCGTTCAAAGCGCAGTGTTTTAAGGGGTTCCGCAGTGGCCTCGCTGATCGCGGCCAGCCACAAAGGTGCAGATCCGTTCCAATCGTCGGCAAATTGTCGCGCTGTGCGGGGCGAAAATAGCGGGGCGATGATGGGCTGGTTGCCCTCTGCGGCCTGTGACGCCTCATCACTCAGCGGCAAAAGCTGTTGCCGATAGATCGGCTGCTCTCGGGTGGTCAGTCCAGATTCAGTCAAGCGCTCGGCCACGTTGCCACGGCTGTGTTCTCCGCGCAGATGAAGCAGTGGGCTGCGTGGCTTGAGTTTCAGCAGATTGGCCACCAGTTCTTCGGCCGTTGCACCCAGCATCTGCGCGTCCCAACCCGCGTCCTGCGCGGCCTGCGTGGTCGCCGGACCTACGCAATAGGCGGGCGGTCTGCGATCTACATTCAACAAGTCGGCAGCGTTCACGCCATTTGCCGAGGAAAAGATCAGCCCAGCGGACTCAGCGGCCTGAACCGCGACCGTCAGCGGTTCGATCTTTAACAAGGGTGAATGGATAACCGCAATTTGCGACCGAATGTAATTCGGCAGTTGCGCAACGAACCTGTCCGAGGCGGCGCGAGGGCGGGTCATCAACAAATACAACGGTCGGCGCCTTCGGCCTTGGGATTGTTTGCATCCGCGCGGGGTGATACCCCGCTTGGCAATCATGATGCAACGGATCAGGCCTATGGTGCAAACACTTACCGTCCTCGGACTGGAAAGCAGCTGCGACGATACCGCCGCCGCCGTGGTGCGGCAGGGCGCAGGCGCGCGGGCCGAGATCCTGTCATCCGTGGTACATGGCCAGACCGAGTTGCACAGCGCCTATGGCGGTGTTGTGCCCGAGATCGCAGCGCGCGCGCATGCCGAGAAGCTGGATATTTGCATTAAACAGGCTCTAAAACAGGCCGATATGGGCTTAGATGTTCTGGATGCAATCGCCGTTACCGCCGGGCCAGGTCTGATTGGCGGCGTGATGTCCGGTGTGATGTGCGCAAAGGGTCTGAGTGCGGCGACCGGGCTGCCGCTGATCGGGGTGAACCATCTGGCCGGGCACGCGCTGACGCCACGCCTGACCGACGGGATTGCCTTTCCCTACCTGATGCTGCTGGTGTCGGGTGGTCACTGCCAATATCTGATCGCGCATGGTCCCGAGCAATTCACCCGGTTGGGTGGCACAATCGATGATGCCCCCGGAGAAGCCTTCGACAAGACCGCCCGTCTGCTGGGCCTGCCGCAGCCCGGCGGCCCCTCGGTCGAGGTCGAAGCCCGTACGGGCGATCCCAAACGTTTCCGCTTTCCCCGGCCGCTGCTGGATCGGCCCGGATGTGACCTGTCTTTTTCGGGGCTCAAAACCGCGCTGATGCGGATGCGGGATCAGATCGTAGCCGAGAAGGGGGGGCTGACCCGACAGGATCGCGCCGATCTGTGTGCCGGATTTCAGCAGGCTATCGTCGATACTCTGGCCGAGAAAACCCGCCGCGCGATTGCGCTGTATCTTGAGGCTTCTCCGTCGGAACCGGTTATTGCCGTTGCCGGTGGGGTCGCTGCAAATACCGCCATTCGGGCTGCGTTAGAGACTGTTTCTGCGGAAATGGGCGCCCGATTTATCGCCCCGCCCATGGCTTTGTGCACCGACAATGCCGCCATGATTGCCTATGCAGGAATTGAGCGATTTCGCACCGGTGCGCGGGATGGCTTAGACCTGACGGCCCGACCCCGCTGGCCCTTGGATCAAACCAGCCCAGCGATGCTTGGCAGCGGCAAGAAAGGAGCCAAGGCATGAGCGTTTCAGTTCTTGGATCAGGCGCCTTTGGATCCGCTTTGGCCATATCATTGGCGGGAAATGGTCCCGTTACGCTTTGGTCGCGGAATCCCGATCAGGCAAAGCAAATGCAGCAATCACGCGAGAATGTCGATCGCCTGCCGGGCGTCACGCTGCCTGCCAACATCACGGTGACCGCCGAGATTGAACAGGCGGTGCGGTCCGACGTACTGCTGCTTGCCGTGCCAATGCAAAAACTGCGTGATGCCCTGAACCTTCACGCAGCGCGACTGAGCGGGAAGGTTCTGGTTGCCTGTTGTAAGGGGATCGAACTGTCAACGGGTCTGGGTCCTGTCGCCGTCATCCGTCAAATTGTGCCGGACGCACAACCGGCCCTGCTAACCGGTCCTAGCTTTGCCGACGACATCGCGCGCGGTCTGCCCACGGCGCTAACGCTGGCTTGTGCTGATGCCGAACTGGGCGAGGCGCTTCAGCAAGAGCTGACAACTGCCAATCTGCGCCTTTATCGAACCGCCGATACCATCGGGGCCGAGTTGGGTGGCGCGCTAAAGAATGTGATGGCTATCGGTTGCGGCGCGGCCATTGGTGCAGGCCTTGGCGATAGCGCCCGCGCTGCGTTGATCACGCGCGGATTTGCCGAGATGCAGCGCTTTGCCGCGTTGCGCGGGGCCCAATCGGATACGCTTATGGGGCTGTCAGGGTTGGGCGATCTGGTATTGACCTGCTCGTCCGAACTGTCGCGAAATTATCGTTTTGGGCTGTGTTTGGGTCAAAACAGGCCGTTTGACAGCACAACAACCGTCGAAGGCGTCGCCACCGCGCTGGCCATGTCTGAGATCGCCGCAAGTGAAGGGCTGGATATGCCGATCAGTGCAACGGTGGCGAAACTCAGCAGCGGTGCATACAGTGTCACCGACGCGATTCAGGCGCTGCTGGGTCGCCCACTCAAGGAGGAATAATATGCTCATCGCCCTGATCGCCCGTGACAAAGCCGGAGCCCTGCAAACCCGGCTGGACAACCGCGCGGCACATTTGGCCTATATCGATGACACTGGTGTGGTGGCGCAGGCCGGGCCGTTGCTGGAAGGCGATACGATGATCGGATCGCTGGTCATTCTGGATGTCGATGACCTGGCCGCAGCTGAGGCCTGGGCCGCAAATGATCCCTATGCGCTGGCCGGGCTGTTCGACTCGGTCGAGTTGATCCCGTGGAAAAAGGTGATCGGCTGATGGCGTATTGGCTGTTCAAATCCGAACCCTCGACCTGGAGCTGGGATCAGCAAGTCGCCAAAGGGGATGCAGGCGAGGAATGGGACGGGGTCCGCAATTATCAGGCCCGTAATTTCATGCGTCAGATGCAGATCGGTGATCGGGGGTTCTTCTACCACTCGCAGAAGGACAAGGCGATTGTTGGCATTGTCGAGGTCTGCGCCGAGGCCCATCCCGACAGCACCACCGATGATGAGCGCTGGGAATGCGTGGATATCAAGGCCGTCCGGCCATTCTCCACCCCTGTTACGCTGGATCAGATCAAGGCAGATGAACGTCTGGCTGAAATGGTTCTGGTCAAGAACTCGCGCCTGTCTGTACAGCCGGTCAGCGATGCAGAATGGCAGGTGATCTGCGGACTAGGTCAGACCGAAGCAGATTGAATAAAAAGGGAAGGCCCTGACGGATGCAGAACCTTCCCTACCCCGCGTGCTCCCAAACTCACCACACGCATACGGAAATCTGTTGGTTCTGACCGTCCTGGTCATGACCTGACCTTAGCCGATTTCAGAACCTCGCTTCAAACGCCAAGTATTTAGAGTTTCATTCAAATACAGAACACCCGCCGGCAGGACCGACGGGTGCTAAGCTGGCTTTAGGCTAGATCAGCTATAGACCGATTCCTTGCCGAAATGCTTGGTCAGCATGTAATAGACCACGGCGCGATATTTGTTGCGCTCGGACATGCCATAGGTTTCCATGGCCTTGTTGATCCCCTCCATCAGTTCAGGGCCGTCAGACAGGCCCAGCTTTTTGATCAGGAAGTTGTTCTTGACGGTCTCAAGCTCACCTTCCTGGCTGGCTGCCACTGTCGACGCATCCGCGTCATAGATCGCCGGGCCGCAACCGATGGTGACCTTGGTCAGCAGGTCCATATCGGGGTCCATCCCGCATTTGCCTTTCAGATCTTCAGCGTATTTGGCGATCAATTCGTCGCGTTTGCCCATGTCCCAGTCTCCTTAATCCATTGTCACGGAAGTTTTTACCGATGCGCAAGAGACTAGCCTTGTCGGCGAAATTCCCAAAAGGGAAAAATCACAAGGTTTCCCCCTAGGCTGAACTTTGCGGGGTTGCGCGATTTGATTTTTCCAGGTTTATTATTTAACATTTTTGTTAATTATGATTCCCGGAGGTCCTCATGCCCGTTTCCCTGCCCAATGAAACCACTGAATACCGATCCGCACGTAACGCACTCCTTTCTGCCGAGCGAGACCTGAGAGCCAAGGTTGAAGAGGTCGCGGCCTTGCGCCGCTCTCTTCCAACCGGGGGCAAAATCCCCGGTGATTATGCGTTCCGAGATCTGGCAGGCGAGGATGCGCCGTTGTCTTCGCTGTTTGGTGATAAGGACACGCTGATCATCTATTCGCTGATGTACGGACCTAATGCGGAACGCCCCTGCCCAATGTGTTCAGCGTTTCTGGATGGACTGAACTCTCAGATCCACCATCTGATACAGAAAGCCTCGGTTGCCGTGGTGGCGCAGAACACGCCTGAAAAACTCTCGGCGCTCAAGGATGAGATGAGTTGGAATGCGCTGCCGCTCTATTCTGCACTGGGGACGAATTACCAGAGCGACTATCTGGCCCAGACCGAAGGGGGCGATCAGCTTCCTATCCTGAATGTCTTTCAGCGCCTCCCGGATGGCGTTCATCACTTCTGGAGTTCCGAGCTGTTCTTTGAACCCAGCGACTGGCATCCCCGGCATGTGGATGCAGCTTGGCCTTTGTGGAATGTACTGGATTTCACACCACAGGGCCGCGGAGATTTCATTCCTTCATTGCGCTGAGGTACTATCGGCAGTAGCCCCAGCCAGGCCCCTGCAGGTGAAAGTGATCGGCATGCAAGCGGTTGTAGTCAGGGCCAAGGACCACGCGGAACCAATCGCAAGCCCCGCGCCCGATCTGACGCAGGAAATCGGCCTCAGGGCCGTCGGTGCCCCAGTCAGACAGCAGGTTCAAGCTGCGCCCGTCCGAGAGGTCCAGCCCGACGATATCGATCGCGTCCGCAGTGGCGTGGCTGCTCCAACCATTGTCTTGTCCTTGCGCGGTGCGCATCCGGCGGCAATTATAGCTGCCAATCTGGCGCAATCGGCTGACTGCGGTACCTAACACCTTCTCTGCAGCAGGCTGCACCACATGATGTTCCCACATGGCAAGCCGTAAGGTGGTGGCGCACCGGGTCTCAATCGCCGCGATCCGTGCTTTCACCAAGTTGGTCAATCGGCCCCGCCCCGCAATCCCACAGTTCTCGTCCACGACCAGATCTTCCATCGGTTCAAACTGTACCCCAGCCTCAGCCAGAGCGGCGCGGCACATGACGTCATCCGCCAGCGCTCGGTTCAGTTGATAGGCTGTAACTGGAGTCACCAGCGCAGTCACGGTCAGCTCACGCAGCGGGTTCCAGTACGGGGACACAGGGGTGTTGGGATGGGCAAGCAGCCACCAAACGCCTCCGACCAACACGATCAACAGCGTTAAGAGGCCAAAAAGAAAAGACGCCGCCGAAAGCAGGATTCGGCGGCGTCTGGAAGGCTTGGTCATGCGTCTTTCGCACTTAGTAGCGGTAGTGTTCCGGCTTGTAGGGGCCTTCGGGTTTCACCCCGATATAGGCCGCCTGATCGCTATCCATCTGGGTCAGCTTCACGCCGATCCGGTCCAGATGAAGACGGGCAACCTTTTCGTCCAGATGTTTGGGCAGGATGTAAACCTCGTTTTTGTACTGGTCGCCTTTGGTGAACAGCTCAATCTGCGCCAGAACCTGGTTGGTGAATGAGGCCGACATCACGAACGAGGGGTGCCCTGTGGCGTTGCCGAGGTTCAGCAGGCGGCCTTCGGACAACAGGATGATGCGGTTGCCCGAGGGCATCTCGATCATGTCCACCTGTTCCTTGATGTTGGTCCATTTGTGGTTCTTCAGGCTGGCGACCTGAATTTCGTTGTCGAAGTGACCGATGTTGCCAACGATCGCCATGTCCTTCATCGCGCGCATATGCTCGATGCGGATCACGTCTTTGTTGCCGGTGGTGGTGATGAAGATATCCGCGCTGGCGACTTCGTCTTCCAGCAGGGTAACTTCAAACCCGTCCATTGCAGCCTGCAGGGCACAGATCGGGTCGACTTCGGTGACCTTCACACGGGCGCCTGCGCCACGCAGCGAAGCCGCCGAGCCTTTGCCCACGTCGCCATAGCCACAGACGACAGCAACCTTACCGGCCATCATGGTATCGGTGGCGCGGCGGATACCGTCGACCAGCGACTCTTTACAGCCATATTTGTTGTCGAATTTCGACTTGGTGACCGAGTCGTTCACGTTGATCGCCGGGAATGGCAGGTGGCCATCTTTTACCAGCTGATACAGGCGGTTCACACCGGTGGTGGTTTCCTCGGACACGCCTTGGATTTGGTCGCGCATTTTGGTGAACCAGCCAGGAGAAGCGGCCATGCGCTTGGCGATCTGCTTCTTAATCACTTCTTCCTCTTCCGAACCCGGAACTGGGATGATGTCCTCACCTGCCTCGGCGCGTGCGCCCAGCAGGATATACAGCGTGGCGTCGCCACCATCGTCGAGGATCATGTTCGGGCCATCTTCGAACAGGAAGGATTTGTCCAGGTAATCCCAATGCTCTTCCAGCGTCTGGCCTTTGATCGCGAAGACCGGGATGCCGGCCTCTGCAATTGCAGCGGCCGCGTGATCCTGCGTTGAAAAGATATTGCACGATGCCCAGCGCACATCGGCGCCAAGCGCAACTAGCGTTTCGATCAGAACTGCGGTCTGAATGGTCATGTGCAGCGAACCCACGATCCGGGCACCACTCAGCGGTTTGCTTTCACCATATTCTGCGCGCAGGGCCATCAGGCCTGGCATCTCCGTTTCGGCGATATCCAGCTCTTTGCGGCCAAACCCGGCCAACGAAATGTCTTTGACGATATAGTCCCCGGCCATTAGGTGCTCCACTCCGGTAAATCTTGATCCGGGCTGCCCTAGCATTCATTGGGGCAGGTGGCAACGCAGGTGGCCGGGGTTAATTCCTGACACTGAAAATATCAGCTTGGCGTACCCTCAACTTTGATCTTTGGGATCGCTTCAAAAAAATCCGTGCCAACGGCGACAATGCAACTGATGCCGTTTGCTTGGGTCACCAGGACGGTATAGCTTCCTGTTTCCTTCGAGGTCCAAACCTCCATGACCGACTGTGCGCCACGCGACTTCTGAAGACCACCAAAGGCTAATTCTTCGGCATAACTGTCTTGCAGTTTGGTAATCACGTGCTCGCGTTCTGCACAATTTTGTGCAAACGCAGGCGGTGCAGTTGCAGCCATTCCAAAGGCGAGGGCGGTAGCAAATAAACGCTTGAACATAACAAGCTCCTTTCGATACGAGTTTCGCTTCGAGAGGGGCGCAACTGGGAGGAGTCTGCACCCCCCTCAGTCCTTAATGTCGGGATCGTATCGCACCGGTTCAAAGCACGAATGCTCAAGAAACTGTTGGCAGCATGTGATCCAGACAGGTACATCATAGCATAAGAACACGGATTAAACGTGTCCTAGTTCACAAGGCATGGCAAAATGGCAACACAACCCAGAGCGTGGCAAAGAATGCTGTCGGGACGGCGGCTGGATTTGCTGGACCCGACACCGGTGGATATCGAAATCGAAGATATCGCCCACGGGCTCGCCTTTGTAGCACGTTGGAACGGTCAGACCAACGGGGATTTCGCCTATTCCGTGGCCGAACATTCCTTGCTGGTGGAACAGCTTTTTGGCCGCATCGCACCAAATGCACCAACAATATGGCGATTAGCCGCACTGTTACACGACGCGCCCGAATATGTGATCGGAGACATGATTTCCCCGGTCAAATCTGCGGTCGGCCCGGATTATGGCGCGCTGGACGACCGGTTGGCAGCTGCAATCCATATCCGTTTCGGGTTGCCTGCCGCGGTGCCGCAAAGGGTGAAGCGCCAGATCAAAAAAGCCGACAAGATCAGCGCCTGGATGGAAGCGACACAAATCGCGGGCTTTTCAGATACTGAGGCGACAAAATTCTTCGGCCGCCCCGACAAGCCAATTCTGGAGGGGCTGCAGATCAAGCTGCGCCCTCCCATCGAGGTAAGAGAAGCATATACCAAACGGCATCAGGAGTTGCTGGACAGCCTCTAAGTCACCGATAGATCGGAGTTGCGGCCTGTGCTAATTTGCCATCAAAACAAGACTATAGCCGGGCACAGGTTCTAATGAGCGATGCAGACAGTCAGGTATCGGTACCGAAGGCGAGATTGGATTACGCCAACGCCTGCTTACGTGAGGCCTACAACCTCACAGGCCGCGGTCGGGTGCGCAATCTGATCCGAAAATCACTACTGCCGCAGATGGTCACCTACCGAAACCTGAACATCCATCTGCATCCCTATGACAATTTCAGTGAGTTTGTACTCTGGCGAAAAGGGCGATCTCCGGAAGAGCTTGAGTTGAATTGGCTGAAAGAGACCTTTGAAGGGAAAACGCTCAAGGTCTTGGATATTGGCGCTAATTTTGGTCTTTACTCGTTGTTCTTTGCGTCAATCCTCGGCCCAGAATCCCAAATTTCTGCGTTCGAGCCAAACCCGGTGCTGGCGGATCGCTTGTCTAGAAACTGTGCGTTGAACGGTTTCGGCAACGTCGATCTGAACACGTTCGCCATCTCGGACGAATCTGTCGACGCTGCGCTTTCGATAGAGCTTCGCGGCGATACGGCCACCAATCTGGGTGAAGGGCGATTGACGAATGACATGGCACGCGTGGACAATTCAAAATACCAACTCATTCAAGTGCAAACCCGAACACTGTTAGAGCTAAAACATCTATACGGAGCGGACTTTATCAAGCTGGATGTTGAAGGGCACGAGCCGCGCATCCTCACGCCCTTCCTTGCGGCTGCCGACGACGACGCGCTCCCGTGCTATTTACAACTGGAAACTGTCAATCTCGGTACAGGTGCGAAAAGCCTGTTTGCTGCTCTGGCAGCTCGTGGATATGAAAATTCCTTTCAAACCCAGCGCAATATCATCTTCAGAAGGTAAGCTGTGCATCAAGGATCACCGACCATAAACAAGCCTAGGGTCGAACCGGCATGAATGTTGGGTTGTTTTCCTGTGCAAAGAATGAAGGGCCATTCATTCTTGAGTGGGTCGCTTATCATCTGCTGATCGGGTTTGATCCGATCCTGATCTACAGCAATGATTCAACCGACGGTACAACCGAACTGCTTGATTTACTTGATAAAAACGGAGTTATTTCTCATGTTTTACAAGATCTGAAACCGGGCGATATCCCCCAACATGAGGCCGCTGAGAAGGCCTATTTGCATCCATCGCTCATTTATGCCGATTGGTTGATGTGGCTCGATAGTGACGAATTCCTCTACTGTTCAGGTCCTAACAATCAAGTCTCAGATCTGATCAATCGCTGTCATGGAAAAGCGGAAGGTATCGCGGTGAACTGGCTGATCTTCGGAGACGGGCATCATGCGACCTGGGAGCCCGGACTGATCACCCAGCGCTTTCTGAGACGCGCCGAGAATGACCATCGCCTGCATCAACGCTATAAGACGCTCTTTCAAACCTCCGAAAAGATACGCGGGTTCGGTATTCATCGACCCCATTTATTTAAAGGGTTTCAGCAAGACGGGGGGCAATTCGTCAATGCATCCGGGCATCCCATGCATGACGATATTTATCGCTCTGGCGTGCGTCGGCGACACGCATTTGGGGCCGCGCCCAAAAATCTAATCTCGCACGATTGGGCGGCCGTTTTTCACTACCCGGTGAAAACACGTGACAGTTTCGAGCTAAAGCGCCTACGGGGTCAGGGCACTAAACCAATTGATGCACCTGACCGGTACAGCCGGTTTCGCGAACAGTATTGGAAGAAATACAATCAAAACAGTATCGTGGATGACAGAATGCTGGCGATGGGTTACAAGCTGCAAGCGAAAATGGACGCGTTATTGGCAATTCCCAATGTCTCCCACGCATACTCACATTGCCTCAAGGTTTATGCGCAGCGTATTCCGGAGCGATCACAACATCCCGCGCCTTGATTTGCAAAGCGGCATCAAGATCGGAAATTTCCAATATGGCCTGAGTGATCGGGTAACTTACTCGAAAAAAATCAGTTCTCGAATTGAGGCACCGAAGACTACAAGGTTTCCGAATTTGAAACCATAGTTCTCGGTGGGCGATCCAGTAATGCGTCGGTTGGGGATTTGGGGCCGGTTTTGACCGCTGGCTCAATTACGCAACGATCATTCCGAAGGCATTGGTAATTATCGTTACAGATCTAGAATCACTCTATTGCCCGCCGGATGACATCACCTTCGGCGGACAAACATACACCCTTTACCAAAGTCTGCAGCCTCGATCGACCACTTAGCCTAAGTCGAAGATATCTGTTGGCAAAATGGCTGCAGGAATCTCAATATCAGCCATTGCTTCCTCAGGAAGAGTAAGATCCGGCAAATCCGGCGCTTCAATGGGGAACACATGCTCAGGAAGCTCGGGCATACCGGCATCTTCAGGTGGTCCCACTTCGGGAAAATCGATACCTAATTCGAAGAGCTTCTCGATTGCTTTCTGCGAAGGGTTTGGTCTCATGTCCGGTTTCATATCGCTTGATCCTCTGAACGGTTTGCCTGACCTGCCTCTTACTTGACGGCATTGTTGCAACTACAACACCGCGATGATGTCACAGAGAATCTAAACACGATTTGAACACATTGTTCATACTGCATTAACATTGTTCACTATAGATCAACAATATTGTTGCCACGAGGTGCATGCGGCTTAATCCAGAGTAAACGATTGAATTATTTTCATATTTTTCTACGGGCTGTGTTTGTCAAATATCGCTTCAATGTCCTACGATGCATGTTCAGGTAGCGGACCCCTTCCGAAACATATGTGCCCACATCCGATACACACACCCTGAGTATCGTTCGAACAAAAAACAACTCTTGGTCTCCAAGGCAACTTAGAGCTTAGTGAAGTTTACTTATCACAGCGAATTTGGATCAAACGGCCAATATCGCTTAGCGTCAGCTAAACCGTGTTTTTACGTTTTCGAACATCTCAAAATCCATTGAGAACGCAGATTCAAGGTTCATGTGATCAGTTCTCGTCAAGCTCTGTATGGCGTCTTTGGAAGAAGAGTGTCCTAATGAACTGCGGGTATCCTGCATCTCAGTTTGGTTTCCAAAAATCTCATAAGAGATATGCTCCAGCGCCGTATTCAGATCGTCAACGCGACCAATAAAATCGAAATCGATGAAATCAAAACTGATTTCTTTGCGTTGCGGACGCCAGTGACGGTTCAAGTCACGTGCAGTTTCGTCATGCGCAATGATGTCGAGAAAGTCTGACAATCCGAGATCGCCATCTGGTTCTCTACCAACATGCCGCAGAAACTTTTCTTTTTGACCTGGGGTTTTTAACAGATACCCAAAAAAGCACTGAGCGTGCGCGCAGTCGGGTGACGAACGACCGAGAAGCAAAACCGCGTTCTTTCTTCTAGCGCTTCAATTGCTGACGGGACATCCAACGCCTTCCTTCCAGTCTTGATCAGCGATTTCGGCGGGTTGTGTATGCTTTTCATATCAATCTGCATTGAACCACCGGCCTGCGCATTCAACCTGTGCAGCAAAGTAGCAATAACCGTTGAACAGGCGCATTAATGATTTTTCATATACAGAAATGTACGCGCCGGCGGATCAAACGCCTGCATATGAACGGTTTGCAAAAAATGCCTTTTATAGTGGTAGATTTTGAGAATATCTGAGGCACTGGGCGTGTTCGATTCCATCAAGATATTCCCTTACCCCGAGTTTTCGACCTAGTTAGTTTCAACCACTTAAAGATACCTGGAGCTTCCGAGAAACGCAGTTGCTCTGCGATATACCTCAGGATTTGCAAATTTACCTATGAGATGACCTATCGTGGGCTGCGCTTCGCCAAAATCCGCTGCAACGTCCTGCGGTGCATGTTCAGGCGGCGCGCTGTTTCCGAGACATTGCGATCACACAGCTCATACACACGCTGGATATGTTCCCATCGAACACGGTCGGCACTCATGGGGTTTTCCGGCGGCGGGGGCATTTCGTCACCCTTTGCCAACAATGCGTTGGTGATATCAGTCGCGTCGGCGGGTTTGGACAGATAATCGGTTGCGCCAATCTTGACCGCTGCGACTGCAGTGGCGATGGCTCCGTACCCGGTCAGAACCACAACCCGGCTGTCCGGGCGCTTTTCACGCAGAACTTCGACCACATCAAGCCCGTTGCCATCCTCAAGCCGCAGATCAACCACAGCATATGCGGGTGGTCGTGCGGTCGATATGGCGCGGCCCGCTGCGACAGAACCTGCTGTCTCAACCTCGAATCCACGCTTTTCCATGGCCTTGGCCAGACGTCTCAGAAACGGCTCGTCATCATCTACCAGAAGCAGCGATTTATCGGGGCCGATTTCAAGCTGGGGACTGTCTGCCATATGTGGGTCTTTCCGCTATTTCACGCTGTTTGGCTTTATCATGAGTAATAGCAGCGCCATTCCAAAGGTCAAACCGACTGTTGCGCGTCAGATCTTGTCAAGGAAACAACCAACCTTGTCCGCCATCTGCTCGGCGGTATCATCACGCTTGAAGAATTCAAGGAAACCGTCCTCTGGCGTGACCAGGTACGTGAACGTTGAGTGATCGACCAAGTAGTACTCATCGCTTTTGTCATGCGCTTTGTAGTAGGTTTTGTAGGCCTTGCTCGCGGCTTTGACTTGTTCGGGTGAGCCAGTCAGGGCGATCATACGTTCATGCAGGTTGAACGCGTAATCATCCAATACTTCGGGCGTATCACGGTCAGGGTCAATTGAAATAAACAAGGGCGTCACCGACTGTCCGCGTTCGGCAAGCAGGTCAATCGCTTCGGCATTGCGGGACATGTCGAAAGGGCAGACATCGGGGCAGAACGTATATCCGAAATAGATCAACGTTGGTTCGGTGATCACATCCGAGTCTGTCACCGTCGCTCCCTTGCTGTCGACCAGCTCGAATGGTCCACCAATAGCGGCGCTGCCGCCCGCGATCTGGCTTGAACGGCACTGGGCAAACTTGTCAGCCGAACCACCGCGTGTCAGCAGCCACATTGCACCCAGACCAACGGCCAGAACAACAGTTGCGAGTATGGCATAAAGACGGAGCATGACGGCTATCCTGAGACGAAGGTTGTTGATCGGTTCGGTCGGCACTCCTATCAACGTTGTGGGCCGACGCAATAGGACATAATCGACAGATGACGGATTCCAACACCAGCCTTTGGCGCGGGCAAGAACGTAGCACCTGGATCAGGTTGCGGACACTGATCCTGTTGCGATGGGTGGCAATCATTGGACAGTTCACGGCAATCACAGTCGCGCAACAATACTATAATGTGCAGCTCGAGCTTGGCCTGTGTTACTTTGCCATTGGCGTTTCCGTCATGGGCAATCTAACAGCAATCCTGTTGTTCCCCGAAAACAAGCGCCTGTCCGAGTTCGAGAACTTTCTGATGGTGCTGTTCGATCTACTGCAACTGTCGATACTGCTCTATCTGACTGGCGGGCTTAACAATCCTTTTGCGCTACTATTGATCGGGCCGGTGACGATTTCAGCCAATGTGATGAGCACGCGTTCAACCCTGATCATCGGCAGCGTTGCGGTGATCCTGACAACATTGCTGGCACAGTTTCACCTGCCGCTGCGTACCAATCTGGGCCTTGTTTTGGATATCCCTGACATATTGTTGTTCGGAAATTGGGCCGCAATCATCATCGCCATTATATTCATCGGCGCCTATTCCCATCGTATCAGCTCAGAAGTGCAGTCGATGTCCGAGGCGCTGTCGGCCACGCATATGGCACTGGCGCGCGAACAAAAGCTCACCGATCTTGGCGGCGTCGTCGCGGCCGCTGCGCATGAGTTGGGGACACCTTTGGCCACGATCAAGCTGGCCAGTTCAGAGTTGATCGAAGAGCTGGACGATCGCCCCGAACTGAAAGAAGACGCGGCTTTGATCCGTGAGCAGGCCGACCGTTGTCGCGATATATTGCGTGACATGGGACGGGCCGGAAAAGATGACCTTCACCTCCGACAGGCACCTTTGTCGACGGTGATCCACGAATCTGCAGAACCGCATATCAACCGGGGCAAGCAAGTGCATTTCGAAGAGAAGCCGGTTGCCGACGGCGATGTTCAGCAACCCTCAATTCTGCGCAAGCCCGAGATCATTCACGGATTGCGCAATTTAATCCAGAATGCTGTGGATTTCGCGCGGGCAAATGTCTGGATCGAGGCTGAATGGACCTCGGATCAGATCAGTGTTTCGATAATGGATGACGGTCGCGGATACCCCTCACACATTATCGGACGAATTGGCGATCCGTTCATGCGCCGCCGCCGGGCCGACCGCAGCAGCCGGCCCGAATATGAAGGCATGGGGCTTGGATTGTTCATTGCCAAAACCCTGCTCGAGCGCAGTGGCGCCGAGCTTTACTTTGCTAATGGCGCAGACCCGTATCAAACTTTGACAGATCAGCAGGAACGCAAAGGGGCAATCGTCAAGGTAATCTGGCCGCGCAAACTGATTGATGCGCAAACAGGCGACACGCCAGTCCCCTCGGGCGCAAACCAACCCTTCCAGATCTAAGTTAAGATCCCGTTAACTATTGCCCTTCATACAGGCTCGGGTTGTTTTGACAGGGGCGTTGAATAATGGCCGACTGGATCATTCTGGCCGCTATCAGCATGGTATCGGCCTGTTTTGCCATATTGTGGTTGTTGCCTCGGCACCAGAAATCGCTTGTAGATTACGGGCTGTCGTCGCCCGGATCGCTATTTGATGTGGTCTTCCTTTTCGATGGGGACAGGTTGATCAGCCACTCTGATATCGCATTGGCCGGATATGAGTCCGTCACCAGCTGGTCCGATCTGCACAGGCTGCTTCAGCGTGACTATCCCTCTTTCCCGGAAACACCCGAACTCGTTCGGGCTCGGGGCCATCTGGTTGTATCCGCAATTGATTGCACAGTTGACCGCGAAGTCTCATGTGAATGGATAGATGGGGTGATCCGCGTCCAGTTGCGCGATCTGAAGGACACTGTATCGGCAAAGCGCGCCGACCCGAATGACCCGACCCGTTTAGCGATGGATCAAGCACCTTACCCGGTATGGCTGTCGGTCGAATGCAACACGGTGCGTTGGTGTAACGCGGCCTATGTTTCTCTGGCTCGGAAAATCTCGGGGCCGGATGCGGATTTGACCAAACCGGTTTTTCCACTGCTTTCAGACGAGGCACAACTGGGCCGGAAATCCCGTGTCTCGGTTCAGATCAAAGACAGTGAATCCAGATTGTGGTTTGATCTGACCCGTGTTGCCCAAGACCAGGGTCAGTTGTGTTATGCCGTCGATATCAACGCGATTGTTGAGGCGGAAACCGCACAGCGCAAATTCGTTCAGACAATGACCAAAACCTTTGCCCAACTCTCAATTGGTCTGGCCATTTTTGACCGTAACAGCCAGTTGGCTTTGTTTAATCCTGCACTGATTGATCTGACCTCACTGCCGCCGGATTTTCTGAGCCTTCGCCCAAGCCTGTCCAGCTTTTTTGACCGGTTGCGCGATCTGCATATGATGCCAGAGCCCAAAAACTACCGCAGCTGGCGGCGTCAGATGAATGATCTACTGGAAGCGGCCCAGGATGGGAACTATCAGGAAACTTGGTCATTACATTCAGGCTCAGTCTATTCCGTCAGCGGACGCCCACACCCGGATGGCGCTGTGGCCTTTTTGTTCGAAGATATCACCGCCGAAATTACGTTGACGCGCAGGTTCCGCGCTGAGATGGATTTGATGCAGTCCATTCTGGACAAGCTTGCTGATGCGATCGCTGTCTTTTCGGATGACGGGACGCTGGCAACGACGAACTATGCCTACCAGTTGATGTGGGGTGACAGCGGCGAGGTCGGGTTTGAGCCTACTACTGTTCTTGAAATCACCCGCCAGTGGCAGGAACATTGCGCCGCCACTCCAATCCTTGGCGAGATCCGGGAATTTGTAACCACGCGCGAGAACCGGGCCGAATGGTCAGGCGAACTGACCCTAAAGTCGGGCAGTACAATGACCTGCACAGTCAGTCCCATGCAAAACGGGGCAACCATCGTTCGCTTCACCTCAGACAGTGCCGTTGAAAACATCGCGCAGCAGCAAAAAATCAGCGCCTGAACCGGTTGCAGCCAACCCGACGTAGGTTCATTGTGGCGCCATGAATGCGCCGCTGAAAATGACTCTCAAATCCCCTCAGGACACTGCGGAAATCGCCACCCGATTGGGGGGTGCATTGCAACCGGGCGACACCGTCCTGCTTGAAGGTTCGATCGGCAGCGGCAAAACCCATTTCGCGCGCGCTCTGATCCAGTCGACGCTGATGAAGCCTGAGGATGTACCGTCACCAACTTACACACTGGTTCAGGTCTATGAGACGCGGATCGGGGAAATTTGGCACTCTGATCTCTATCGGCTTGCATCCGTGGAAGAGATTGAAGAGTTGGGGTTGGTCGACGCATTTGACACCAGCATCTGCCTGATCGAGTGGCCCGAAAAACTGGGTCCGTTGTCCCCACAATCGGCCTTGCTTGTTCATTTCGCAACCGACCCCGACGATCAGGACACCCGGCAAGTTTCACTTACATGGTCGGACCCGAAATGGAGCACCAGGCTGGAGATGATCCAATGACAAACCGGGCCATTTTGGCAGAAGCATTGATCGCGCAGACCCCATGGAGCGGTGCGCAACATGCACCCTTGGCCGGCGATGCCTCGAACCGCCGGTACGAGCGCTTGACCGATCCCGCCACTGGCCGCACAGCGGTTCTAATGGACGCCCCACCCGACAAAGGTGAGTCGGTCGAACCTTTCGTGCGCATGTCGGAGTATTTGCGTTCAATCGGGCTGAGTGCTCCAGAAATTTATGCAGAGGACAGTGAATTCGGATTTCTGCTGCTCGAAGATTTGGGCGACGCTCTGTTTGCCCGCGTCTTGCGAGACGATCCAACGCTTGAACGCACCCTGTATGACGTGGCAACCGATGTTCTGGTCCATCTTCACGCGGCCCACACTCTTTCGCTCGACAGCTATGATCCTGCTCTGATGACTGAGCTTGCGGCGCTTTCTTTCACCAAATACGCTCAAGGCATTCAAGGGTCACATGATGAAGAGGCGCGCGCGCGGTTCGAGCTTCGCTTTGCCGATATCCTGCACCGCGAAACCGGCGGGACACGGGTTGTTGTACAACGCGATTATCACGCAGAGAATCTGATCTGGCTGCCTGATCGAGACGGCCTGGCGCGCGTAGGACTGCTGGATTTCCAAAGCGCGATGTTAGGGCACCCGGCCTATGATTTGATGTCGCTGCTGCAGGATGTGCGCCGGACTGTACCTGTTGGCATCGAGATGCGGATGATCGACCGTTATATCACTGCAACCGGTGTTGACGGGCACGATTTCCGTACCGCTTATGCGGTTCTGGGCGCACAGCGCAACCTGCGTATTCTGGGTGGATTTGCGCGGCTGGCAATAGATTATGGTAAACCACATTACGTAGACCTGATCCCCGCTGCCTGGGCCCATTTGATGCGCGATCTGGAGCATCCGGCGCTGGTTCCCGTGGCGGGTCTTTTGCGCAGCGCCCTGCCCGAACCAAGCCCGGAGAACCTTGCAAAGCTGAGGTCGCAATGACCGCTACGCCCCAAGCTGCAATGCTTTTTGCTGCCGGTTTCGGCACCCGTATGGGGGCCTTGACCAAAGACCGACCAAAGCCATTGATCAAGGTCTCCGGGCGACCTTTGATCGACCATGCGTTGGATTTGGTCGATGCGCTGAGACCATTACGTGTTGTCGCCAACCTGCATTATCGCGCCGACCAGATTGCCGATCATCTGGCGGGCCACGACGTGGCGCTGTCTCTCGAAGAGCCGCGCATTCTGGACACCGGTGGCGGGTTGCGCGCAGCGTTGCCGCTGCTTGGTCCCGAGCCGGTCTTCACCCTGAATAGCGATGCGATCTGGGCCGGACCAAACCCGCTGAAATTACTCAGGGACCACTGGGATCCAGATGAAATGGATGCGCTTCTAATGTGCATTCCGATCGGACAGGCTTTTGGTCATGCCGGTCCGGGTGATTTTACTCAGGACAGCACCGGGCGGATCACTCGAGGCGCAGGTCTGATATATGGCGGGGCTCAGATAATCAAAACCAACGGGCTGCATGACTTCGATGAGGACGTGTTTTCCTTGAACGTGTTGTGGGATCAGATGCTGCAGCATAATCGCCTATTTGCGCTGTCCTACCCCGGTCGATGGTGCGATGTGGGGCATCCCGAAGGTATTGATCTGGCCGAGGGGCTGATTGCCGATGTTTGAGCCCAGCGTCCTGCCCCGGGTGTTCGCCGTGCCTCCGGGCGCGGATTTCCCGAAGGTGTTGGTAGACGGCTTGCGTCAACGGTTTGATGGTCGGCCGCCGGATGCTCTGGCGCGGGTTCAACTGGTGATCAACACCCGCCGCATGGCACGCAGGGTACGTGATCTGTTTGATCAAGGACCGCCCTGCTTACTCCCGCGGTTGTCTTTGGTCACCGACCTGGGCGAAAGCGCGGATCTCGCGCAGATCCCGCCCGCAATTCCACCCTTACGTCGCAGGCTGGAATTGACGCAGCTGATTGCCAAATTGCTGGATCAACAACCCGATCTGGCCGCGCGGTCCTCACTTTTTGATCTGTCCGACAGCCTTGCCGCGCTGATTGACGAGATGCAGGGCGAAGGCGTCTCACCCGAGGCGATCAGGCAACTGGATGTCAGCGACATGTCCGGTCATTGGGCCCGGGCACAAGCATTTATCGGCATCACAGATCAGTTCATGGAGTCTGGCGCAGATACGCTTGACGCGCAGGCCCGGCAACGCCGCGTGGTCGAAAACCTGATCGCGCGCTGGCAGATCTCGCCGCCTGCACATCCGGTCATATTGGCGGGTTCTACAGGGTCACGCGGAACCACCTTAATGCTGATGCAGGCCGTCGCGCGCCTGCCGCAAGGGGCGCTGGTGTTGCCAGGCTATGATTTCGACCAGCCCGAGCATGTCTGGAGCAATCTGGATGACGCCCTGACCTCCGAGGATCATCCGCAATATCGATTCCGCAAACTAATGCTCGGGCTTGGGCTTGTTCCCGATCAGATTCAGCCTTGGACCCCGGAACAGGCGCCCTCACCTGCGCGTAACAAGCTGATCTCACTTGCCTTGCGCCCTGCCCCGGTGACTGACGCCTGGATGACCGAGGGTCCTCACCTAGCTGATCTGAATGGTGCAACCAAGGATGTCACACTGATCGAAGCGTCTTCTCCTCGGGCTGAGGCATTAGCCATTGCGCTGCGCCTTCGTCAGGCCGCCGAAACCGGGCAAACCGCCGCGCTCATAACGCCTGACCGGATGTTGACACGTCAGGTCAGCGCCGCGTTGGACCGGTGGAATATTCTGCCCGATGACAGCGCGGGCTTACCGCTACAATTGTCTCCACCCGGTCGGTTTTTGCGCCATGTCGCTGGGTTGTTCGCGCGCCGTTTGGATGGTGAGGCATTGCTGACACTGCTCAAGCATCCACTTTGCCATGATGGCGGCGACCGGGGCGCCCATCTGCTACACACCCGCGATCTGGAACTCGACCTGCGCCGCCACGGCCCGCCCTTTCCCGACAGTGTGAGCCTGACAGCCTTTGCCATTCGCAACGAAGCGCTCGAGGACTGGGTTCGCTGGGTGAATAATGCATTCTGCGATCAATACCGGCCAGATGAGCAACCGCTGTCAGACTGGGTCGCGCGACTTCGCACATTGGCGGAAACAATCTCGGCGGGTGCCACTGGTGAACCGGGCACATTGTGGGACAAGAATGCCGGCCAAAAGGCGCTTGCGGTAATGGCGGCACTGGAGGGCGAGGCACACCACGGTGGCGCGATGACCGCCCATGATTTTGCGGATCTTCTGGGCGCGTTATTGGCGGGTGAGGAGGTTCGCGACCGCGATGCGCCCCACCCGCATTTGATGATTTGGGGCACGCTGGAAGCGCGCGTACAGGGCGCAGATCTTTTGATACTGGGCGGCCTGAACGAAGGCAGCTGGCCTGAGTCTGCGGCACCCGATCCCTGGTTAAACCGACAGATGCGCAACGAAGCGGGGCTTTTGCTGCCCGAGCGCCGGATCGGCTTATCCGCGCATGACTTCCAACAAGCTGCAGGTGCACCGGAGGTGGTTCTGACCCGCGCGATCCGCTCGGATGACGCGGAAACCGTACCCTCTCGCTGGCTAAACCGCATGACCAACCTTTTGCAGGGCTTGCCTGAACAAGGTGGAACCGATGCTTTGGCGGCAATGCGCGCGCGTGGCCAAAAATGGTTGGATTGGGCAGAAACACTGGAACATGCGCCCCAAATTGCAGCGGCTCACCGACCGTCACCACGTCCGCCCGTCGCAGCACGTCCGCGACGGCTATCGGTAACCGAGATCAAGCGTCTGATCCGCGATCCTTACGCCATCTACGCCCGACACGTTTTGCGCCTGAAGCCTCTGGACCCGTTAGTACAGGCTCCGGACGCGCTGTTACGTGGCATCGTCATCCACGAGGTACTGGAACAGTTCGTGCGCGACAGTGTTCTGGATCCGGCGTTGCTGAGCCGTGAAAACTTCCTGAAACGGGCCGAAGCCCTGCTGCTGCAACACGTTGCATGGCCAACAGCGCGAAAGCTGTGGTTGGCACGGCTAGAGCGGATCACCGACAGTTTTCTATCCGCCGAGATTCACCGCCGCACCGATGGTGGGCCGGTGGCCTTTGAAGTTGGAATGCGTCTAGCGCTGGCCCCGTTGGACTTCACCATTGCCGGACGCGCTGACCGGATCGATCGAAGCGGGCAGGGAGCTTTGCGGATCATCGACTACAAAACCGGCACCCCGCCAACGGAAAGCCAGCAGGCAAAATTCGACAAACAACTACTGATCGAAGCCGCGATGGCCGAGCAAGGCGGTATCGAAGGATTCGACCCGCTTCCCGTTGCGCATGCGATTTTCATCGGTATGGGCGGCACCTACAAAGAGATACCCGCGCCCTTGCAGAACGAGCCAACCGACAAGGTACTGGCCGAACTGAAAGAGCTCATATCTGCCTATTTAGAGCCTGATCAGGGGTTCTCGTCACGCCGGATGCTACACAAGGATACGGATGTCGGGGATTATGATCATCTCGCCCGTTTCGGAGAGTGGGATCGGTCGGCAGAAACCGCACCGGAGGACCTGACATGAGCGCCCGCAATGATGCCACCGAACGGCAAGTTCAGGCCGCGCGCCCGGACGCCTCAACCTGGCTGGCGGCCAATGCGGGCTCGGGCAAGACCCGGGTGCTGACCGACCGGGTGGCGCGGCTGTTGCTGGATGGCGTGCAGCCGCAGCATATCCTGTGCCTGACCTATACCAAGGCCGCTGCAAGTGAGATGCAGAACCGGTTGTTCAAGCGTCTTGGCAAATGGGCGATGCTGGGCAACAGCGCCCTTCAGGAAGAACTGGTTGAACTCGGTGTCCCGGGTGTGATCGATCCCAACCGTTTGGCACAGGCGCGCACCTTGTTTGCCCGCGCCATCGAAACACCTGGCGGCTTGAAGATCCAAACGATCCACTCCTTCTGCGCCTCTTTGCTTCGACGCTTCCCGCTTGAGGCTGGGGTCAGCCCGCAATTCGCCGAAATGGAAGATCGGGCTGCCGCCCTGCTGCGCGAAGAGATCATTGAGGATTTTGCCGAAGGTCATCAGGCCGCACTGATCGAGGATGTTGCCCGCTTTGTCACAGATACCGGCTTTGACAAACTAACTGCCGCCGTGGCGCAAAGGCGGAACCAGTTTGAGGAAGTACTGCACTGGCCGGACTTATTGCAACGTTATGATCTGCCACAAGGATTTGATGAACAAGCCTTGCTGCAAAGCGTATTTCTGGGTGGAGAAGTTGACCTGATCCAGTCCATCTTACCTGCCCTGAAAGAGAGCGGCGGAAACAACGCCAAAGCTGCCGACAAGCTAATGGGCTTTGTCGATGCGCGGCTGAGCGACCTCTCGGTGCTAGAAAGCGTATTGCTTACAGGTAAGGCCGCAAAAGAACCGTTTACAGCTAAGATCAACAGTTTCCCCACCAAGTCGTTACGCGAAGGGGCGTTGGCCGACCGGATGCCCCAGCTTGAGGCCCTCATGTTGCGGGTAGAGGCCGCGCGGGAACAGAGGCTGGCGTTGATTGCTGCTCAGAAAACCCATGTTTTACATCGCCTTGCTGCAGCTTTCCTGCCTGAATACGAGCGGCGCAAGCAGCTGCGGGGCTGGCTGGATTTTGATGATCTGATCCTGCGCGCTCGGCAGGTGTTAAATGACCCGGCGGTGGCGGAATGGGTGCTGTACCGGCTTGATGGCGGCATCGATCACATTCTGGTGGACGAGGCGCAGGACACCAGTCCAGATCAGTGGGATGTGATCGAGAAACTGGCGCAGGAATTCACCAGCGGGGAAGGGGCCCGATCCGGGGTTGAGCGCACGATCTTTGTTGTCGGAGACAAGAAGCAATCGATCTATTCCTTTCAGGGCGCCGACCCGCAGGCCTTTGACCGGATGCAGGCCGAGTTTGGGCGAAAGCTGCAAGAATCAGGCTCTAAACTGTGGGATTCTACGCTAGAATATTCGTTCCGTTCATCCAGTGCGATCCTAGGACTGGTCGATATCCTGTTCGAAAACCGTGCCGAGGCCGGGTTCCAAAAAGACTCGCTGCACCGTGCCTTCAAGGCCGATCTACCCGGTCGTGTTGACCTGTGGCCTGTGGTCGAAAAGGTCGAGGAGGAGGAGGATACCGATTGGACCGACCCGGTCGACCGACCTGGCGCACGGCATCATACGGTTATTCTGGCAGAGCAGGTGGCCCGGTCGATCCGGAACATGATCGATGGCGGCGCGACAATTCCCGACGATGGAGAAACTCAAGGCACCTATATTCGCCGCAAGGTCCAGCCCGGCGACTTTCTG
Source organism: Ruegeria sp. CL5 (assembly GCF_056536485.1). NCBI lineage: Bacteria > Pseudomonadati > Pseudomonadota > Alphaproteobacteria > Rhodobacterales > Roseobacteraceae > Ruegeria > Ruegeria sp. CL5. The sequence goes on from NZ_JBQFPS010000010.1 coordinate 66,915, forward strand.
ATTCTAGTCCAGCGCCGTTCGGACCTATTTGCCGAGATCATTCGTGCCTGCAAAGCTGCTGATCTGCCCATTGCGGGCGCTGACCGCTTAAAAGTGGGCGCTGAGCTGGCGGTCAAGGATCTCGCCGCGTTGCTAAGTTTTCTGGCCACACCCGAGGACAGCTTGTCTCTGGCCACGGTCCTTAAGTCCCCTTTGTTCGGCTGGTCCGAACAGCAATTGTTCGATCTGGCCCATCGCAGGGAAGAACCCTATCTTTGGGCCGCGCTGCGCAATCGGGCCGAAGAATTCCAGGATACGCTGGCCGTTCTGAACGATCTGCGTGGGCAGACCGACTTTCTGCGCCCCTACGACCTGATCGAGCGTATTCTGACGCGTCATGACGGGCGTCGCAAACTGCTGGGTCGGCTAGGGGCCGAGGCTGAGGACGGTATCAACGCACTACTGTCACAGGCGCTGGCCTATGAACGGACGGATATTCCCAGCCTCACCGGCTTTCTGGTCTGGATGCAAACCGATGACCTTGAGATCAAGCGCCAGATGAGCGGCGTCGGCAACATGATCCGAGTGATGACCGTTCATGGCTCGAAAGGGCTGGAAGCACCGATCGTGATTTTGCCGGACACTGGCAAACGGCAGCCACCGCGCGATGCCGAGATCATGATGGCAGGGGATACTCCCTCGTGGAAAGTACCCTCTGATACCTCACCCGCACTGATTGCTACGGCGCGTGAAGAAGCTCGAAGACGCGAGGAGAATGAACGGCTGCGCCTTCTTTATGTGGCTCTAACACGAGCAGAAAAGTGGTTGATAGTCGCCGCAGCCGGAGATGTGGGTAAAGATGGCAGCAGCTGGTATCAAATGGTCGAGGCCGCGATGGCGCGTGCAGGGGCCACTCTGATACCTGGTTCCCAGACACTCCGGCTGGCGCATGGAGACTGGGACGCATTGCCTGTTGTTGAAAATGACAGCGTCCAGAATATCGAACAAAACCTGCCGGAATTTTTCGATCAGTCAGCACCGCCAGCACCAACGCCGGTAGAAACATTAAGCCCTTCCGATCTGGGGGGTCCCAAGGCTTTGCCCGGAGATGCCGGGAAGGATGAAGAGGCGGCGAAACTCCGTGGAACGCGGCTGCACCTATTGCTGGAACATCTACCCGCTGTTGTTCAGGAGCAATGGTCGCATCTTTGCACACGACTGTTGGCCGATATGCAGGATGTGGAACGCCAGGAGTTGCTAAACGAAGCCGAGGCCGTCCTGACCGCCGATCATCTGAATCCGGTATTTGCACCGGATGCACTGGCCGAGGTCCCGGTCACCGCCGATTTGAACGGCGCCCGAATGCATGGGGTGATCGACCGATTGATCGTTACCGATACAGAAGTTCAAGTGATTGATTTCAAATCAAATGCGACTGTTCCGAACAGCCCTGAAACCTGCCCCGAGGGGTTGTTGCGCCAGATGGGGGCCTATGCAAATGCCCTGTCGCAAATATTTCCCAAGCACCAGATCCACACCGCAATACTATGGACCCGCACTGCACATCTCATGTGGCTGCCACACGATATAGTGACAGAAGCCCTGAGGCGTAGCGCTATATCTTGACCTCCTCCCGAACGGCACCTACGTTCTCAGCCCAAGCATTCCCATTCAGGAGACAGACATGTCGACCGTTGCCGTAACCGACGATACCTTTGACGCCGAAGTCAAGAATTCCGATATCCCCGTTGTGGTGGATTTCTGGGCCGAGTGGTGCGGCCCCTGCAAGCAGATCGGCCCCGCTCTGGAAGAGCTAGCCAGTGAATATGGCGGCAAGGTGAAGATTGCCAAAGTGGACGTTGACAGCAACCCGAACGCGGCGGCTGCCATGGGCGTACGCGGCATCCCGGCGCTGTTCATCTTCAAAGATGGGCAGGTCGTTTCAAACCGTGCGGGCGCTGCACCCAAAGCGGCACTGCAAAGCTGGATCGACGAGTCGATCTGAGCCGGTGTGAACCAATTTCATCAAAGGCGTCTCATGCGGGACGCCTTTTTTGTTTGACCGCACGGATGTGCTGATCTGACGGGAACAAGAAATGGCAAAAACACGAGTTCTGGTAGAATTCGGAATGGGCACGTCGTTGCGGCGTGAGGACTATACCGAGGCGGCGTTGCGCGCCGTCAAAGATGCACTCTGGCATAATTCGGTGAACATGGCAGAGCTGTTCGGGTTTCCGAAAGAAGCTATGATTATTGATGCCGAGATTGGCGTCCAACAACCAGACCAAGTAGATACCGAAGCGCTGAAAGCTGTATTTCTATACGGCCAACCGAGAATCACGGTAACGCAAGGCGGCTTGGATATTGAAAAGCCCCACATCGAAGGCCGCACGGTGATCGCCAATGCGGCGATCATTGTGTCTTTTGACATGGAGCCCGCGCAATGACCGAGAAACGCATCATTCTGGAGATGGGGACCGGCAATGACCTCTATGGTCAAGACTATACCAAGGCCGCGCGCCGCGCTGTTCAGGACGCACTGCACCACTCGTCAATCACATTGTTCTCTAAGCTGGGCATCGGCCACGAAGAGATGCGCGTTGAGGTCACGATTGGAGTGCAGCGGCCCGATGCGGTTGATTGTGATCTTGTCGCATCTGATCTTCCGCGGGGGCGCGCTTCGGTCCGTGCCGTTAAAGGCGGGCTGGATGTCGAGGACGCCGTGGCAGGCACGCTTCATGTTGTCGCCACCGCTGCGGTTGAGGCATATCTGCCTGATCTGGTGGGTAAATTCGTCAAGAGCTGAAAAAGAAAAAGCCGCTCGTCTGAGCGGCTCATCTTACGTCTAATTCTGATCTTAGATCAGAACTTGGCGATGTCGGCACGGTTCAGGCCTATATCATCCAGTTGCTCATCGCTCAGACGCGCCAGTTCATTGCGGGTCTTGCGAGATTGATACCATTCAACAACATTTTCGAATGAGTGGGAGAATACGTCCACTGCGTGCAGGATGGTGACTGCTCCGAGCGGCGCATGGGTTTTTGCGACAGCGTTTGCCATGTGCGTAGTCCTTTTCAACAGAAACAGCCGACCTGTTGTCGGTTGTGAGCCTCATGTAACGTCACCGGCTGAGTCTCACAAATGCTGACTCAACAGTCCCGGTTTGCATTTTCTGCATATCTTTTGGGCGGTTTTAGAACCGGTTGCGCAGAACCCGTACCCGGCCCATATATGGCAGCACAGATAACGGAGGCATTCATGGCAGACAGCGATTTTCCCGGATGGCACGGCACGACCATCATCGGCGTCAAGAAGGGCGGGCAGGTTGTCATCGCCGGGGACGGGCAGGTCAGCCTGGGCCAAACCGTGATCAAGGGCACCGCGCGAAAAGTACGTCGCCTGACACCGGGCGGATTCGAAGTGGTCGCCGGGTTTGCCGGATCTACGGCGGATGCGTTCACTCTTTTGGAACGGCTGGAAGCCAAGCTTGAGGCAACACCCGGCCAACTGGCGCGCGCTTCGGTCGAGCTGGCCAAGGACTGGCGCACCGACAAATACCTGCAAAAGCTTGAGGCGATGCTGATCGTTACCGATGGTAAGGATCTGCTCGTGATCACAGGGGCAGGGGACGTGCTTGAGCCGGAACACAACGTCGCTGCAATCGGATCGGGTGGCAACTTTGCCTTGGCGGCGGCCCGCGCGATGATGGATAGCGATAAACCGGCCGAGGATGTGGCGCGTGAAGCCATGGCAATTGCTGCGGATATCTGCGTCTATACCAATGGCAATCTGACGGTTGAGACGATCGGATCATGAGTGCAGTTCTGGCAGCGATATTTGGTGGGCTGATTGGCGGCATTGTTGGGCCGATTGTGCTTGAGGAATATCGAAGCCGGAAGCACGCCAAGACATGGAAAGAGCCGCGCAAGAAGCTCCTAGAGTCCATGTTGAGGGATACGAAATACAAGTTCAAAACTCTGGAACGGCTCAGCAGAACAATAGGCTGTACCGAAGATCAAACACGCTCGCTGTTGATCGAGCTGGAAGCCCGAGGCGCTGTTTCTAAGAAGACTAAAAAGGAAATCTGGGCACTGATTGAGCGCGCGCCACTACAGGAAAGCCAGCGCAAACTTGACGAAGAAATAATCGAGGAAGAGCAGGAGTAGGTAACCCCTTCCGCTCCAGCGGATGTTCTTTAGGCCAATAGCGCTTTAATCTCTTTCCCTTTCCAGCGCATGTGCATCCCGATCAGACCCATCAGCGCGGTCACGATTACGATGTAGTAGGGCACGCGGATGTCGATGCTCATCAATCCGCCTCCGATCAGGGACATGATACCGCCTGCCAGGCAGAACACGGCTGTGGTTACGCCCATAACCCAGCCTTGATCCGTTTCGGAAACGCTGGATGAGAACAAGCCCAGCAGCGTCGGATAAGATACGCCGAAGAAGAAATAGAAGAAGAAGACCGGGATAAAGCTCAGCACACCGCTTGGGCTGAAGGCAAAGCCAAAGCCGCAGATCACCATAACCACCAATGACGTATAGATGATCTGGTGCTTGCTGAATCGTTCCTGTGCAGGCTTCACGAGGAAGGTGCTGGAGAAGGCTAGCGCAACGCCGATCACCACCATCGCCATGCTACCTCCGATCACGCCATAGCCCCACGCGCTGGTCAGGAAGTTGTCGACGAACACATAGAAAGTGACGTTGGCAACCATGAACAGCGCATAGACGGGCATGATTTTGAGAACCAAAGGGTGCTCACGGACAGCTATGAGACTATCGGTGATGTCACGGGGACGGAAGACAAAGGGTTCGCGCTCGGTCCTGGTATCCTTGAAGAATGTGGTCACGAGGAAGATCGCGATCAGGACCAGAACAAACGCCCCGTAGAAAGGTGTCTTTAACGTCGCTGCACTGCCCAGCAAGGCGGCATCTGACAGGACCGCGCCGATAATCGGGCCGCCCACAAGGCCAAAGCTGACGCCAGTCACGATGTAGCCCATGTTGCGATCTCGGTCGGCTGCATCCGTGCTGCCGTCAATCATTGCAGCCTGCGCAATCGGCTGATTGCCAGCGGTAAATCCGGTGATCGACCGGCCAATGATCAGTAAAAGCAAGCTGTTCATATAAAGCGCAGCAATGGTCAGGGCGTAGCCGACCAGCGCTCCGGTCAGGCAAACCAGAAGGGCATTCTTGCGCCCGATGGAGTCCGAGACTTTCGAGACATAGACCACCCCCAGAAACCAAGACAGAAAGAAGCAGCCGATCACCAGACCATAATAGAAATGCCGGGTGCCCATGGCCGTGCTTTCTGGCAGAAAGCCCGACTTTGTTTCCATGATCAGAGAGTTGATTATGGGAAACACCAGACCTTGCCCGATCAGGTCGACAAAAACCACGAACAGCAAGGTAATCTTGGCAATCTTGGTCATAAAAACGCCCCCAGTTCCAATATCTTGGGGCGAGTGTAACAGACAGTTGCGCTGTTACCTAACGGCGTGTCAGAGGCCGGAAACTCCGACCTCTGACAGTCGTGATTACTTCAGCGAAGCGACGCCCAGCGGGACACCAGCAACCTCGCACCAGATGTAGACTTCGTTATAGGCCGAGACATCCATGGTTGGCGGAACGGCATAGGATTGCTTACCGGTCAGGTGCAGCAGCGCGCCTAGCTTGCTATCGGAGGCGTATGTGCCGTCCTTGCCAAACGCAACGCGTGGGTCCGGGCCGCCATCCAGCGAAAAATCCTGACCCAGTTCAACGATGTAACGTTCGCCGTCTTTGACCAGCTTCACCGAACCAGTGGTGATGTGGTTCGAGCGACCTTCGAACGTGCCTTTCTTTTTGGCGCCGCCGGCCAGGGCAGAGGTCGTGCCGGCCAGGGTCAGGGCCGCGCCTGTAGCTGCAGCTTTCATAAAAAGCGAACGACGAGTCATCATGATGAGGTATCTCCGTAAAATGATGCGAACTGGGGTGTCCGTCGCAAAGGGTTATGCAGCAGTTGCCGCGTGATTGACGATTCACATCGCCACGAATTTCCGTGTGCTGTCTGTGAGTTGCCGTGATCTTTCCGTGATCGGCTTGTGTTTTCGCGCCGTATGATTAGGTTTCGCAGCGAAACATACGGATAGAACACTTATGACCGACCTGACCCCGCGCGAGATTGTCTCGGAACTGGACCGCTTTATCATCGGGCAGAAAGATGCAAAACGCGCCGTCGCCGTGGCGCTGCGCAACCGCTGGCGGCGCAAACAGTTGCCGGATGATATCCGCGACGAGGTCTATCCGAAAAACATCCTGATGATCGGTCCCACCGGCGTTGGCAAAACAGAAATCAGCCGCCGTTTGGCCAAGCTGGCCCGCGCGCCGTTTATTAAGGTTGAAGCCACCAAATTCACCGAGGTTGGCTATGTCGGCCGTGATGTTGAACAGATCGTGCGCGATCTGGCCGATGCTGCGATCCTGCAAACCCGCGAATTCATGCGGGAAGATGTCAAAGCCCGCGCCCATCAAGCCGCCGAGGATCGCGTGATCGAGGCGATTGCAGGCACCGACGCCCGCGAAGCCACGCGTGAGATGTTCCGCAAGAAGCTTAAGGCCGGCGAGCTTGACGATACCGAGATCGAATTGGAGCTGTCCGATACCTCAAACCCGATGCCGATGTTCGACGTTCCGGGCCAACCCGGCAGTCAGATGGGGATGATGAATCTGGGCGATATATTCGGCAAAGCCTTCGGTGGTCGCACGGTCAAGAAGCGCATGACTGTCGCCGAAAGCTACGATGCCCTGATCGGGGAAGAAGCCGACAAGCTGCTGGACGACGAAACCGTCACCCGCGTTGCGTTGGAGTCTGTTGAGCAGAACGGCATCGTGTTTCTGGATGAGATCGACAAGGTCTGCGCCCGCTCGGACGCGCGCGGTGGCGATGTCAGCCGGGAAGGGGTTCAGCGCGACCTGCTGCCGCTGATTGAAGGAACCACAGTCAGCACCAAACATGGCCCGGTGAAAACCGACCATATCCTGTTCATTGCATCCGGCGCGTTCCATATCGCCAAGCCGTCCGACCTGTTGCCGGAACTTCAGGGTCGATTGCCGATCCGCGTGGAACTGCGAGCGCTGACCGAAGAAGACTTCGTGCGAATTCTGACCGAAACCGATAATGCGCTGACCCTCCAGTACACCGCCCTGATGGGTACCGAAGAGGTCACGGTCAGCTTCACTGAAGACGGAATCGCAGCCTTGGCCCGTATCGCCGCTGATGTGAATCAGAGCATTGAAAATATCGGTGCGAGGCGGCTGTACACAGTGATGGAGCGCGTATTCGAAGAGCTTTCATTCACCGCGCCGGATCAAGCGGGCGCCGAGATCACCGTTGATGCGGGTTTCGTAAACGACAATCTGGGTGAATTGACAAAATCGACTGACCTCAGCCGTTACGTTTTGTAACAGCAGCAAGCCGGTTTTTGCCTGTTGCTCGTGCCCTCGGTCTAGACGCGCGATGGGAATGCGATAGCGTAGTGCTGTAACCGTGTAGGGACATACCGTGCTGCGCTATCTGATCATCTTTATAACCATGTCGTTACTGACCGCCTGCGCGGACCGTTCGATAACCGAGATCACGCCCGAAGCGCTGAAGGTCGGTACCCCTGCAACGGTCTTTGCAGCAACAACCCGCGCGCGCGACATGGATGGTAGCTATGGCGCAAAACGCGCCGAGGCTTTGCGGTATCTTGAGATGACCGTCTCGATCCCGCCGTCGCACACGCCGGGTGACCTAAATTTTTCCTACGCGAACCCGAATCCGAACAAACAGTTTGTTGTAGCGGATGTTACCGAGTTTTCAGGTCCGCAAGATCTAACGGCCCGGTTGCGTGGCGTGGATGACGTGGTGATCTTTGTCCACGGCTATAACGCAACGCAAACCGAAACTGCCTTTCGTGCAGCCCAGCTAAGCCATGATATCGGTATCCCCGGAACCACTCTGATCTATTCCTGGCCCAGCCAGGCGCGCGGAACAGGATATGCCTATGATCTGGACAGTATGCTGTTTGCCCGCGATGGGTTGGAGCAGACGATCCGGCTGCTCAAATCAATGGGCGTCAATCGGGTTATCCTAATCGCGCATTCGATGGGCAGTGCATTGTCGATGGAAATGATGCGGCAAGCCGAACTGCGTGAACCCGGCTGGTCAAACCGCAATCTGGAGGGGGTTATCCTGATCTCGCCCGATCTGGATGTCGATCTGTTTAGGTCACAGATGAACAGTATCAAAAACCCGCCAGATCCGTTTGTGGTGATGGTATCTAGGAAAGATAAGATCCTAAACCTGTCGGCGCGGTTGCGCGGTACTGCGGACAGTAAGAGGCTGGGCAATATCAGTTCGGCCGACGCATTGGCCGAATACCCGATAAACGTGATCGACACGACCGCATTCAACAGCGATGCAGGGTCGTCCCATTTCGTGGCTGCAACCTCGCCCGCACTTCTGGCGATTCTCAGCTCGGTCCGCAGGGTCAGCAATACATTCGGTCCTGACCGGCCCGGCATAGATGTGCTCGTACCTCCCAGCGAACGCAATACGGATGGCGCGACAGAAATCATTCTGACCGAAACCGGGCAGGCGCAGGTCAGCACCCCGTGACGCGATCCGGCCTTCGTCGCTTTCTGATCCAGAATGCAAACTGGCTGGGTGCGGGAGTTCTGCTGACCTTTCTCTCTAGCTTTGGACAGACCTTTTTCATCTCGATCTTCGCAGGAGAAATTCGGGCGGAATTTGAGCTAAGCCACGGAGCCTGGGGTGGGCTCTATTCGCTTGGCACAACCGTTTCCGCTTTGGTGATGATCTGGGCCGGAGGTCTTACTGATATCTTTCGCGTACGTGTGCTGGGCCCTGCGGTTTTGACCGGCCTGGCATTGGCCGCGTTGGCAATGGCACTGAATGTTTGGCTTATTCTGTTGCCCGTTGTGGTCTTCTTTCTCAGACTTCTCGGTCAGGGGATGAGCAGCCATCTTGCGGCCGTCGCGATGGCGCGCTGGTTTACAGCGACACGAGGCAAGGCTTTGTCGATCGCAACATTGGGGTATGCAATCGGAGAGGCACTATTGCCCCTGACATTCGTTGCTGCTCTGGCGTTTCTGGATTGGCGCTGGTTATGGGGGCTTGCAGCTTGCATAACCCTTTTGGGTATTCCCGTACTGATCCGGTTGCTGCGTCAGGAACGAACACCGCAAAGCTTGGCGACCAATGCCTCGTCTTTCGGCATGCAGGGTCGCCAATGGACGCGTCGCGAGGCACTGTTGAACCCGTTGTTCTGGTTTATGACACCCGCAATCCTTGCGCCTTCGGCGTTTATCACCGCCTTCTTTTTTCATCAGGTGCATCTCGCCGAAATCAAAGGCTGGCCCCACATACAACTGGTCGCTCTGTTCCCGGTCTTCACAGGGGTTTCGATCCTGTCGATGTTTGCGGCGGGCTGGGCGTTGGACAAATGGGGCACGACCCGGATGATGCCCTATTATCAATTACCGATGGCCATCGGATTTGCGATCCTGTCGGTCTCAACTTCGATTGGCGGGGCATTGATCGGAATGGTTTTCCTGGCCCTTACAGCTGGCGCGCAAAATCCATTGCCCAGCGCCTTTTGGGCCGAGTTCTATGGCACGCGCCACATAGGAGCAATCAAGGCCATGGCCGCTGCAGTGATGGTTCTGGGTTCAGCAATCGGACCGGCGTTGACCGGTATGTTGATCGACAAAGGCGTTTCACTGAACACTCAATTCTTCTGGATCGCAGCATTCTTCTTGTGCGTTTGCGGCTTGGTTTGGATCGGCATAGCACGCGCACTTCAATCGGGTTAGCGAACCCGCCTGAGGTACACGTAGTAAGCCCCATCGCCACCGTGGCTGATATGTGCGGGCGTCACCTGCATCACCGCCTGCGTTAAGGGTGGAATAGAAAGCCAGTGTGGCACTTGATTGCGCAAAACACCGCGCGGGGTCGGAATTGGCCCGGGCTCGTCGCGATCCTTTCCCTTGCCAGTAATAACCAGCACCAACCGCTTGCCTTGCGCTTGCGCGGTCAGGATAAAACGCACCAAAGCGGGATGGGCTGCGCTCATACGCATCCCATGCAGGTCCAGCTTGCCCTCAGGCTTTAGCTTGCCACGTTTCATGCGCGCAAATGCCTTGGTATCCATTCGCACAGGATTTGCCCGCAATCCTTCGGTGATCGAGGGTTTGAGATTATTACGCGTGGGTTTGGATTGCGCTGTCTGGCCCAACTCAAACGCTTCGATGCGCGCCCTTGGGGTCTTGGTCGGTTTGGGTTTTGGCAATGTCGTGGGATGGACGGTCTGCGGTATTTCGGGGTGCAATCGTTCAGCTTGTTTGGTGACCTTGCGCCACAGCTCGATCTCTTCTGACGTCAGTTTGCGCCGTGTCATCAGAATTCATCCGGTAACAGGGCATAGGCTCGCTGGATCGGCAAAAGCACGACCATACGACCGGGGTCTTTCAGACGGCCAGCGGCTTGCCCCGCCTCATCCCCAGTACCAAAGAAAATGTCCGCCCGCTGGGCGCCCTTAATGGCCGAACCGGTATCCTGCGCGATCATTAATCGCCGTAACGGGGCCTTGCCATCCTTCTCAACCCAAACCGGCGCCCCGAGGGGCGTATATGCCGGATCCGCCGCGATGCTGCGCATCGTGGTGACCGAGCGATTCATGGCCCCCAGAGGTCCGAGTTCTGGGGCAACCCGGTTCACTTCACGAAAGAACACATAAGAGGGGTTGTGAAACAACAACTCGGCACCGGCTTCGGGGTTTTTGCGCACCCAGGCCCGGATCATCTGCGCACTGACCTCGTGCGCGCCCAGCGCCCCGCGACGGATCAACTCGGCTCCGATTGAACGATAAGGGTGCCCGTTCGCTCCGCCATATCCCACGCGTAGCGCGCTGCCATCGGGCAAGCGAATACGACCGGAACCCTGAATTTGCAGAAAGAACAACTCGACCGGGTCATCGACCCATGCGATCTCAAGCCCGCGGCCCGTCATCGCGTCTCCGGTCAGCAATTCGCGGCGATTAAGCCACCGATCAGCGCCTCGCGCCTCGGGAGGCATCCGGTAGAGCGGATAGCGGTATTTGCTGGTTGGATATTTAGAGCCGTCCAGTTCGGGTTCAAAATACCCTGTGAACAACGCGTCATCGCCGTCTTCAACCAGAACCGGTCGGAAAAACAGCTCAAAAAACGACCGTGCGGCCTGAGGTTCATAGGTCCTGGCAACGCCACACAGCGCCTGCCAATCCGGATCCTTCAGATCGCCGCAGGTGTTCAGAAAAACTGAAAGGGCTGCCCCGTGATCGTCGGCAGCCCAGCCATCAAGGTTATCAAATGACAGGATGGATCGCGTCGCCTCGGCTCCGGCGGCGCTGGCAGTGGTCATGACGACCCCCAGTAGAAGCGACCGAATCGCTGCAATCATGCGTCCGTGGCAACAAGTAGCCAGTTCGGATCGTCCGCGCCCATTACACGAGCAAAGGTCCAGCTGTCCTTTTGGCGTTTAACCGTATTGGGGTTGCCTTCGATGATATCCCCCCCGCGATCACGTACGACCGAGGTCAGCTCACCGATAAAGCGCATGGTGATCTCGGCCTGATTGCTGTCCTTGTCGAACGAAACATCTGCCAGAGTAGTTTCACGTACGCCGACAAATTCGGCTTCGATGGTCAGGCCCTTGTCTTCACGATCAGCGACCACAGAGACAAAACTGTCAAAAACCTCTTCGGACAAGAAAGGTTGAATCTCGTCCAGGTTGCCTTTTTCGAACCCCATCACGATCATTTCATAGGCACCGCGCGCACCCTGAACAAATTCACTAACGGAAAAACTGGGCTCAACCCGCTTCATCGCGGCCAGAGTTTGCGCTTGCTCACTGTCTTCGGCGACATGGTCGGTAATATCGTGATCCGGCCCGCCATCGATTACCTCGAAATCACGGCGCGTACCATTGGTATCTGGCTGTTGTTGAAGGGGTGGTTTTTCAAACCCTTCGCGTGTGCCCAATACGCTTTTCAGACGCAGGATCAGGAAAACGGCAATTCCGGCCAGGACCAGCAACTGGATCATAGGGTTGTCGCTCATTTCATACTCTTTTCAGCGCCAGGACTTTGTGAACCCGGCCTCAAGCCACTATGTAGGTGACAGTTGGGCGCAAGTCCACAGCCCGGCACATGCTAAAGGATACCGCAAATGTACCTGTTCTTGGCTTTTTTATTAGTTCCGATCATTGAGATCGCCCTGTTCATACAAGTTGGCGGGCTGATCGGACTATGGCCAACGCTTGCAATCGTAGTCCTGACCGCCGTTCTGGGCACTGTATTGGTCCGGACACAAGGTCGCACGGCATTGGCCAATCTACAACGATCCTTTGCCGAATTGGACGACCCGACTGAACCGCTTGCACATGGGGCTATGATCCTTTTGTCGGGTGTATTGCTGTTGACCCCCGGATTTTTCACCGATGCGGTTGGTTTTGCATTGCTGGTTCCGGGCATCCGCGTTGCTGTGTTCCGCTATCTGAAATCCAAGACGACCATCACCCAATTCCAAATGGGCACCGGCGCACAGTTTCGATCAGGTCCAGACCCGTTCAATCAGGACGACGTGATTGATGGTGAATTCACTGAAGTCCGGCCGCGTAACGAACCCGGAAAGCCCTCTAAATGGGTGGAAGGTCCGCACCAGCATTGAGGTACCGCGCCCAAATTGATAAGCAGTGTCGAATTTCAATTCCGGAGTAAGTAAATGGCCGAAGAAGACGCCAAAGAAAACACAGCGGCACAAGCCGCACCACAGGTTCAAATGCGCGTCCTGGGGCAATTCATTCGTGATATGTCTTTTGAGAACGTGATGGCGCAGAAAGGCGTCTCAGGCGATGTACAGCCAGAGATTTCGGTTCAGGTGAATCTGGATGCCAAGAAGCGCCCGACCGAGCATCAATTCGAAGTTTCGATCAAGCTGAAGCTGACTTCTAAAGCCAAAGGCCTGGAAGACGTATTGTTCCTGTGTGAGATCGACTATTGCGGGTTGTTCCACGTGGAGGGCGTGCCCGAGGATCAAGTGCATCCGTTCCTTATGATCGAATGCCCACGCATGCTGTTCCCCTTCCTGCGTCGCATCGTCAGCGACATCACCCGCGACGGTGGGTTCCCGCCGGTCAATCTGGATAACATTGATTTCGTGGCACTTTATCGCAACGAACTGGCACGCCGTCAGGCCGCACAAGCGCAAAAAACCGACGCTTAAGACATTGACCCGCGGCTGGCTATGGTCAGGCGCGGGTCCACAGGGCATTGTCGCCCAGTTTTTCCACAAATTCCTGATGTGCTGCGCGTTCATCCTCGGTAATCCGGGGTGGCAATGCATTGGGTCGTGCCGTTGGGCGCCATTCTTCTCCGCCTCCGGCCATCGCGGTTGTAGTTGCCGACAGGCCGAAATCAGGCTGACGTCCTCCGATCAGCTCCAGATACACTTCGGCAAGGATCTCCGAGTCCAGAAGCGCCCCGTGTAACACCCGGTTCGAATTATCGATACCAAACCGACGACACAACGCATCCAGCGAGGCGGGCGAGCCCGGGAACCGTTTACGCGCTATGGCCAGTGTGTCGATTGCCTGATCCATGGGAATCAGTGACGCGCCCATCCACCTCAACTCGGCATTCAGAAACTTCATGTCGAACGAGGCGTTGTGGATCACCAGCTTGGCGTCGCCCACAAAATCGCGAAATCCTTGCCCAACTTTGGCAAAGACAGGCTTGTCCTTAAGCGTCACTTCGCCTTTTTCCGGCGGGCGTGGATTCTCCAGCAAGTCGGGGCCGATTCCGTGAATACCGAACGCCTCATCAGGCATTGAGCGTTCCGGGTTGATATAGACATGATAGGTCTCTCCCGTGGCCACGTGGTTCCACAGCTCCACTGCGCCGATCTCGACAATCCGGTCACCGCTTTCAGGATCAAACCCGGTGGTCTCGGTATCGAGTACAATCTCACGCATCTGCCATCCCCGCCCGTATCTGCCTGATCACATCCTGCACCCGCACGCGGGCATGGTCCAGACTATCCGTTTCAATCACAAAATCAGACCGGGCACATTTCTCGTCATTAGTCATCTGTTTGGCACGGATCTGCTCAAACTGTTCCTCAGTCATCGTACCACGCGCCATGACGCGTCGTTTTTGTTCATCAGCCGGAACCCGGACACAGACCACGGCGTCCATTACAGTTTCACCGCCGGTTTCAAACAACAATGGAATGTCAAACACCAGGATATCGGCTGAGGTCGCTGCACGAAACGCCGCGCGATCCTCGGCAACCAAAGGGTGTACGATATTCTCAATTATTTTCAATGCATTAGAATCATTCGAAATGATCTTTTTTAGAGCTTCGCGGCTAACGGCTTCCTTCACAATCGCAGATGGAAACGCGTTGCGCATGGGCTCAACTGCAGAACCACCCTTTGCATAAAGCCGATGGACCGCCGCATCCGCATCCCAAAGAGCGCACCCTTCATCTGCGAACATCTGAGCGGTCGTGCTTTTGCCCATCCCGATTGATCCGGTGAGCCCGAGTGCAAAACTCATGCCAAGGCCGCCGCGCGCGTTTCGGGATCAACTTCAGGACGGACACCGAACCAGCGTTCAAATCCGGGAACAGCCTGATGCAGCAGCATTCCCAACCCGTCGACAGTGGTACATCCCGCCTCTTCCGCCTGTTGCAAGAGACGCGTTTGAAGCGGTGCATAAACCAGGTCGGTGACAACAGCGCCGGGTTGCAATCCGTCCAGCGGAACGCGCAGTTCCGGCTGCCCCTGCATACCCAACGAAGTCGTATTGACGACCAGTTCGGCATTCTCGATCACGTTTCCTGCCTGCACCCAATCCACGACTGTGATCCGCTGGCCGAATTCTTCTTTCAAATGATCGGCGCGCGTGCGCGTGCGGTTTGTCAGCAAGATTTCTGGCACGCCAGCCTCTGCCAAAGCCTGCAAAACAGCACGGGCGGCACCACCTGCACCAAATACAACCGCCGGACCATCCGCCGGGTTCCAATCCGGCGCACCCGCGCGCAGATTTGCCATGAAGCCGTACCCATCCGTATTGTCCGCATGAATCGAGCCATCCTCGCGAAATACAAGTGTATTTGCCGCCCCGATGACCGAGGCCCGGTCCGAGACGTGATCTGCCAAACGCAAAGCCGCTTCCTTGTGCGGCACAGTCACATTGGCCCCAACAAACCCGGCTTTGGGCAGCGTGTGCAGAACAGTTTCCAGATCGGCCGGCGCGACATCCATCGGGATATAATGCCCTGCCAACCCATAGGTTTTCAGCCAATGACCGTGCAGCTTTGGTGACCGGGAATGCGCAACCGGATGCCCAATCACTCCGGCCAGAGGAATTCGATGGTCCGTCATTGATCGATCACTCCCTTCACGGCCAGCAAATTAAGCAGCTCCAACAGGGGCATACCCAAGACGTTAAAATAGTCGCCGTCAATGGTAGCGAACAGACGTGCACCTTCTTCTTCCAGCTTATAGGCCCCCACCGCATGACGAATGCTTTCCCAGTTGCGCGCCACATAATCGCGCAGATAGGCATCCGAGCTGGCCCGCATCCGCAAGCGCACCTGACCGACATGCCGCCAGATCGGTTCACCATCCTGATAGATCACCGCGGCGGACAGCAACATATGCCGCTTGCCGCGCATTGCTTTTAGCTGCGCCAGTGCTTCTTCCGGCGTTTCCGGTTTCGACAGAAGCTGACCATCGAAGTCCAGAACCTGATCACAGCCCACGACCATGGCACCCGGAACCTTGTCACTAATTTTACGCGCCTTCATCTCGGCCAGTGCATCAGCGATATCGCGGGGCGATGCCCGCTCGGCCAATAGCGAACGCTTGGCCGTATCTTCATCCACACGCGCGATCTGAACTGAAAACGGGACGCCTGCGTTTTTTAGCAGCTGCGCGCGGATCTCGGACCCCGAGGCAAGGACTATGGGGACAGTCATGTGGAAAACCCCGTGTGCAAATCATTGAGTAGTCTTGAACGGTTTGTATGGCTTTCCGGTTGACACGCAACCCCGGGAATTTGGAGCAAGACTTCCCCGAGTCGCCCGGATCCTGTCCAGATGGGACAAGGATAAGTCGAAAAGATCGGATAAGCAGGCTATCCCAAGATACCCTATTGGTTATCCACAGATAATATTATAAGTGATCACAGTAAGTATCTGTAATTATGTTGTTTTTAGAAATATCAATAGATCCTACAGCTCAGCTAATTGTTTTGTCCACCTGGGGAAAAATGCAGGACAAAAAAGTAATCCACCGATTTTGATCTCCCTACAAAACCATCTTCCTTTTTCTTTCTTTATTTTTTTATTAGGAGGGTTCAAGGCAGATCCGGGAAGCCCGATGACCGACATTCTTTTCGCAATATACCCTTGGGTGAAATCACTGCACATCATGGCGGTGATTTCTTGGATGGCCGGGTTGTTCTATTTGCCCAGACTGTTTGTGTATCACGTCGAAAAAGCGCAGGCCGTGAATGGTGCGCAGGAAATTTTCTTCGAAATGGAAGAAAAGCTGATGCGCGTGATCATGCGTCCAGCAATGATCGTGGCCTGGATCTGCGGGCTGATCATGGTGTTCACGCCCGGTATCGTCGGATGGGATTGGAGCTGGCCTTGGGTCAAAGGTGCAGCTGTGATCGGGATGACCTGGTTTCATCATTGGTTGATGGCCCGGCGCAAGGACCTTGCTGAGGGGCGAAATAAGCTGACTGGGCGGCAGTATCGCATGATGAATGAGGTTCCGACCATTCTGATGGTTGTGATCGTTCTGGCGGTCGTACTGAAGTTCTAAGGGCCTGTTTGACTCTTCTTAAGTAAGCGCTTATCTATCGCGTAACGCGCCCGTCCGGGCGAGGTATCTTCCGTTCTGAAATTCCACTCTGGTGCCGCGATCCAAGCGGCCAAGGTCCGTATCATCATGACAACTGAAACTCTGAATCTGGCCGATCTTAAGGCCAAAAGCCCAAAAGACCTTCTGGCGATGGCCGAAGAGCTTGAGGTCGAAAACGCCTCAACCATGCGCAAAGGCGAGATGATGTTCCAGATTCTGCGCGAACGTGCGGATGAGGGTTGGACCGTTGGCGGCGATGGCGTGTTGGAAGTGCTGCAGGACGGGTTCGGTTTCCTGCGCTCGCCTGAAGCGAACTACCTGCCGGGCCCAGATGACATCTATGTTTCGCCTGACATGATCCGTAAGCATTCGCTGCGCACCGGAGATACGGTTGAAGGTGAGATCAAAGCGCCTGACGAAAACGAGCGTTACTTTGCGCTGACCAACGTCACCAAGATCAACTTTGAGAATCCGGAAAAAGCCAAGCACAAGATCCTGTTCGACAACCTGACGCCTCTGTACCCAGATGAGCGTCTGAAAATGGAAATCGAAGATCCAACCATCAAGGATAAGTCGGCCCGCGTAATTGATCTGGTTTCTCCGATCGGTAAGGGTCAGCGTTCGCTGATCGTAGCGCCGCCGCGGACCGGTAAGACGGTGATCCTGCAGAACATCGCGCATTCCATAGAACAGAACCACCCGGAGTGTTATCTGATCGTCCTGCTGATCGACGAACGCCCGGAAGAGGTGACCGACATGCAGCGCTCGGTGAGGGGGGAAGTTGTGTCTTCGACCTTCGATGAACCTGCAACGCGCCACGTGGCCGTATCCGAGATGGTGATCGAAAAAGCGAAGCGTCTTGTCGAACATAAACGAGATGTTGTTATTCTTCTCGACTCGATCACAAGACTTGGTAGAGCGTTTAACACCGTGGTGCCTTCCTCGGGTAAAGTTCTAACCGGTGGTGTAGACGCAAATGCCCTTCAACGGCCCAAGCGCTTCTTTGGTGCTGCGCGGAACATTGAAGAGGGTGGTTCGCTGACTATCATCGCCACTGCGCTGATCGATACCGGCAGCCGGATGGACGAGGTGATCTTCGAAGAATTTAAAGGCACCGGTAACTCGGAAATCGTTCTGGATCGCAAGATCGCGGACAAGCGTGTGTTCCCGGCCATAGACATCCTCAAGTCCGGCACAAGGAAAGAGGACCTGCTGGTCGATAAGGGTGATTTGGCCAAGACCTTCGTTCTGCGCCGCATCCTTAACCCGATGGGTACGACCGATGCGATCGAGTTCCTGTTGTCGAAGTTGAAACAAACGAAGACGAACGGCGAGTTCTTCGATTCGATGAACACCTGACACAGGTCTTAACCAACGCGAGGCCTTCGAATGGATACGATATTCGCCTTGGCCAGCGCGCAAGGCAAAGCAGGGGTGGCGGTCATCCGCCTCTCTGGCCCGCATGCGCATTCTGCGGCCAACATTTTGGCCGGTGGAGGCCTGCCATCACGCGGGATGACGGTTCGGACGCTTAGCGCCGCCGATGGGACGCGGTTGGATGAGGGTTTGGTCCTGACCTTCAAGGCTCCCTCCAGCTTTACGGGAGAGGACGTGGCCGAACTTCAGATTCATGGTAGCATGGCTTCGGTTAACGCCGTATTGGCATCTTTGTCGGATATGGATGATCTCCGTCTGGCAGAGCCGGGTGAGTTTACCCGGCGCGCTTTGGAAAACAGTAAGATGGATTTGGCGCAAGTCGAAGGCCTTGCAGATCTGATTGACGCAGAAACCGAAGCGCAGCGGAAACAGGCGCAAATAATTTTGGCAGGTGCTTTGGGCAGCTTGGCTGAAGGGTGGCGGCGCGATCTGATCCGTGCGGCATCCTTGCTTGAGGCTGTGATTGATTTTGCCGATGAAGAGGTGCCCACAGATGTAACGCCCGAAGTCCGCACATTGATTTCAGATGTCATGGGCGAACTGACCCGAGAGGCGAAAGGTGTTCGCATCGCTGAGCGGATCCGCTCTGGCTTTGAAGTTGCCATTGTTGGTCTTCCAAATGCGGGGAAATCGACTTTGTTGAATGCCTTAGCTGGACGCGAGGCGGCTATTACGTCTGAATATGCCGGGACAACGCGTGATGTGATCGAAGTTCGTATGGATCTTGCAGGATTACCAGTTACTCTGCTTGATACAGCCGGTTTGAGAGAAACCGAAGATCATGTCGAAAATCTAGGGATCGAGCTGGCCCGCAAACGGGCCTATGCTGCTGACTTGCGTGTATTCCTAACGGATACACCTGACGATTTAGGTATTCAGATGCAGGAAGATGACATTCACGTTTTGCCAAAATCTGACTTACGAGCAGCTGATGGGTGTGGAATATCCGGTAAAACCGGGCAGGGAATTGACCACCTTATCGACAATATATCGTGTATCTTAAGTGATCGGGTTACTAGCCATGGTATTGCGACTCGCGAGCGCCATCGCGTTGCGATGACAAAGGCAGCGGAAGCGTTGGCTGCGGGACAGACAGTTCTGGAATCGGGACCAGATATGTATGATATAGCAGCTGAGGAACTGCGAACAGCCATTCGCGCTCTTGAATCTCTGGTTGGACGAATAGATGTCGAAACCCTTTTGGATGAGATCTTTGCTAGTTTCTGCTTAGGTAAGTAAGGAGTGTTTCACGTGAAACATTCGAAATTTGATGTTGTTGTTATCGGTGCTGGGCACGCAGGTACCGAAGCCGCACATGCAGCAGCGCGCATGGGCGCAAAAACTGCATTGGTAACTCTGTCCGAACAGGACATTGGCGTCATGTCGTGTAATCCTGCGATTGGTGGGCTAGGTAAAGGACATCTGGTTCGAGAGATCGACGCTCTTGACGGAGTAATGGGGCGCGTCGCGGATCGTGCAGGTATTCAGTTTCGTTTGTTGAACCGGCGCAAAGGCCCGGCTGTTCAGGGTCCCAGGGCGCAAGCGGACCGGGCCCTTTACCGGGCTGCCATGGCAGAAGAAACTGAGAAACAAGACAACTTATCAGTTATCACAGGGGAAGTAATTGACTTCCTGATGGACGGTCATCGTGTTGTCGGAGTCAAGCTAGCAGACGAATCCGAGGTTCCGGCGCAGGCAGTTATTTTGACGTCTGGAACATTCTTACGCGGAGTAATCCATATCGGGGACGAGTCTCGGCCCGGAGGTCGTATGGGCGATCGCCCATCAATTCGGCTGGCAGAGCGCTTAGATGCGTTTGCCTTGCCCATGGCAAGACTGAAGACTGGTACGCCTCCCCGATTGGATGGCCGGACCATAAATTGGGATATATTGGAACGTCAGGATGGCGACGCGGAGCCAACCCTTTTTTCATTCATGTCTAGGTCGGTGACAGCCCCACAAATTGCATGTGGTATAACTCACACGAACGCACAAACGCATGAGATTATAGAAAAAAATCTATCGCGTTCTGCCATGTATGGCGGGCATATCGATGGTGTCGGCCCAAGGTATTGCCCGTCCATTGAAGATAAGATCGTTCGATTTGCGGACAAGGAGTCCCATCAGATATTCTTGGAACCGGAAGGGGTTCAGGATAATACAGTATACCCAAATGGTATTTCTACCTCGTTGCCGGAAGATGTTCAGGCTGCCTACGTTCAATCGATTGTTGGACTAGAACATGCAAAAATCCTGCAACCAGGATATGCGATCGAATACGATTATGTTGACCCGCGTATCCTGTCGGCGTCTTTGTCCGTTCCTGATGTGCCTGGTCTATATCTTGCGGGTCAGATCAACGGTACTACAGGATATGAGGAGGCGGCTGCACAAGGCTTGGTCGCCGGGTTGAATGCTGCGTTAGAGGTGCAGTCTCGAGCGCCTTTCTATTTTACCCGTTCAGACAGCTACATCGGGGTGATGATTGATGATCTTACCACCCGCGGGGTTGCTGAACCTTATAGGATGTTCACGTCACGGGCTGAGTTTCGGCTATCCCTCCGTGCTGATAATGCAGATCAAAGACTGACCCCGATAGGGGAGGAACTGGGCTGTGTTGGGGCGCAGCGCCGGGGCCTATTCGCGACTAAGCTCGAAAAGCTAGCGGCTACCAAGGCCAGCCTAACTGCGCGAACGTATACTCCCAAAGAAATTTTGGCTGCAGGGATTAATGTCAATCAGGATGGAAATCGCCGCGACGGGATGGCTGTACTCGCCTTTCCTGACGTGTCCTTTGAAAATATTGTCCTGCTTGAACCTGAATTGGAAGGGACAGAGAGGGAAATCCGCCGTCAGGTTGAACGCGATGCCTTGTATGCAAACTACATAGCGCGCCAGCAACGTGATGTTGAAGCAATGAAGCGAGACGAGGCTCATGAAATACCTCGGGATTTTAACTATTTTGGGCTGGACGGATTGTCGTCGGAAATGAAGCAAAAGCTGTCACAAGCCAAACCGGCCAATATTGCTCAAGCTGGTCGCGTTGAAGGTGTGACACCGGCTGCATTAACTTTAGTCCTGGCTAAGCTCCGGCGCGACGTGAAGGCTCGCAACGCATGAAAGGTCAAGACGTTGCCATCGCTGAGAAACTGAATGTTTCACGTGAAACATTCGAACGTCTCGCGATCTATGTTGCATTGCTTGAGCGTTGGAATCCGAGAATCAATCTAATTTCAAGGAACAGCCTAAAGGATATCTGGGTTCGTCATATTCAAGATTCAGTTCAAGTATTCAGAACATCAAAGCCTGTGGATCATTGGGTTGATTTAGGCAGCGGCGGCGGGTTTCCCGGAATGGTCTGTGCTATTATGGCAATAGAGTCCACACCAGAAACCCGATTTACGCTGGTTGAAAGTGATCAGAGAAAATCAGCATTTCTTCGAAATGTGGCCCGGGAATGCGGGGCGAAATGCACGGTCTTAGCACGAAGAATTGAAGCAATTGATCCCTTGGGTGCGGATATCTTGTCGGCTCGGGCATTAGCGGATTTGACCAACTTATTATCTTTTTGCGACAGGCATTTAGGTAAAAATGGTGTAGCTTTGTTGCCAAAAGGCGCAACCTGGAAAAAAGAACTTTCAGACGCACGCAAGGAATGGAATTTCGACGCCGAACCTATTAAAAGTCTTACAGAACCTCAGTCTGTTATCCTGAAAATCAAAGGAGTTGCGCGTGGTTGATCTGTCTCGTCCTGCCGGACCTCGGATAATCGCGGTTGCCAATCAAAAAGGCGGGGTGGGGAAAACCACGACTGCAATCAATCTGGCAGCTGGGTTGGCCGAGGCAGGTTGCAAGGTTTTGGTCGTAGATCTGGACCCCCAGGGCAATGCCTCAACGGGATTGGGGGTCGAAGATCGCGATTGGACAACCTATGACCTAATATTGGACGACGCATCGTTGGAAGCAGTGGTACAGGAAACAGAAATTAAAGATCTTTTTGTAATTCCGGCCACCGTTGACCTAAGTTCAGCAGATATTGAGCTGATCTCGAATGAGAAACGCAGCTATTTATTGCATGATGCGCTGCGCCAGACGGCGATTGACTCGTTTGATCTGGATTTTGTTCTGATCGATTGTCCGCCATCTTTGAATTTGCTCACTGTAAACGCCATGGTAGCAGCTCATTCTGTCCTTGTGCCCTTGCAAAGCGAGTTCTTTGCGCTCGAAGGCTTGTCGCAGTTGATGCTGACTATCCGCGAAGTACGTCAGACCGCGAATCCTGACCTCAGGATCGAAGGTGTTGTGTTGACCATGTATGACAACCGCAACAACTTGTCCCGTCAGGTCGAAAAGGACGCTCGTGACAATCTTGGTCAGATGGTATTTAAGACCAGGATACCAAGAAATGTGCGGGTCAGCGAGGCGCCATCATATGCGCTTCCAGTACTGCAATATGATTCGGGCTCACTCGGGGCGATGGCATATCGGCATTTGGCGCGAGAAGTCATGCATAAGAACAACAAAGTAGCCATCTAAGTGGCCGTCAGGAGGGCAACATGAATGCCAGGAAAGGAAAACCCCGAGGACTAGGTCGCGGATTGTCGGCATTAATGGCTGATGTGGCACCAGAAGCAGATGGTCGTATCTCGTCGGAACCTCGCCGCCCCGACCTTACAGTGCCCATTGAGAAGCTGCAGGCAAACCCGGATCAGCCGAGACGTCGATTTGCGCAAGAGCAGCTGGATGAACTTGCCGCATCAGTCAAAGAAAAAGGCATTATTCAACCTTTGATTGTGCGCAGTATAGCAGGTGGCCAATATGAGATTGTCGCCGGTGAGCGCCGGTGGCGCGCCGCTCAGATGGCGCAACTCCATGATATTCCAGTAATTATTCGCGAATTTGATGATACCGAGGTGCTCGAAGTCGCGATTATCGAGAATATTCAGCGTGCTGATCTGAATGCCGTGGAGGAAGCCGCAGGTTTCAAGCAGTTGATGGATCGCTTTGGTCACACGCAGGAAAAACTTGCCGAAGCTTTGGGTAAAAGCCGAAGCCATATTGCCAACCTGTTGCGTCTGCTGTCTTTGCCGATGGATGTGCAAACACTTGTGATTGAGGGGAAATTGTCTGCCGGTCATGCAAGGGCCTTGATCACAGCAGAAGATCCTTCGGAATTGGCCAAACAAGTTGTGCGTGACGGTCTTTCCGTGCGGGCTACTGAAGCGCTGGTCAAAAAACAACAAGGTGGTCCGGATAAGCCAGCGCTGAAATCCAGAAATCTGAATGCTGGGAAAGATGCAGATACGCGCGCCCTAGAAAAGGATTTGTCAGCTATTCTGGCAATGAAGGTTACCATCAACCACAAACCCGGATCAGAAACGGGGCAGGTGGTTTTGTCTTATGAAAACCTTGATCAGCTGGATGATCTTTGCGCAAAGCTTAGCCGCTAGGGCGGGTCCAGATAAAAAGCATGACGCCGCTTAGCACAACGGCCTGAATGATCAGGACGTGTGAAGGCATGGACAGCAACACCGACAGACCAAATACGGCGGCAACCGACAGGGTGGCCGCCTTTTTTGCGCCAGGCCTAATTACGCCCGAGCTCTGCCAGTCGACAATTAGCGGACCAAAGGTTTGATGGGTTAGCAGCCAATTATGTAGCCTTGATGAAGAGCGCGCAAAGAAAAATGCCGCGAGCAGAAGAAACGGCACTGTTGGAAGCAAGGGTAAGACCACTCCAACCATGGCGAGCGCGACGCAGACCAACCCCAGACCAGCCCAGAGATATTGCATTTGTTACTCCAATAGCTCTCGGATAACGGCATTGAGAACGGCGCGGCCCTGAGATGTGGCGCGTAGCTGGCCGTCTTCCAGGATCAACATGCCCAGATCGGCCAGCGTATCAAGTTTTTCCTGCGGCAGGTCTTCGCCCGAGAGTTGCTTGTATCTATCTATATTTAGGCCCTCTGCAATCCTAAGGCACATCATAAGGTATTCAAACGCTTGTTCACGCTGTGTTAGTTGGAACCGGTTGCTTTCTCCACTTCCATTTTCAACGGCGGCCAGCCATTTGGTTGGCGAAAGAAAGGTCTCGGTCGCAAATTTGAGGCCATCAAGGGTGATCCGCCCGTGTGCACCTGGCCCGATACCCACGTAATCACCATAGCGCCAATAGATCAGGTTGTGCTGAGACTCCGCTCCGGATCGGGCGTGGTTTGAGACCTCATAGGCGGGTAAACCATGGGCCTCGCATATCTCTTGCGTGGTCAGATACATATCCGCCGCGCTGTCATCCTCGGGCAGACCGCGGAGCTTACCAACTGCATAGCGATCTCCGAACGCCGTACCCTCTTCGATGGTGAGTTGATAAAGCGACAGGTGATCGATCGCCATCGACAGGGCCTCAGCCAACTCAGCGCGCCACGCGCCCAGAGTTTGATGTTGTCGGGCATAGATCAGATCAAAACTGACACGGTCAAAGCAGCTACGGGCAATATCAAAAGCGGCGCGGGCTTCAGCCACAGTGTGAATACGACCCAGGCGGCGCAGGTCATCGTCGTTGAGGGCCTGCACACCCATTGAAATACGGTTCACACCTGCATCGCGATAGGCTGCAAAGCGACCGGCCTCGACTGAGCCGGGGTTGGCTTCAAGCGTGATCTCCATATCGTTGGCGGGGCGCCAAAGGGCGCGGGCCTCGTCGATGATGGCAGAGATGGTGTCCGGCGCCATCAGCGATGGCGTGCCACCTCCAAAAAAGATCGTGTTAAGTACCCGACCTTGCGTTTCATTGGCTGCGCGTTTAAGCTCATTCAGATAGCTATTAAGCCATTGTTTTTGAACAATATTTCTTGAAACGTGACTGTTGAAGTCACAATAAGGACACTTGGCCTCGCAAAAGGGCCAATGCACATACAGGCCAAAGCCCCCGTTGCGCCAATCATCCGCCAAAGCAGCCTTTCACGAACATCTCCACCGCGCGGCCGCGATGGCTGATCTTGTTCTTTTCCCAACGGTCCATCTCGGCAAAGGTAATGTCGTGCCCTTCGGGGACAAACATTGGGTCATAGCCAAAGCCATCCTTGCCACGAATTGGCCATGTTAAATGTCCAGGGGCCACGCCCTCGAACACCTCGTCATGCCCGTCGGGCCAGGCCAGAACCAGAGTACAGCGGAATTGCGCTGTGCGAGGGTGGGCAGCGCTCTTCGCTTCCAGCTCGTTATGTGCGCGGGTCATCGCCATCAGAAAATCACGGCCATTGCCGGTTTCTGCCCAATCGGCGGTGTAGACGCCTGGCGCGCCATCCAGCGCGTCGATGGTGATTCCGGAATCGTCCGACAGGGCGGGCAGGCCGGTGGCTTGCGCGGCGGCGTGGGCCTTAATCCGGGCGTTGCCGACGAAGGTATCCTCTGTCTCTTCTGGTTCAGGCAGGGCCAATTCACCAGCACCCACGACGGCAACACCAAAGGGTTCGAGGAGATGTGCCATCTCCTCAAGCTTGCCTTTGTTGTGCGTGGCGACAAGCAGCTTGTCCCCGTTGAACTTACGAGTCATGCGGTGGCAGCTTTCTGTGCGGCAGCCAGTTCAGCCACGCCCTTTTCCGCCAGATCCATCAGTTGGTCCATCTGTGCGCGGCTAAAGACGGATCCCTCGGCACTCATTTGCACTTCGATTAGTTTGCTAGAGCCGGTCATGATGAAGTTGCCATCGACGCCGGCCTCGCTGTCCTCGGGATAGTCGAGGTCCAAAACTGGCTGACCCGCGTAGATTCCGCAGGACACGGCGGCGACGGGATCAACCAAAGGGTCCGAAATAACATCGCCTGTTTTCATCAGCTTATTCACTGCCAGACGCAACGCCACCCAACCGCCAGTGATCGATGCACAACGTGTGCCGCCATCGGCCTGAATTACATCGCAGTCGACAGTGATCTGGCGTTCACCCAATGCAACTCGGTCTACACCGGCACGCAGAGCACGGCCGATCAGGCGTTGAATCTCTACGGTGCGGCCACCTTGCTTGCCGCTTGCCGCTTCACGCCGCATCCGCGTATTCGTCGCGCGGGGCAGCATGCCGTATTCGGCGGTGACCCAGCCCAGGCCCGAGCTTTTTATAAATGGTGGAACGCGGTCCTCGATCGTGGCGGTGCACAGTACATGGGTGTCACCCATCTTGATCAGGCAGGAACCTTCGGCATGTTTGGTAAAGCCGGTTTCAATTGAAACGGCGCGCATTTCGTTTAGATCACGTCCTGAGGGTCGCATGGAAAATCCTTTGTTTGCTGGGTTGGGGATACCGCTCTGCAGCGTTACGATGCAACCCCGATTGACCTTTCTTGTGCCTGCTATTTAATGACGATCCAGCAGAGGATTGCCGATGAGCGAAGCGAGCAAAATTCTGAGCGAGATGAACGACCGGTCACGTGAGGTGTTCCGGCTGATCGTCGAAAGCTATCTGGACAGCGGTGAGCCGGTCGGCAGCCGCACTCTGACACGCACGCTTTCGGAAAAAGTCAGCGCGGCGACCGTGCGTAACGTGATGCAGGATTTGGAATTCCTGGGCCTGCTGGACAGCCCGCATGTCAGTGCTGGTCGGATTCCGACGCAGCGGGGGCTGCGGATGTTCGTCGACGGATTGCTTGAAATGGGCGATCTGGGCGCGGATGATCGGCAGAAGCTGGACGAAACATTAGGCTCTAACGCAGGCGATGTTGGCGGAATGTTAGATCGTGTGGGATCGGCATTGTCACACGTGACACAAGGCGCTTCGCTGGTTCTGACACCCAAACATGAGGCTGAGATCAAACATATCGAGTTCGTCTCGCTTGGTCATGATCGCGCTTTGGTGGTTCTGGTGTTCTCTGACGGGCAGGTGGAAAACCGGCTGTTTACGCCTCCACCCGGTCAGACACCAAGCTCGATGCGTGAGGCTGCGAATTTCCTGAATGCGCTGATCGAAGGACGTACGCTTAGCGAAGTGCGTCGCCAGATGCTGTCGCAGATAGATGCGCGGAGGCAGGAAATCGATATTTTGGCGCGTGAGATGGTCGAAAGCGGCATTGCTGCATGGGACGGGGATGGCAGCGACTCGGCTCGATTGATCGTACGCGGACGCGCGAATCTTCTGAACGAACCGGGTCAGGCCGAGGAGTTGGATCGAATCCGCACCCTGTTTGATGACCTTGAGCGCAAACGTGACATCGCTGAATTCCTTGAATTGACCGAGGAAGGTGAGGGTGTGCGCATTTTTATTGGCTCTGAGAACAAACTTTTCTCACTTTCGGGTTCCTCTTTGGTGGTGTCTCCATATATGAACGCTGATCGTAAGATAATCGGTGCGGTTGGGGTCATCGGGCCCACACGTCTGAATTACGGACGGATCGTGCCGATCGTGGATTATACGGCGCAACTGGTTGGGAAGTTGATTTCCGACCGGAGCTAGAGGGTAAGAGATGGCAGAGCCCAAGAACGAAGATTTTCTGGACGACATCATGTCCGCAGAAGCAGAAGAGCTGGCCGAGGAATTTGCTGAGATCAGCGATGAAGCTCTGGAGTTGGATGAATTGCGCGCAGAGCGCGACGACTACAAAGACAAATTCATGCGTGCGCTTGCCGACGCTGAAAACGCCCGTAAGCGTGGTGATAAGGCACGTCGGGATGCCGAGCAGTACGGTGGATCCAAGCTGGCGCGTGACATGTTGCCGGTCTATGACAACATGAAGCGGGCGCTCGAGGCCGCAACCGATGAGCAAAAAGAGCTTGCTGCCGGCTTGTTGGAAGGCGTCGAACTCACCATGCGTGCGCTGAAGGACGTGTTCCAGAAGCACGGTATCGAAGTAATTACACCTGAGGTGGGCGACCGGTTTGATCCGAACGTTCATGAAGCGATGTTTGAGGCACCGGTTCCTGGCACCAAAGCAGGCGACATCATTCAGGTTTCTGCAGAAGGTTTCATGCTACACGACCGTCTGTTGCGCCCGGCGCAGGTAGGTGTTTCGTCTATGCCTGCGGGCTGATTGGCTTCAAAGAAGCCAAGCCTTCGGCGAGAGTATTTTTGAAAAGATGAAGGGGGGGTCAGGATTTGGCCGCCTCTTTTAGTTTGTATATCAGGTCAAGGGCTTCTCGCGGGGTCAATTCGTCCGGCAGGATTTCGTCGAGCATATCCGTAACGGGTGTTGCCTTGGGGGCGGGAGGTGGCGGCGGTGGAGCGGCTGAAAACAAGGGCAGATCGTCGATCAAGGCTTTTTGCTTGCCTCCTTCGCGCTCAGTTTTTTCCAACTGGTCCAGAACAACACGCGCGCGTTCGACAACTGAGGCGGGCAGGCCAGCAAGTTGAGCAACCTGGACACCATAGGATCGGTCGGCGGCACCTTTATGGACCTCGTGCAGGAAGATCACCTCTCCCTCCCATTCCTTGACGGCTACTGTGGCGTTGTCTACGCCCTCCAGACTTCCTGCTAGAGCCGTCAATTCATGGTAATGCGTTGCAAAGAGAGCGCGGCATTGATTGGCGGCGTGCAGGTGTTCCAGCGTGGCCCAGGCGATCGAAAGCCCGTCATAGGTGGCAGTGCCACGGCCGATTTCATCAAGAATGACCAGCGCGCGGTCGTCGGCCTGGTTGAGGATGGCTGCGGTTTCAACCATTTCGACCATGAAAGTTGATCGACCGCGCGCAAGATCATCTGAGGCCCCGACGCGGCTGAAGAGTTGGCTGACCACTCCGATATGCGCTTGCTCAGCAGGGACATAACTGCCCATCTGAGCAAGCAAGGCAATCAGCGCGTTCTGCCTCAAGAAGGTCGACTTACCGGCCATGTTCGGCCCGGTCAGCAACCAGATGGCGGCGCCATCTACAGCGCAAAGATCGCAGTCATTCGCAATGAAAGCATCGCCGCCTTGCTGGCGCAACGCGTGTTCAACAACCGGATGACGTCCACCGTCCACCTCAAAGCTGCGCGAGCTGTCGACCTGCGGACGACACCAGCTTTCCCCACGCGCTAGATCAGCCAAAGAAGTGGTCAAATCCAGTTCTGCCAGACCTCGAGCCGCCTGGTTCAGTCGGGCGGCACGGTCCAGAATTTCGTCAGAAAGCCTTTGATAGAGCCGCTTTTCAATCTCCAACGCCAGATTTCCTGCATTCAGGATACGGGTTTCGATCTCGGACAGTTCCACGGTTGTGAATCGCACCTGATTGGCGGTGGTCTGGCGGTGGATATAAGTCTCAGAGAATGGCAGGCTCAGCATCTTCTCGGCATGGGTTGCGGTGGTTTCAATGAAATAGCCCAGCACGTTGTTGTGCTTGATCTTCAACGAGGTGATGCCAGTGTGTTCCGCATATTTCTGCTGAAACCCGGCAATAACAGAACGGCCTTCGTCGCGCAGCGTCCGGGCCTCGTCCAGCTCGGCATCAAAACCCGGAGCGATAAATCCACCGTCGCGCACCAGGAGGGGTGGTTCAGCAATCAATGCCTCATCGAGTAGGTTCAGTAGGTCATCGAAACCTACGAGGTTCTGCAGAGCAGTTGCCAGCAGGATTGGCAGATCCTGGCCCTCGCAAATTCCGGAAATCGCAGCAGCCTGAGTCAACCCGTTACGAAGGGCAGCCAGGTCACGGGGACCACCGCGTTCCAGTGACAGACGAGAAAGGGCGCGGTCCAGATCTGGTGTTTTACGTAGGGCTTCGCGTAGTTCTGAAGCAATTAGACTGTCTTCGGCTGCGAAACTCACGGCGTCCAGCCGGGAATAAATGACGTCCAGATTGCGCGAAGGACTGGATAGGCGCTGTTCCAGCAATCGCGCGCCACCTGGTGTAACTGTACGATCAACCACCGAAAGCAAAGAGCCCGCGCGACCACCGGACAAGGATCGGGTCAGTTCAAGATTACGACGTGTGGCCGCATCTATTTGCACTACCCGGTCCTCGGACTCTTTCAGTGGAGTTTGCAGAAGGGGTAGTTTTCCTTTCTGCGTGATCTCCAAATAGTCGATCAGCGCGCCCATAGCCGAAATCTCGGCGCGCCCAAAATTCCCGAATGCATCCAGCGCGCCGACGTGAAACAAGCCGCAGATGCGCTTTTCAGCAGCAGTGCTGTCAAAACTGGCACGTCCCACCGGGGTTAACGAAATGCCCAGATCGCGCACCGGTTCCTGCAACATCTGTTCCGTCCCGTCGGCCACGATTAACTCGGACGGGGCAAGCCGCGCCAATTCGGGGCTGAGGCGTACGGAGGTCAATGGCATTACATGAAACGCACCCGTGGAAATATCAGCCCACGCCAGCGCGGCCTCATCCCGTACCTGGGAATAGGCGGCCAGAAAGTTGTGGCGGCGAGCTTCCAGAAGGGCGTCTTCGGTCAGTGTTCCCGGAGTTACCAAGCGCACAACATCGCGCTTTACAACCGATTTAGAGCCTCTTTTCTTCGCCTCCGCCGGGCTTTCCATCTGCTCACATACCGCAACACGAAAGCCCTTGCGGATCAAGGTCAGCAGATACCCTTCGGCAGAATGCACGGGCACGCCACACATCGGAATATCGGTTCCGTTATGCTTTCCGCGCTTGGTTAACGCGATGTCCAGCGCTTCGGCCGCGTTGACGGCATCTTCAAAGAACATCTCATAGAAGTCGCCCATGCGATAAAACAACAGGGCGTCTGGATGAGCCTCTTTGATCTCAAGGTATTGCGCCATCATCGGCGTGACTGTGGACAAAGGCGGCCCCCATATGGCGTGTTCCGGCGCGACCTTACAAATCCCGCATCTTCTGTAAAAGCCGAAAACTCATTCCCGTTGAGGCGCGGCTCTGCCTGCGCTATGAGGCAAAAGCCCTTAAGTCATGGAAACGACCTGTAAGATGCCCAAAGCGAAGATCACCAAAGAAGAGGCGTTGGCCTTTCACCTCGACCCGACCCCCGGCAAGTGGGAGGTGCAGGCCACTGTTCCCATGACCACGCAGCGCGATCTGTCGCTGGCCTACAGCCCTGGCGTTGCGGTGCCATGTGAAGCCATCGCTGAAGCGCCCGAGACCGCCTATGATTATACAAACAAGGGTAATTTGGTTGCTGTGATCTCGAATGGCACCGCCGTTCTGGGCCTTGGGAATCTTGGCGCGCTGGGCTCAAAACCGGTGATGGAGGGGAAATCGGTCCTGTTCAAGCGGTTCGCCGATGTGAACTCGATCGATATCGAGCTGGATACCGAAGACCCGGATGAGTTCTGCCGTGCGGTGCGTCTGATGGGTCCGACATTTGGCGGGATAAATCTGGAAGACATCAAGGCGCCCGAGTGTTTCATCATCGAACAGCGCCTGAAGGAAGAAATGGATATCCCAGTCTTCCACGATGACCAGCACGGAACAGCGGTGATCTGTGCTGCGGGCTTGCTGAACGCACTGCACATCTCAGGCAAAAAGATTGAAGATGTGAAAATTGTACTGAACGGGGCGGGTGCTGCTGGGATCGCCTGTATCGAACTGCTTAAGGCAATGGGCGCGCGGCATGAGAACTGCATTGTCTGCGATACCAAGGGCGTGATCTATCAGGGCCGGACCGAGGGCATGAACCAGTGGAAATCAGCCCACGCGATCTCGACCGATCTGCGCACTCTGGAAGATGCTATGAAGGGTGCGGATGTGTTCCTTGGCGTGTCGGTCAAAGGGGCTGTGACGCAGGATATGGTGGCCAGCATGGCCGACAATCCGGTCATCTTTGCGATGGCGAACCCCGATCCCGAAATCACACCGGAAGAGGCGCACGAGGTCCGCGTTGATGCGATCGTCGCGACGGGCCGTAGCGATTATCCGAACCAGGTGAATAACGTTCTGGGCTTCCCGTATCTCTTCAGGGGCGCGCTGGATATCCACGCGCGCGCCATCAATGACGAAATGAAAATCGCTTGTGCCCATGCGCTGGCCCGACTGGCGCGTGAAGATGTTCCGGATGAGGTCGCTATGGCCTATGGCAAATCGCTGACCTTCGGGCGCGACTATATCATCCCAACGCCGTTTGATCCGCGCCTGATTCACCGTATCCCGCCTGCGGTTGCGAAGGCCGGTATGGATACCGGCGCAGCCCGTCGTCCGATCATCGATATGGATGCCTATGAGCTGAGCCTGAAATCCCGCATGGACCCGACGGCCAGCATTCTGCGTGGCCTGAACGCGCGTGCGCGTCAGGCGCAAAGCCGGATGATCTTTGCCGAGGGCGACGATCCGCGCGTCTTGCGTGCTGCGGTCATGTATCAGCGTTCTGGCTTCGGCAAGGCGCTGGTCGTGGGCCGGCCAGACGACGTGAAGGAAAAGCTTGAAGCCGCAGGTCTTGGGGATGCGGTGCGTGAGATTGATGTGGTGAACGCCGCCAATACCACGCATCTGGAGACCTATAAGAATTTTCTGTATCAGCGCCTGCAGCGTAAGGGCTTTGATCACAAAGATATTCACCGCCTCGCGGCACGGGATCGGCATGTGTTTTCGTCTCTAATGCTGGCGCATGGTCATGCGGATGGTCTGGTGACCGGGGCAACGCGCAAGTCGGCGCATGTTCTGGACCGCATCAACCATGTGTTTGACGCCGATGCCGCCCATGGCGCGGCGGGGGTTACCGCCTTGCTGCACAAGGGGCGGATCGTCCTGATTGGCGACACGTTGGTGCATGAGTGGCCGGATGAGAATGATCTGGCCAATATCGCCGAACGCGCTGCTGCGGTGGCGCGCCATATGGGGCTTGAGCCCCGGGCGGCCTTTGTCAGTTTCTCGACCTTCGGTTACCCGGTGTCTGAACGTGCTGAGAAGATGCACCGTGCTCCGGTAGTGCTGGACGAGCGCGGCGTCGATTTCGAGTACGAAGGGGAGATGACGGTTGATGTGGCCCTGAATGTGGATCAGCAGGAAGCTTACCCGTTCCAACGCCTGACCGGACCAGCCAATATCCTGATTGTTCCCGCACGACACTCGGCTTCGATCTCGACCAAGCTGATGCAGGAAATGGGTGGAGCCACCGTAATCGGTCCGATCCTGTCCGGCGTTGATAAGCCGATCCAGATCTGTTCGACGGTTTCGACCGCGAATGACATTCTGAACATGGCCATTCTGGCCTCCTGCGATATTGGGTAAATCATGACGATATGGAACCTAGGCTCTATCAACGCGGATATGGTCTATGCCCTGCCGCATTTGCCCGCAGCGGGTGAGACACTGGCGGCCAGCGGGTTGCAAAGGTTTCTGGGCGGCAAGGGCGCCAACATGTCGGTGGCTGCGGCCCGTGCAGGGTCACGGGTTTCGCATATCGGCGCGGTCGGGTCAGATGGCCTTTGGGCGCGGGACAGGCTGACCGAATATGGCGTGGACACGCGGCATATTGCTGAGGTGGATGTACCCACGGGTCACGCGATCATCGCGGTGGACGCGCAGGGCGAAAACCTGATTGTGCTGTTTCAGGGTGCCAACCATGCTATTTCGAATGACCAACTAGGACAGGCGTTGTCCTCGGCCGTTTCGGGTGACCTGCTGGTAATGCAGAACGAAACCAATGCTCAAATTGAGGCCGCCAAACTGGGTTGCGAACTGGGGCTGACCGTGTGCTATGCGGCCGCTCCATTTCAAGCCGAGGCGGTACAGGCGGTTCTGCCGTATCTGGACTTTTTGATCCTCAACGAAGTCGAAGCTGAGCAATTGCAGGATGCAACGGGCCTGGCCCCGTCAGACCTGCAGGTCGAGCATGTTATCGTCACCTTTGGCTCAAAAGGTGCGCGGTATTATCAGCGGGGTCATAAACCACAAGCGTTTCGGGCGCATAAGGTCAACGCCGTGGATACCACGGGTGCTGGTGACACTTTTACCGGCTATGTGCTGGCGGGCATGGATCGGGGCATGCCAATGGAGCAGGCAATTGCACAAGCAAACCGTGCCGCGGCCCTGATGGTCACGCGGCACGGAACAGCTGATGTTATTCCTGACCTGAAAGAAGTGCACGAGGCGCAGTTCGATTAAGATCCGGCAAAGGGCGCTTCGCTTCCCCACAATTGCTTGACGCGCGCATCGCGACCGCAGGCTTTGCGATAAGCTTTGTACGCGTTTTTCTGGCGCTTGGGACCAAACCGGGTCAGGACCAGCTTGTCGCCCTTGTAGTAATCCTGATGGTAGGCTTCCGCCGGATAAAACGTTCCGGCCTGCAGGATCGGTGTGACCACCGTTTGACCCAACGCGTTTTGCGCGCTGGTCTTGGCCTGCTGCGCCAACGCCTTTTCCCCTGTGTTAGAGACGAAAATGGCGGTACGATAGCTCTCACCTCGATCACAGAATTGGCCGCCCGCATCGGTTGGATCGACCGAACGGAAGAACATGTTCAGCAAGGTTTCACGGGAAACGCGCGCGGGATCGAAGGTGATCTGCACCGCCTCGTAATGCCCGCTTCCGCCTTTTGAGACCTGATCATAGGTTGGGTTCTCGGTCGCACCGCCCGTATAACCCGAAACTGCACCTATTACCCCGGGCACTGATTCGAAATCGGATTCGACACACCAAAAACAGCCCCCGGCTACCGTCAGCGTTTCTGTCCCCGCCGCCGGGGCTGGCAAGGCGCGCAGCATTGCGACCAACAGGATCAGCACAAACAGAAGCGAAGGTTTCAGGCAATCAAGGTAAGTGGTCCGGGTCATGGCAGGTCTCCTTCCGAAACCAAGCTGCCCGCTGGATCGCGCTTGCGCAATGCGCTGACATGATTTGTCACGCGCTGGTGAGACGAGTTTATCAGCCCATCAATTGCCCCAGTTTCATCGCCACACTCATATTGCCCGAGATCTTCAGCTTGCCCAGCGCAAACCCGGTCATCGGGTTCAGCTTACCGGTCAGCAGTTTGGTCAGGTTTTCGGGCGAGATACGGATGGTGCAATCGGTCTCGCGATCTTTGGTTGAGGCAGTGTTGTCGGCCAGAACAATCACGCCATCCTCGCCGCAATCGAATTTCAGTGATCCGTCAAAGCCCTTGCCATTCAGACCTTTCTGAATTCCGTCGGCGATGTCTTGCAGCATGATCCGTCCTTCTTTGGCTGACGTGTGCGTAAAGAAAAACACCTGATCCGCGCAAGCCTGACCTGACGGGAACCGCGCAAAGAAAAACCCCGGCGCCTTATCGGACACCGGGGCCGTTTTTCGGATTCTGATTGCTTACTTGTTCAGTCGTTTATCACGCGCCGCCAAGAGTTTCAGGCGCAGTGCGTTCAGCTGGATGAAACCTGCTGCGTCTTTCTGATCGTATGCGCCGGCGTCTTCCTCAAAGGTCACGTGTGCTTCGGAATAGAGCGAGTGATCCGACCAGCGGCCCACGGTCGAGGCCAAACCTTTGTACAGCTTTACGCGCACAGTGCCGGTGACATGTTCTTGCGACTTGTCGATGGCGGCCTGCAGCATCTCACGCTCAGGGCTGTACCAGAAGCCGTTATAGATCAGCTCGGCATATTGCGGCATCAGCTGGTCCTTCAGGTGCATCGC
Organism: Ruegeria sp. CL5; assembly: GCF_056536485.1. Taxonomy (NCBI): domain Bacteria; kingdom Pseudomonadati; phylum Pseudomonadota; class Alphaproteobacteria; order Rhodobacterales; family Roseobacteraceae; genus Ruegeria; species Ruegeria sp. CL5. The sequence continues at coordinate 102,775 of NZ_JBQFPS010000010.1, forward strand.
GCCCCTGTCCATGGTGATGGATTCGATGCCACGATGCGCTTCCAGCAATATCGTGCCGCCCGGTGTTTCGTAGATACCGCGCGATTTCATACCCACGAAGCGGCCTTCGACCAGGTCGAGACGGCCAATGCCGTGCTTGCCGCCATATTCGTTCAGCTTGGTCAGGATGGTTGCGGGGCTCATCGCCTCACCATTGATGCTGACCGCGTCACCTTTTTCAAAGCCGATCTCGATAAACTCGGACTCATTCGGTGCGTCTTCGGGGTGGACGGTGCGCTGGTAGACATAGTCGGGTGCCATGTCGGCGGGGTCTTCCAGAACCTTGCCTTCAGACGAGGTGTGCAGCAGGTTGGCGTCGACCGAGAAGGGTGCCTCACCGCGTTTGTCCTTGGCAATCGGAATTTGGTTCGCTTCGGCAAATTCCAGCAGACGGGTGCGGCTGGTCAGGTCCCACTCGCGCCATGGAGCAATAACCTTGATGTCGGGGTTCAGCGCGTAAGCCGCCAGTTCGAACCGCACCTGATCGTTGCCCTTGCCGGTCGCGCCATGGGCGACGGCATCAGCACCGGTCGCCTCAGCAATCTCAACCAGACGTTTCGAGATCAGAGGTCGCGCGATGGACGTACCCAGCAGGTATAAACCTTCATAAACCGCGTTGGCGCGGAACATGGGGAAGACGAAGTCGCGCACGAACTCTTCTCGGATGTCCTCGATATAGATGTTCTCGGGCTTGATCCCCAGCAGCTCGGCCTTTTTGCGGGCAGGCTCAAGCTCCTCGCCCTGACCCAGATCGGCGGTAAAGGTCACGACCTCACAGCCATACTCGGTCTGCAGCCATTTCAGAATGATCGAGGTATCAAGGCCACCGGAATAGGCCAGAACAACTTTCTTGGGCGCGGACATCTGACTTCCCTTTATGCGTAGAACGACTGGCCCCTAGCGGGTTTTGGACGCGGGGGCAAGCTGTGTGGATTGACGCAGGGCGGGAATTGAGGTGAAACGGTCCGTTAGAGAACAAGGAATAGTTGAGAGGGCGGTTTTTTATGCTGGGATTAGAGATATTCGTGCATTCGGTGAGAATGGTTCTTAGGAATCTGACACAGGCATTGCAGATTTCTGTGGTACCAGCGTTGATTGGCGGCTTCTTAGCCATTGGCTTGTTCTTTCTGTTCGGCATCCCGTTTGAAGAATTTAACAGTGAAACCACTGGCTTCCCTGACGGTGTAACGGCGGCATCCTTCACCGGATTTCTGCTTTGCTTTATGGCCGTTATCTTTGGGGTCATGCTTTGGATTGTCGTGTCGTGGCACCGCTTTGTTCTTCTTGAGGAATATCCAAGCGGTTTGGTTCCGCCTTTCAGGTTCGACCGTGTGCTCGCCTATTTCGGGCGTCTCCTGATGCTCGGCCTAATCGCTATTATCATCATGATACCGGGGACGTTGATCATGAGTATGATGGCGCAAGCCTCTGCAGTGCTGGGAATTCTGGTTTGGCTGGGTTTGATTATCTTTCTCACCATCGGATTCTATCGGGCCTCCCCGATTTTGCCCGCCGCAGCGATCGGAAAACCCCTAAAGCTGTCTGAGGCTTGGCAGGCGACCTCTGGCGCAAGCGGAGCAATCGCACTTCTGGTCGTCTTGTCCATCCTCTTCCAATTGTTGCTTCAGCTACTAGCGTCACTGCTGCTGTTCGTCCCGATCATCGGTATCTTCATTGTCTTGTTTGCGAGCATGCTGATCGTCCCATTGATCAATGTTAGCATCCTGACGACGATCTATGGTGTGTTCATCGAGAAACGCGAGTTGTCCTGAGCCCGTACACATATGTATTCCTTGCCCTTTCAGCGGTGATCGGGCAGGGAAATCGACATGACCAATTTCATGACCCGTGCCCGTGCTGCCGAACAGGCGATGCGCTCTGTTTTTCCAGCAACGCCTCTACAGCGGAATGCCCATCTGTCCGACCGTTATGGCGCGGATATCTGGCTCAAGCGCGAAGACCTCAGCCCGGTGCGGTCCTACAAGATCCGCGGCGCATTCAATGCGATGCGCAAGCAGCAGGGGCAGGAGCTATTCGTTTGTGCCAGCGCAGGCAATCACGCGCAGGGCGTGGCCTATATGTGCAAGCATCTGGGCGTGAAGGGCGTGATCTTCATGCCGGTGACAACGCCGCAGCAGAAGATACAGAAAACCCGTATCTTTGGTGGTGACAATATCGAGATACATCTGACCGGTGACTATTTCGACGATACTCTGTCCGCCGCTCAATCCTGGTGTGCAGAGCAGGGTGGGCATTTCTTGTCTCCGTTCGACGATGCTGATGTGATCGAGGGACAGGCCTCTCTGGCGGTAGAGATCGAAGCGCAATTGAGCGGCGTGCCTGATCACGTGATCCTGCCTGTTGGCGGTGGCGGAATGTCTTCGGGGGTCGCGACGTGGTTTGGGGGCCGGACGCATTGTTTATTTGTGGAGCCAAAAGGCGGTGCGTGCTTGCATGCGGCAATGGCAGCGGGTCATCCGGTGGCGTTGGACCACGTGGACAATTTTGTCGACGGCGCGGCGGTCGGAAAAATTGGTGCGAAACCCTTTGAGCTGCTGAAGGATCGTCACCTGTCAGATGTTTTGGTCCTGTCCGAGGATCGGATTTGTACCACCATGATCGAGATGCTGAATGTCGAAGGCATCGTTTTGGAGCCAGCTGGTGCCTTGGCGATTGAGGCGGTTGCCGATGTCCAGAGCTTTATCCGTGGCAAGACAGTGGTCTGCGTGACTTCTGGAGGTAATTTTGATTTCGAGCGCCTGCCTGAAGTGAAAGAGCGCGCGCAGCGCTATTCAGGCGTGAAGAAATACTTCATCCTACGACTACCGCAGCGCCCAGGTGCGTTAAAAGAGTTCTTGGGTATCCTTGGCCCAGAGGACGATATTGCACGATTTGAATACATGAAAAAATCGGCGCGCAACTTTGGTTCTGTTCTGATCGGAATAGAGACCCGCAAACCCGAGAACTTTATGCGTCTGTTCGCGCATCTGGATGACGCAGGGTTCACGTATACAGATATCACCGAGGACGAGACCCTGGCGCAGTTTGTAATTTAGAGCAGGTTTTCGGCGAGACCCGCCTGAAACAAGGCTTTCGATGCGTCATAAGCCGCACAGATTTCACCCAGATCGACTGCAGCGCCGTCGCCCGCAGCGGCCAGGCGCTCGCCGTCCTGACATAGCTTCGAGAAGCTGTCGAACCCAAGACTTAACGCGCTGCCTTTCAGGAAATGCAGGTTCTGCTCGATCTCAATCCGGGCCGTATCATCGCGCAGCTTCTTGATGACCTCCTGAACCTCGTCCAGAAAGATATCGACAACCTCATCGAACTCTTCTGCGCCGACCTCATCACGTAACTGTCTGACTCTGGACCACTGAATCATGCCACCCTCTTGCGGTTGCATATTGGTATCCTGCTGCGGGTAAATGTGGAGTTAAACTTTGGCTGCTCGATCTTTCATCGGATGTTAAGCTGACGCCTTTAGCGTTGCGATAACTGGAGAGTTGAGCAAATACAGGGACTTCATGGTGCCGGATGCCAGTCATGTTGAGACCCGGGTCGAGCTGGATTTTGGCGCGATCCGTAAGGTTCTTGTTGTAGACGATAGCCGACTGCAGCGGCGCATTCTGGTGGCCTCGCTGAAGAAGTGGGGGTTCGAAGTTCTTGAGGCCGATAGCGGCGAGGCTGCGATTGAGCATTGCGCAATCGATACACCCGATCTGGTTCTCAGCGACTGGGTCATGCCGGGTATGGGCGGGCTAGAGTTCTGCAGCGCGTTCCGAAACCTGGATAGCGAGCAATATAGCTATTTCATACTTCTGACCTCAAAAAGCGAAAAGCAGGAGGTCGCGCGGGGGCTGGATGCCGGGGCGGATGATTTCCTGATCAAACCGCTCGAGGCGGATGAGCTGCGGGCACGCATCTCGGCGGGCGCACGCATTCTCGACATGCAACGGGAATTGTCGCGAAAAAACCAACTGATCGAAACGGCGTTGAATGAACTCAAGCTTGCGCACGACGCGATCGACAAAGATCTGATGCAGGCGCGAAAGATTCAGGAATCGCTGGTGCCAGAGTTGAAGGGAACCTTCGGTAAATCTCAGGTTAGTCTGCTTTTGAAACCCTGTGGGCATATCGGCGGCGATCTTGTTGGAATGTTCTCACCCGGTGTTAATCGGCTGGGGTTCTATAGTATCGATGTCTCAGGCCATGGCATCACTTCCGCGATGATGACGGCTCGTCTGGGCGGGTATCTGTCGAGTACGCATTTCGACCAGAACATCGCGATGGAACGTCGGTTCAGCAAATTCTACGCCTTGCTACCGCCCGAAAAGGTCGCGTCTCTGCTCAACTCCCGTCTGATCGCCGACACCGGGATCGAAGAGTATTTTACAATGGTTTATGCCATTGTTGATCTTCGCAACGGACATCTGAAAATGGTGCAGGCAGGTCACCCGCATCCGCTGCTGATGCGCCATGATGGCAAAACTGAGTTTTTGGGCGAAGGTGGGTTGCCAATTGGTCTGCTGCCGGAAGCACAGTTTCAGCAAACCGAAACCTATATGCAGCCGGGCGACAAGCTGCTGTTGTACTCGGACGGGTTTACAGAATGTCAGCTCGCCGATCGCAGTTTGCTGGACGAAGACGGTCTTAGGTCAATGGCTGTCGAGTGCGCTGAAGATAACGGAGGGCCGGAATTCCTCGAGGATATGTTCTGGCGACTCAGTCAGGTGATGTCGCCAGACAGCGGCGTGACCGATGACGTCTCTGCCGTGTTTTTTGAGTATTACGGACCTTAAAGCCCATGCTGGTGGCGTTGGGCGAAATGGGCGTCGCCCTCGTTGCCCAACAGATGCACGGCATCTGCGGTCTCCATCCAAATGGCCTCGTGAATGTCTTCGGTCGGAGGGCCCAGGCGTCGGACTGGCTGGGCGCGGTAGATCAGACAGACCTTCTCGGCCCACAGGTCGTATTCCGGCATGTAGGTGTATCGACGAAACGCACCCACACGCCGTGGCGCGGCGATCAGCCAACCGGTTTCTTCGTAAACCTCACGGTGAAGCGCCGTAATGGGTGATTCCCCCGGATCGATGCCGCCGCCCGGCAGCTGAAGATCGGGGCCGGGTTCCAGCTGACAAGTCAGCAACAAGCGGTTGCCCTGAGGCAGCAGAGCATAAACGCCGACGCGCCGGGTGTATTTACGACCTGCCTCGGGGCTTTCACCGAACCGTCTGATCATGTAAGGCCCCTTTCAACCAAAACTGTTCAACCTATATGGTGGCGGTATGCCAACCTGTGGCGCTTAAGGAAACCCCATGTCTATTGGAACCAAAATCGCGTGGGACGACACGGTCCTGCCCTTTCAACTCGATATACCCGACATGCGCGGCCGCGTGGCCCGGCTGGACGGCGTCCTGGGCGGCATCCTGAAACAGCACGCCTACCCCGAAGTGGTCGAGGCGCTGGTGGCCGAGATGGCCCTGCTGACCGCATTGATCGGGCAGACGGTATCGCTGCGCTGGAAGTTGTCCTTGCAGGTGCAGTCCAAGGGCGCCGTGCGGATGATCGCGACCGATTACTACGCGCCGCAGGTCGAAGGTGAGCCCGCGCAAATCCGTGCCTATGCCAGCTTTGACCGCGACCGGCTGACTGACGCCGCGCCGTTCGATCAGGTGGGTGAGGGCTATTTCGCCATCATGATCGATCAGGGCGAAGGCACGCAGCCTTACCAAGGCATCACGCCATTGGCCGGAGGATCGCTCAGCGCCTGTGCCGAGGCTTACTTTGCCCAGTCCGAACAGCTGCCGACCCGGTTTTCGCTGAGCTTCGGCAAATCGACCGAGCCCGGCGTCGGCGAACACTGGCGCGCGGGCGGGATCATGTTGCAGCACATGCCCAAGGCCTCGCCCTTTGCCGCATCCGGGGAAGGCAGCGGAGAGATTCTGACCGCCTCGGATCTGGTGGATGGTGAAGAGGGCGAGAATTGGGATCGCGTTAACATCCTGCTCGACACCGTGGATGATCTGGAGATGATCGGGCCTTCAGTTGCGCCAACCGACCTTCTGGTGCGTCTGTTTCACGAGGAACAGCCTCGCGTCTATGATGCGCAGCAGGTAAAATTCGGCTGCACCTGTTCCGAAGATCGCGTGCGCCAAAGCCTGTCCATCTATTCGGCGCAGGATATTGCGACAATGACCACGGACGAAGGCACCGTCACAGCAGATTGTCAATTCTGCGGTGCGCATTACGTGCTGGACCCAACGACCGTCGGGTTCGAAGCCGAAGGCCCGGATGGCGCGTGATCTGATCACAGGCCTGACGGCGGCGCTTGGCCGCGATGGCGCGGGCTCCAGTGACTTTGATCTGAACCCGGAAACCGTGCTGCCTGCGGGGCGCAAATTGCGCCCTGCGGGTGTGTTAGTGCCTGTTTCCATATTCGGCGATGCACCGCAGTTGATCCTGACCAAGCGTTCTTCGGCCTTGAAACACCACCCGGGCCAGATTGCCTTTCCGGGTGGAAAGCAGGATGAAGGTGACGCGGATGTCACCGCCACCGCCCTACGTGAAGCGCGGGAAGAAATCGGCCTTCCACCCGAATTGCCGCGCATTTTGGGCCATCTGCCGACCCATGAAACCGTGACGTCCTTTTCGGTCACGCCCGTTGTTGCGATCCTTGAAACCTGCTTCAAGACCGTCGCCGAACCCGGTGAAGTTGATGAGGTCTTCTCGGTTCCGCTTGCGCATGTCCTGAACCCGGAGAATTATGTCGTCGAGTCGCGCCGTTGGCGTGGTCAAAGACGTTATTACTATGCCGTGCCCTATGGCCCCTATTACATCTGGGGTGCGACGGCGAGGATGCTGCGGGGACTGGCAGCGCGGATGAGTGAATGAAGCGGATCACGGAAGACTGGTTAACCGAACAAGCTACGCAAGATGTGTGCGCCGCACTGACTAACGGCGGGGTTCAGGCGCTTTTCGTCGGTGGTTGTGTGCGCAATGCTCTGCTGCAGGCTCCGGTCTCGGATATTGACGTTGCCACAGATGCAAGGCCGGAACGGGTTGTGGAACTGGCGCAGAAAGCTGGGTTGAAGCCGATCCCGACGGGGATCGAACACGGAACGGTAACCGTCGTCAGCAAGGGAATTCCGCATGAGGTCACGACGTTCCGCCGTGATGTCGAAACGGATGGCCGACGTGCGGTTGTGGCCTTTTCCGACAAGGTCGAAGAAGACGCCGCGCGTCGTGATTTCACCATGAACGCGCTTTACGCCAAACCCGACGGCACGATCCTTGATCCGCTGAACGGTTTGCCGGATCTACAGGCGCGTCGCGTGCGGTTCATCGGGGAGGCCAGTGATCGCATCCGCGAAGACTACCTGCGATCGCTCAGATACTTCCGCTTTCACGCTTGGTATGGTGATGCAGACCAGGGCTTCGACCCCGATGCGCTGGATGCGATTTCCACGAATCTTGGCGGGTTAGAGACACTTTCGCGTGAAAGGGTCGGGGCCGAGATGCTGAAACTTCTCGCTGCGCCCGATCCCGCGCCGTCGGTTGCCGCCATGCGCAGCACCGGTGTTCTGACGCAGCTTTTGCCCGGCGCGGACGACCGGGCGCTGGCAATTCTGATCCAGCTGGAACAAGACGCGTTAGCCGCGCCCGAAGCGATTCGTCGGTTGGCCGCGATCGCGCCGCCTGAAGTGGCCAAAACCCTGCGCCTCAGCCGGACGCAATTGCAGCGCCTGACCCGGATTCGCGACGAAGCGATGGCGACGACCAGCGTGGCGGAACTGGGTTATCGCTATGGCTCGGAAGGCGGTTTGCACGAAACGCTTTTACGCCACGCATTTCTTGAACAACCTTGGTCAGAAGACCTGAGCCAAGCATTGCAACATGGGGCCGCAGCCAGTTTCCCGATTAAGGCGTCGGATTTGATCCCAGCCTTCTCGGGTCCCGCGCTGGGCAAAAAACTGGCCGAGCTTGAGGCGCGGTGGATCGCGTCGGATTTTACGCTCAGCCGCGAAGAATTGCTGGCGGAATAAAATGAAGTCTCAAAAGGGGATGACAAACCCGATTTGATTTGGCAGGTTGCGCCTGACTCATATGGAGGGAGGAATGCGAATGTATTACGGGATCTGGTTCGGCTAAAGCCCGGAACACTTTGACCCGTAGGGGTGGTGTTCTGGCGCCATCTTTCTTCGCATGACCTATTTTTTGCTCAATCGGAGCACTCTCTATGTTTCGCTACTTCGAAAACCTCATTGACCCTTTTGTCGCCTATGAACAGGTAGATACCCCACCTACGCGGCTGTGGCCTTTCATGTTGGGCTATTCGCAGCCTTTCAAACGCGTTTTCGTGCTGGCCGCACTGATGTCCGTGATGGTTGCTGCGGTCGAGGTCGGACTGATCTTTTATATGGGCCGCGTTGTGGATCTGCTGGGAAGTTCACCCGCTGAATTTTGGCAGGCGCATGGGACAGAGCTGATCGTGGTCGCCGCGCTGATTCTATTCATTCGTCCCATTCTGCAGCTGGTTGACGTCTTGTTGCTCAACAACACGATCCTGCCGAACTTTGGCACGCTGATCCGTTGGCGGGCGCACAAACATGTTCTGCGACAATCGGTGGGTTGGTTCGAGAATGACTTTGCCGGCCGCATCGCCAACCGGGTTGTTCAGACCCCGCCCGCTGCGGGCGAGGTTGTGTTTCAGGTCTTTGACGCGATCTCTTTCTCGATTGCCTACATGATCGGCGCGGCCATTCTGCTGATGGCGGCTGATCCGCGCCTGTTGCTTCCGCTGCTGATTTGGCTGGTGTTCTATGGGGCCTTGGTGCGGTGGACCGTCAAGCGGGTCGGACCCGCGTCGCAAGCCGCGTCCGATGCGCGTTCGACCGTAACAGGGCGCGTGGTGGACAGCTATACCAACATTCACTCCATCAAGATGTTTGCCCATGACATGCAGGAACAGGATTATGCGCGCGAGGCGATTGCAGAAACCCGCCGCACATTCCAGATCGAGATGCGGATTTTCACCATCATGGATGCCGCACTGGTTGCGTTGAACGGTGTGCTGATCGTGGGAGTCGTCGGTTGGGCGATCCTGCTTTGGGCGCAAGGTAGCGCTACGGTTGGTGTGGTGGCCGCCGCCACTGCGTTGACGCTGCGGCTGAATGCCATGACCGGATGGATCATGTGGGCGTTGACCAGCTTCTTCCGGGAACTGGGCATCGTTGCCGAAGGGATGCAGACCATTGCACAGCCCATCGACTTGTTGGATGAGCCTGATGCGAAATCCTTGCGGCTGGGCAATGGCCAGATCGAAATCCGCGACCTGTCGCATCATTATGGGCGCGAAACTGGTGGTTTAGATCACGTCAATCTGACCATCCGGCCAGGCGAAAAGATTGGCCTGATCGGGCGGTCGGGGGCCGGAAAATCGACTCTAGTAAAGCTACTTCTGCGGTTTTACGACGTCGAGAAAGGCGCGATCCTGATCGATGGTCAAGACATCTCGAAGGTTACGCAGGACAGCCTGCGCAGCCATATCGGGATGGTCCAGCAAGACAGCGCTCTGTTGCACCGCTCTGTTCGTGCCAACATCCTGTATGGCCGACCTGATGCAACCGAAGAGCAGATGGTGGCCGCTGCCAAACAGGCCGAAGCGCATGAGTTCATCCTCGATCTGCAAGACCCGGAGGGCCGCACTGGCTATGATGCGCATGTGGGCGAGCGGGGCGTGAAACTGTCGGGCGGTCAGCGGCAGCGTGTAACGCTGGCGCGGGTGATCCTGAAAGACGCGCCGATTTTGCTATTGGACGAGGCGACATCTGCCCTAGATTCCGAAGTCGAAGCCTCGATACAGGAAACACTCTACGGCATGATGCAAGGCAAGACCGTGATCGCCATCGCGCACCGGCTCAGCACGATTGCTCAGATGGATCGCATTCTGGTGATGGATGGCGGCCGCATCGTCGAACAGGGCGGTCATTCCGACCTGCTAGCGCAAGGAGGGCTTTACGCCCAGTTCTGGGCGCGGCAATCTGGGGGCTTCCTGAACCCGGAGGCCGCTGAATGAAGATTGCCGACCTCATCCAACCGTTCAAAGACTTCGAAACGCCCCCGCCGCAAACACTGGGGGCGTTCATTCGCTGGAGCCTGTCCGGCGCCTGGCCGATGCTATTCGTCGCCGCTGCGTTCTCGGCAATCGCGGGCGCGATGGAAGCGGGCACTGCGTGGGTCCTGGGGCGCGTTATCGATCTGATTTCCGCCAGCGGGCCCGACGCGTTTCTGACCGGCGGCAATCTTGCGATCATTTTGGGCGCTGTCGCATTCTTCATGCTGCTGCGTCCCGCGCTGTTTGGGCTGTCATCAATCGCGAACAACTACATCGTCATGCCCAACATCACGCCGCTGGTATTGGCCAAGCTGAACCGGTGGACGCTGGGTCAATCGGTGACCTATTTCGACGATGATTTCGCCGGGCGGATTGCCCAAAAACAGATGCAAACCTCAAATGCAATGACGCAGGTGGTGTCCGAAACCATCAGCGCGATTGTGTTCGCCTTGGCCTCGCTTGCGGGGTCATTGCTTTTGTTAGGGTCTATTCATCCGCTTGTGATGGTCCCGTTCGCCGCTTGGTTGGTTATCTACTTCCTGCTGGTGCGCTGGTATCTTCCACGCATTCGTGTGCGCTCTGCCGCGCGTGCTGGAGCACGGGCGATGGTGTCGGGCCAGGTCGTTGATACGATCACAAATATCAAGACGGTCAAACTGTTCGCTCATTCGGAATTCGAAGACCACGCCGCACGCAACTCCATGGTCGACCTGCGAGAACGGTCGCTAGAATTCGGCAAGTTGTCGGCCAGCTTCCGGTTCATCCTGATGACGCTAGCCGGGGTTCTGCCAGTCCTGCTGATCGGTGCGACGCTGTGGCTTTGGCGGGTGGGCGGCGCGACTGCCGGGGATATCGTAGCGGCTGGCGCCGTGGCGATCCGTATCTCACAAATGACCGGCTGGGTCAGTTTCACGTTGATGGGCCTATACGCCAATGTTGGCGAGATCGAGAACGGGATGCATACCCTGACCAAGCGCGACCGGGTCGAAGATGCCCTGAATGCGACTCCGCTTGTGGTTACGGAAGGTGAGATCGCCTTTGAGCATGTCAGTTTTGCCTATGGCCGAGATGTGGGTGGCGTATCGGACCTGCATCTCACGGCGAAACCGGGTGAGAAGCTGGGCATTGTTGGGGCCTCAGGTGCGGGGAAATCCACTTTGGTTTCACTGCTACTTAGGCTCTATGACGGGGAAAATGGCGTCATTTCAATTGACGGGCAGGATGTTTCTCAGGTGACACAGGACAGTCTGCGCCAACAGATCGGGATGGTCACGCAGGAAACTGCGATGTTCAACCGCTCGGCGCGCGAGAACATCCTCTATGGTCGTCCTGACGCGTCCGAGGCTGAAATGATTGAGGCCGCGACTAAGGCCGAGGCGCATGAATTCATCCTGGAACTTGAGGATGCGCAGGGGCGTAAGGGCTATGATGCGCATCTCGGTGAGCGGGGTGTGAAACTCAGTGGCGGACAACGGCAGAGGATTGCTTTGGCTCGTGCCATCCTGAAAGACGCTCCAATATTGGTTCTGGACGAGGCGACCTCGGCGCTGGATTCCGAGGTCGAGGCCTCGATTCAGGCCGCGCTGCACCGGGTGATGCAGGGTAAAACGGTTCTGGCGATCGCGCACCGTCTCTCCACGCTCAGCGAGATGGACCGGATCATTGTTCTGGATCATGGGCATATCGTCGAAAGCGGTACACATGAGGCACTGTTGGAACGTGGCGGGCTTTATGCCCGGTTCTGGCACCGTCAGTCGGGTGGATTCATTCAGGCGGAAGCGGCAGAATAAGGGGTTTTGTTGGTCGCAAACCCCCGGTATCAGGCCCCCATGACGCAGCACTACACCATTAACCGCCTCGGACATCAGGGCGACGGGATCGCCGATGGTCCAATCTATGCGCCACGCACCCTGCCGGATGAGGTGGTCAGCGGCACGCTGCTGGGGCAGTTCCTGAGTGACATCCGTGTAGAAACGCCTTCGGATCAGCGGGTCAAAGCACCCTGCCGTCACTACAAAGCCTGTGGTGGCTGCCAGCTGCAGCACGCGGCTGATGAGTTTGTCGCCGACTGGAAGGTCGACGTGGTGCGCAACGCGCTGGCCGCGCAGGGGCTCGATGCCCCGATGCGGCCCATTCACACCTCGCCCGAGCGATCGCGCCGTCGGGCCACCATCGCCGTGCGGCGCACCAAGAAGGGTACGCTGGCCGGGTTCCACGGACGCGCTTCGGACACGATCACCGAAATCCCGGATTGTCACCTGCTGCATCCCACCTTGATCGACGCCATTCCGGTGGCCGAAGCGCTGGCCATGTTGGGTGGCAGCCGCAAAGGTGTGTTGGCCGTAACGCTGACCCTGTCCGAAGTCGGTCTGGATGTGGCGGTCAAAGGAGGCAAACCGCTGGATGGACCATTGGAACTGGCGCTCGCGCAAGCAACCGAGATCCACGGTCTTGCCCGGCTCAGTTGGGATGATGAAGTTATCGCCATGCGTGAGCCTCCGAACCAACGCTTTGGAAACGCTGGCGTCACCCCGCCGCCCGGGGCGTTTTTGCAAGCCACCAAGGATGGAGAACAGGCTCTATTACAGGCCGTTTCCGATGCGACGCTGGGGGCCAAGCGGATCGTCGATCTTTTCGCGGGATGCGGAACTTTCTCACTACCGCTGGCACAGACAGCCGAGGTGCATGCGGTCGAGGGCGAGGCCGAAATGACGAAGGCCTTGGATCAGGGATGGCGCAAGGCGCAAGGCCTGAAACAGGTCACGACAGAGGCACGAGACCTGTTTCGCCGCCCGCTCATGCCCGATGAGCTCAAGAAATTCGATGCTGTCGTGCTAGACCCGCCGCGCGCAGGGGCCCAGGCACAGGTGGCCGAGTTAGCGCAGGCCCAGCGTCCAGTGCTCGCATATGTCTCATGCAATCCAGTGACCTTTGCCCGCGATGCAAAAATATTGGTTAACGCCGGATATACCCTTGAATGGGTGCAGGTGGTTGACCAATTTCGATGGTCGTCACACACCGAACTTGCCGCTCGGTTCATTTTGAACAATTAACCCTGAGATAAGGACCACCCGCATGGTGATCGCCCAACGACTGCTGCCCATCATCGAAGCGCCGACTTTCGGGAAGTTCATCACCGGCGTGATTCTGTTCAATGCGGTCCTGTTGGGGATGGAGACATCACCCACGCTGATGGAGGCGGCAGGCACGCTGATCGTGACGCTTGATAAACTGTGCCTCACCATCTTCGTCATCGAAATCGTGGTGAAACTGATCGCGACCGGGCGTCGGTTCTTCACAAGCGGCTGGAACATATTTGACTTTGTGATTGTGGGTGTCGCCCTTGTCCCCAGCGCGGGGGCGCTTTCTGTTCTTCGGGCGCTGCGTATCTTGCGGGTATTGCGCGTCATCTCCGTTGCGCCGCGCCTGCGCCGAGTAGTCGAAGGCTTCATCTCGGCGCTGCCGGGCATGGCCAGCGTGTTCCTGCTGATGGCGATCTTGTTTTATATCGGCGCGGTGATCTCGACCAAACTGTTCTCATACAGCTTTCCGGATTGGTTCGGTGATCTGGGCATGTCTGCCTATACGCTGTTCCAGATCATGACGCTGGAAAGCTGGTCCATGGGGATCGTGCGCCCGGTGATGGAGGTCTATCCCTACGCCTGGCTATTCTTTGTTCCATTCATCATGGTGACCACCTTTGCGGTGGTTAACCTTCTGGTTGGTCTGATCGTGAACTCGATGCAGGATGCCCACCATGCCGAGGATGAGGTCAAAACAGACGCCTATCGTGACGAGGTTCTTGAAAGGCTCGAGTCTATTGAACGCCGCCTGACGGAACAGTCGTACATCAAAAAGTGATTTAAGTTTCGCGCAAATCTGGCATAATAATTGGCAAAAAAGAGCATCAGGCAGTGAAAACTATGGATCGTCGAGCATTTGGAATGGGCGCGATGGCAACGCTGAGCCTTTCAGCGTGCGCCTCAGCGAAACCCAGATTTCTTTCTTATCGCGGGCCCGAGGTGACCTCATTGGTCATCAACAAGGGCGCACGCAAGATGTATCTTCTTCATAACGAGCAGATTTTACGGGAATATGATGTCGATCTGGGATTTGCGCCCAGAGGCACAAAAACCAAAAAAGGCGACGGCCGCACGCCTGAGGGCACTTATCTGATTGACCGCCGCAACCCACGTAGTCGGTATCACCTGTCGCTGGGCATCTCGTATCCGAACTCGGAAGATCGGGCGAAGGCCAAGGCCGCTGGCGTTGATCCGGGGGGCGATATCTTCATTCACGGCCAGCCCAATCTGCGGTCCGAGTTCAAACGGGCGAAGAAGACCCCGGATTGGACGGCAGGCTGTATCGCGGTCAAGAATGATGAGATCGAAGAGATCTACGCGATGGTGAATGAAGGAACCGTGATTACTCTGCGCCCTTAAGCAAGGTTCAAAGCGGTTTCCAATCACCAAATCCAAATACTGTATAGTCGCGCTGGTAGGCTTCTTTCGCCAGCGCTTCAAGCTGTGCGTCGTAAATCTGATCCAGTGAAAACGGCGCGTCCGACTTGGCCTTTTTCGGGGTTGGCGCGGCTGTGTGCCCAACTTTGTGGGCAAGGTCGGGCAGGGTGGTTGCCATCTCATCCTCGCGCAGGATCTGGTCGGGCATGGTGAAACCGGCCATCCCCTCTAGCGTCTGCGCTTGTCCACACCATTCCCCATCTACACGGATCGGGGTCTGGCCTGCCAATATACTTCGCAGCATGCCCAGAAAGGCCGCGAATGCCTCGTAATGCTGATCGCGCGTATAGGTGCTCAGATCGCCCTTGGCAGGCAATGGCACCTTGTACCGTCGGCTCAGCATATTGCGAATGCTTACATATGCGCCGGGGCCGGTGTGCAGGATACGGTCGCAGAACACCGCATGTGCGCGCGCTAGCGGATGGCGCAGTACCGTGAACTTGCGATGACCGGGGTGGCTTTGCATCCAATGACGCGTCTGTTTCTGATTGCGGCCAGTGATCAGGTCATCGGTTGTGACTCCGTCGAGATCGGCAAGCCATTGCGCAATTTCCGCCTCGGGGCCCCCGCGCACGGGTAGATACATCAGGGGCGTGTTTGCCGCGCCCACATAGCGCGACACGGCAGGACCCCGGCGCGGCTCGAAATTTGGGATTTGGTGCAAATTGAACCGGTCATACTGTGACAGTGCCCGCTCCATGTCGTCTGGATTGGTCACCTTCGACAAGGCGGGTGCGGGGTTTTGGCGCTTGAGATGTTGGTTCAGCTCGGCAAGCCGTGCGCTGACGCCCAGCCAGGCTGCAAGCCCGTTCAGAACGTCCAGATCATTCAGATCGTCATAGTCTATATAAAACGGCGTCTGTCCTGTGGTTTGCAAGTGCTTGAAAACGGTCTGTTGAAACGCCTGCCGTTGTTCAAGTTGGTCACAGAACTCTTCGGTGTCAAAGGTGACCTGCGCGTCGCGGCGCTGCTTGATGTTTACCAATCTCCACTGCTTGGTCTCCAACGCGATTTTCCACGAGATGTAGCTGTCCAGAGGATTGCGCATCAGGATGATTTTGGCACAGCGTGGATCATCAAGCGCAGGCCCAAGAGCACGCGCATCGTGATCACTGAAGAATCGAAAGCCGTTCATCTCGCCCGGTGCGTTTCGGATCGCATTGATCAGAGCCAGAGGATCGTTCTCGCGATCTTCTAGAGTAAACCCAAGAACGCTATCCAGTTTTGGCAGGCCGACGAAGTAGGGGTTGAACGCCTCACCGTGACAGGTCACCCCGTCGAGCGTATTCAACTGCAATTCCAACAGGTTCGAGCCAGTGCGCATATCGGCCAGTACGATGAAGTAATCGAAGCGGCGGGTCATTTTTAATTACTGCACCAGATAGGGCTTTTTGAACGATTTGGCTTGTCCGCCAAATATATCGTTAACAGGAAAATCACCCATCAAATAGGGATGCATGCCCTGGTTTTTGAGATTCTGCAGAAACTTACCAAACCCCGTCAGATCCACCATCGTGGGTGCCTCGGTCAAGTGGGTGGGCTGGGGCGCACCCATATCCTCAAGCACGGTCTGCAGGTGTTCCATGGGGGATTCCACGAACTCAGCCATAGTCCAGACCCGTATTCTAGATTTTGCGCGGGCTGCATCCAGCAACTCAAGCTGCTTTGTTTCCCGCTGCTGCAAACGGGCAGCTTCACACCGAATATCGGCAAAGTTCATGTTGGACCTGAACAAGGGAACCGCCCAGGCGCCAGTGATGATTGCAATACTGGCGTTCAGATCGCGCAACAGGAACTCGTTGATCTGTTGGGAATCATTCGGTCCGAATTGAAAACATTGGCGCTCGCCCCGTGTGTTCCAGATGACGTTCGACAGGAATGCAGTCGGATTGTAGTCGCGGAGAGACGCGCAATCTGGGAGCGCGCCGTTCATCATTGTGCCACCGTTTGCAAATTGCGCCTTCTCCGGGTGAAACAGATGTCCGTGCACCCGTGCACCCGTCGAATTTGCAAGCCAGGGCTCGAAATCTTCAAACAGCTCTGAAAAGCCTTGAAGCACAGAATAAGGAAAAGCGGTTAGGCCGCGTTCGCTTGTCGCGCGCGGAAAACAGCTCTGCATATACAATCCGTCCCGGCCGCGAATGCGCCGCTCGACAGCTTTAGAAAACACTCGGTCGATCTTTCCCGGATTGGGCTCAGCCGGTGTCATCGCGCTGTTTTCATCCGACAAAAAGGATTGATACAGCCTGTCTGCTCCGTGCCAGACTTTCCGCGCCACAAAGCAATCCGAGCGGCGTAGCAATTGTAGGTGGTCGTCGTAGAACATATGAGGTCGGCCCTGATAGTCGAACTTCGACAGTGTCAGCGACCGGCTTTCGATATGCGTGGAATACAGGCGCGCGAGTGTTTGGAAATAGCTTTCGTCCGGGATCCAGACCCTCCGAAAATACCGGTCATAGTCCGGGCGCTTGGGGTCCTGCAAAATGGCTGACAGGGTTTGCCGTGTCAGGCACCACCATTGGCTGCCCATATGTGGCACAAGACCTCCAGGGATCGCCCTGCGCATTCCTACTACGCGTTGAAGCCGCACGTAGGCGTCAAACAATCTCCGCTGTTTGCGCCAAGAGAACGGAAAACGCAGCGTGAAGCGCTCAAGATCCAACCCCCCCATGGTCCAGCTGACATCGCGTGTTGTGGCGCTTTCGATGAAATCAACGCGGGGGCGATCAGCCAGATAATCCATCAGCTCGCCCACAGGGCGAAGCGGCAAACAAGCACCCGAGGCAAGGAAAACGTGACGCACCTGCGGGAAACTGTCCAACATCTGAGTTGCAGCGGACTGTGAGGCTGCAACGATGCCCCACCCACCCCATTCACAGACATGTCGATCCGAGAACTGGATTAAAGGATTATCGGAACAGGCGGTGACCAGAGTGGAATATGCCGAGTTGGTCACCTTGCGATCCACATGGATCACGACCGGGCAGCCCGATGCGGTCCAATGCCGCGCCACCCGCTCTACTCGGTCGAGTGCGGTGTGCACCAGCATGACGATGCCCAGGCTGCTCATGCCCAGTTCCCTTTTGACATCATGCCGAGGATCTCAAGCTGTCGCCAGTTGATGTATTTCTCGGACCAGTTGTTCCAGAAAACGGGCTTATTCTCCAAATGTTCGGCATAAGCTCTATATTCGCCCGAGGCGCGATAATGCTGGCTGCGGCTTAGTTCCTCACGGGCCTTGTTGCCCAGAGTGTCGATTAACTTAGCATGTAGCAGTGCGCCGCTGGTTTTTTCACCCCCACGTTCCTCGTAAACTTGGTTGAGGCCACGGGGCAGCAGCGCATGGGTCGAGCTGACATAGGCGTATCGGCGATGCCATTTCACCAAAGGGATTTTGTTCAGTGCAGGGGCTTTTTCGGGCGTATCATGAAAGAAAACCCGTGCTCGGGCACCACCTTGAATCCACAGGTTTCCATAGGTGGGATTCCGGGCGATCATGTAGTTGCCTGAGTCAAACCACGGGGCGATCTCGAACGGATTCTGACCGGCATGATAGGGCGTGTCTTCGACGACCCCCTCAGGATACATGTCGATCAGCATTGTGCCGAAACTACGAACGCTGGTGTCATCCAACCAGTCGGTCAACGCCCTTATCGGGCGGGTATCACAGAACGGGTAAACAAAGAACTCGTCCGGATCGACGGTCAAAACCCAGTGTTTGTGGGCATAGGTTCGCAACAGATAATTTGACCAGTCCAGCCCATAAGTCGAACTTTTGTAGCTGGCATCCGTCCACCACAGTGACACGTCTGGCTGGTCGGTTAAAAATTCACGCGTTCCGTCATCGCTATTGTTGTCGACGAATAGGAAATGGTTGATGCCAAGCTTGCGGTAATAGTCCAGAAAATAAGGCAGGCGGATACATTCGTTTCGCACGACGCTCATCAACAAGATGTCTTGCGGGCGAATATCTGACGTGTTGTTCTGTATCGCTTTCAATTCGCGTCTTTTGCGCAGGCACCGCAAAAGGCGACGCTTGCGTCGCAATCTCATGCGATAGGAATCCAAAAGGCTCACGCGGCTGCCCAACCCTTATTGATATACGCGCGTCTGCCCGGGGCCGCCTGAGGCCTGAGTGGTGCCGAGCCGTCATCGTTTTATGACATCTAGTTACCTTGCGAAGCAATGGGTTTAAATCCGGTTTACTTCCCCGTAGTGGCTGGAAAGCCGCCGCCGTTCAGCAGCCCCAAAGTCTCCAATTGTTGCCAATCGCGCAGCTTTACAGAATCAGACCCCCAAAGATCGGGTTTATTAATAATCCCATCATAATATGTGCTGAATTTTTTAGGGTCGTGGAAATGCTGGCGCCTGTGTTTTTCGATCTGCGATTTTTCTACAACCCCCGGCAGGAATTTCGTGTGCAGCAAAACGCCCGAAGGAGCCTGCCCCTCTGGCCCGTCATATTCAAAATTCAGGGCTCGCGGCAGGGCGGAGTGGCAGGAATTCACATAAGCCATATGTCGCGACCAATGGATCAAAGGGATTTTGTTCAGAGTCGGGGATCTTTCAGGGTGGTCCGAAAAGAAAGCTCTCTCGCGCGTCCCGCCTTGAACCCACAAGTTGCCCAATGGAAATTGACGTTGGGATCTGTAGGGGCCGGTGTCGAACCCGTTCAGAACATCCGTGGGATCGGATTGCGGGTCATAGTACTGCGTGCCCACTGGGCCTTTGGGAAACAGATCCAGCATCAATGCGCCAAAGGCGGATTGCCCACGCGCGTCCAGCCAGCCCGTCAAATCGTTTAACGAATGCGTGTCGTGATGGGCATAGACAAGCAATTCATCGGCATCGACCATAAGCGTCCAATGCCCGTGGCCAAATTTCCACTGCAGATATGTCAGCCAATCCAATCCGAACCGGGACGCACGATAGCTAGCAGTTGTCTGCCACAGAGATACATCCGGCTGATCAAGCAGGTACTGGGTCGATCCGTCGTCGCTGCCGTTATCCACAATCAGAAAATGATCTACACCCAGCGTCCGGTAGTGATGAAAAAACCACGGCAATCGGCTGATCTCGTTCCGTAGAGTGGTAAAGGCAAGGATAGCTCCCGGCGCGATTTGTTGCGTTTTGTCTGCACGCGAAGTTAGCTGATGGCGGCTGCGAAAAGACCGCCATAAAAGCCGCTTACGCTTTAGGCGCAGTTTGTATCGCTGCCCCCAGCTTAGCGGCTGATCCTTTGTGCTCACTTTTTGTAGCTGCCATTCTGATGCCAGCGCCACGCATCGGTGATCATCGTCTCTAACGTTGATCTTTTTGGCATCCAGCCCAGCTCTTGTTCTGCGCGGGTTGAACCTGATACCAGACGTGTACAGTCCCCTGCCCGGCGTGGGCCGATGCTGTAGGGCACCGCTCGATTGGTGACGGCCTTCGAATGCTCGATCACTTCCATAACCGAAAATCCCGATCCGGTACCCAGATTGAACACGCGGCTCTCTTTGCCTTGTTCCAGCCACTTCAGACCAAGAATATGCGCATCGACCAGATCGCAGACGTGCACATAATCGCGAATACAGGTGCCATCGGGCGTGTCATAATCGGTACCGAACACTGTAAGACCATCGCGCTTACCGGCGACAGCGTCCAGCATTAGCGGCACCAGATGGGTCTCGGGTTGATGGAATTCACCAATTTCGGCATCCGGATCGGCCCCGGCGACGTTGAAATATCGGAAGATCACATGGTTTAGCCCGTAGGCGAATTCGAAATCACGCAGGATATCTTCGATCGCGCGTTTTGAGGCGCCATAGGCGTTCAGCGGTTGTTGTGGTGAGGTTTCATCGAGCACCACATTGTCGTGTTCGCCATAAGTGGCGCAAGTCGATGAAAAGACGAAATTCAAACAGCCCGCGTCGACTGCCGCTTGGATTAACGTCAAAGAGCCGGTCACATTGTTCGACCAGTACCTGCCAGGCTCGGACATTGCCTCACCCACTTGGCTGAGGGCTGCGAAATGCATCACGGCGGCTGGCTGGTATTTGGCAAAGACGGCGTCCAGATGCGCGCGATCCAGTAGGTCGCCCCGCTCGAACGGACCAAATTTTACCGCATCCTGCCAACCGGTGACCAGATTGTCATAGGTCACCGGAATATAGCCCGCCTTTGCAAGCGCCTTGCAGGCATGCGAACCAATATAGCCAGCGCCGCCGGTGACCAGAATATGGTTCATTCCAGTCCCATCGCGGCCATCATTTCTTCGATCTTGGCGACATCCTGGGGGTTGTTCAGTTCCCAAAACTGACGGCCCTTGGCTTCCACCTCGACGCACAGAACCTTGCGACCGTTTTCCATGAAACGCAGTTGTTCAAGGCCCTCCAAAGTTTCCAGCGGGCCGGTCCGCCAGGAGGGATAGTCTGCCAGTGCATCTGGCCGATAAGCGTAGACTCCGACATGATGAAAGACCGGAGTTGGATCATCGTTGGCATAGGTCTCAGAGGTGAAGGGAATTACCTCTTTCGAGAAATAGAGCGCACTGTGATCATTGCCAAACACTGCTGTCGTACCCCCAACGCGGTCGTGTTTGCGGTCATTCAACAACCCATTCAGAGCGTCGCCATCGCAGCGCAGAACCGGGGTGGCCACACCGGCCTCAGGGGCATCGCGCAAGCCTGAAATCAGGTCTTCGACAAACCAGTGCGGCGTCAATGGTGCATCGCCCTGCAGGTTCACTACGATCTCATAACCGCTGCCCAGCGCCGTATGCGCCTCGGCGCAGCGTTCGGTGCCATTGCGACAGGTATCCGAGGTCATGATCACTTCGGCCCCGAACCCCTCGGATACTTCGCGAATGCGGTCATCGTCTGTCGCCACGACGACGCGATCGACACCCGCGACCGAAATGGCGGCGCGCCAGGACCGTTCGATCAGTGTCATGGCTGTACCGTTGACCCCGGTCAGCGGCACCAGAGGTTTGCCCGGATAGCGGGTCGACGCGTAGCGGGCGGGAATGACGATCAGAACAGACATCAGGCTTCCTTCAGGTCGACGCCCGGAGCATAGGCGATGAAAAACGGGTTGGCATAGCCGTCTTTGCCGTAGGTCAGCGGGGTGTGGTCATCAAAGCGCACGACATTTCCACCAGCACCGGCTAGTACTGCATGGCCCGCTGCGGTGTCCCATTCCATTGTGCGGCCCACGCGGGGGTAAAGGTCAGCCTCACCCGTTGCGACCAGACAGAACTTCAGCGATGACCCGGCGCTTTTGCTGTCGCGCACCTGATATTTGTTGATGTAATCCTCAGTCGCCTGATCGCGGTGCGATTTCGAGGCAACGATCATCAGAGCTGAATTGTCTGGTTTAGAGACTGCTATTGGCGTTAACGCACCCGGCTGATCCTTGTCCAGCGCGCCGGTTTCCTCAACCGCTTGCCCATCGGCCTGCGTATAAAACATCCGTCCCCGTGCGGGCGCATAAACTACGCCGCGCGTCGGTACGCCGTTCTCAACAAATGCGATGTTCACCGTGAAATCGCCACGACGGTTGATGAATTCCTTGGTGCCGTCCAGCGGATCGACGATCAGAAAGGTCTCACCTTTTTCCGAGTGCGAGTCCGCCTGCTCTTCAGTCACTAGTAAAATTTCGGGAAAAGCTTCGCGCAGCCCGGTCGAGATCAGCGCATCTGCGGCCTCATCCGCCTCGGTCACCGGGCTGGAATCGGATTTGACTTTGACGTCGAAATCATCCGACTCGTAGATTTGCATGATCTTGTCGCCTGCCTGAAGGGCGAGCCGCCGGATGACGGGTATCAGGGCGTCATAGGTCACAAAAAAGCTCCGTTCTTGAGGTTTGTTGATCCAAGTTTCTTACGGACTTATGATGCGCTGGATACGGAACAGCAAGAAATTCATGCCAGATTGCAGG
This sequence comes from Ruegeria sp. CL5, assembly GCF_056536485.1. Lineage (NCBI taxonomy): Bacteria > Pseudomonadati > Pseudomonadota > Alphaproteobacteria > Rhodobacterales > Roseobacteraceae > Ruegeria > Ruegeria sp. CL5. The sequence goes on from NZ_JBQFPS010000010.1 coordinate 125,368, forward strand.
TGACATGAGCAGGAAAGAGTGGTCGCGTGTTTCACTATAAGCGAAATCAGTCGTTGTTGGGCGGGGCCTTCACCACAGCTGAACTGATATTCCATGCGATTGTGCGCAATATCCGATCGCAGCATTCAAATGCGGTAATGGCGATCCTGATAAATATTCTTCAGGTGGTTGTGGTCGCCGGAGCGTTCTACTTGATCCTGTCTTTCATGGGCACCCGGATCGCGAAGATACGCGGTGAGTTCATACTTTTTCTGCTGTCTGGAGTGTTTCTGTTTCTGACACATATCAAATCGGTCAGTGCCATTGCCGGTGTCGGAGATGGCAACAATCCCATGACATTGCATTCGCCGATGACCATGATGGTGATGCTGGCGGCTTCGGCGCTAGGCACGCTCTATACCCAACTTGTCTCGATCCTGGTGATTTTGTTTGTCTACAGTGTTGCCGTTTCGCCGCTCGAGATTCAGGAGCCAGGCGGAGCTTTTGCCATGCTTGTGCTTGCCTGGTTTACGGGGTGTTCGGTGGGGCTCGTGTTACTGGCGCTGAAGCCGTGGTTTCCCAATACAGTGACCATCCTGAAAAATGTCTATCGGCGGATGAATATGGTTTTTTCCGGCAAGATGTTCGTGGGAAACGCGCTGGGCGGGTTCATGCTGACCATGTTTGCCTGGAACCCGCTGTTTCATGTTATCGACCAATGCCGTGGTTTTGTGTTCCGGAATTATTTTCCTCGCAACACAAGTTGGGAATATGCGCTTTGGGTGGGGATTGTCCTGACCATGATCGGGTTGCTGGCTGAATTCTACACGCGCAAACACGTGTCAAAAAGCTGGGAGGCGCGTCGCTAGGTGGCGACCCGAAGCGTCAGATTAATACGCCCGCCCTTCGGCAGCAGTTTGGATGATCCAAATCGGATGCGGTCAATCCCGTGATATGTCAGCCGGGCAGGTCCGCCCATGATCACCACATCGCCCGAGCTCAGCCAGATTGACTCGGTCTTGCCCCCGCGTGTCGTATTGCCGATGCGGAATAACGCGTCATCGCCCAGTGAAATCGACAGCACCGGCCAAGAAAAATCAGCCTCGTCCTTGTCTTGATGCAGGCCCATCTTGGTGCCTTCGCCGTAGTAGTTGATCAGGCAGCAATCGGGCTGACGTTCCGCACCGGTCACGTCTTTCCAGATCGTCAGAATATCATCCGGGATTGCAGGCCAGGTCATGCCTTTGGGATGGGTATCCTGATACCGATAGCCAGCCCGATCCGTAACCCAGCCCAATGCTCCGGCCGAGGTCATGCGTACCGACATTTCTTTGCCCGATGGGGTGATGGGCCGATAGAGCGGCGCGGCCTTCAGAATCGGGCGCAACAGGTCAACCAGGTGGGTTTGCGACACCGCATCCAGATAGCCTTTGCGGATATCAAATCCGCGCAAAAGAAGCCGCGCCATGGAAGAATCCCCAAACCTTGCCAGAACCTTGCCAAAAAAGGCCACAAAATCCCGAAAACCTGCGTTTCTGACCGCTTGCAGGCCCCAGTCTGCGCCCTTATATACGCCTCGACGCGCGATGGTGTAGTGCTGTCGCGCACATCAGATCGGGGCCGGGATGCCGTAACGGGTTCAGGCCTCGAGACATCGCCTTAAATTGAAAGGGATCAAAATTATGGGAAAAGTAATCGGGATTGACCTCGGAACCACCAACTCGTGCGTGGCCATCATGGATGGCTCGCAGCCGAAGGTCATCGAAAACGCCGAAGGGGCGCGGACCACGCCCTCGATCGTCGCCTTCACTGAAGATGAGCGCCTGGTCGGTCAGCCTGCAAAACGTCAGGCGGTCACCAACCCCGACAACACGATCTTTGGCGTCAAGCGCCTGATCGGTCGTCGCGTGGATGATGCCGAAGTCGAAAAAGATAAGAAAATGGTGCCGTACGCCATCGTTGATGGCGGCAATGGCGACGCGTGGGTTGAAGCCCGCGGTGAAAAGTACTCCCCAAGCCAGATCTCGGCCTTCACTCTGGGTAAGATGAAGGAAACCGCAGAAAGCTATCTGGGTGAGGAAGTCACGCAGGCAGTTATCACCGTTCCGGCATATTTCAACGACGCCCAGCGTCAGGCCACCAAAGACGCCGGTAAAATCGCCGGTCTGGAAGTGCTGCGGATCATCAACGAACCGACAGCGGCTGCGCTGGCCTATGGTCTGGACAAAGAAGAAACCCAAACCATCGCGGTTTATGACCTTGGTGGCGGTACCTTCGACGTGACCATTCTGGAAATCGACGACGGCCTGTTCGAAGTGAAGTCGACCAACGGTGACACCTTCCTGGGTGGTGAAGACTTTGACATGCGCATCGTCAACTACCTGGCAGACGAGTTCAAAAAGGAACACGGTGTCGATCTGTCCGCTGACAAGATGGCCCTGCAGCGTCTGAAAGAAGCCGCTGAAAAAGCCAAGATCGAGCTGTCTTCGACCTCGCAGACCGAAATCAACCAGCCGTTCATCTCGATGGGTTCGAACGGTCAGCCGCTGCACATGGTCATGAAACTGACCCGTGCCAAGCTGGAATCGCTGGTTGCGGACCTGATCAAGAAGTCGATGAAGCCGTGCCAGGCTGCTCTGAAAGACGCCGGTCTGTCGGCTGCTGACGTGGACGAGGTTGTTCTGGTCGGTGGTATGACCCGGATGCCGAAAGTGATCGAAGAGGTCACCAAGTTCTTCGGTAAAGAGCCGCACAAGGGTGTGAACCCGGACGAAGTGGTTGCCATGGGCGCCGCCATTCAGGCCGGTGTTCTGCAGGGCGACGTCAAAGACGTGGTACTGCTGGACGTGACCCCGCTGTCGCTGGGCATCGAGACGCTGGGTGGCGTGTTCACCCGTCTGATCGACCGCAACACGACCATTCCGACCAAAAAGTCTCAGGTCTTCTCGACCGCCGAAGACAACCAGAACGCCGTAACCATCCGCGTGTTCCAGGGTGAGCGTGAAATGGCTGCGGACAACAAGATCTTGGGTCAGTTCAACCTCGAAGACATCCCGCCCGCACCGCGCGGTATGCCTCAGATCGAGGTGACTTTTGACATCGACGCCAACGGCATTGTCTCGGTTTCGGCCAAAGACAAAGGCACCGGCAAAGAGCAGAAGATCACCATCCAGGCCTCGGGCGGTCTGTCCGATGAGGACATCGAAAAGATGGTCAAGGACGCCGAAGAAAACGCGGAAGCCGACAAGGAACGCCGCGAGCTGGTCGACGCCAAGAACCAGGCGGAAAGCCTCATCCACTCGACCGAAAAGTCGATGGAAGAGCATGCCGACAAGGTTGACCCGACCACCATCGAAGCCATCGAGCTGGCGATTGCCGCGCTGAAGGACGAGCTGGAAACCGAGAATGCCGACAAGATCAAATCCGGCATCCAGAACGTCACCGAAGCCGCCATGAAGCTGGGCGAAGCCATCTACAAGGCGCAAGCCGAAGAGGGTGAGGATGCGCCGGCGGCTGCAGATGAAGCGCCGGGTGAAGACGACATTGTCGACGCCGAGTTCGAAGATCTGGACGACGACAAGCGTAACTAACGGGTAACCGGGCCAATATGGGCCGGTCCGGTTGCCGGGCCGGCCCAATTACGTTGAGGCAGAAGGAAGAACTGATGTCCAAACGCGACTATTACGAAGTGCTCGGCGTGTCCAAGGGCGCTTCGGCGGATGAGATCAAGAAAGGTTTTCGCAAGAAAGCCAAAGAACTGCATCCCGATCGCAACAAGGACAATCCTGATGCCGAAGCGCAGTTCAAAGAGGCCAACGAAGCCTATGATGTGCTGCGCGATGGCGACAAAAAGGCGGCCTATGACCGCTTTGGCCACGCTGCGTTTGAAAACGGTATGGGTGGCGGAGGTCGTCCCGGCGGCGGTTTTGGCGGCCAAGGCGATTTCTCCAGCGCGTTCTCAGACGTTTTCGACGACTTGTTCGGCGACTTCATGGGCGGCCAACGTGGCGGCGGCGGTGGACGTCGTGCAGCCCGCGGATCGGACCTGCGCTATAACCTTCGGGTTTCGCTGGAAGAGGCTTATGCGGGTCTGCAGAAAACTATAAATGTACCGACCGCCGTGGCCTGCTCTTCATGTGAGGGTACTGGGGCTGAGGGTGGGGTTGAACCCACCACCTGTCCAACCTGTTCCGGTATGGGCAAGGTGCGCGCGCAACAGGGCTTCTTCACCGTTGAACGCACTTGTCCAACCTGCTCCGGTTTGGGTCAGATTATCAAGAATCCCTGTAAATCGTGTGGCGGTGCTGGTCGTGTTGAAAAAGATCGCGCGCTATCGGTGAACATTCCAGCGGGCGTTGAAACCGGTACCCGCATCCGTCTTGCCGGTGAAGGCGAGGCTGGCATGCGCGGTGGCCCTCCGGGCGACCTCTATATCTTTGTCGAGGTTTCGGATCATAAACTGTTCGAGCGTGACAGCGTGAACCTATATTGTCGCGTTCCGGTCAGTATGGGTAAAGCGGCGCTGGGTGGCTCGATCGAAGTTCCTACAATCGATGGTGGTCGCGGCCGCGTTCAGATTCCGGCAGGCAGCCAATCCGGACGTCAGATGCGTTTGCGCGGCAAAGGCATGCCCGCGTTGCGTGGTGGTGGTATCGGCGACATGTTCATCGAACTGGCCGTGGAAACTCCGGTCAATCTGACCAGCCGCCAGAAAGAGCTACTGCGTGAGTTTGACGATTTGGGTGAAGACAATCACCCGGAATCGAAAAGCTTTTTCTCTTCTGTGAAGTCCTTCTGGGATGGCATGAAGGGTTAAACCGGTTAAGCAGGGGGGCTCTGCCCCCATCGCCCTTTGGGCGACTCCCCCGAGATATTTATGGCCAGATGAAGCGGGGGACCCGTGTGTTGCCGTTCCGACGGGCAGGGATAAGGCGCGTTAACTTTTCGGAAACCGATTCTGCGTCAGAGTGGGGTTATGACCCAAGACGCCTTTGCCGAAGCCCCCATGCTGTTCGATACGGATGAAGCACCGGCGCAGCCGCTGCCCGTTGGTCGGTTACCCTCCTACATAAAAGACCATCGCAAGCGGCTGCGCGAAAGGTTCATGTCTGGCGGATCAGCAGCGATGCCGGATTATGAACTGCTGGAGCTGGCTTTGTTCCGATCCATCCCGCGTCAGGACGTGAAACCGCTGGCGCGTGCTCTGATGGATGCGTTTGGCGACTTCAACCGCGTGTTGACGGCGCCTGAGGAACGGCTGCGTCAGATAAAGGGGATCGGGGACACGGTGATTACCGATCTGAAAATTCTTGAGGCCTGCGCTCATCGGATGGCACGAGCGCGGGTGATTCAGCGGCATGTGATTTCGGGCTGGGATGCGCTGCTGGATTATTGCCACACGACGATGGCCCATCGCGAGACCGAGCAGTTTCGGGTGTTTTATCTGGACCGGAAGAATGTACTGATCGCAGATGAAGAGCAGGCGAAGGGCACAGTGGATCACGTACCGGTTTATCCGCGTGAGGTGGCGAAACGCGCGCTGGAGCTGAATGCGTCAGCGTTGATATTGGTGCACAACCATCCCTCAGGTGACCCGACGCCTTCACAATCTGACATCGACATGACCAACCGGATTCAGGATGCTTGCACGGCGCTGGGGCTGACCTTGCACGATCATTTGATTATCGGCAAATCGACAGAATTGAGCTTTCGCGCACAAGGATATCTTTGACCGCTATCGAATCCATACTTCGACCCGGCGGTTCACCTTGCGGCCCCATTCGGTGTCATCGCAGGCCATTGGCATCGCTTCGCCAAAGCCCTCAACCGCTATCTCGAGACTCGCAGGAATACTCGTTTCGATTGCCGCCAGCACCGCGTTACGAACGGTTTTGGCCCGCTGCAGAGCAATGCGCGTGTTGGATGTGGCAGCCCCGTCGCCATCGCTAAATCCTACAAAAGTCACCTGTCGCGCATCCAGCCTACCGCTTTCCAACACCTGCGCGAGCTGCAGGATATTTGAGCGGGATTGCGCATCGGGTCGCGACGAGCCGGGCTCGAAGCGGAAGGACAAAGATAACCGGGACAGAGGGCGGAGGGTTTCGATCATGCGCTGTAGTTCTTCCAGTCCAACTTCGGTTCCGCCGGTGCTGACGGCATTGACCAGCCGCTCGCCTTGTAACGCCATCCCGATGGTCTCGGGTGATTGATCGACAAATCCGACTTGCCGGATCACCATTTGTGCAACGCCACTTTGGGTGTAGGCCAGAAATTGCCGGGCGAGCCGCGGCAATCTTCTTTGCGGCAGGTAGATAAACATCGGTGCGGTGAGCGGGTAGTCCTCGGTCTTTACTGATTGCCTCGTCGCCGAGAGGGTATGACCGCAGCCACCGGTCAGTGGCAGCGCTCGCGCTTCGCCCGTCTCAGCGAGGCTGGCGATACCAATTGCGAAAGGATCACCTGAGATCGCGCGTACAAGATCGCTGTTGCGAGCATGAAATGTAACGTCTGCTGAGATCGGCGCATCGACCGGTGCCAGCAACAGATCTTCTATGGCCTGCGTGAGGCCAGATCCGGCTTTCGGCAGGTACAGAGAAATGGGTGCATCGGGACCGCCAAGATCGGACCAGTTTGTATTTTGTCCCGTGAAGATTTTGGCTAAGTCTGCGGGGGATATCTGACGTATGGGATTGTCGTCAGATACAATCGGAACAATCGCATCCAGTGCCAAGACCCTTGACCGGCGTGCCTGAGTCAGATCACCCAATCCAGCGTCGCGGTTCAACTTAGTCTCGTCCGGCCGAATCTCGCGTTGGGCAAGAACGATATCCGCCGTGCCCTTCGCAAGATCGGCAAACCCCTGAGAGGTGCCGGTCACAGAGAAGGTAAACCTGGCCAAAGGTGCAAAGCGGTCAGGATGATGCAATGTATACTCACGTTGGGTTACGGCAGTCTCTGAAACAGATGCCGACAGACCTTCTTGTACGGCAAAACCCTGCACGAGTGCCGGCATCAAAGTTTCTGCCATAACGGATGAACCTGAAAATCGCACTTCGGCGACAAAATCGGTCAGATTGGGGCAGGCTGGTCCATCACATGTAACGCCCGAGCCATCGATCGTCAGTTCGCCAAACTGCGTATCGACGCGGTAAAATTCACCATCATACCCAAGCAATGTGCCGACGACTTCGACCTTGCCGTCGTGTGAGGTCAGAGTGATGTCTTGCGCGGGCGCTCCCTGTGCCAAGGACAAGGACAAAAGCGCGACAAATGCCGCACGAAGGATTTTCATTGTGGACCGTTGAATTGCCTGCTGCCTATTTGGCAGCAATTGTCAGGTCTGTGAACAGATTATTCAACACCAGAAAATCACCAGCCGTTTCGCAACCCGGCATATCCAATGTCAGATCGCGGGATCTTAGGCGTTGATCCGCGCGCCATTCCAGCGATTGCACGTTCAGAGGTTTGCCGCAATTGGCATCGGTGACCTCAGTTTCGACTGATAGGGTGATCGAACCCGTCTCGGTCGCGGATTGTATCGGGAAGGAATAGACTTCAATATTGCGTGCAATGTCAGAGCCGCCCTGTCCAAGATGGATCACCGAACCCTCACCGCCGGCCTCAGAGCCAGACCATACGTGGCCTTTTTCTCCGTAGCCTGCGCCGAATTCCAATGCGTGCAACTGCAGCTCTGTCTTACCCTGCCATTGTAGGGCGATCCGGTTGAAGTCGTTGATCTCTGGCACATGCGTTGTTGCAACTGTACCTTTGCCGTCGGGCAGTGAGATCAGGAATATGGCGTATTCGGACAGTGCCGGAACAGTCAGGTTCAAGCCACCAAGCGCATCGGTTTCGGTGCTGAATACCAGCCCGTTATGATGAACTTCGATGGTTGCATTTGCATGGCACGGGGCCTTGACTCGCAACCGTGCATTCGCACCGGGTACAGCCAAAGCGCGCGCGCTTAGATCACAGTTGGATGGCAAACGGCTTTGTTCGGGAGCTGGAAGCGAGGATTTTGGTTGAATCTCATTGTGCGCTTCGGTGGGGGAGGAAGACGTCAGAACAACGCTTTGCAACCCGGCAAGGTCCGCGCCATGCTCAGAGATCGACGCGACACGCGCGCCGCTTGGTTCAGCGCTGGGTTGCTGCGCTGATCCGCTTTGCATCAGATATCCGATGGCCAGGGCGCAGGCAACAGTTCCGCCCGTGGTCACATAGTTCTTTATTACAAACAAGACACCCTCCCCAGTTGAAGGAGCGACTCGTAACTTGCCTCTGAATCAAGGCCAATATGTGGCCTTGAGGCGGACTCATTGTGTTTGAAAGTGGATGACGTTAGGTCAATCTACCGTGGCAATGTTTGAACTTTTTGCCTGAACCACAGGGGCAGGGATCATTGCGCGACGGATTTCCCCAGGTTGTAGGGTCATCTTCGACAAAGCCTGGGCGGGCATCGCCCGAAGCTTGCGCCTCGGCCACTGCTTCGGCCTGTCCCGTCGCCTTATCCACTGCCTGCTGGGCCTGGGCCTGCTGCGCGGCCATCTGCGCCAGCATTTCCTTCTGTTCCTCTTCGCTGAGCGGGCGAACGCGCGACAATTGCTGGGTCACGGTTTCACGCAACGAATCGAGCATCCCTTCGAACAGCTGGAAGCTTTCGTTCTTGTATTCGTTCAGCGGGTCACGCTGGGCATAGCCTCGGAAAGCCACTACCGAGCGTAAATGCTCCAGCGTCAGAAGATGTTCGCGCCATTTGCCGTCGATGGTTTGCAGCAGAACCTGCTTTTCGATGTTACGCATGTTCTCGGGGCCGAAGGCGACGGCTTTCTGTGCCATCATTTCATCGGCTGCCTTGATCAGGCGTTCGCGGATCTGTTCGTCATCCACTCCCTCTTCGGCGGCCCAGTCCTGAACCGGTGCATCAATGGTAAGTTTGTCCTTGACAGCCTCATGCAGCCCCTCGGTATTCCATTGATCAGCATAGGTTTTCGGCGGCATGTATTCGTCGATCATATCGTCGATCACCTGCTCGCGCATATCCGAAACCACATCCGACAGATCGTCCGCTGACATGATCTCGCGTCGCTGGCTGAACACGACTTTCCGCTGATCGTTCATCACGTCGTCGAATTTCAGAACGTTCTTGCGCATGTCGAAGTTGCGACCTTCGACCTTGGACTGCGCCCGTTCAAGCGATTTGTTCACCCAAGGGTGAATGATCGCCTCGCCCTCTTTCATGCCCAGCGTGGTCAGGACCTTGTCCAGACGTTCCGAACCGAAGATTCGCATCAGGTCATCTTCGAGGCTGAGGTAAAACACCGTGCGGCCCGGATCACCCTGACGTCCCGAACGTCCGCGCAGCTGGTTGTCGATCCGGCGGCTTTCATGGCGTTCTGACGCCATCACGTAAAGACCGCCAGCCTCTAGCACCTTTTCCTTTTCTTCCGCGTGCTTGGCTTCTTCTGCCGCACGCAACTCGGCCGGGTCAGCCTCGGGGTTTTCGGCCAGCGCCTGAAGCACCTTCATCTCGACATTGCCGCCCAGCTGAATATCGGTGCCGCGGCCCGCCATGTTGGTGGCGATGGTCACCGCGCCCAGACGGCCTGCATCGGCCACAATCTGGGCTTCCTGTTCATGCTGGCGGGCGTTCAGAACGTTGTGTTCGATTCCCTCTTTATCCAGCATCTGGCTGATCACTTCGGACTTTTCGATCGACGTGGTGCCGACCAGGACCGGTTGACCTTTTTCACCGGCCTTTTTGACCTGTTCGATGATGGCGCCGTATTTCTCACCTGTGGTGCGATAGACCTGATCGTCCTTGTCCTCACGCGCAATCGGCTTGTTGGTGGGAACCTCGACAACGCCCAGACCATAGATTTCCTGAAATTCCTCGGCCTCGGTCAGCGCGGTGCCGGTCATGCCCGACAGCTTGTCGTAAAGGCGGAAATAGTTCTGGAAGGTTACGCTGGCCAGCGTCACGTTCTCGGGCTGAATCTGCACGCCTTCCTTGGCTTCGATGGCCTGATGCAGGCCTTCAGACAGGCGACGACCCGGCATCATCCGACCGGTGAATTCGTCGATCAGCACGACATTCCCATCCCGGACGATATAGTCCTTGTCGCGTTGGAACAGTTTATGCGCGCGCAGGCCCTGATTGACGTGATGCACCACAGTGGTGCTTTCAGGGTCGTACAGCGAATGCCCTTCGGGCAGCAGACCCGCCGAAAGCAGTTGCTGCTCGAGAAACTCGTTGCCTTCATCGGTGAAGGTCACGTTGCGGCTTTTTTCATCCAGAGAATAATGATCGTCCTGCAATGTCGGGATCACCGCATCGATGGCAGTATACAGATCCGACCGGTCCTGCGCAGGCCCCGAGATGATCAGCGGGGTCCGAGCCTCGTCGATCAGGATCGAATCCACTTCATCCACAATCGCGAAATTGTGGTGCTTCTGATAAACCTGCTCCAGATCGGCCTTCATGTTGTCGCGCAGATAGTCGAAGCCGAGCTCGTTGTTTGTGGCATACGTGATGTCGCAGTTATACGCGGCCATTTTCTCGGCATCGGGCTGACCTGTCCAGATCACGCCTGTGGTCATGCCCACGGACGCGAACACCTTGCCCATCCATTCCGAGTCGCGCTTGGCCAGGTATTCGTTCACTGTAACCACATGCACGCCCTTGCCGCTCAGTGCATTCAGATAAGCGGGGAGAGTGGCGACCAAAGTCTTTCCCTCACCCGTCTTCATTTCCGAGATATTGCCCTGATGCAGGAAGATGCCCCCCATCAACTGCACGTCAAAGGCCCGAAGACCCAGCGCGCGCTTGGCCCCTTCGCGGACATTGGCAAAGGCCTCAGGCAGCAGGTCATCCAGATTTTCACCGTCCAGCGCCCGTTTGCGCAGCTCAGCGGTCTTCTCGATCAGGCCTTCGTCGGTCAGTTTCTCGAACTCGGGCTCCATCGCGTTGATCTTTTCGATCAGGGGGCGGGTCGCCTTGATCTTGCGGTCGTTCGGTGTTCCGAACACCTTTTTGGCGAGCGTTCCGAGTCCCAGCATGTTCACTCCAGCGGATCTGTTCTTATCGTGGTTGCGACAGGCTTGCCCACCTTGCGCGCAACCCATAGATACGGGGGGTGAAAGGCGGCCCTGTCCAAGGCTTCAAAGCGATGTAAGCGGCAGGTTCTAAAGTGTCAACGCTGCGCCCTGTCGCGGCAAAGAAATAGGATGATTCCATGCCCAAAGGCCTCACTTTTCTGCCATCGCTGGCGCTTGCTGCCGTGATGGCCCTGCCGTTGGCCGCCGAAACCAAGCCCGATGCATCGACCGTCGTGGCGCGCGTGAATGGTGATGAGATCACATTAGGTCACGTCATCGCCACTGCGTCTGCTCTGCCCGCGCAGTATCAGCAGTTGGAAGACGACGTTCTTTATGACTTCATCCTTGAACAACTGGTCCAGCAACACCTGTTGGGTCAGCAACAGGATGCTCTGAACCCTCTTAACGCATTGCGTCTGGAAAACGAAACGCGGTCCCTGCGTGCGGTACAGACGGTTGAGGCGATCACCGCTGCCGAGGTTACGGATGAAGCAATCCAGGCCGCCTATGATGCGCAGTTTGCCGAATTCGAGGGCGAGGACGAATTCAACGCCAGCCATATTCTGGTTGAAAGCGAAGACGAAGCCAAAGCCATCAAGGCCCAGTTGGACGAGGGCGCGGATTTCGCCGAATTGGCGAAAGAGAAGTCCACCGGCCCCTCGGGACCCAATGGCGGTTCGCTGGGATGGTTCGGTAAAGGTCAGATGGTGCCCGAGTTCGAAAACGCGGTTGTAGCTTTGGAAAAAGGCAGTGTTTCGGAACCCGTCCAGACGCAATTCGGATGGCATTTGGTTGCTCTGAATGACAAACGCAAAACGCAGGCCCCGGAACTGGCCGTCGTGCGTGATGAACTGGCCCAAACCATCCGGCAGGACGCGATTCAGGCCAAGGTCGACGAGTTGACCCAGCAGGCAACGATCGAACGTCCAGCGCTGGAAGGGGTTGGACCCGAGGTCATGCGCCAGATCGAGCTGCTGCAGGAGTAACGCGCGTGGCGACGATCACCAAAGTATCACCATTGGCCCCAGAGGCCTTTCCTGAATTGCCTGCCATCGACGGCGTACGCTTTGCTACGGTTGAGGCTGGCGTACGCTATCAGGGCCGCACCGATGTCATGCTGGCTGTGCTTGATCCGGGTACTTCGGTGGCCGGGGTTTTCACCCGTTCGGCCACGCGCGCGGCGCCAGTTCTGGACTGTCAGGACAAGATCGGCGGGCGGTATGACGGGCCTGCGGCAATCCTGGTGAATTCGGGCAATGCCAACGCATTTACTGGTCATTATGGACAAACATCGGTGGCCGAGGTGACGCAAGCCGTCGCCAAAGCCACCGGCGTTGCGGTGGAGCGGGTCTTCACCTCTTCCACCGGAGTCATCGGCGAGCCGCTACCCCATGACCGCATCGTCGCCCAGCTTGAGGCCTTGAAATCCGGCCTCAATCGGCACGCCATCGAAGACGCGGCGCGGGCGATCATGACCACGGATACCTTCCCAAAAGGGGCATCCGCGCAGGTTGAGATCGATGGCAAAACAGTCTCTATCGCAGGGATTGCGAAGGGCTCCGGCATGATCGCGCCTGATATGGCGACGATGCTGGTCTATATATTCACCGACGCCCATGTCGAACAATCCGCTCTGCAAGCGATGTTGGGTGCTCAGACAGATCGGACCTTCAACTGCATCACCGTCGATAGTGATACTTCGACCTCTGATAGTCTGCTTCTGTGTGCGACCGGGGCCTCGGGCGTTGATGCCACGGGGAATGAGGCGTTTGCGCAGGCGCTTGAAGCCGTGATGCTGGACCTTGCACAGCAGGTGGTGCTCGACGGTGAGGGTGCAACGAAATTCGTAGAAATTCGTGTGACCGGAGCTGCAACGGACGCTGACGCCAAAATCCATGGGCTGGCCATTGCCAACTCGCCTCTGGTCAAAACCGCCATTGCAGGCGAAGACCCGAACTGGGGTCGTATCGTCATGGCCATCGGTAAATCCGGCGCTGCTGCTGACCGCGACCTTCTGAGCATTTCTTTCGGGGACATCCTTGTCGCCGAAAAAGGCTGGGTTAGTCCCGATTACCGCGAGGAAGACGCCGCCGCTTACATGAAAGGCCAAGACCTCGTGATCGCAGTCGATCTGGGATTGGGTGAAGGTAAGTCCACCGTTTGGACTTGCGACCTGACCCACGGCTATATCGAGATCAATGCGGATTACCGTTCATGAAAACAATCTTAGTGTCTGCGGTGGCTCTGATCGACATCGAGGGCCGCGTCCTGCTGGCCCAACGCCCCGAAGGCAAATCTATGGCTGGTCTTTGGGAATTCCCCGGCGGCAAGATCGAACCCGGCGAAACGCCCGAGGTCGCCCTGATCCGCGAATTGCACGAGGAACTGGGCATCGACACCTGGGCGTCGTGCCTCGCGCCCCTGACTTTCGCCAGCCACAGCTATGACGATTTCCACCTGCTGATGCCGCTGTTTGCCTGCCGCAAATGGGAAGGTATCCCGCAATCGAAGGAAGGGCAGGCGCTAAAGTGGGTACGCGCGAATGATCTGAGAAATTACTCGATGCCTGCGGCGGATGTTCCGTTGATCCCGATTTTGCGGGATTGGCTGTAGGCACAGGGTGAAAGCCACTGTTCCAGAGGGCTACAGGGGCTCACCTTTCAAGTTTGTTCAACTGCGTTGAAAAATCCGAGCTGCTTTCATCAGTGGCTCGACATACACGCCGTATAGGGTCCGATAGTCTTCAGTTTCCGGTCCGATGCCAAACTGTAAATCTTCCCGGCCTTTGGGGACATAGAGCGTACCGCCCATCCGGTCCCAAACCGCCAATCCACCGCCCATGTTTTTGTCCCAATGTTTGGGGTCGCTCGAATGATGGATCTGGTGCATGGCCGGTGATATCAACCATTTCTCGATACGTGGCCCATAGCTGACCCAGATGGGACTGTGGCGCAAAACACCACCGATGAGGTTGGACCCGAAGAATATGACATTTGCGCCACCGATCTGATAGGCGGTCAGATGATCACCAAACAGACCTATGAAGACACCATTCACGATAGCCGCCGCACCTACTGCTCCGAAACCGAAAAATACCGCATCGAATGGATGGTGCCGCTCGGCGGTTGCAAAGTTCAGATGCTCTGCCGAGTGATGTATCTTGTGGAATTCCCAAAGAAACGGAACCTTGTGCTGTAGATAGTGCATCCACCAGCGCATAAAATCATTCACGACATACAGCGTGACGGTCAGCGCGACGGCGACCCAAACCGAGCCACCCTCGCTTTGAAGGTCTGCACCCAAAGACCGGATACCATCAGCGACGACAGGGGTCAGTTTCCAGAGTGTGTTGACGATCCAATCGAGGGCAAACACAAAGATGATCGGATTGAGAAGAAGGATTACATAATCAATGAAGGCCGAGCGGGAGCCCCAGACTTCTTTCTTGAAGAAAACCGAATGAAATCTGCGGTCATCTCCTCCCAATCGATGGGCGACGATTGCGATGCTCATACCACACAGGACATACACCCAAAAATGCCGCAGGTTTGCGTTATCCGCAAAGCCCGAAATTTTGGATATGGCTATCTGAGCAAGTTCTGAAAAGTCCATTCCGCGGTGCCTGTACCAAATTCACTGCATAACTGCATAGATGTAATCTCACTTAATACCGGCGGAAATGTGGCGCAGCCCTCCCCTTCTTCAGCTGTTCGGAGTGCTTTATCTAAATTCGATACACCAAAGGGCTTGGCCTGAGCAGATTTGGTCGGATCCCGGATCTCGACATGCCGACACGGTGTCCTGTTACAATTCGTAAGAATTGAGAAAACATCAGGCAAAACTTGACGCTGATCTTTTCCGCGTCCCTTATCGGGGCATCGGCGCCCGGGGCGGGTTCCCGGCTTGTCGTTTCCGGCCCGAGGAGGGGTCGGATGGGGAGGAGAGAAAGATTGGCTCAGACGCAGTCGGGCGCTGGTGGGATGCAGTCCCTTCCGGCGCTGTTACACCGCAATGTGACCCAGTTCGGGGATGCCCCGGCTTACCGCGAAAAGGAATTCGGGATCTGGCAATGCTGGTCCTGGGCCGAAACCGCCAAAGAAATCCGCGCCATTGCATTGGGTTTTCTGGAGATTGGCGTCGAAAAAGGCGATCATATTGCTGTCATAGGCCGTAATCGCCCGGCGCATTATTGGTCGATGGTCGCGGCACAGATGGTGGGCGCGATCCCAGTGCCGCTTTACCAAGACGCTGTTGCCGAAGAGATGACCTATGTGATGGAGCATTGCGGCGCAAAATATGTCGTCTGCGGTGATCAGGAGCAGGTTGATAAGGTCATTGAAATTCAGGAAAAAGTGCATCAGATCAAGCACATTCTGTATACCGATAAACGCGGGATGCGGAAATACGACCACAGCCAGATGAACGCGCTTGAAGACATTATGGCCGAGGGTAGTGCCGGCCACGCGCGGTTTGATGCGGAACTCGACAAGCGCATCGCCGAGATCACCTATGACGACACCTGCGTGATGCTCTACACCAGCGGAACGACGGGCAAGCCCAAGGGAGTGGTGCTGTCGAACCGGAATGTGATCGAAAGCGCCAAGAACTCGGCGGACTTCGATCATCTGACCCGGAACGAGGACATCCTGTCTTATCTGCCGATGGCCTGGGTGGGCGATTTCATCTTCTCCATCGGTCAGGCCTATTGGTGCGGCTTCTGTGTGAACTGCCCCGAAAGCGCCGACACGATGATGACCGACCTTCGCGAGATCGGGCCGACCTATTTCTTTGCACCGCCGCGCGTGTTCGAAACCCAGCTGACCAATGTGATGATCCGGATGGAGGATGCAGGCAAGCTGAAGCAGCGCATGTTCCATCATTTCATGGCCCATGCCAAAAAGGTTGGCGGGTTGCTGTTGGACGGCAAGCCTGTGGGCTTTGGCGACAAATTGAAATACGCGCTGGGCAACCTGCTGGTTTATGGCCCGCTCAAGGATACGTTGGGTTATGGCCGCTTTCGGGTGGGCTACACAGCGGGTGAGGCAATTGGGCCGGAAATCTTTGATTTCTATCGCTCTTTGGGCATAAACTTGAAACAACTCTATGGCCAGACCGAAGCAACTGTGTTCATCACCGTGCAGCCGGATGGTGAGGTGCGTGCCGATACGGTTGGTGTGCCCGCGCCAGATGTCGAGCTGAAGATCGATGACAGCGGCGAGATCCACTATCGCTCGCCCGGTGTGTTTGTTGAGTACTACAACAATCCGGACTCCACGGCTTCAACCAAAGATGCCGAGGGCTGGGTTGCGACCGGTGATGCCGGGTTCATCGAAGAAAGCTCGGGCCATTTGCGGATCATCGATCGCGCCAAGGATGTTGGCAAAATGGCCGACGGATCGATGTTCGCGCCGAAATATGTTGAGAACAAGCTGAAGTTCTATCCTGACATTCTCGAAGTCGTGCTGTTTGGCAATGGCAAGGATCGTTGTGTCGCCTTCATCAATATCGATCTGACCGCGGTTGGAAACTGGGCCGAACGCAACAACGTGGCATATGCGTCCTATCAGGAATTGGCAGGCCATCCCCGTGTGTTAGAGACGATTCGTAGCCATGTGGAAGCGGTGAATAAGTCGGTTGCGGCTGATGAAATGCTGTCGGGCTGTCAGGTGCATCGCTTCGTGGTTCTGCACAAGGAACTGGATGCCGACGATGGAGAAATGACCCGGACTCGGAAGGTGCGCCGTGGCTTTGTCGAGGAGAAGTTCCACGACATCATCGCTGCGCTTTATGACGGGTCTGGCCAAGTTTCGACCACCACCGAGGTGACCTATGAAGATGGTCGCAAGGGTTCGATTTCTGCGACGTTGGAGATTGTGGATGCACCGGTTGTGCCGGTCGCGCAGCACAAGGTGGCAGCGGAATGAGGGGGCTGACCTGCGCCGCTCGACCTGCGGTCACCACCCCGCCCGCCGTCCCGTTTTTGTGTCAGGGAGGTTCTGATGCTGGATAATTCCGAAGGATATATCACCGAAGACGGTCGCAAGATCGGCGGCGTTGTGATGGAGATGAAGAACATCACCCTGCGCTTTGGCGGTGTAGTGGCGATCAAAGATATCTCGTTCGACATTCGCGAAGGCGAAATTCGCGCGATCATTGGACCGAACGGGGCGGGTAAGTCCTCGATGCTGAATGTGATCTCGGGCTTCTATGTCCCGCAAGAGGGCGAGGTCTGGTTCCACGGGTCCAAGCGCCCGCCGATGCGGCCCTTTGAGGTGGCGCAGCAAGGCATTGCGCGGACGTTTCAAAACATTGCCCTATTCGAAGGTATGAGCGTTCTCGACAACGTGATGACCGGACGCCTTGGCTTTATGAAGACGAACATCCTGCAGCAAGCCTTATGGAAGGGTAAGGCCGAGGCGGAAGAGACCGAGAACCGGGAGGCGGTCGAGAAGATCATCGATTTCCTCGAAATTCAGCACATCCGCAAAACGCCTGTGTCTCGCTTGCCCTACGGCTTGAAGAAGCGCGTTGAATTAGCGCGAGCGCTGGCGGCGGAGCCCAAATTGCTGCTGCTAGATGAACCGATGGCCGGGATGAATGTCGAAGAGAAAGAGGACATGAGCCGCTTTATCCTCGACGTGAATGACGAGTTTGGCACCACCATCGCCCTGATCGAGCATGACATGGGCGTGGTGATGGACCTGAGCGACCGGGTGGTCGTGATGGATTACGGCAAGAAGATCGGTGACGGCACGCCGGATGAGGTGCGCAACAATCAGGAAGTCATCGACGCCTATCTGGGGGTCAGTCATGACTGACGCTCGGGCAGAATTGGGGAGGGGCTGGCATGCCTGAACAACTCGTATTTGCGATGGAGGTCATCCTCAACGGTCTGATGGCCGGGGTGCTGTATGCGCTGGTCGCGCTGGGCTTTGTTCTGATCTACAAGGCGTCGGGGATTTTCAATTACGCGCAGGGGGTTATGGCCTTGTTCGCGGCGATGACGCTAGTCGGAATCATGAATGGGCAGGTACCTTTTGCGCATCTGATCAACGCCATCTTTGGCACGCATGTTCATTACTTTGGTTGGAATGTCCCCGCGCTGCTGGCGATCATTCTGACCATGGCGGTGATGGTACTGCTGGCCTGGGCCGTGCAGCGGTTCGTGATGCGCCATCTGGTTGGGCAGGAACCGATCATCCTGTTCATGGCGACCATCGGCCTGGCCTATTTCCTTGAAGGCGTGGCGGACCTGATGTGGGGGTCTGAGATCAAGACGCTGGATGTGGGTTTGCCGCAGGGCATCAACCTGTGGATTGATGAAACCACCTTTAACATCTTCGACTATGGCTTCTTCATCGACAATCTGGACATCGTGGCGACGATCATTGCGGCGCTGCTGGTGGCGGCCTTGGTCGCGTTCAGCCAATACACCAAACAGGGCCGGGCAATGCGCGCCGTGGCGGATGATCATCAGGCCGCGCTGTCGGTCGGGATTTCGCTGAATTTCATCTGGGTGATGGTCTGGTCGGTGGCCGGGTTCGTGGCCCTGGTCGCAGGGATCATGTGGGGCACCAAATCGGGCGTTCAGTTCTCACTGTCACTCATCGCACTCAAGGCGCTGCCGGTGCTGATGCTGGGCGGGTTCACGTCGATCCCCGGAGCAATCGTCGGTGGGTTGATTATCGGTGTTGGCGAAAAACTGTTCGAGTTTGCCATCGGCCCGTTGGTCGGTGGTGCGACCGAGAACTGGTTTGCCTATGTACTGGCGCTGATCTTTCTGGTGTTCCGGCCACAGGGCCTGTTCGGCGAGAAGATCATTGAGAGAGTGTAGGGGATGACCAAGCTGATCGCCATCGTCAACGTGATTGCATGGGCCGGGTTCTGGGCCTTTGGCTACATCGCTCTGACGTCCAGTGATCTAAGTGAAGGCCAGCTTGTGATCGCTGTGCTTCTGGCTTTTGCCGGACTTGTTATGGGTGTTCTCGCCTACATGAAACTGGTGCGCGCCTCTGAGGCGACCGGATACGCCAAGGGCTCCAATCAACTGGACGCCGCAGCCCGCAATCGGGCGCAGGAAGAATGGGGAAAGTAAGATATGTTCTATCGTGAGGCCGGAGACTTCAAAACCTCCTACATAGCGGACAGCCAGACTTTCCCGATCAAGTTTGACCGGTATCGGTACTACGTGGTGTTGGCAGTGGCGTTCGGGGTCATTCCGTTCATTATCAACGACTATTGGGCCAACGCACTGCTGCTGCCCTTCCTGATCTACGCGATCGCTGCAATCGGGTTGAATATCCTCGTTGGTTATTGCGGGCAGGTCTCGCTGGGAACAGGTGGTTTCATGGCTGTGGGGGCCTATGCTTGCTACAAGCTGATGACGGCGTTTCCAGATGTCAGCATGTTCATCCATGTTCTGTTGGCTGGCGGCGTCACTGCGCTGGTGGGCGTGCTGTTTGGTCTGCCCTCTTTGCGGATCAAAGGGTTCTACCTTGCGGTGGCCACGCTGGCTGCACAGTTCTTCCTTGTATGGCTATTCAACCGGGTGCCGTGGTTCTACAACTACTCGGCCTCTGGCCAGATCAACTCGCCCGAACGGGACGTGTTTGGCATCATCATCACCGGTCCGAACGCGCCTGCCTGGGCGACCTATCTGTTTTGCCTGATCTTTTTGACCTTCAGTGCGATCATCGCGCGTAACCTTACGCGCGGTACTACGGGTCGGACATGGATGGCGATCCGCGACATGGATATCGCAGCCGAGATCATCGGGGTGAACCCGCTCAAGGCAAAGCTTACCGCCTTTGCCGTCAGCTCGTTTTTCGTAGGCATTGCAGGCGCACTGTTCTTTGCTGTCTATCTGGGCGCGGTCGAAGTGGGTGAAGTGTTCGGTATTCAGAAATCATTCCTGGTGCTGTTCATGGTAATTATCGGCGGATTAGGGTCTATATTTGGGTCCTTCGCGGGGGCGGCATTTCTGGTTTTGCTGCCAGTTGTCCTAAAGCTGCTGGGTGTCGATCTGCTGGGTTGGCCAACGGATATCGTTGCGCACCTGAATCTCGTGATCGTGGGCGCTCTCATTATCATATTCCTTGTTCTTGAACCCCACGGACTGGCGCAGCTTTGGCGCGTCGCGAAAGAGAAACTCAGACTCTGGCCGTTCCCGCACTAGTGGGCAGGCCCAATGAAAAGACGGGCGGCTGAAGCCCGAAACCCAACATCGGATCAACTAAGGGAGGAGACACCCGATGAAAAAGAAAATGGCTACCCTGGCGCTGGGCGCGCTGATGGCGGCAGGACCTGCGCTCGCAGATCTTGTGATCCCATCGCTCAGCTATCGTACGGGCCCATACGCTGCAGGCGGTATTCCGTTTGCTGATGGCTATGCTGACTATTTCACCCTGCTCAACGAACGAGACGGGGGTATTGGCGGTGTTCCTGTCAACGTGATCGAATGTGAGACCGGCTATAACACCGAAAAAGGTGTGGAGTGCTATGAATCAACCAAAGGCGAAGGCGCGTTGATTTATCAACCCTTGTCGACCGGTATTACATATCAGTTGATCCCCAAGGTAACGGCGGATGACATCCCTTTGCATACAATGGGTTATGGCCGGACTTCGGCTCGCAACGGCAAGGTGTTCAGCCACGTCTTCAACTATCCCGCGAATTACTGGGACGGTGCCTCGGGCGCGATCAACTACCTGCTCGACGAAAATGGAGGCGATCTGAACGGCAAAAAAATCGCTCTGGTCTATCACAATTCAGCCTATGGCAAGGAACCGATCAGAACGTTGGAAGAGCTGTCGAAAAAGCACGGCTTCGAACTGTCGTTGCTGCCGGTCGACCATCCTGGACAAGAGCAAAAATCCCAGTGGCTGCAGATCCGTCGTGAAAAGCCAGACTTTGTCCTGATGTGGGGCTGGGGCGTAATGAACCAGGTCGCCATTCAGGAGGCTGCCAATATTCGCTTCCCGATGGAAAACTTCATCGGCGTTTGGTGGTCGGGCGCGCAGCATGACGTACTGCCTGCTGGCGACAAGGCGAACGGTTACAAGGCCGTAACCTTCCATGCCGTTGGTGATGACTTTCCTGTATTTGACGACATCAAGACGCATGTCGTGGATGCCGGAAAGGCCGCAGGCGCGGGCGATCAGGTTGGTACCGTTCTGTACAACCGTGGCCTCTACTCAGCGATGCTCGCCGCCGAAGCGATCAAGGACGCGCAGGAAGCAAATGGAACCGGCGATGTCACACCGGGTATGGTTCGGGACGCGATGGAGCAGCTGAACATCACCGAAGAGCGCATGGCCTCTCTGGGTATGCCGAACTTTGGTCCGACCTTCCAGGTATCGTGCGATAACCATGGCGGCCCAGGCTTGATCGGCGTCTCTCAGTGGGATGCAGGTACACAAACATGGAACCTGATCTCGGACTTCAAGCCAACCGATGGTGAGGTGATCGGTGCGCTGGTTGAAGAAGACTCGAGCGCATATGCAGCCGAAAATAACGTCGAAACACGCTGCAACTAAGGCCTGCTTCGACCATAAACTTAGGGGCGGCGGTAAGCTGCCGCCCCGATAAAACGGTCCCACGGGGCAGGCATGAGGATATGCGCTGATGCTGGATGCTGCACAAACCACTGATGTACAAGCCGAAACATTGCTTGAGGTCAACAATATCGAGGTGATCTATAATCATGTGATCCTCGTGCTGAAAGGCGTTAGCCTGACTGTGCCGAAAGGCGGTATTACTGCCCTATTGGGCGGAAACGGCGCGGGTAAGACCACGACACTTAAGGCGGTGTCGAACCTTCTGCATTCCGAACGGGGCGAGGTTACCAAAGGCTCGATCAAATATCGCGGGACCAGCGTGCATGAAAGTGACCCGGCTGTTCTAGTTGAAAAGGGCGTGATCCAGGTAATGGAAGGCCGCCATTGTTTTGAACATCTGACTGTCGAAGAAAACCTTCTGACCGGCGCTTATACACGCAAAGACGGCTCGGCTGCCATCCAGCAGGATCTGGAACTGGTTTACAATTACTTCCCACGATTGAAGGAACGCCGCCGGTCGCAGGCCGGATATACTTCGGGCGGCGAACAGCAAATGGTGGCGATGGGCCGGGCGCTGATGTCACGCCCCGAGACGATCCTGTTGGATGAACCCTCGATGGGTTTGGCCCCGCAGTTGGTCGAAGAGATTTTCGGCATTGTAAAAGACCTGAACGAGAAGGAAGGCGTGTCCTTTCTGTTGGCCGAACAGAACACAAATGTGGCTCTAAGGTTCGCTCATTACGGCTATATTCTGGAATCAGGGCGCGTTGTGATGGACGGACCTGCTGCCGAATTGCGCGAGAATCCTGACGTTAAGGAGTTTTATCTCGGCATGTCAGACGAGGGCCGAAAGAGCTTTCGCGACGTGCGCTCATACCGCCGTCGCAAGAGATGGCTGTAAGCGGGCAGAGGATATTTCGATGACCTATTTCGATAAGCTTGAAACCCGATCAGCAGATGAACGCGCAGCGGATCATGCGCGCGCCTTGCCTGAACAGATCAACCGCGCGCAGGCAGCACCCGGATACAAGGATATCCTTTCTGATGTGCAGTCAGACGCAGTGACTGATATGCAGGCGCTGGCGCAATTGCCGGTGCTGCGGAAATCTGACCTGACCAAGGCACAGGCTGGGCGGCCACCATTTGGTGGGTTTACAGTGAAACCTGCGCGGAACTTCCAGCATGTGTTCCAGTCACCGGGCCCAATTTATGAACCGGGCAGCACCGATCACGACTGGTGGCGCATGGGCCGCTTTCTGAATGCCGCAGGCGTGGGCCCGGGCGATATCGTGCAGAATTGTTTCGGATACCACCTGACCCCTGCAGGTATGATTTTCGAAAGCGGAGCCCAGGCGGTGGGCGCGTCGGTTCTGCCAGCCGGCACCGGACAGACAGAACTGCAGGTAACCGCTGCGCGCGATGTGGGTTGCACGGCCTATGCCGGAACCCCGGATTATCTCAAGATCATCCTCGAAAAGGCTGACGCGATGGGTGTTGCTCTGCAGTTTTCGAAGGCAGTCGTGGGCGGGGGTGCGTTATTTCCTTCCTTGCGTCAGGAGTACGCGGATCGGGGCATAGCTTGCCTGCAATGTTATGCTACAGCGGATCTGGGCAATATCGCCTATGAAAGCCCGGCCATGGAAGGAATGATCATCGACGAACACGTCATCGTCGAGATTGTCACGCCGGGCACTGGCACACCCGTTGCCCCCGGTGAGGTTGGTGAAGTCGTCGTAACAACTCTCAACCCCGACTATCCTCTGATCCGGTTCGCCACAGGCGATCTGTCGGCTATCATGCCCGGAACCTCTCCGTGTGGGCGCACCAATATGCGCATCAAGGGCTGGATGGGGCGCGCTGATCAGACCACCAAAATCAAGGGTATGTTTGTGCGTCCCGAACAGGTGGCCGCACTGGTGGATAAGCATGACGAGATCGTCAAAGCCCGCGTTATCGCGGCTCGTCAGGGCGAGATGGACACGATGACCGTACAGATTGAAAGCCCATGCGAGAATGACGGTGCCTATGCCAAATCGGTTGCCGAGGTGCTGAAACTCAAAGGCGCGATTGAGGTCGTGGCCCCCGGCTCATTGCCCAAGGATGGGTTGGTGATCGAGGATCAGCGCGTCTACGAATAAGGGTCTGCGGCAGTATGTGCCGCAGATTTGTTTCCCGTCACACTGGTGTTTCTTAGCAATTTGGTCGATTAAAGACGGTACCTTCGGGATTCTCAGTCAGGCATCATGGCCGAAATCGAATATTCAGAACACGGAACACGCAATCGCGGCGCCTTGGGCACGCGTTTCGTGGGAGCTATCGCCTGTATTGTAGCAGCAGCTTGTCTGTTGCCGATGGTGGCCGTGGTTCTGGCAGCGGTGACCGGCGGAACGGACACCGTTTCACACTTGTTAGAGACTGTACTACCCAGTTACGCTCTGACAACGATCATCCTTGTTGCGCTGGTTGCAGCGGGAACATTTTCAATCGGGGTTGGGGCGGCCTGGCTGGTGACCATGACCCGTTTCCCTGGGGTGAGATTTCTCGAAATTGCATTGGTGTTGCCGTTGGCCTTTCCGGCCTACGTTCTGGCCTATGCCTATACCTTCATCCTTGACCACCCAGGTATCGTGCAATCCACACTGCGCGATGTGACGGGCTGGGGGCCGCGCGACTATTGGTTCCCCGAAATTCGTTCGACCGAGGGCGCGGCGATGATGTTGATCCTTGTGCTCTATCCTTATGTCTATCTGCTGGCACGGGCCGCGTTTTTGCAGCAGAGTGCTACCGCCTTTTTGGCCGCCCGCGCCTTGGGGAACGGACCCTGGCCCGCCTTCTGGCGTGTTTCTCTACCTATGGCACGTCCCGCCATTGCGGGGGGAGTGCTGTTGGCTGTGATGGAGACCATCGCCGATTTTGGAACCGTCGCCTATTTCGGTGTCCAGACATTTGCCACCGGGATCTACACAAGCTGGTTTTCCATGGCCGACCGTGCCGCTGCAGCTCAGCTTGCTTTGTGCCTTTTGGGATTTGCACTTGTGATGGCTATGGCTGAACGGACACAGCGTGGTAAGGCCAAATACTACCAAACCGGCAAACAACATGCTGCCCAACCTGCCGCGAATCTGAAGGGCACAAGGGCGTTTGCCGCTTTTTTGCTCTGCGCAATTCCGGTTCTGTTCGGATTTCTTCTGCCTGTTGTGATCCTCGTGCAGATGGGTCTTGAATCCGAACAAAACCTTCTGTCACGCAGATATGTTAGGTTCATTCAAAATTCGCTAAAGCTGGCCGGAACTGCAGCCGTAATCACTGTTTGCGCCGCCATCTCGGTCGGGTTCTATCAGCGCCTCAGACCCGGGCGTGGTTCTGCCACGGCGGCTTATCTGGCGCGGCTGGGTTATGCGGTGCCCGGTGGAGTGATCGCTGTCGGGCTGATCGTACCCTTTGCCGGGCTAGACAATGCGCTGGATGCCTGGATGCGTAAAACCTTTGATGTTTCAACGGGACTGCTGGTTACAGGTTCGATCTGGTTGCTGGTCGCGGCCTATATGGTGCGCTTCCTTGCCGCTGCGCTCAGCGCATATGAAGGTGGCCAAAGTACAGTGCACTCGAATATGGACGCTGCCGCGCGATCGCTGGGGCAGACACCGCTGGGCACATTGCGCCGGGTGCATTTGCCGATCCTGACCCCTTCGCTATTAACGGCGTTGCTGATCGTCTTTGTCGATGTCATGAAAGAATTGCCCGCAACTCTTATCATGCGGCCCTTTAACTTCGACACATTGGCGGTACAGGCTTACCGGCTGGCGTCGGACGAGCGGTTGGAAGGTGCAGCGGTGCCGTCACTGGTTATCCTCGCAGTGGGGCTGTTGCCAGTGATCCTGATTTGTCGTCAAGTTGGACGCAGGTAGCACACGGTCGGTTCTAATAATTCGTGTCGCGATTGCACTGGGCTTGATTCAATGACGATTTCCGGCAAGGCTTGTTTTATGAACATGCAGCCTCCCAGCCGGTTCGGGTCCGGCTCTGCCCAGATGCCGGTCGCGTTTGACCGGCGTGAGATGTCTCAAATCCTGTCTGTCTATGGCCGAATGGTCGCCGCCGGTGAATGGCGTGACTACGGAATTTCCAATTTACGCGAGACAGCCGTGTTCTCAATTTTCAGGCGAACTGCCGAACATCCGATTTACCGGGTGGAAAAACACCCCCGCCTGCGAATGCGGCAAGGTATGTATTCGGTGGTGGGTATGGATGGGCGCATTCTGAAACGTGGGCACGATCTGCGCTCTGTTTTGAGAGTTCTGGAACGCAAATTGATCCGGGCGGTTGACTCTGATTAGAGCCTTTTATGCGCCGTAACTGGCCCATCGCCTTGCGCTGCAATTCGGGCAATCGCCTGATCCATAGGCTCAAGCGCGACAGCCATGTGATAGGCATTGGCGTGGAGCAGCAAATTCCCGGCCGCCACCCAGGCCACATGGCCCTTCCAGAATAGCAGATCACCGCGTCGCGCAGATTCCCCTGCAGGCACAAGTTCTCCGACTTCACGTTCCTGATCGCCGCTGTCTCCGGGACAGGGGATGCCGCAGGCCAGCAGGGCAGCCTGTACCAAACCCGAGCAATCCAGTCCGAACCGGCTATTGCCTCCCCATAGATATGGTGTACCAAGAAACAGTTCTGCAGCGGCAACAGGATCGGCGAGCTGAGAGTAGGCAGGGACAGCGTGGACCGCTGGAATAAAGCCCAGTGCGGTCTCCATAAATCTGTCTTCCTCCGACAAAACGCGAATTCTGCTGCCGAAACTTAATGAGGTTAGGTCGCGGCTTTTAATGTCAGGCTTCTCGTATGCGTGGGTCGAGCCCGCAACGATCCAGTGAGTCTGGGGCTCAATTGGGCCCAACCGATCGGTGGGCAGCCATCCCTCATAACCATCCTTGCTAGCTTTGATCTTGCTCCAGCCATCAAGCTCTTCTTCGATGGTCACAGAGTCACCGAACAGCAATTGCCGGTCGCGCGAGCCATCAGGTTGACGTAGCAAATCGACGACGGGACGGATAATACGCGCTTGGGTCATAGGCCAAGAAGCTCCGGAAGGGCCGCCAGAAGGGCACGTGGCCCTTGACCCAACCCGCCCTTGCTGCGGCCGGGTTCCTTGCTACGTTGCCAGGAATAGATGTCAAAATGCATGTAGCGGCTGCGGTTAGCAAACCGGCGCAGGAATAGCGCTGCGGTGATCGACCCCGCAAACCCACCGGACGGCGCGTTGTCGAGGTCGGCGATGCCAGGCTCAATCATCGCTTCGTAGGGCTCATGGAATGGCATGCGCCACACCGGATCTGCGACAGTTTCTGCTGCCCGTGCCAGCGTTTCTGCTGCCTTGTTGTCATCGGTATAATACGGTGCCAAATCGGGCCCCAACGCTACCCTTGCTGCACCGGTTAACGTGGCCATCGATATCAGCAGATTGGGCGCGTCCTCATGTGCCAGCGCCAGCGCATCGGCTAGAACCAACCGTCCTTCGGCATCGGTGTTGTTGATTTCTACGGTCATTCCATTTCGCGCGGTTAATATATCACCGGGACGGAATGCGTTGCCCGCAACCGAGTTCTCGACAGCTGGGATCAACACCCTCAGTTGTAATTCCAACCCGAGCGCCATGATCATACGGGCCAAACCCAGCACATTGGCTGCGCCACCCATATCTTTCTTCATCAACCCCATCGAGGCACCTGGTTTCAGGTTCAGCCCTCCGGTATCGAAACAAACCCCTTTGCCAACCAATGTCAGTTTCGGGCCGCTGTCACCCCAATTCATCTCCAGTAGCCGAGGCGCCTGTTCCGCTGCGCGTCCGACCGCGTGGATCATTGGAAGGTTCTGGTCCAACAGCGCCTCGCCACTGATGACCGATACATCTGCATCGAACTCCTGCGCCAGGTCCTCAATGGCTTGTTGCAATTGCGTGGGGCCCATATCCGCAGCAGGAGTGTTGACCAAATTCCGTACTAAGGCCTCGGCATTTGCCATGATCTCGATCCGTTTGGCATCCACACCTTCGGGTGCAACCAACGCGGCATTTGCAGCGCTTTGCGCGGCGTAGCGATCAAACGCATACCCGGTCATCAGCCAGCCAAAGCATTCAGCTTCAAGCACGTTCGCCGGGATGCCCGAGGCTATGCGATAGGTCCCTTTTGGTAACGATTCTGCCGCTGCGGCCAAGGGAAACCGTTTGCGCGCTCGTTTTGCCGCGCTGCCATATCCCGCAAGGGCAAATTCAGGCTTACCATCTGGGCCCGGCACCAAAACTGTTTGACCAAGTGCGGCAGAAAAACCATCCGCCGAAACCCATGAGTGCACGTGATCCGGCTGATTTTCCAGCCAGCCCGCCAATTCGGATTGCTGCAGAATATATAGCGGCAGAGACGGGTCAGTAGCGGGGGCAAAGGACAGGGTCATACGGGCCTCGGCTGGTTGAAGTTCCGCACAGACTATCTGTCTGCGGCGTCCCCGCAACCCCTCTCAGACCGATAGATCCTGCTGATCCCAGATGGCGGTCAGCGAACGCTCGCCAACCCGGATCAGACGGCATACCGTGGCGCCGGTAGCTACAGCATCGCCGGCATCAACCGAATTCACGACGTCACCCGCGACACGGGCCAATGCTGTCATGCCGACCTGTTCGGATATGGCCACCAATGATTTGGCGCATTTGCGCAGCCCAGTCCAATCGCGTTTCCGCCAGAACCTTTCGCAATTGGACAGGCGCAGAGCGAGTTCTTCAACTGTTCTGCACAGCACATCCATCGCATTGCTGTCACCAAGTTGATGATACAGGCTGTTCAGGCGGTCCGGGTCCAGACGCACGGATTCTTTCTGTTCAAGCGTGATAATCTTGTCCACCACATTCACCCCAATTGATATGCCCCCACGGCACAGATGAATCTTGCTGTCAAAATACTTTGCAAAACCTTGCCCTGATTCAGGAGATTGGTTTGAATTTTCGAAGAATATGAGCTTATCGGCTGGAACTCCTGCGTAATACCGCGCATTGGCCCAAGTGCACTTCTGGTTCGGACCCCAAGTGCGGCCCTTGCTTTGGCGCATGGTTGCTGGCAATTAGCTTGGCCAAACGGCGGACTGAAAGGGATAACACCATGCCGATTGATAGCGAAGAACTGGCCGCCGCGCGTAACGCCTGGGGTGAAGGCTTAATTGCGATCTCGAATGCCTTTGAAGACGGCGGCATCGAAGCGGCGCGCGCAGTTGCCGAAAGTGTTCTGGACGCCGCTTATGGATACAATCTGGGACCGGTTCTGTTCAAACCGACAATGGCCTCGGGAGATCAGACCTTTCGCCCGACGCGACATGGCGCACTGGCTTATTTTGTTGGCCACGACGATGAATATCCGCATGACGCAGGCTTTGGGATCAAGGGATGGCGGTCGATGGAAAGCGTCACATCCGCCAGTTTTGTTGAGGGTGATGTTGCGATGTGGATGGGCTGGATAAAACTCACCGACAAGAATGGAAACGTCACGCAGGTCGACAAGAGCTTTGGCTACAAAAAAGATGGCGAGGGTTCGCTGCGGATCGTCTTGCACCATTCCTCATTACCGTACCAGCCATGACATTGAGATCGAGGTAGTCTGAACCGGCGAGAATATTGCTTCAGGGAACTTCAGCAGGTGTAGATCAGTCCTCTGATTCTGCGCTGCTTTTTGATATAGTCTACCCAGTTCAATTGGATTCGGACCATTCCTATGAGATTGATTAAACGTATTCTCGTCGCCTTTCTTGTTATCATTCTGGCACTGGTTGGGGTATCCTACCTGCTGCCAGGTAAAGCCGAGGTGTCGCGCAGCATCACGATCGACGCCCCGGCCGCCCAGATATTCCCCTATGTTAATTCGATGCAGGAGACCGAGAAATGGTCGCCGTGGCTGTCGCGTGATCCCGAAACCAAACTCAGCTACAGTGGCCCGGATGCTGGGGTTGGCAATACGTTGAACTGGAGCTCGGACAATCCGCAGGTGGGCACTGGATCACAGGAAATCATCGAAAGCACCCCCGATCAGTCCGTCAGAACCGCCCTCGACTTTGGCCCGATGGGGACTGCAACGTCTACATTCGCATTGCAATCCGAAGGTGCAGGCACACAAGTGACATGGGGTTTCGTGTCTGAGCTGGGAATGAATCCTATGTCCCGCTGGATGGGCCTTATGATGGATAACTGGGTCGGTGGCGATTATGAGCGCGGGCTTGAGAACCTTAAGGCGCTGGTCGAGGGATAGCGCCAATTCGAGACGTTGATTTGGGCTCGTGAATGTCTCGTGAGTTCAGGGCATTGAGGCAAAAATTATTTTGGATTCATTGTGTTATCAGTAACCAGAATTTCGGCGATGACCAAACGTCTTTGAAAAAGGTTGAGATGACAACCAGCCGCTCAATCAATTCGTTCACAATGCGGGCTCGTTTCAAATCTGGGAGCGCGTATTTGTACAGATGCCCGGTTTTTGGAGTCCGTTGTGCTTTTGTATTCGGAAGGCTACCTGAATAATGGTCAAAACCTCAATCAAATTGAGTGTTTGTGGACATCTATTTAGGAAGAAATGGTGCCCCTAGGCGTAGAAACTTCGAACCAATTATTCGCTCAATTGGAACGGTGGGAATGCACGTTAGATTTCGCGTATGAAGAGTTTGATAACACTTAACTTCAAACAAAGCCAAGTTTGTTGCGCAGCCCTAAGGCGACATCACCCCAAAGAGAAGCGAGCCAAGCAGAACTGTGATCAAAATCGAAGGCAGCAACAGAGAAGGTAAACTTGTCGGGCTAACCAAGTACGACGGGCTAAGGGTAGTGTTCGGCACAGACTGGATGAACTGGTTGGTGCTTTGATGGCTCACTGCCTGGAAGCATTGAACAGCGCAAAATCTGGCAGCGCGGGTGAACTAGACGATGAGCGGGCATTCATGATTTCCATCATCCACTCATTGCGCCACGAGATGCTGATGAGAGAATGCTGGCAGTCCAAATGGCAACCACGCACGCATGTTTCAACAATTCGGTCGGCACTTTGGCTTGATGCCGCGGAGACAATCCCTCATGCCCATCTCCGCTTCACGGGACTCAATAAACACACGCGTACATTCGCCGCGCA
Source organism: Ruegeria sp. CL5 (assembly GCF_056536485.1). Taxonomy (NCBI): domain Bacteria; kingdom Pseudomonadati; phylum Pseudomonadota; class Alphaproteobacteria; order Rhodobacterales; family Roseobacteraceae; genus Ruegeria; species Ruegeria sp. CL5. The sequence continues at coordinate 156,149 of NZ_JBQFPS010000010.1, forward strand.
GATGGAAGCTATTCTCAAATACCAAAACGGCGGCAAACAGACGGTCTCTGTTTAGCATGTGAATGTTAAAGCTGGCAGTCAGGTCATCGTTGGGAATGTCGAATGGGGGAAATGAAAGTTGATACCAACCCTATGCAAAAGGCGCACACGGCCTCACCATGCACAGCGAAGTCAAAACACAATGGACTTCCCTGCAAAAACTCTGCGGTAAAAGGCTGGATGGTGTGCCATATGCACGGCGCAGGTGGTGATCACGGTCCCGGCAAAGCCAATCCGGCCTACAAGCACGGTATGCGCGCCAAAGAGGTCCAGGAGATGAGGAAAGCCGTCAACGAGCATGTGCGTCTGACTCGCGCTTTGGAGCGGCTGGTCGAAAGCGAGGTTTAGCAGAGAGCTTGTTGCCTGTTCGGTCAATTCTCAGCACAAGACTATCGACACCGGGCGGCTAGAACTATCACCCAGGTACTATCCGCCTCCTCGTACAGAGCAAACTCCTGGGCTTTGGACGACAGCAAATTGTCACGATGACCCCTTGATTGCACCCAAGCCGTCATCACGGCGTCCAAACCACTCTGCCCTTTGGCGATGTTCTCAGCAACGAAACACCAATCATAGCCTGCCTTGCGTACTCGTTGGCCTACGTCAGACCCGTTGGAGCCGGTATGAGAAAAGAACCCCTTCTTCACCATGTCTTCAGCATGTGAGCGGGCAGCGTTCTCTAGCTTTAGATTGTAGCTTAATCCTTGAAGACCTTGGCTTTTTCGAAGTGTGTTCAGTTCGTCCGTCGCTGTGGGGTTTGCCGCGAGATGCGTGGGCAAAAGAAACGCCAGGATTAACAACAAACGTGCCATCATTTGCTTACCAAGCTCTGCCTAGAATGGATCATGCAGCTTCATTGAACCCATGTTGAGTTCCTGTTGGCCTTGTCTGATCCAACATTATCGCATCGAGGATTCAATTTGCATAGACAGCGGATACGCTGGCAAAAGGTACGACGCGCTGAACTCGTACCCCCTCATAAAAATCGCTAATCCCATCACGACGCGCCGCATCACACTGCTATATGTGTTAAGTGTTTCAATTTAGGCTTTGCAGTGTAAATCCTGGTGGAATTCGTACATACGAATAGCTCAATCCTTATATTGGCCGAATAGAGTGATGCTCGTGGGGCGACACGCCGCACTAGGTAACCCCCTCAAATCCAGTTGGAAAAACTAGAACATGCTAAAATCAAGACATGCCGCCCACCCTGACAGGGTCGCATTGCGGCAAAATTGTGTCCACGATTCATTGTGAAACTTACTGTTCTCGAATCGGAAACAAAGCGTTTCGCCCTATTTTGGAGCATTACGGGAATCCCCCAATTTCGGACGAGGCACTAACCTGGTTAATTGGGTTAACGGAACAAACTACTACTCCGTATACCCCCTCATGAGAGAGGGGCTGGCCAAGACCCCCTCATCCAGCCCCTCACCACCTTCACTCTCAATCATTCGTGAGACGATGAGTCCTCCCCCTACTCCCGAATCGGGAGGCCAGCGAAGCATGCCACAAGTAACCCGTCATATTCTGCCCGCTAAAAATGGGGTGTTCGGCAGGCCAACTGTCAGCACACTAAGAACTCTACGCCATCACTCCGGTTTGGTCGGATGTCGGCTCTGAGCCCAAAGCAGATCGCGTCTGAAGGTCAATCAAGCATCCTCTTTGAAGACTGCGTCGTCGTTCACGACTAGGTCGATTGTCCCCTCATAGTTTGATGGAACTTTGGTCTCTTTTTACTGATTTCAATAAACCGGAATGGTTCGCGTATGCGGGCCTTATTCGATCGTCAGCCAAACAGTGGGTGCGGGCCAACTCATTAATCAATAAATTGAGCTGACCGTCGCGCAAAATCTATTATACGAGAGTTTCCCAAGACAGACTTACTTGCTTTAATTTTTGTTTCTGTTTCCTGGTCTGAACGGCGTATTGTCTGGGTTGGGATTGAAGACGGGGTCTGCTCCGGTATTCTCAGCCTGGTTTTTCCACGAATTTCCGGGCACGCAATCGTCTCCATTGCCCCAGCCATTGTTGCACTTCGATATTGTTACTCCGCTTGCTGCCGATTTGGCGACCGCTTCAGATGCAGTAAGTGCTACGGTTGACGCTCCACCTACTACGGCAGAGTATTTCAATAGTGCGGCCAGGACTTGTCTGCGTTCAACACTTTCACTAGTTTCAGTCGACTGATCATCAAGCATACACGGAACTCCTAGGTAACCAGAAAAGCGCAGGAAACTATATTTTACAATACTTGACCTAGCAAATATGTCAATTGTTGGGCACCCATTTCCAACTTTATTAACGCATGTCCAGAAGTCCTAAGCCGCAGCCTGTTCAGACGGCTTCGTCCGCACAACCGCCGTTAGTCTCGTCGCCAACCATCAAAAAATTCACCAAACGTTCCCCCTGCTTTCGCTATGCTTGATCCATGTGCGGACGACTCGGCAGACCCGAAATGACTTGGGTGGACCTTTATGCTCTGCAGAACTGGGTCGTGAGCGGGGTTCCAATCCCAACTCAACGCGATCCCAACTCCAACGACCTACCCATGAACTGGAACGTGAAGCCAATCCAGATGTAGGACATGGCATTATTCATGATGAACGGCTGATAAGCTCTGCGGCGCGCTGCTGGCTTGTGCCGCATTGTCTACTGGTCCGAAGTCTGCTTCCGGCCGAGCGAAGATCGCCGAGGCTCAACGCAAAAGGTGGGCAAAACAGAAGGCCGAAAGTTGATCAACTTGTACGGACGGCTAAGTATTCCCTTAGTAGGAACAAATCTGCGGAAATCTACCGAGGATCCGGCAAGCTCATCTCATTTGTGCTTCTGCTGGAGCCCAGAAATGGCCCAATTTTGCGTTGTAACGTCTTTAAGCCGAATTAAGAGATTCGCTGAATATTGAGGGGCGGAATACAGCCCGAACTAAGTTTGCAAGTGGCGCATGCCGTTCGCCTATTCACGCCTAACTAGGGTCCACAAAAAGATTTTGGAGTTAGTGTGGCCGCCCCCGGATCGCATGCAGCCGATGTCGGTGGCGCGCAGTTGAATTTGCGTACTGGGGCACTAATGGCGCCGACGAGGAAGCGATTTTAGAACTGCTTGAGCGAATACCACTTCCTACATCGGCTCACTGCGTTACGGAGGTCGTGATCTGATTGGGATCGGCACGAAACTCATCTTCAGCGAAGTTTTTACATCCGATCAAAATTTCCCATGTAGTCTATAATCTGCAATCGTTGTCTACGACCTCGTCTCTGCTGGAAATAAGCGAGATGCTCTGGAAACCTGAGAGTTGTTAAAACGATTGCGTAGTCCAGTACTTCCCAATCGAAGTCGGAAGCGACCGAATTTGTCATCAAGAGCAGTGTGCCTGGTAAGTCTAGTGCAGCATGCACCAAGCTCTTATCGGCGCTCGGCGAGGTGTGTTGTACAACTCTTTGGATCCCGTTGTGACTCCAAAGGCGTTGATCGATGCCGTCTTCAATCCCGCGCGCCATCTCTCGCACGCTGTTGATATCACGGCAGACTACGCCCCCGTTTAAGATGCTAGGCATCCCGCTCACCACATCGAGTACTTCGGATACGATACCCTTCATCTCGCTGTGTTCAGTAATCTCCAAGTTGTGCCCCGAGCCACCATTGTAAATCTCGGCACGCTCTAGAAGCCTGGCATTTACGGCCTCGTCGTAGGAAAGTTCAAAGACGGTTTCGCCGTTGAGCTTCTGCGAAGCGCGACGAGCTCTTTCCGTCACAGGTGTATTGCTGAAAACAACGATTTGAACGCCGGGGTAGCACGAATGAACGTTTCGCAGAACACGTGGATCCATCCTTCCATCGTCGAGCATGAAGATATGGCTGGTCTCATCAGACAGCGGACCGACAGGCAATGTAGGTGATCTACCTGGGACCCCCCAAGATGTGCCTTTCACGATCAGTCTTGCCTGAGATGGGTTTTTTATTGAGCTTGTCACTGAATCAGAGCCGAAACGTTCAGATAAGCGATGTCGCAATTGCTCGACGTAAGCCGACTTTGGCGCAAGAATAAGCGCGACGCCTACCATATCGCGGTCACTTAGTTCTGACAGCAAGGCCTCAAGCAAAGTCGTCCGGCCGGTCCCAGGCGGCATAAAGACGATCGGACGTTCAACGCCTTGTTCCAGCGCTAACATTATGTTCGAGAGTGCCTCACGTTGAAATGAACGCAGTTCAAAACCCATCGTCGTGCGTAGCGTGGCACGCGCTGAGCGGTGATCTGATTGCGGCTGTGGCCAAACTGTGCCTTCGTCCTGGTTTTCCGCGAAGATGGCGCCCTCAAGCTTTGCGCGGTCGAAGCGGCCGCCACGGAGGTCGGCACCGGTGAAGTCATAGCCACCGAGATCGCTGTGGCCAAAATCCACATCTCGGAGGTCGGCGCCCCTAAGGTCAGCAGAGGGATCCAATCCCGCGATGTTGACGAGCACGGCAAAATCGTCCCCATCTCGCTTCAAAATCTCTTCGAGGACGCTTTTCTGTTTATCGGTTAAATCGAAGTTATAGTGCATCTATAATCGCCTCGCTCAGAAGGATATGGCCGCTCCTTTCTTTTTTGATGCACTTTTGAAAAAAGATCTGCATCACCTTCTCCGTTGCTTTTTTGGAACGCTTTTTCCCAAGTGGGGCCTTAAACACACAGCCTATATCGTGAGGCGCCGCGGTTAGCTCTAACGTCGCACCAGAGGTAGTGTTTGGGGGAGTCTTTATGCAGCACAAAGCTTCGAAACCCAGAACTTTTCCATGAAGCGCGTCTGAACCATTGGGATCGCTGATTGCCCAGACACCACCAGACATCGGCTCGATGCCGTTGCGTAGATTAGGAGGATCGCCCAAGCGGTTGCCGCGTATGGTACCGCCGCGCGGAACAACTTGAAGGCGGGCCTGCTTCACGAAGACTTCGGCGCTAATCTTCCGCACCTGAAGCGGCGTTGTTCCAAATCGGAGCTCTGCTAGGATCTCAAAATCTATTGGTCTGTGACCCTGTCCCGTCGTTACCTGCAGCTCCGCACATTCGCTGTAGTGGTTCGTTTCGGAATACTTGAAAGCGTTCCTATCGACATGTTGGTCAGGACCGCCTGAGGCCGTGGTGCTGTTTGAATCGACCAAGACGTTTTCTGTACTCAGAAACTTATAGAACTGTTCTGCAGTATTCTCCCAAGTGCATCCGCATTCGGCCTTCAGATGCTTCTTTAATGAGGCCGCATTTGCCTTTGCTTTCCCCAGATCCTGGGCGATTTGCAAGATGGCATTGGCGAGACTTTCCTTATCCTCGGGATGGAGGTCGCCACCTTTGAGATCGATTCCAACTACGCACCCGGTTCCGGTCCCGTGCAATTTTCTATCAATGAACTTGAAGAGACCAGTTTCGCGTCCCAAGATTAGAGGGACCTCGCAGCCAATAGCTTCCCATCCCGCAAGCCCAAAGCCTTCACGGTAGGAAGGCATGATGGCCAAATTCGATTGAGCTAGTTGATCAATGATGGCCCCGGGGTCGTCGTCGAACTCGCCCGGTACAACATTCACTTGCCGCCCGGCCTCTTCGTTTGCCAGCGCCTCAAGTTCACCAGCGTCGATCCGATCTTTCTCGACGCCGACAACCGAGATTGATGCGGCTCTCAGAGTAGCTACCAGATCGTTGCTTTGTTTTACGGCCAAACCGAACGCTGCAGCGGCCAGCCGGCTCTGCTTTAGCGGTTCAGAATTGGTCTCGAAACGACCTGCCGCAAATGCCCTTAGTTCTTTTTCTCCAGACGCGTTTTCGGTGAATGAGCGCGGAAACCCAGGGACAAGTATGCCAGCTTCGCGGTTGCTAAGCGACAATCGCGAAGCTGATTCTGCCAGTTCGCTACCAACGCCAAAGAGCACCACACCTTTATTGGAGAAAAGTTCTGTTTGGAACTTTTGGTTCCCAGTTGTTTTCTGACCCATGCCGGGAACGAGATTTTGATAGTCGTAGTAATCCATGTGATGGATGAGTGCCACTTGTCCACCATGTTCTGCGGCGATCACCGCTGCTGGGCCGGTGAAAACGTCGTGTCCGACCCAAAGGCCCACAGATTCGACGATACCGTGCTTCTTGAGCTCAGTGACGATCTCGCTACCGCAAGTGTCAAGCGGCAGCCCGTCATTGTCGCCCTTTATTCGCAGAAGCGTTACTCCATCCTCTTTTGCCTCAAGGCTTGCTTCATCTGACCAACCAGATACTGCACAGGCAATCTTGTAAAACGGGTGACCGACCTTGGCCAATCCGATGGCAAGTGACTGATTGAAAGCATTAATACCTCCTTTTGCAGGCCCCCATTCCGTGGCGATCAGTACTATCAGCACGACAAATCACCATTTGAAGCGGTTGCAGCTTTACCCGCCACAGACTTACTGGAGGAGCGAAAGATTTCTGCCTCGGAAAGAGGCTTCGTCACGAATTTAGTCGTCATTGCTTGAGATGTCAGGTTTTACCAATGGAAAGAACAGTGCATCGGAACGTCAACCTCTATATTCCTATCGATGTTCGCATTCTCTTTTGTCGCGAATCTGATAAACTTCTTGTCAACACGCGGAACCTTAGCAATTATAGGTTGAGTATCACTTGGCCACTTCTACCAATGTTGCTGAAGCGATGTCGATAGCTTTTTGGGCAGAGGCCTTGAATAGTGAAAAGAAGATCGGAAACACACAGGCACAGAGAAAACTGAAGATTTGTAAAACTATTTACTCCGGTTCTTTGGAACATTTACCTCGCGAGAAATCTCTTGCAGATTGTCAAAGAGTGTTTCCTGCGTTTCGTGTATGCGCGAACTCTCCTAGCTGCACTTGCGTTGCGAACTGTTTATATCGCGCATTCTTTGGATTTCGAGGCTTGGTTCTGAAGGCTTACTAAAGGTTTTCCACTGAAGTCTGAGTCAAGCTGCCGCAGCATCGTTTAGGTTACGAACGATTTTGATAATCTCTCGCGTCTAGCCATTTCGGGCATTTGGAACGGTGAGGGCAGGTTGCCTACAAAACACTTGGCATCGAGTGCAAGTCATTTGATGCCAAAGCACAAATAAGAAACTTTTCTGAAGTAAGAGGTGCTGCGGTCAAGGAACCCGAAACCAAAAGGTGGTCCACGAGGTGGACTGCAATGCCATATTGACTCGCAACAAACTGATCTTGCATATATTTTTTGGAGAATTTGGTGCCCAGGAGAGGACTCGAACCTCCACGTCCATACGGACACTAGCACCTGAAGCTAGCGCGTCTACCAATTCCGCCACCTGGGCAGGTGTCGTGGAGGGGCGTTTAAGCCGACTGGAGGTAGGCGTCAACCGGATTCGGGGCGTTTTTTGAAAGTTTTTTAGTGTCTCGCCCTGACGGGGATACACGCATTGGATTTTCGCGGATGCGCGGCGTTATTGCGCCTTGTCCGTCGAGCGGTTGGGCGGTAGATCAGATCAGAACCAGACAGCAGGAGCGCCATCATGTCCAAACTGGTCACGATTTTCGGTGGATCGGGCTTTGTCGGCCGATATATCGCTCGGCGCATGGCAGCCGAAGGCTGGCGTGTTCGGGTCGCTGTACGGCGACCCAATGAGGCGATGTTTGTGCGACCGTATGGCGCGGTCGGGCAAGTTGAGCCCATACTGTGCAATATCCGCGACGATGCTTCGGTTGCTTCGGCGATGCATGGTGTCGATGCTGTGGTCAACTGCGTCGGTGTCCTGAATGAGCTAGGCAAAAATGCGTTTGACGCGGTGCAGGCCGACGGGGCCGAACGGATCGCCCGTCTGGCTGCGTCGAACGATGTCGATCGCATGGTTCATATCTCCGCCATTGGCGCCGATCTGGATTCTGATAGCGAATACGCACGCACCAAAGCCCAGGGCGAGGCGAATGTTCTGCAACACATGCCGGGGGCTGTTATTCTGCGCCCTTCGATAATCTTCGGGACCGAGGATCAGTTCTTTAACCGATTTGCAGGAATGGCGCGCATGAGCCCATTCCTGCCTCTTGTCGGAGCCGACACCAAGTTTCAGCCGGTCTATGTGGATGATGTTGCACAGGCCGCTGTTCAGGGTGTTTTGGGCAAGGCCTCTGCAGGGGTTTATGAGCTTGGCGGTCCTGAGGTTAAGAGCTTTCGTGGCTTGATGCAGCAGATGCTCGAAGTGATCCATCGTCGTCGGATCATCATAGGCATGCCATTCCTCGCAGCCAAAATCATGGCGGGCGTACTGGATATCGTAAAGTTTGTTAGTTTCCAGTTGTTCCCAAACAATATCCTAACCCGCGACCAGGTTAGAAACCTGCGGCGCGATAACGTCGTGGCAGAAGATGCCAAGGGGTTTGTGGATCTTGGGATTGAGCCCGCAACACTGGATTCGATATTGCCGGAATATCTCTGGAAATTCCGCCCATCGGGTCAATATGACGATATTCAGAACTCAGCCAAGAATCTGCGTATCTGATCAGGAATAGGCGATAACTAACAGGATCGCCCCAAGGATCACGCGATAGATTACATAAGGTGTGAAACTGACGCTGCGCAACAGGCGCATCATCAGGCTCAACGCCAGCAGTGCGGCAACAAATGCAAACGCTGCCGCGATGACTCCGTCCTTCGCCAAATCCCAGTTAGCATCCTGGATGACGTCAACCGACAAAAGGGCTCCCGAGGCCAATATTGTTGGAATAGACATCAGCATCGCAATCCTGGCCCCATCTTCCCGTGTATACCCGAGTTGTCGTGCACCCGTGATGGTAATCCCAGACCGTGAGGTCCCCGGGACCAGCGCCAGCACCTGCCATAGCCCCATTATCACTGCATCTCTTATGCCCCAATCAGAGGCATGTTTGGTTTGCGCGCCTTTCTGATCCATCCAGTACAGCAGCAATCCGAATCCCAGCATCGTCCAGCCGATGACCGCGATTGAGCGCAGGGATTGCTGAAGCTCCGACAGGTACAGAATCGCGCCGACAATAACGGTTGGAATGGTGGCCACGATTAATCCGAAGGCCAGCTGTGCCCTGGGAGTATCAATTCGCCCGGTCAAAACTTCTGGCAGACCGGCCAACGCCTGCCTCACATCTGACCAGAAATACAGAACCACGGCACCAAGCGTACCCAGATGAACAGCGACATCGATCGCCAGGCCTTGGTCACTTGCGCCGGACAGGCCCGGAAGCAGGATCAGATGGCCCGAGGATGAGACCGGCAAGAACTCGGTGACGCCTTGGATAATCGCCACAAGAATCAAGTGAAAAAGACTCATCTGCTCTGCCGGTGTTGTGGTCTGCTTGTTGTGATCAATGGGTATAAGCGTGTTGCGAGAAAGGAAAGCGCATAGATAGGTCCGAATCGGTACTATTTTCTGGATAAAATTTCGCCCCAACACGCCAAATCGCCAAAATTTTCTAATAATAGGTCAGTATATCTGACTTTTCATCCCCAATGACTTCCCTTAAAGAGACCCAAGCAAGCCAATTCATGGAGTCTGACACGTGGCCAAGCAACCGATGCTGAAATTTGTGCAGATCGATCGCGTCATGCCTGAAAAGCGTGCCGCTGGTGACCGCAAAGAGGACTTTGATGAAATCTATGCGGAGTTCGCCGCCGAAAAAGCGGCCGAGCAAGCGAGTCGTTGCAGCCAGTGTGGTGTGCCTTATTGCCAATCGCATTGCCCACTACACAACAACATTCCGGACTGGCTGCGCCTGACCGCTACAGGACGGCTGGAAGAAGCCTATGTGACCAGCCAGGCGACCAACACGTTCCCCGAGATCTGTGGTCGTATTTGCCCGCAGGACCGACTTTGTGAAGGTAACTGCGTAATCGAACAATCGGGTCACGGGACGGTCACCATTGGAACGATCGAGAAATACATAACCGATACCGCCTGGGACAAAGGTTGGGTGAAGCCCGTCGCACCAGCGGCGGAGCGTGGCGAAAGCGTTGGCATCATTGGTGGCGGCCCCGGCGGACTGGCCGCGGCCGATATGCTGCGTCAGGCGGGCATCCAGGTCACGGTCTATGATCGCTATGACCGCGCAGGGGGACTGCTGATGTATGGTATTCCGGGCTTCAAACTGGAAAAAGACATTGTCCAGCGTCGCAACGATTTGCTGGCCGAAGGCGGCGTAGAATTTGTTCTGAATTGCAATGTGGATGCTGCCAAGTTCGAAGAAATCCGAGCAAAACATGATGCGGTAATTATTGCGACAGGTGTCTACAAATCCCGCGATTTGTCCATGCCGGGCAGCGGTCTGACCGGGATCGAAAAGGCAATCGATTTCCTGACCGCCTCGAACCGTAAGAGTTTTGGAGATGCCGTTGAAGATTTTGATAGTGGCCGCCTGAACGCTGAAGGTAAGAAAGTTGTCGTCATTGGCGGCGGTGATACCGCGATGGACTGTGTACGGACGTCAATCCGGCAGGGGGCAACTTCGGTCAAATGTCTTTATCGCCGTGACCGGGCGAATATGCCGGGGTCACAGCGTGAAACCCAAAATGCCGAGGAAGAAGGTGTCATCTTTGAATGGCTCAGTGCGCCCAAAGGTTTTACCGGCGACGACAAGGTTTCAGGTGTCATGGTGCAGAAGATGCGCCTGGGTCAGCCCGACGCATCGGGCCGCCAATCGCCAGAAGTGATCGAAGGAGCGGATTATGTCGAAGACGCCGATCTTGTCATCAAGGCGCTGGGTTTTGAACCCGAAGACCTACCCACCCTGTTTGGTCAGCCCGACCTGCCCGTGACTCGGTGGGGCACTATCAAGGCCGCATTCGAGACTGGTGAGACCGAAATGGAAGGCGTTTACGCGATCGGAGACATCGTGCGCGGTGCATCGCTTGTGGTTTGGGCAATCCGTGATGGGCGCGATTGTACTGACGCGATTATCGACCGGTTCAACGCCAAAGCTGCCGTCGCGGCCGAATGACACAAACGGCGGCAGATCATCTGCTGCAATCACAATATTAGATGCTCGACGGACAGGCATTGCCAAATGAACGCCCACGAAGGTTCAGAAACCTTGGAGTGCCGACGGAAGAAGGAGACAGCCAATGACCAAGTTTGACGCAGATTGGGTGCAGGCCGAAGAAACCAAACGTCAGTGGATGGCTGAGAATGGTCTTTATTCCGAAGAAGAGGAACATTCATCCTGCGGCGTGGGTCTGGTTGTTTCTGTTGACGGTAAGAAAAGCCGCAAAGTTGTTGACGCAGGGATCGATGCGCTCAAGGCGATCTGGCACAGGGGGGCTGTGGATGCTGACGGCAAAACCGGTGACGGAGCTGGTATCCATGTGCAAATCCCCGTTCCGTTTTTCTATGACCAGATTCGTCGCACCGGGCATGAACCAAACATGGACGAACTGATCGCGGTTGGTCAGGTGTTCTTGCCCCGGACTGATTTTGGTGCGCAGGAAAGCTGCCGGACCATCGTAGAGACCGAAGTTCTGCGCATGGGGTACTATATCTACGGCTGGCGGCATGTGCCGGTCGATGTGACCTGTCTGGGTGATAAGGCCAACGCAACCCGGCCAGAGATTGAACAAATCCTGATCTCGAACTCCAAAGGCGTGGATGAAGAGACCTTCGAGCGTGAGCTTTACGTCATCCGCCGCCGCATCGAAAAGGCCGCCGCCGCCGCGGGGATCTCAGGGTTGTATCTGGCTTCGCTGTCCTGCCGGTCGATCATCTACAAGGGTATGATGCTGGCCGAACAAGTGGCGGTGTTCTATCCCGACCTGATGGACGAACGCTTTGAATCCGCGTTCGCAATCTACCATCAGCGCTATTCGACCAACACATTCCCGCAATGGTGGCTGGCCCAGCCGTTCCGTATGCTGGCCCATAACGGTGAAATCAACACACTCAAGGGCAACGTCAATTGGATGAAAAGCCATGAGATTCGCATGGCCAGCGCGACCTTTGGTGACCATGCCGAGGATATCAAGCCGATCATCGCAGGTGGATCGTCGGATTCGGCCGCATTAGACTCGGTTTTTGAGGTTTTGGTGCGCGCCGGACGTTCAGCCCCGATGGCGAAAACCATGCTGGTGCCGGAAAGCTGGTCAAAGCAGGCAGTCGAACTGCCTCAGGCTTGGCGCGACATGTATTCCTATTGCAACTCAGTCATGGAACCGTGGGACGGACCTGCCGCGTTGGCGATGACCGACGGACGTTGGGTATGTGCCGGACTGGACCGGAATGGCCTGCGCCCAATGCGATATGTCGTGACGGGTGACGGTCTGGTCATAGCGGGTTCCGAGGCCGGGATGGTCCCAATTGACGAGGCGTCCGTGAAGGAAAAAGGCGCGCTTGGACCGGGGCAGTTGCTGGCCGTGGATATGAAAAAAGGCAAGCTGTATCGTGACACCCAGATCAAGGACAAGCTATCGCGCGCCCTGCCGTTTGGCGATTGGGTCAGCAGGATCAACGATCTAGATACAACGCTTGCAGGCGTAACCGAAGCGCCCATGTTCTCGGGCGAAGAACTGCGTAAGCGCCAGATTGCTGCGGGATACTCGGTTGAAGACCTCGAACAGATCCTGGCCCCTATGGCGGAAGATGGCAAAGAAGCGCTTGCTTCGATGGGGGATGACACGCCTTCGGCTGTTCTGTCGAAACAGTATCGCCCGCTCAGCCATTTCTTCCGTCAGAACTTTAGCCAGGTAACAAACCCGCCAATCGACAGTTTGCGCGAGTATCGCGTCATGTCGCTGAAAACTAGATTTGGTAACCTGAAGAACGTTCTGGACGAAGATAGCAGCCAGACTGAGATTGTGGTTCTGGAAAGCCCCTTTGTCGGCAATGCGCAATGGGAGTTGCTGGTCGGGCAGTTCAACTCTCCTTTGGCTGAGATCGATTGCAGTTTTGCCCCGGGTGAGGGTCAGTTGGACTTGGCTCTGGCCCGCATCCGCGCCGAGGCGGAAGAAGCGGTGCGTTCGGGTGCAGGACATCTGGTGCTGACCGATCAGCATTCCGGGCCAGACAAGGTGGCGATGCCGATGATTCTGGCCACCAGCGCCGTACACAGTCATCTGACACGGCAGGGGCTACGGACCTTCTGCTCGCTCAACGTGCGGTCGGCAGAATGCGTCGATCCGCACTATTTCGCGGTGCTGATCGGGTGCGGTGCAACCGTTGTGAACGCATATCTGGCCGAGGATTCTCTGGCAGACCGGATCGAACGGGGCCTGTTGGATGGCACCTTGACCGAGAATGTGGCGCGATATCGCGAAGCCATCGATCAGGGCCTGCTCAAGATCATGGCAAAGATGGGTATTTCTGTCGTGTCTTCTTATCGCGGCGGCCTGAATTTCGAGGCCGTCGGCCTGAGCCGCGCCATGGTGGCCGAGTATTTCCCCGGCATGACGAGCCGGATTTCCGGCATTGGTATCCACGGCATTCGAGTCAAGGTCGAAGAGATTCACGCCAAGGGCTGGGCAAGCGGCCTGGATGTGCTGCCCATCGGTGGTTTCTACAAGGCGCGTAAATCGGGTGAGACCCATGCGTGGGAAGCGACCTCGATGCACATGATGCAAATGGCCTGTAATAGAGCCTCATATGAGCTGTGGAAGCAGTACTCGGCCAAGATGCAGTCGAACCCGCCGATCCATTTGCGCGACCTGATGGACTTCAAACCGCTGGGCAAGCCGGTGCCAATTGAAGAGGTCGAGTCGATCACATCGATCCGCAAGCGTTTTGTTACCCCAGGTATGTCGCTGGGGGCGCTGTCACCAGAGGCGCATAAGACACTGAATGTGGCGATGAACCGGATCGGTGCGAAATCCGACTCGGGTGAGGGTGGTGAAGACCCTGCACACTTCGTGCCGGAGCCCAATGGCGATAACCCCTCGGCCAAGATCAAACAGGTGGCTTCGGGGCGGTTTGGCGTGACCGCCGAGTATCTGAACCAATGTGAAGAGCTTGAGATCAAGGTCGCTCAGGGTGCGAAGCCGGGTGAGGGTGGTCAGCTTCCGGGTATGAAGGTCACCGACCTGATCGCGCGTCTGCGGCACTCGACTAAGGGTGTGACACTGATCTCACCGCCGCCGCACCACGACATCTACTCGATCGAGGATCTGGCGCAGCTGATCTATGACCTCAAGCAGATCAACCCGCGTTGTAAGGTGACGGTGAAGCTTGTTGCGTCGTCGGGCGTTGGCACAATTGCTGCCGGTGTGGCCAAGGCGAAAGCGGATATAATCCTTATTTCGGGCCACAATGGCGGTACAGGTGCCTCGCCCGCGACATCAATCAAATATGCTGGTCTGCCATGGGAAATGGGCCTGACCGAGGCGCACCAGGTTTTGGCCATGAACAACCTGCGCGACCGCGTGACCCTTCGCACTGACGGGGGCCTGCGCACCGGGCGTGACATAGTCATGGCCGCCATGATGGGGGCCGAGGAATACGGTATCGGTACCGCTGCATTGATCGCGATGGGCTGTATCATGGTGCGTCAGTGCCAGTCGAACACCTGCCCAGTTGGTGTCTGTACGCAAGACGAATCCCTGCGTGCAAAGTTCACCGGCAACGCGGACAAAGTCGTAAACCTGATCACCTTCTACGCGCAGGAAGTGCGCGAACTTCTGGCCAGCCTAGGGGCGCGTTCGGTTGATGAGATTATCGGTCGCGCAGACCTGCTGGCTCAGGTAAGCCGGGGCTCTGCGCATCTGGATGACCTGGACCTCAATCCGCTGCTGATCACCGTCGATGGAGCGCATAACATCGTGTACAACCGCGATAAGGATCGAAATGCGGTGCCTGATACGCTGGACGCTGAGATCGTGCGCGATGCCGCCCGGTTCTTGAAAGACGGTGAAAAGATGCAGCTGTCATATGCCGTACAGAACACGCATCGGACCGTGGGAACCCGTGTCTCCAGCCATATCGTCCAGAACTTTGGGATGCGGAACACGTTCCAGGACGACCACTTGCATGTCAAGCTGCAAGGTTCGGCCGGTCAATCGCTTGGGGCCTTTGCCGCTCCGGGATTGAAGCTGGAAGTCTCAGGTGATGCCAATGATTATGTAGGCAAAGGCCTTTCGGGTGGCACAATCGTCGTGCGTCCACCGCAGGTCAGCCCGTTGAAGGCGGATGACAACACCATCGTTGGCAATACCGTCCTGTATGGTGCGACCGACGGACATCTGTTCGCCGCAGGTCGCGCGGGTGAGCGGTTCGCGGTTCGGAACTCGGGCGCAACTGTTGTGGTCGAAGGCTGTGGCTCGAACGGGTGTGAATACATGACCGGCGGTGTTGCGGTAATCCTGGGTGACATTGGAGCGAACTTTGGCGCGGGTATGACAGGCGGCATGGCCTATCTGTACAATCCCGAGCGCAAGGCCGAAGCGCTGTTGAACAACGAGACCCTGGTCACCTGTCCAGTCACGGTAGAGCATTGGTTGGATCAACTGAAAACGCTGATCCAACGCCATGTCGACGAAACCAATAGCCGCAAGGCTGCAGACATTTTGCAGCACTGGGAAGTGGAAAAGACGCATTTCCTGCAGGTCTGCCCCAAAGAGATGCTGAACAAGCTAAGCCACCCCCTGACCACCGAAGTCGCAGCGGTTCCTGCAGAATAGGATCTGCGATATCGAAAACGATTTACCCGGCGTGTCGAATCCAACACGCCGGGTTCTCTTTTGCATATGCGCAGGGCTTCCAATCCTTGTGCAATTCGGTCCGGAACGCCTAGCTTTGGTCATTGTTTGTTCGGGAAATACGGGCATGATCCTAAATCAATGATGTGAAAGAGGCGGAGTTTTGGTGTGCCGATAACCTATACAGACCAGTTTTATTCCTTCGATCCGGCAAACCCACCCCCCGTCGGATCCGCGATCACGGTCGATACATTTGATCTGGTTGATCAGGACGAAAATGGCGAGATTGAGGACTTTGGCGGTGACACTGTCGCCGGGCAAACGGTGTCAGATTCCTGGCCCGGAGACACCGTGACGATAAATGTTCCCGGTGTCGGAGACGTCACCTATGTGGGTATTACATTCTATCTTTCGGACGGCGTCACGCGGGTATTCACACCTACTGACGGACAGGTTCTTCAGGCAGGCACGCTGGTATCGACGACATTTGTGAATGTTGAAGGCCCACTGATTGTCCCTGGCGAACTTGGCCCACCTTGTTTCACGCCCGGAACACTGATCGATACGCCAGATGGGCCGCGTCTGGCTGAAGACCTGAAACCCGGAGATCTTGTTACAACAGCAGATAGCGGTGCAGAACCGGTGCTTTGGGTTGGTCGGACGACGGTTGCGGCAGAGGGTAATCTGGCACCGGTTCGGTTTGAGGCCGGCATGTTTGGCCTTGTCGAGCCGTTGGTTGTTTCTCCTCAACACCGAATGCTTATTGACGATTGGCGTGCGCAATACCTGTTTGGACATGATGAAGTTCTGATCGCAGCGCATTGTCTTGTGAACGGTAATACCGTGACACGGATGGAAGGGGGTGAGGTCGACTATATCCATCTCTTGTTCCGCCGGCATGAGATCGTGTTCGCCAACGGGGCCAAAAGCGAAAGTTACTATCCGGGACATGCGCTGACTCAGGCCGAGCAACGAACACAAGGTGAAGTTCTGGCGCTGTTCCCTGAGCTGAGTGTGCGCGGCGCTGCATCAATCAATACGGCGCGCCCGGTTGTTCGTCCGCGGGACGCGCAGATGTTGTCGAATTAATCCGTTTCAAATGCGCCCTCTGCGGCGTATAGCAAAGCATGGCAAAGAAAGCAGCGCGCAAGTCACGCGGTAAGAATAAAAAGGCATCAGGCTCAAAGAAATCGCAAGGCCTCATCGCGCGGATGCGGCGGTGGGGGCTGCGAATCGGCTTAGGTATTGCTGTCGCGTTTTTTGCGTTGATCCTGATTTATTCGGTCGTGAACCCTCCGATCACACATACGATCTGGTCGGAATGGCGCCGGTTGGGTAAGGTTGACCGTGACTGGGTCGCCATCGAAGAAATTTCACCCGTCATGGCCCGATCTGCTGTTGCAGCCGAAGACGCAAACTTTTGCTTGCATTGGGGTTTTGATGTTGAGGCCATTCGGGACGCATTGGAAGATGGGGGCAATCGAGGCGCATCGACCATAACGCAGCAAGTGGTGAAGAATGTCTTCCTTTGGCAAGGGCGCAGTTGGGTGCGCAAGGCCCTTGAGACCTCGATAACCCCGGTTGTCGAAATGGTCTGGAGCAAGCAGCGCATCCTTGAGGTCTATCTGAACGTCGCCGAAACCGGGACCGGTGTGTTTGGTGTCGAAGCGGCGGCACAGAAATACTATGGGGTAAGTGCGGCAAAGATGTCGCCGGTCCAAGCAGCGCGTATTGCTGCAATTCTGCCCTCGCCGCGAAACAGATCAGTTACCGATCCTTCGGTTCGAACCCGCAGGCGTGCAGCATCGATCCTGGATGGAGCGGCCACCATCCGCGCAGATGGACGCGCCAAGTGTTTCGAGGATTGAATCTCAAGCCGGTCAGAGGCTAAAGCTGAGGTGTATTCTCTGGTTCGATTGGAAGCTCATGGCGCGTCTGTTTCACGTTCCCCTCTCTCCCTACTGCCGCAAAGTTCGCTTGTCCTTGGCTGAAAAGAAGATCGAGGTTGAGCTGGTCGAAGAACGATATTGGGAACAAGACCCGGACTTTTTGCGCCGCAATCCGGCGGGCAAGGTCCCCGTGTTGCGATTGGATGGTCAGATCATGGCCGAGAGTGCCGCGATTTGTGAATATATCGAAGAGACTCGTCCCGAGCCGCCCCTAATGCCTAAAAAGCCCGAGGCGCGTTACGAAGTCAGGCGTCTTGTTGGCTGGTTCGATGACAAATTTCATCACGAGGTCACCTCAAAACTGCTTTATGAACGAGTGAACAAGAAGGTCACTGGGCAGGGTTATCCGGATAGCAAGAACGTCAAGGAAGGTGCAAAGGCGATCAAGTATCATTTGGATTACATGGCCTGGCTGCTCGACCATCGCCGCTGGTTGGCCGGGGATCAGATGACACTGGCCGATTTTGCCGCAGCAGCGCATCTGTCGGCGCTGGACTATATCTCGGACGTGGATTGGAACCGCAGCGCTGCGGTGAAGGACTGGTATGCGAAGATCAAGTCTCGCCCAGCATTCCGCTCGATTCTGGCGGATCAGGTGCCTGGATTCCGGCCACCGCCTCATTACGCTGATCTGGATTTCTGATAGGTTGGGGAAGGGGGATGTCTGCCCCTCTTGGCCCATTGGGCCAATTCGCCCGCCGAGGAAAATTAGGGCCAGATGAAGAACGGATCGGAATTGAAGGCACGATTGGTGGAGCAGGCCCTTGTTGAGGGGTTTGTGGCCTGCCGGGTGTGCCGTCCTTGGGACGTGCCGCAGGTGCCAGAGCGGTTGGAGGCATTTCTGCAGGCCGGATATCATGGTCAGATGGGGTGGATGGCGGAGCGGAGCCATTGGCGCGGGGATCCGTCGGCGCTCTGGCCCGAGGCACGATCCGTGATCATGCTGGCCGAGAGTTATACGCCTGAGCATGATCCCACAGAAGTGCTGTCGTATCCCGAATTGGGTGCAATTTCGGTCTATGCACAGAACAAGGATTATCATGATCTGGTCAAGAAACGCCTGAAGCGATTGGCGCGCTGGCTGATTGCTGAGGGCGGGGGTGAAGTGAAGGTGTTTGTCGACACGGCGCCAGTGCCAGAGAAATCTTTGGGAGAGGCAGCTGGGTTAGGTTGGCAGGGTAAACACACTAATCTGGTAAGCCAGGATTGGGGCAATTGGGCCTTCTTAGGGTCTGTATTCACGACATTGGACCTGCCTTCGGACGTCGCTGAGGTCGACCATTGCGGGTCGTGCAGGGCTTGTTTGAATGCATGTCCAACAAACGCTTTTCCAGCGCCGTATCAACTGGATGCGCGTCGTTGTATTTCGTATCTAACCATCGAGCATAAGGGGCCGGTGGATGAAGAATTGCGGGGGCTACTGGGGAACCGGATATATGGCTGCGATGATTGTCTTGCAGCCTGCCCCTGGAACAAGTTCGCAGTCGCTGCCAGCGATATTAGATATGCAGCGCGTGAGGAATTGAAGGCCCCGTCGTTGGCAGAGTTGGTGATGTTGGATGATACGGCTTTCAGAGCGATGTTTTCGGGCTCACCGATCAAGAGAATCGGGCGGGATCGGTTTGTGCGGAACGTGCTTTATGCGATTGGGAACTCGGCGGTACCGGCATTGCTGCCGGTTGCTCAGACGCTGACCGATGATCCTGATCCGACGGTGGCTGATGCTGCGCGCTGGGCGGCGTCTAGGTTGTCGTAAACAGGCTGGACGCGCCGTAGGAAAACGCTACACCCGATTCTGGCGAACAGATGGAGGACCCGATGGCGCTGGCTTTGGGTGTGGATACGGGCGGAACCTATACAGATGCGGTGCTGGTTCGGGATGAGCGTGAGGTGATTGCCTCGGCTAAGTCTCTGACCACACGCGCAGATTTGGCGATTGGGGTTGGCCGGGCCATCTCGGCGGTGCTTGCAGAAGCCGAGATCGCGCCAGATCAGATCGGATTGGCATCGCTTTCGACGACTTTGGCTACCAATGCGCTGGTCGAAGGCCAGGGGGGGCGTATCGCGCTGATTTATGTCGGATTTCGCGAAAGTGATCTGGAAAAGCATGGGTTGCGGGATGCGCTGAAAGGAGACCCGGCGTTGGTTCTGGCCGGTGGGCACAATCACGCAGGCGGTGAGAAAGAGCCGTTGGATACAGAGGCACTTGAGGCCTTCTTGAAGTCTCACGAAGGCATATCTGGCTACGCGGTTGCGGCCCAATTTGCCACCCGAAACCCGGCGCATGAGCTTGAAGTTGCACGGGTGGTTGCGGAAAGAACCAGTATTCCGGTGACTTGCTCGCACCATTTGTCAGCCAAATTGAATGGACCAAAACGGGCTGTGACAGCGGTTTTGAACGCCCGGTTGATAGGCATGATTGATCGTCTGATCGGGCGGGCGCAGGACCAACTGAAAGAACAAGGTATTTCAGCGCCTATGATGGTCGTACGTGGGGACGGGGCTTTAATGAGTGCCGAACAGGCGCGTGAACGCCCGATCGAAACGATCCTTAGCGGTCCGGCGGCATCGATTGTGGGCGCGCGTTGGTTGACGAATGCCGATAACGCGTTGGTTTCCGATATCGGTGGAACTACGACCGACGTCGCGTTGATACGGGATGGAAAGCCCGCGATTGATCCCGCAGGTGCGCAAGTTGGTGGTTTCCGTACTATGGTCGAAGCCGTTGCGATGCGTACCCACGGTCTGGGTGGGGACAGCCAAGTACATGTTTTGACCGAAGGATTGCAGGGTGGTGTCTTTCTTGGCCCGCGGCGTGTGCTTCCGGTTTCGTTGATCGCTGCCGAAGCACCAGATGTTGTTCACGCAGAGTTGGATGAACAATTGCGCGCGACAACAGTGGGTGAACACGATACCCGTTTTGCGCGGCGGGTGCCGGGAATCCCGGCTGAAGGCGTGGGCCCGCGTGAAGCTGTCTTGCTGGACCGGCTGGACGATGGGGTGCTGGCGCTGAGTAAACTGCTGCAGACCCGGATGGAACATGGCGCGCTGACGCGTTTGGTCGATCGTGGGATTGTTCAGGTTTCCGGTGTCACGCCCTCAGACGCGAGCCATGTTCTGGGTCGTCTGGACGACTGGGATGCTAAGGCTGCATATAAGGCACTGGAGCTAATGGCACGCAAGCGGGTTGGATCTGGAGAAAAGCTGGCGAGATCACCTGAGGCGCTGGCGCAGATGATCGTTGATCAATTGACCGAACAAACCTCATTGACTTTGTTAGAGACTGCTTTTGCGGAGGAGATCGACGGTTTTAGTCTGGCACCGCAGGAACTCGCGCGGCACGTACTAACCCATCGTGGTCTTGCCAAACACCGAGGATTGATCGCGCTGGATGCCGCACTGAATGTCGATGTGGTGGGCCTAGGGGCCTCGGCACCCAGCTATTACCCTGCCGTAGGTGAGCGGTTGCATTGCAATATGATCCTGCCTGAACACGCTGGTGTTGCGAATGCTATCGGAGCGGTCGTTGGTCGGATGACCCTGCGCCGGTCAGGCACTGTTACGTCTCCCGCTGAAGGCCGCTATCGGGTGCATCTGGAAGAAGGGCCACAAGATTTCTCGGATTCAAGCGCTGCCCTGAAGGTACTTGAAACAGCTTTGCGTGGAGAGGCCGAAGGTGCCGTGCGCGAAGCAGGGGCCGAGGATATTCGAGTGACGGTCGAGCGCGACATCCGCACCGCCAAAATTGAGGCGCAGGAGGTGTTTGTCGAAGCGTCGGTCACGGTCGAGGCCAGCGGACGGCCTCGGGTGGCGGTGGGGTAGCCCCCGCAGGGGCTACCGGCGTCCTTATTCAGCCGCGCTGGAGCGTTTTGGCAGGACCCAATCCGGGCGCGGGAAGTGGCAAGTGTAACCGTTCGGGATACGTTCCAGATAATCCTGATGTTCTGGCTCGGCTTCCCAGAAATCTCCGACAGGTTCGACCTCGGTCACGACTTTACCGGGCCAGATGCCGCTGGCATTCACATCGGCAATCGTGTCTTCGGCCACCTGTTTCTGGGCATTGTCCACGTAATAGATCGCAGAGCGATAGCTCATGCCGCGATCATTGCCCTGACGGTTCAAGGTGGTGGGGTCGTGAATTTGGAAGAAAAACTCTAACATTTCACGATAGGTGATCTGTGCCGGGTCGAACCAAATCTCGATTCCCTCTGCATGGGTGCCATGGTTTCGATAGGTGGCGTTGGGTACGTCACCGCCGGTGTATCCGACACGGGTGCGGGACACGCCCGGCAATTTGCGGATCAGGTCCTGCATGCCCCAAAAACAGCCTCCGGCCAGAACGGCGCGTTCATCGGTCATCTGATTTCCTCCACATGGATCAGGAATTCGCCATAGCCCTCGTCCTCCATATCGTCGCGATGGATGAACCGCAGCGAGGCGGAATTGATGCAATAGCGTAGCCCACCATGTTCGCGCGGGCCATCGGGGAAGACATGGCCCAGGTGGCTATCGCCGTGTTTCGAGCGGACCTCGGTCCGGATCATGCCATGGGTGGTGTCGCGAAACTCTTCGACATGCTCATGCACGATGGGTTTGGTAAAGCTGGGCCAGCCACAGCCGGATTCGTACTTATGGGTCGATGCGAACAATGGTTCGCCCGAGACGATATCAACATAGATGCCGGGCTCCTTGTTGTTCAACAGTTTGCCTGTGCCCGGGCGTTCGGTCCCGCTGCGTTGAGTGACGTGGAACTCCTCCGGCGAAAGGGCGGCGATGGCCTCAGGGTCCTTGGTGAAACGGGACATGGCTCCTCCGATTCTATTGGTTTCGACCAATAAATGGGGTTCTAAGGGGGAAAGCAAAGGCTTGTTACATCGGCTCGCGCAGTCGTGCTCGATCTTAGGCCAGCTTGGCGACGGGTTGACGTGACAATTGCACGGCCAAAATACCCAATGTGGTGATCAGTACGCCGATCGCATCAAGTGGCCCCAATTTTTCACCCAGCAGAAGGGCCGCTATGGCAACACCGAAGACCGGGTTGAGGAAATGGAAGGTTGCCGCACGGATCGGGCCGATCCGGTCCAGCAGCAGGAACCAAATCAGCGTGGCCAAAAGGCCGGGGAACAGCGTTGTGTAAGTAAAAGCCAGTATGAACGGAACGGTTGGGTGGATGTAGATGGTTTCAAAGATCGGGGCGGCGACGAACAGCGCCGCTGCGCCTACAAGCATTTGCAGCCCCACCACCATCATGAAATTGCCGCCAGAGGTCGCTCCGCGCACCGCCAGCGTAGCAAAAGTGAGTGCAAGTGCCCCGAACCCGCAAAGCATGACCCCAAACAGGTCAATGCCAGCCCCGATCCGGCTGCCCATGATCAAGGCGACACCGGCAAAGCCTGCAAACAAACCGAAGATACCCACCGGACGCAGTTTTTCGCCCAGCAGTAGCCATCCAGCCAAGGCGACAAGTAATGGCATAGTTGATGCAATGATCGCAGCCATTGATGCTTCGACGGTCTGCATGGCGAAGAAATTTAGACCCAAATAAAGGGCATTTTGACAGATTCCGAATAGGATTGTGGCGCGCCATTGGACAGGCGTCAGATTCCAGCTCTGTCCCATGGCACGCGCGATCGCCACGCCGAGCATTCCGGAAATGAGAAACCGCAGCGCAAGCGAGAACAGGGGTGAGGCATCGGCAACAATGATCCGTGCCGAGGTAAAGGCCGATGACCAGATCAGGGCAAACACAAGCCCCATAGCGATGGCGCGCAGGTCCATTTCGGCCTCCTTGGGAAATTGGGGCGACTGTCACCGGTTTTCGCGACAACCGCAAGGAAAAGGGGCCGCCCGGTGGCGACCCCTTCGATCTTGTGATCTGTCTACGGTGAATTAGCCGTTGACGCTGTCCTTCAGGGCTTTCGCGATGGTCATCTTGACCACTTTGTCGGCCTCTTTCTTGAACTGCTCACCGGTCGCAGGGTTGCGCACCATGCGCTCGGGGCGCTCGCGGCAGTAGATTTTGCCAACGCCGGGCAGGGTGACAGCACCACCGGCGGATACTTCGCGGGTGATCAGGCCGGTCATGGCCTCCAGCGCAGCGTTTGCGGATTTCTTGTCAGTTCCCATTTCCTCAGCGAGAGCAGCCACCAGTTGAGTCTTTGTCATAGGCTTTGCCATTTCTTGGTCTCCTTAACGTGCCCGATCTATAGGGCCTCACCGCGTAACTGTAACGGGATATTGTGGCCGAACACAACGAATAGTAGCACTAAAAACCCCAAAAATAGGGGAAATTCGTTGCTTTTTTGCTTCACAGAAAGGCCGTTTCGTCGAACGAACGCAATTTCCGGCTGTGCAAGCGTTCTAGCGGCATGCCGCGTAAGTGTTCCATCGCCCGGATTCCAATGGCCAGATGGCGGCTGACCTGAGTTGTATAGAATGCCGAAGCCATGCCGGGAAGCTTTAGTTCACCGTGCAGAGGTTTGTCCGAGACACAGAGCAATGTGCCGTAAGGCACCCGGAACCGGTAGCCATTTGCAGCAATAGTCGCGCTTTCCATATCTAGTGCAATCGCACGGGACTGGCTGAGCCGTTGCACCGGCCCGGACTGATCGCGAAGCTCCCAGTTGCGGTTATCGACGGAGGCGACGGTGCCTGTCCGCATGATGCGTTTCAGCTCGTAGCCTTCCAACTCAGTTACCTCGGCCACAGCCTGTTCCAGAGCGACCTGGACTTCGGCCAGCGGTGGGATCGGCACCCAGACGGGCAGGTCGTCGTCCAGCACCTTGTCCTCGCGCAGGTAGGCATGTGCCAGTACGAAATCTCCCAGTGCCTGCGTGTTGCGCAGACCGGCGCAGTGACCAACCATCAACCAGGCGTGCGGGCGCAGAACCGCTATGTGGTCGGTGGCCGTTTTGGCATTCGATGGTCCGACGCCGATATTGACCAGCGTGATCCCAGACCCATCCGCGCGTTTCAGGTGGTAGGTTGGCATTTGCGGCAGTTTCAACGGCTGTTCGATTGCCGCTTCTGGGTCAGCGATCTCGACATTTCCAGTCGAGACAAAGCTGGTATAGCCGCTGTCGGGATCGGACAATTGCGCGCGCGCATAGTTTTCGAATTCAGAGACGTAGAACTGATAGTTTGTGAACAGAACGTGGTTCTGGAAATGGCTCGGGTCCGTTGCGGTGTAATGCGACAGCCGCGCAAGAGAGTAATCTACGCGCTGGGCGGTGAATAGCGCCAGAGGCTCGGCATCGTTCTCAGGCTCGTTGATGCCATTTACGATGTCGTCATTGGTTGTGTTCAGATCGGGCACATCAAACGCATCACGCAACGTGAAACCGGCTGCGCCTTGGTGCGGAACCACCAGATCCGGGTTGTTGGCCACGGCGAAATGCACCGGGATCGGGGTCTCAGAGGCTCCAATTGTTACCGGCTGATCGTGATTCTTGATCAATAGTGCGATTTGCTGGGCCAGATATGACCGGAACAGATCGGGCCGGGTGACCGTTGTCGCATGCGTGCCCGGTTCGGATACATGACCGAAGCTTAGTCGGCTGTCGACCTGTGCGTAGGAAGAGGTCCTGATCCGGATTTCAGGGTAGAACGCCCGGAATCTTTCGGTAGGAGCGCCATTTTTGAGCGCGTCAGCAAACTTGTCGCACAGGAACTTTGTCGCTTGTTCATAAAGCTCTTCCAAGCGCGCGACAGCGGCCAGCGGGTCTGTAAATTTCTCGGGGTTGGGAACGTCAGGGGTTTGGATCGTTGTCATGCAAGGGGTTCCAGAAGGTCGATCTTTTTAAATGTGCGTACGTCTATCAGCCCAAGGTCTGAGATCCGCAGCTCAGGGATCACGACTAGGGCCAACAAAGAATGCTGCATATATGCGTTGTTGAGTTCACAGCCACAGGCTTTCATCGCCTCGACCATCTGTTCGGCTTTGGCTGCAACTTCGGCGGCTGGGCTGTCGGACATCAGACCCGCTATGGGCAATTCAACCAGCGCCAGTTCTTCACCGTCTCGAAAGATTGTGATGCCGCCGCCCACTTCCGCCAGTCGGTTTGCGGCCAGAGCCATCTGCTCGCGGTCAGTGCCGACAACGATCATATGGTGGCTGTCATGCGCCACGGTCGAGGCCATGGCCATTTTGCCCTGATACCCAAAACCTGACACAAAGGCGTTGGTCACCCCGCCCGTGGCGCGGTGGCGTTCAACCAACGCGATCTGGCAAACCTCGCCTTCGCCCTCAACAAGCCCTTCGATAATGGGCAATTCTGACTTCAGCGCCTGGGTTGGGGCTTGATTCTCGACGACGCCGATCACATTGGCCATGACGCGGTTGGCGCCAGCGGGGGCGTTGATCTCAAAATCGGTCGAAGACAGCTCATGTCCCAGATGGACAGTGTTCCGTGCCTTGGCAGGCCAAACCAGATGCGGACAGTCGACTGTCACCGTTCCGTTTTCAGCCACGACCTGGCCCCGCGCAATAACCGTTTCGATTGGCAAACTGGTCAGGTCAGAACTCAGAATAATGTCGGCTCGCCGACCCGGTGTGATCGAGCCGATCTCACGTTCCAACCCAAAGTGAGTCGCGGTGTTAATGGTAGCCATTTGAAGCGCGACCAGAGGATCACATCCGCACGAGATTGCATGGCGCACCACACGGTTCATATGACCATCATTGACCAGAGTACCCGAATGGCAGTCGTCGGTACACAGAATGAAGTTGCGCGGATCCAGCCCCTTTTCGGTCACCGCAGTGATCTGGCTTTCTACATCATACCAGGCAGACCCCAGCCGCATCATCGACCGCATCCCCTGACGGACCCGAGCAATGGCATCGTCCTCGCAGGTGCCTTCATGGTCATCAGCGGGGCCACCAGCGACGTATGCTGCAAAATCAGACCCTAAATCAGGCGATGCATAGTGCCCGCCCACTGTTTTTCCCGCTCGCTGCGTGGCAGCAATTTCCGCAAGCATCTTCGGGTCGCCATGTATGACCCCGGGAAAGTTCATCATCTCTCCCAACCCAATAATGCCGGGCCACGACATCGCTTCAGCCACATCCTCGGCTGTAATCTCATATCCTGTGGTCTCCAGGCCCGGTGCCGAAGGCGCGCAGGACGGCATCTGGGTAAAGATATTCACGGGCTGCATAAGCGCTTCGTCATGCATCAGGCGCACGCCTTCAAGGCCAAGCACATTGGCGATCTCATGCGGGTCGGTGAACATCGAAGTGGTGCCATGTGGAATGACTGCGCGGGCAAACTCTGCAGGCGTCAGCATGCCCGATTCGATATGCATATGCGCGTCGCAAAGTCCGGGAATCATATACCGGCCGTCTGCCTCGATGACCTGAGTTTCAGGACCGATGCAATAGGAGGCATCCGGACCTACAAAGGCCACGCGTCCCGCAGCGATGGCGACATCATGATCCGGCAGGGCTTCTCGGCTGTGTACATTCACCCAGATACCGCCGCGGATCACCATATCGGCAGCTTCGCGGCCTGCAGCAACAGCGATAAGACGAGGGGTGGTATCGGGCCAACTTGGGAAGGGAGTGTATTCCATGGCCCAACTTTCACGAATGAAGCAGAAGGTGCAACCCCCACCGGTAAGGTATCATCCAATCATCACAATTCATGCCAACCGCAGCGCGCCAGCGCTGCTACGCCCAACCAGAGGAAATGCCCAAAGGGCATTGAGGATGGGCGGGAGCGCCCCGGTCTAGTTTTGAGTGTCGGCTGCGATTTCGGAGCGCAGCCAGTCAACAAAAACCAATGCGCCCGGCGTTTCCTCAGCTTGAGGTGACAGCAGCAAATAATATGCCTCGGGCATGGCGGCACGGTGAGAGAACGGCGCAATTAAGCGACCTTCGTCAAGTAGGCGTTTGGCGATCATGTCATGGGCCAGGCACAGCCCACCTCCAGCCATCGCAACTGACAGGCTGACCAGATAGGTCGTCGAATAGGTGACCTGCGGTTTCTCCCAAGTTAGACCCTGTTCCGTGATCCAGCTCTCCCAATTCGACAGCAAGTTCGAACAATCAAAAAGAGGTTGTCTTTGCAAGGTTTCAAGTGTTACCCGGAAGTCCGGAGTACAGACGGGATAATAGTGATCGGTCTGCAATAGTTCTGTGCGCACCGTGTCGGCAGGACGCAGCGAATATCGAATTTCGACCGCCGCACCCTCAGCCATTTCGCGTGGCTCCCACAGCTCGGTGAAGATGTTCAAATGCACATCCGGGCGCAGTTTCCGAAACCGGGGAAGACGCGGTGCCAGCCAGTTGACGGCAAATGTTATGTTGCTCTGCACCTGAACCGCATTTTGTTGCGCCCCCGTGACGGCCTGGGTGCCCCTTACAAGCGTCCGAAACGCCTCGCGCACAACCGGCAAATAGGTGATGCCTGCTTCGGTCAGTTCCAATGCGCGCGGGCGACGCAGGAACAACGGCTGGCCCAGATACCCCTCCAGCGATTTGACCTGCTGACTAACCGCACTTTGCGTCATATTCAGATCCCGTGCCGCACCTGTAAACGACAGGTGACGGGCTGCTGCTTCAAATGTGCGCAACCAACCCAGAGGAGGAAGTGGTTTCCGCATACGCATAACTCCGCCAGTAGTTTTACTTATGAACTAGGTGTGTTTTTTTCGTTGGTCAAACTTTTGCAGTGCAGGCACGATTTACCCAATGCCCCAATCGCCCCACGAAGGAGTCCGGTATGAGCGTCACCAACCTGCGCCCCAACATTGATCATTGGTCCGAACGTGTTGATATGGCCGCAGCCTTCCGCTGGACCGAGCGTCTCAACATGCATGAAGGGGTGGCGAACCATTTTAGCCTGGCGGTCAATGCAGACGGCACGCAGTTTCTGATGAATGCCAACCAGATGCATTTCTCGCGGATCAAAGCGTCAAATCTGCTGCTACTGGATGCCAACGACAATAATGTCATGGATCAGCCCGGAGCGCCGGACCCGACGGCATGGGGGTTGCACGGATCAATCCACCGCCATTGCCCCCATGCGCGTTGTGTGATGCACGTGCATTCGATTTTTGCGACGGTTCTGGCCTCACTGGCGGACAGCACCCTGCCGCCGATTGATCAAAACACCGCAACCTTCTTCAATCGCTATGTGATCGATGAGGAATTCGGTGGTCTGGCGTTCGAAAGCGAGGGCGAGCGATGTGCTTCGATGCTGTCTGATCCGAAGAAAAAGGTCATGGTTATGGGCAATCATGGGGTTCTGGTGATCGGTGACAGCCCTGCAGATGCCTTTAATAGACTCTACTACTTTGAACGCGCCGCCGAAACTTACATCCGTGCGCTTCAAACTGGGCAGCCCTTGCGCGTTCTGTCCGACGAAATTGCGGAAAAGACCGCACAGGAATTGGATGACTATCCCGGTCAGGCCGAGGCGCATCTGCGCGAAATTAAAGCAGTCTTGGACGCCGAAGACTCGGACTACGCAACCTAAATACCCCCTCTAAGGAGTTTCAGCCATGACTGACGTTCATGATGCAGAAGCCGCCCGCTGGAATTACCGCCCCGACGGTCCGGTCGGTCTGAATCCTTTGTTCAACTGGCCGCCGCGCCCCGCTGCGATCCTGCGTTGGTACAGAGGGGCTTGGCTGCCGCTTACGTCGCTGACTCTGTGTATGGCCTTGGCAGTGGTTGCATATTTTGCGTTTTTGCCTGCATTAGAGACTATGCAATCCTTCGCGCCTGGTTGGATGTTCCGCGTTTGGCTATTGAATATGCTCCCTCAGATCCTGGTTGCTGGGGGCCTGCATTGGTGGCTTTACATGCGCAAAGGGCAGGGCATGTATAAAAAGTTCGACCGTCGGGACCTGACTCGGAACAACGGTTCATTCACTTTTCGAAACCAGGTTTTGGATAACATCTGGTGGACCTTGGGCAGCGCGATGACTGTGGCCACGGCCTATCAATGGATAATCTATTGGGCGATGGCGAACGGCTACGTGCCAGTCATAACTTGGGCCGCAGCGCCGGTCTGGTTCGTGATCTGGATGCTACTGATTCCGATGTGGTCCGGGCTGCATTTCTATTGGGTCCATCGGTTGGAGCATCACCCGAAACTCTATAAACACGTCCATGCCGTGCATCACCGCAACGTCAATATCGGTCCGTGGTCAGGGATATCGAACCACTGGTATGAAAACCTGCTTTATTTTTCGACCTACTTCATCCATCTGATCGTGCCCTCGCACCCGCTGCATCTGTTGTTTCATGTTTATTTTCAGCAGATCAGCCCGGTTCTGTCCCATTCGGGCTTTGAAAAGCTAAGGGCGGGCGAGACGGACGCCGCGCGGGCAGGAGATTTCTTCCATCAGCTTCATCACCGGTATTTCGAGTGCAACTATGGCACTTCTGAGATTCCGTTCGATAAGTGGTTCGGGACCTATCACGACGGCTCAGCTGAGGCGACAACACGGACTCGGGCGTATAAGAAGCAGATGTATACCTAGGTGTCTAATGCTGCGAAGGTCCGGACATAGTCAAATTCGCGGTGATTAGTGTCTGATCAGCCCTTTTCGAACAGCGCGATTAAAGCAATGTCATCCTTGTTGGGGCCGGCGGCTAGCTCACCATATATACGCACCTCGGCAAATGACAGATTGCTGATTTGTTCAGCCTCGAGAGCGCCGAATGCATAGGAAAACCCCAGTGCCTCAAAGTGCTTTGCGTTGATTGACAGGGCGAATTGTGCGCCGGGACGCGCGACCCGCAAGAGCGCGGGCAAAGCCTCGGGCCCCAAGTGGCCATGAGTGAACGTTCCGGAGGAAACCACGCCTGCATAGCTGTCACGCGGGACGGGCAGGCCCTGATTCAGATCGGCCTCGATCGCGTCTCGGTAGATATCCTTGCGCATCGCCTGATCCAGCATTTCAGCACTTATATCAGTGGCGTCAATCGGGCCAACGCCCAGCCCCGCCAAAACCGCACCACATAACCCCGTTCCCGCTCCAACATCCAATACCGGCCCCTGACCACCGGCAGCAACGAAAGCGCGCGCTGTGTGGATGTGGAGTTGATAGTCTTCCAGTGCGGCAAAATTGTCGTCGTAGTCTCCGGCCCATTCAGCGTAGAGACGCTTGTTCTCTTCAGGCGACTTCAAGGAATAGGCGGCGCGTAGATCGGGTGTTTTGTTGCTCATACATCAATGAAGGCGCATCAGAGGATTCGAATCAAGTGCGTCCATCCGGCGCTTGCATCCCCGGGCCGGGCGGATCATCAAAGGAGCTATGACTCAGACACTTTTTTCATTCGGCCACGGCTATTCTGCCCGAGCGACATCGAAGCGACTTGATCCAGCATCCTGGCGGATCATCGGAACCTCGCGCGATCCAAAGCAAATTGAGACCATTCGCGCGTCGGGAGCCGAGCCGATTGTCTGGCCGGGGGAACGGCCTGACCTGGAAGGTGTCACACATGTATTGATCTCAACCGCGCCTACAGCAGATGGTGACCCTGTATTGGCAGAGTTGCGCGATGAGATTGCCGCCCGCGCCGGGCAATTCAAATGGGTTGGGTATCTGTCGACTACTGCGGTTTATGGTGATCACGATGGGGGTTGGGTGGATGAGACAACCGCGCCCGAACCTACCGCCGAACGAGGTCGGTGGCGCGTGCGTGCCGAAACGCAGTGGGCAGATATCCCGGACCTCCCGTTACATACATTCCGATTGGCGGGGATTTATGGGCCGGGGCGTGGACCGTTTTCCAAGCTCAAGAGAGGTGGCCTGAGACGGATCATTAAGCCGGGACAGGTATTCTCGCGTATTCACGTTGATGATATCGCGCAGGTGTTGATCGCATCGATGGCCAAACCCAATCCGGGCGCGGTCTACAATGTCTGCGATGATGAACCGGTGCCACCGCAGGATGTGATCGGTTATGCGGCCGAGCTGCAGGGACTGCCGTTACCGCCTGCTGTGCCATTTGATGAGGCTGATCTGACTCCGATGGCCCGTAGTTTTTACGATGAAAACAAACGCGTTCGGAATGATCGGATTAAAGAAGAGTTGGGTATCTCACTGCTCTACCCAAATTACCGGGTTGGGTTAGAAGCGTTGATGGAACCCTCGTGATCACTGCGCCTTGTCAAGAATCAGATGCAGGTAGTATGGGGATGCGATGAAGGATCGCTCAGCCACCCTGAAGATTACGGTTTCTACTCTTACCCGGCAGCGCCCCGAAATGCTGGCTGCATTGATCGAGAGCTGGGGCGAGATGAAGCTGCCGCCTGATTGCTCAGTGCGATGCCTTGTGGTCGAAAACGACAGTTCACCGCTTAGCGAGGATACCGTGCGGGCAGCTGGGGCTGTTCTCCCCAACGGGGCGGGTCTGGATTATGTCCTTGAGACCGAGCCTGGCATTCCTTTCGGGCGCAACCGTGCAGCGCGCGAGGCGCTTGAACAGGGTTCGGATCTGCTCTGTTTTGTTGATGATGATGAAGTGGTGGCATCCAATTGGCTTGAGAGTTTGGTTGCCGGTTATCGCAAGAGTTCCTCTGTGTTGTTGGGCGCACCGCTCCGCGCCGCAGGGCCGACTGGGCAGGAAACCGCAATGCAGCGGCTGATGCTACGCAACATCAGCAATCGATATCTCGACAAGGAAAACGCCGCCGCCAGGAAGGCGACATTGAACGATACCGGCGGTGTTACCATCGTGACCAACAACTGGCTGGGCGAGACGAGGTTGTTCAGCGAAACCGGGCTTTGGTTCGATGAAACCATGCGGATGACGGGCGGAACGGACGCAAAGTTCTACGCCGAGACCGTTGCCGCTGGATTGCCTGTGGGCTGGGTGCCTGATGCGTTCGTGTATGAAACCATTCCGCCCGAACGCCTCTCGTTCTTGTATCAGGCTGCCCGAGGGCGGGACCAGTCCAACACGCATATGCGGCGCAAGCTTGATCAGAAGCCGACAAAGGCGATCTTGGGTTTCCTGAGTGCACCTTTGCGTTTGTTGGCGCTACTGGGGGCAATACTGTTGTTTCCGTTCCAACCGGATCGACGGTTGATCCAGATCGCCCGCACGGCAGGGTGGTTGGTCGGCGTGTTGGGAATTCCCTTTGGCTACAAATCCGCCCTTTATAAAAAAGTCAATGGCCACTGAACCTGTGTCGACAGACAGCTTGACGCTGGCCCCACTCAGGCAATTTACAGCGGTCAGCATCGTAGATCCATTTGCGTCGCCACCCCCACGTGCTCAAATTGCGAGTCACGGTGAAGCCCAACGGCGAAAATGCAATCGCGTGCTCTAGCGTCCAGCTGCGCGAAGACGTTCAAGTGATAGTTTTGGGTTATCAATATCATCGAAAAACAAAACTTATGTGAATAGCTTGGATTTGCTAAATCTACACCCAAACAGAAAGAACGAGTCGTTAATGCTATTTCCTACAATGAAGGCAGGGCCGATCCGCGCGATCCCGCGTAGTGCCCATGCCAGGGACGAGCGCAAAAACACTCAAGCCCCTGTTTCTCGTTTCAAAGTTAACCGCGCGACGCACACATCTAGCCAGTACTGGAGATCGATATGGACGGAAGTGATACCCCCAACATGGGCAAATGCCCGGTAATGCATGGCGCCGAGGCCCGGTCCAACCGGGATTGGTGGCCGAACCAGTTGAACCTGTCGATTCTGCATCAGCATAGCCCTGCATCGAACCCGATGGGTGAGACATTCGACTATGCCGAAGAGTTCAAGAAGCTCGACTTGAAGGCGCTGAAGGAAGACCTTTACGCACTGATGACGGATTCGCAGGACTGGTGGCCGGCGGACTACGGTCACTACGGCGGCTTGTTCATCCGTATGGCCTGGCACGCAGCGGGCACTTATCGGACGGCAGATGGCCGTGGCGGTGCCTCGACCGGCAATCAGCGGTTCGCGCCTCTGAACAGCTGGCCGGACAATGGCAACCTGGACAAAGCGCGCCGTCTGCTGTGGCCGATCAAGCAGAAATACGGCAACCAGATCTCGTGGGCTGACCTTTATATCCTGGCGGGCAACTGCGCGATTGAATCCATGGGTGGAACGACCTTTGGCTTCTCGGGTGGCCGCGAAGACATCTGGGCTCCCGAAGAAGACATCTATTGGGGTGCCGAGACCGAATGGCTGGCCCCAACCGAGAACCCGCACAGCCGCTATTCGGGCGAGCGTGATCTGGAAAACCCGTTGGCCGCCGTTCAGATGGGTCTGATCTATGTGAATCCCGAAGGGCCCGATGGTGAGCCGAACGTTCTGGCCTCGGGCCGCGACATCCGTGACACCTTTGGTCGGATGGCAATGAACGACGAGGAAACCGTCGCTCTGGTCGCGGGTGGCCACACTTTTGGCAAGGCGCATGGTGCGGGCGACCCCAATCTGGTCGGCCCCGAACCCGAAGCCGCCCCGATCGAGGACATGGGCTTTGGCTGGATCAACAAATTCGGTTCAGGCAAAGGCGACGACACCACTACCAGCGGAATCGAGGGTGCATGGACCGCGAACCCGATCAAATGGGACAACGGCTATTTCGATCTGTTGTTCGGCTATGATTGGAACCTGACCAAAAGTCCCTCGGGCGCTTGGATCTGGGAACCGGTCGGCGTGAAAGATGAAGACATGGCCCCGGCGGCGCATGATCCGTCCAAGAAGGTCAAGACCATGATGACCACCGCCGACATGGCGATGCGCATGGATCCGATCTACGGCCCGATCTCGAAACGCTTCCACGAAAACCCGGAAGAGTTCGCCGACGCCTTCGCTCGCGCCTGGTTCAAACTGACCCACCGCGACATGGGTCCACGTGCACGTTATCTGGGAGCAGAAGCGCCCAGCGAAGAGCTCATATGGCAAGACAATGTCCCTGCCGTCGATCACGCGCTTATTGACGACGCCGATGTGGCGGATCTGAAAGCCAAGATCCTTGCGACAGAGCTGTCGGTTTCGGATCTGGTGTCGACCGCATGGGCTTCGGCTTCAACCTTCCGCGGATCGGACATGCGTGGCGGTGCCAACGGTGCGCGTATTCGCCTGGCTCCGCAGAAAGATTGGGAGGTCAATGAGCCGCTGAAACTGTCCAAGGCGCTGGGTGCGCTGGAAGGGGTTCAGGCTGCGTTCAATGATGGACAGTCTGGTGGCAAGAAAGTTTCGTTGGCAGATATTATTGTCCTAGGTGGCGCTGCAGCCATCGAACAGGCAGCCAAAGCCGCAGGCCATGACGTTGACGTGCCCTTTACCCCGGGCCGCACCGATGCCGCGCAAGAGCAGACGGATGTGGACAGCTTTGCAGTGATGGAACCCATCGCCGACGGTTTCCGCAACTACCTGCACAAGGAGTACTCGGTTCCGGCCGAGGCTCTGCTGGTGGACAAGGCCCAATTGCTGACACTGTCTGCGCCTGAGATGACGGCACTTGTCGGTGGGATGCGGGTGCTGGGTGCAAACTTTGGTGGCACCTCTCATGGAGTGCTGACCGACCGGGTTGGTACGCTCAGCACTGACTTCTTTGTGAATCTTTTGGATATGGGCACCGAGTGGAAGCCGTCTGGTGATGGCGTCTACGAGGGTCGTGATCGGGTGAGCGGCGAAGTGAAGTGGACGGGTACCCGCGCGGATCTGGTCTTTGGTTCGAACTCGCAGTTGCGGGCGCTGGCCGAGGTCTATGGTCAGGACGATGCGGGCGGTAAATTTGTCTGTGACTTCGTTTCTGCCTGGAACAAGGTGATGAATGCGGATCGATACGATTTGAACTAGTGACGCGACCTTCGCAGTGAATTGCGCCGCCCGAGGAGACTCGGGCGGCGTTTTCATTCGCCTGAGTTTGGGTTGCCTACCGAGCATTGGGTATGATTCCGCCGTAAGGTCGTCCATTTCGTTGCCGTGATCCTCCTTTTAGCAAATTTGTTGGGCGAATTATGAAGCTAACATATTGTTTTCATTAAGATGGAGAAGAAGATGAGCGGAAATGTGAAGTTTTTTCAAAATGGGGGTTGCAGGTCTTAGACCTAATCCGTAAATACCCCTTCACCGGCGCTGCTGAGGCGGTTGCTGGGACGCTGGGAACGGCGGAGACGGGCCGGAGAGACGGTTGAGACGCATCGGAGAGACGGTGGGCATCTGAGGTTGGTAAT